>NZ_OLKJ01000033.1:0-86388 GCF_900291005.1 Pseudomonas sp. Kh14
GCTCCCGGGAGTACGCGCTGCAGGCCCCATCCATGGGGCCTCAGCGCTTGACGGGCATCCATGCCCGTCACCTCCCTTCGCAAGCCCTACGCTCGGCCTCCTGAAGTCGCAATCAGCGGCGCCTGTGCTATCGCGCGCTTAGAAGCAAAATCAAAAGCCGAAGCGAGAGCGAGAGCGAGAGCGAGAGCGAGAGCGAGAGCGAGAGCACTTAATGCCCTGCCGATGCCGGCCCCGCCTTGGCGGTAAAGGGCGGCTTGGCGAACCACACCAGCAGAATCAACCCGGCAAACACCCAGCTCATCAAGGTGAAGTAATCCACCGTGGACATCATGTAAGCCTGCCCATTGAGTATCTGCTCCAGCTGCGCATAACTCTGCGGGCTGGCCCCGCCCAACTGCTCAAGGGTATGCCGCGTCGTCGGGTCGAACTGGCTGATGTGCTCGCTCAGATAGGCATGGTGCTGGTCCGCCCGACGAATCCAGATCCAGGTGGTCAACGAAGCCGCAAAACTCCCGCCCAAGGTTCGCAGGAATGTAGCCAGCCCCGAACCGTCGGCAATCTGGTGCGGCGGTAAGTCAGACAGCAGAATGCTCAAAGTCGGCATGAAGAACAACGCCACGCCAATCCCCATGAACAACTGCACCAGGGCCACGTGCTGGAAGTCCACCTCGCTGGTGAAACCGGCACGCATGTAGCAACTGGTGCCGATCGCCAGAAACGCCAACCCAGCCAGCACCCGCAAGTCGAACCGGTGCGCATATTTGCCCACGAACGGCGACATGATCACCGGCAGCAAACCGATCGGCGCCACCGCCAGACCTGCCCAAGTCGCGGTATAGCCCATCTGCGTCTGCAACCACTGCGGCAGGATCAGGTTGATACCGAAGAACCCGGCATACCCCCCGACCAGCACAATGGTGCCAATGCGGAAGTTGCGGTGCACGAACAGGCGCAAGTTGACCACCGGGTGCCGGTCGGTCAGCTCCCAGATCACGAACACCGCCAGGAACACTACCGAAATCAAGCTGCCGACAATGATGAACGACGACTCGAACCAGTCCAGGTCGTTACCCTTGTCCAGCACTACCTGCAAGGCACCGACGCCGATAATCAGGGTCAGCAGGCCAATGTAATCCATCGGCTGGCGGCTGGTGACCACCGGGCGCGTGCGCATCTGCTGGCGCACCACGGCAGCAGCGAACAGGCCGATGGGCACGTTGATGAAGAAGATCCATGGCCAGCTGTAGCTATCGGTAATCCAGCCCCCAAGAATCGGCCCGGCAATCGGTGCCACCACCGTGACCATCGCCAGCAGCGCCAGTGCCATCCCCCGTTTTGCCGGGGGGTAGACAGCAATCAGCAGGGTCTGGGTCATCGGGTAAAGCGGCCCGGCGACCACGCCCTGCAAGACACGAAAGCCGACCAGCTCGGGCATCGACTGGGCGATACCGCACAGGAACGAAGCCAGCACGAACAGCAGCGTGGCCCAGATGAACAGTTTCACTTCACCAAAGCGCCGGCTCAGCCAGCCGGTCAACGGCAAGGCGATAGCGTTGCTCACCGCGAACGAGGTGATGACCCAGGTGCCTTGCTCGTAGCTCACCCCCAGGTTGCCGGAAATGGTCGGCAGGGCCACGTTGGCGATGGTGGTGTCGAGCACCTGCATGAACGTCGCGAGCGACAGCCCGATGGTGGTCAGCAGCAAACTCGGCGGCGTGAACTGGGCAGCGGCGTTGTTGCTCATCGTAGCGCCGTCTTGCCGGTTGCGCTGTTCTCGTGAATCAGCCGGGCGATCAGGTTGTCGGCTTCGATCAACTGGTGGTCATACACCTGGGTGGTGTAGCTGGCCTTCTGCGGTGGCTGCTGGGCCAGGGCCGGGCCGCTCTGGTCATGCAGGTCGACTTCAACCACGGTGGACAGGCCGATACGTAGCGGGTGGTCCTTGAGCTGGTCGGGGCTGAGGTGGATGCGCACGGGTACTCGCTGGACAATCTTGATCCAGTTACCGGTTGCGTTCTGCGCTGGCAGCAAGGCAAAGGCGCTGCCGGTGCCCGCGCCAAGGCTGTCGACCGTTCCGCTGTATTTGACCTCGCCGCCATACACATCAGCGGTGATTTCCACCGGCTGGCCGATGCGCATCTCTCGCAGCTGGGTTTCCTTGAAGTTGGCATCGATCCACACCTGATCCAGCGGGATGACCGCCATGGTCGCGGTGCCCGGCTGCAGGCGCTGGCCCAACTGGACGGTACGCTTGGCGACGTAGCCGGTGACCGGCGCGACCAACGTGGTGCGGGCGTGGTCGAGGTAAGCCTGGCGCAGGTCGGCAGCTGCAGCCATGACATCGGGGTGCGAGGACACCACGGTGTCGTCGACCAGCGCGCTGCTGGTGCTGAGCTGTTGGCGCGCGCTGTTGACGGCGGCCTGGGCAACGCTCAGGTCGTCGCGGGCATGGGACAGTTCTTCTGCGGCAATCGCACCGCTGTCAGCCAGCACCTTGCGCCGGTTGAAGTCCTGCTGCGCCTTGCGCAGTTCGGCTTGGCGCGTTTCCAGTTGAGCCTTCAGCGAGTCGACGTTGCTGTACAGCCCCCGCACCTGCCGCACGCTGCGTGCCAGCTTGGCTTCGGCGGACTGCAAGGCCACTTCGCTGTCGGCCGGGTCGAATTGCAGCAATACCTGGCCGGCATGGACCAGGTCGCCGTCATCGGCCCCGATGCTGGTAACGGTGCCAGCGACCAGCGGGGTGATCTCCACCACGTTGCCGTTGACGTAGGCATCGTCGGTGCTTTCGTGCCAACGCCCGACAATGCTGTACCAGGCCCAGGTACCGACCCCGGCAAGGATCAGCAGCAACAGCAGGCCAAGCAGCCAAGCCTTGCGCTTGCGCGACGGCTCAGGCGCGACGGAGGGAGTCGGGGTGTCTGTGGGAGTGGCCATGACAATACCTTGGATAATTCGTTACAGGGTTCAACGGTCGCCGAAGCGGCGGATCGTCAACGGGTCGCCAGCACCGAGCAGCACCTTGGCCAGCAGGCCTTCCAGGGTTTTGAGCTCCTCTGGTGCCAGCACGCCGCACAACTCGTTCATGGCGGCGGCGCCGATTTCCGGCAGGCGGTTGGCCAGGCGCTGACCGTCGGCGGTGAGTGCCAGGCGCACCTGGCGACGGTCGTCGGCGCAGCGGTTGCGCACGATCAGCTCCTTCTGCTCGAGGCGGTCGAGCATGCGGGTCATCGAACCGCTGTCCAGGCCCAGGTAACGGCACAGTTCGGCCGGGGTATCCACCTGGTACTGGGTGACGATGATCAGCACTTTGAACTGTGCGGCGGTGACGCCCTCTGACTCCAGGTGCCAGTCAAGAATGCGGTCTTTGAGGATCGCTGCGCGGCCCAGCAACATGCCGATGGCGCAGGTCTGAAAGTTTTCGGGGGAGAAATGGGCCATCGTTGACTGCTCAGTTAAGTGTGTAGAAATATTACTGCTTAGGCAGTTAATGTCAAAGCCTTCATTAGGCAGCTATGAAATATTCGTGTTTTCTGCCGTTCACACCGCCCCCGCAGGCGCGCCCTGCGGCCCATCGCGACACACAATGCCGCCCCTGCCAGGGCCTGCGTAAGGGCGGCTAACGTGCTCGCAGGCCCAACGCCTCCACCGCCCCGCAAGCAATCGCCATTCCCACCAGCTCTGCGAGGCTGCCCGCCTGCAACCGCTTCATCACCCGGCCTCGGTACAGGTCCACGGTCTTGACGCTGATGCCCAACAGCTCGGCAATCTCGCGGTTGTTCAACCCTTGGGCCAACGGTACGAAGACGTCTCGCTCACGCGGCGTCAGGCCGTCGATGCGCGCCTGCACCAAGGCCAGTGCCTGATCGCCCTGTCGCGCCAGCCCGGCGTGCTCCAGCGCAGCCTGAACGCTGTCGAGCAGCAACTGGTCGTTGTAGGGTTTTTCGATGAAGTCGCAGGCGCCGGCCTTGAACGCCCGCACCACGATCGGCACATCGGCATGACCGCTGACGAAGATCACCGGCACCATCAGGCCACGCTCGCGCATCGCCTGCTGCACAGCCAACCCGCCCAGTCCCGGCATGCGCACGTCCAACAGCACACACGCGGGCCCATCATCGACGCAGGCGTCGAGAAACGCCTGCCCGCTGGCGAACGGCAAGGCTTGCAGGCCCACCGACTGCAGCAGCCAGACCGTAGAGTCGCGCATACCCTGGTCGTCATCGACCACATACACTTTTGCTTGCAACACTGCCTCCCCTTATTCCCTGCTGACCGCCAGCCGGCAGCACAGTACCAGACCGCCGTTGTCACCCGCCCGCGCCCACAGGCTCCCACCGAAGCCTTCGATCAGGCTGCGGCTCATGCTCAAGCCCAAGCCCAGGCCGTCGGCCTTGCTGGTGGTAAAGGGCGTGAAGATTTCATCCAGCCGCTCGGGTGCCACGCCCGGGCCCTGGTCAGCTACCTCGACCAGCACCCCATCGCCATCGCGCGCCGCGCAGAGCAGGATACGTGACGGCCGCTCACCCTGCTGCTCGCGATTGGCATCGATGGCATTGCGCAGCAGGTTGAGCAGCACCTGCTCCAGCAGCACCCGGTCGGCATACACCAATGGCAGTTGAGCGCTCATGCGAAGTTCCACCTGCACCTGGTCCCGCGCGGCTTCCCAGGCGCACAGGCGCATGGCTTCGCAGGCCAGCTCGGCCACGTCCAGTGCCTGCAGGCGGCGCGGCCCCTTGCGCAGGAAGGCTCGCAGACGGCGGATCACTTCGGCGGCATGGGTGGCCTGTTCGCTGATACGCTGCAGGCCCTGGCCAACCCGCTCGCGCGCCTGGGGATCACGTTCCAGGCCCTGCAGGTAACGCTGACTGGCGTTGGCATAGTTGACCACCGCAGCCAGTGGCTGATTGATCTCGTGGGCGATGCCCGAGGCCAGCTCGCCCAGGGTAGCGAGGCGGGCACTGTGCGCCAGGCTTTCCTGCGCTTCGATGCGCAAGGTGATGTCGCGGGACACGCTGACCACCTCCACCACCGCGCCGGTGTAGGTCTCGCGGATCGCCCGGCTGGCGATTTCGAACCAGCGGTAGTCACCTGTCGCCTGGCGTACCCGGCAAGTCATCGTGTGGTAGCCGTCCTGGTCCAGCGCGGCAGCGGCCTGGCGCAGTACCTGACGCCGCTCGCGCGGATGCAGCAGGGTATGTACAGGCAGGCCACGCAGCTGCTCGGGCCACAGGCCGAGCAGGCGGTAGGCTGCCGGTGAGGCATCGAGAAAGCGGCCATCGGGGCTGTGCCGGGAAATCAGGTCGGTGGTGTTTTCGATGATCAGCCGATACAGGCGCCGGGCGCGGCTGGCTTCGCGTGCGCCATGGCGCTCTTCACTGGCATCGCGGCAGCGGCCCAGGACCTGCTGGCCCTGGTTGTCCGGCATGAACGTCCACAACACGATGCGTTCGCCGACCTGCACTTCGACATCGCTGATCGCCCGATGCTGACGCAGACAGGCACGCACCAGGGCAGCGCAATTGGCCGGCAGCCAGCGAGCCAGCTCGGGCCCTTCGGCGACCCAGGCCTGCAATGCCGGGTTGAGTGCCAGCGGGCTTGCATCACTGGCCAGCAACAGACTGGGTTGCGGGTCTTTGGCAAGCAAGGGGTAAGCAGTGTCATCCACGGTAGGCGGCCTGTTTTTATAGTAGTTTTACTATATTGCTATAGTCGATATTCCTAATACCATAGCGACTCGCGTAAAACTGCGACAGAGGGGGCGGCCCACCGTCCGCCCCCTGCACCCTGAACAGAGCTAACAATCAGCCATCGGGGGCCAGGTGCACAGGCTGCGTCTGCCTCCCTTACAGGATTACCGCATGTCGATCTATGCCCAGGGCCTGATGCCCGCTGCCGTCAACCATGTCGCCCTCACCCCGCTGAGCTTCATCGAACGCACTGCTGCCGTGTACGGCAACTACCCGGCCGTCATCCACGGCGCCATCCGCCGCAACTGGCAAGAAACCTACCAACGCTGTCGGCGCCTGGCCAGCGCCCTGGCCGGTCGTGGCATTGGCCGTGGCGACACCGTGGCAGTGATGCTGCCCAACACCCCGACCATGCTCGAGGCACACTTCGGCGTACCCATGACCGGTGCCGTGCTCAATACCCTGAACGTGCGCCTGGATGCCGAGGCCATCGCCTTCATGCTGCAGCACGGCGAGGCCAAGGTGCTGATCACCGACCGCGAGTTCCATGCAGTCATCGAAGGCGCTCTGGCACTGCTTGAACACCCGCCGCTGGTGGTTGATGTGGATGACCCTGAGTACGGCGAAGGCCGCGCGGTCAGCGAGCTGGACTATGAGGCCCTGCTCAACGAAGGCGACCCGGAATTTGCCTGGGAATGGCCCGATGACGAGTGGCAGGCCATTTCGCTGAACTACACCTCCGGCACCACCGGCAACCCCAAGGGCGTGGTTTACCACCACCGCGGCGCCTACCTGAACGCACTGGGTAACCAGATGACCTGGGCCATGGGCCACCGCCCGGTGTACCTGTGGACGTTGCCGATGTTCCACTGCAACGGCTGGTGCTACCCCTGGACCATCACCGCCCTGGCCGGCACCCATGTGTTCCTGCGCCGGGTCGACCCGCAGAAGATCCTGACCCTGATCCGCGAGCACAAAGTCAGCCACCTGTGCGGTGCGCCGATCGTGCTCAACGCGCTGGTCAACATGCCCGAGGCGGCCAAGGCAGCCATCGAGCACCCGGTGCAGGCCATGGTCGCCGGCGCCGCACCACCGGCCAAGGTTATCGGCGCCGTGGAGCAAATGGGCATCAAGGTCACCCACACCTATGGCCTGACCGAGGTCTACGGCCCGGTGACCGTGTGTGCCTGGCATGACGAATGGGATGCGCTTTCGCTGGAAGAGCGTGCACGCATCAAGTCTCGCCAAGGCGTGCGCTACCCGACCCTCGACGGCCTGATGGTCGCCGACCCGCAAACCCTTCAGCCGGTGCCTCGCGACGGCGATACCCTGGGCGAGATCTTCATGCGCGGCAACACGGTGATGAAGGGCTACCTGAAAAACCCTGAAGCCACCGCCGAAGCCTTCCGTGGCGGCTGGTTCCACACCGGCGACCTGGCCGTGTGGCATGCCGACGGCTATATCGAGATCAAGGACCGGCTCAAGGACATCATCATTTCCGGTGGCGAAAACATCTCCACCATTGAGGTCGAAGACGCCCTGTACAAACACCCGGCAGTACTGGAAGCCGCCGTGGTGGCACGCCCGGATGAAAAATGGGGCGAAACCCCGTGCGCCTTCGTTGCCTTAAAGCCAGGCCGGGAGGACACCCGTGAAGCCGACATCACCAGTTGGTGCCGCGAGCACCTGGCCGGGTTCAAGGTGCCGAAGACCGTGGTGTTCGGCGAGTTGCCCAAGACCTCGACCGGCAAGATCCAGAAGTACGTGCTGCGCGACCGCGCCAAGGCCCTCTGATGCCGTAGCCGCTCCCTTTCAGGCGCAGCACACGGCTGCGCCTGAAGGTTCAGCGCACGCCCAACCCTCCCCCACTATTGCAAGAGCTGCCGATGACCATTTATTCCGCCCCGCTGCGCGACATGCGCTTCGTCCTGCATGACGTATTCAACGCTTCGGGCCTGTGGGCCCGACTGCCCGCCCTGGCCGAACGCATCGATGCCGACACTGCCGACGCCATTCTCGAGGAAGCATCCAAAGTCACCGGCCAGTTGATCGCCCCACTCAGCCGCAACGGTGACGAGCAAGGTGTGTGCTTCGACGCAGGCCAAGTCACCACCCCCGAAGGCTTTCGCGAGGCCTGGAACACCTACCGCGAAGGTGGTTGGGTCGGCTTGGGCGGCAACCCGGAATACGGCGGCATGGGCATGCCAAAAATGCTCGGCGTGCTGTTCGAAGAGATGCTCTACGCGGCTGACTGCAGCTTCAGCCTGTATTCGGCATTGAGCGCAGGCAGCTGCCTGGCGATCGATGCCCACGCCAGCGAAGCGCTCAAGGCCACTTACCTGCCACCGCTGTACGAAGGCCGCTGGGCCGGCACCATGTGCCTGACCGAACCCCATGCCGGTACTGACCTGGGGCTGATCCGCACCCGCGCCGAGCCTCAGGCCGATGGCAGCGTGCGCATCAGTGGCAGCAAGATTTTCATTACCGGCGGCGAGCAGGACCTGACCGAGAACATCGTCCACCTGGTGCTGGCCAAGCTGCCGGATGCGCCCGCCGGTGCCAAAGGCATATCGCTGTTTCTGGTCCCCAAATTCCTGCTCGAGGCCGATGGCCGCCTGGGCGCACGCAATGCTGTCCATTGTGGCTCGATCGAGCACAAGATGGGCATCAAGGCCTCGGCGACCTGCGTCATGAACTTTGACGGTGCCATCGGTTACCTGGTGGGTGAGCCGAACAAGGGCCTGGCAGCGATGTTCACCATGATGAACTACGAGCGCCTGTCCATCGGCATACAGGGCATCGGTTGTGCCGAAGCCTCCTACCAGAGCGCCGCCCGCTATGCCAACGAGCGCCTGCAGAGCCGCGCGGCGACTGGCCCGCAGGCACACGACAAGGTGGCCGACCCGATCATCCACCATGGTGATGTCCGGCGCATGCTGCTGACCATGCGCACCCTCACCGAAGCAGGTCGGGCGTTCGCCGTCTACGTTGGCCAGCAACTGGACGTGGCACGCTATGCCGAGGACGCTGGCGAGCGCGAGCATGCCCAGCGCCTGGTGGCACTGCTGACACCGGTGGCCAAGGCATTCTTCACCGACAACGGTCTGGAAAGCTGCGTGCTTGGCCAGCAGGTGTATGGCGGTCATGGCTACATCCGCGAATGGGGCCAGGAGCAACGGGTGCGCGACGTGCGCATTGCGCAAATCTATGAAGGCACCAACGGCATCCAGGCCCTTGATCTGCTGGGACGCAAGGTGCTGGCCGACGGTGGTCAGGCGTTGGCCAGCTTTGCCAGCGAAGTGCGAGCCTTCAGTGTGGATGCGCCCTTGCACCGCGAGGCCCTGCAGGCGAGCTTGGCGCGGCTCGAGGCCACCAGCAGCTGGCTGCGGTCGCAGGCTGGCGAGGATGCCAACCTGGTCAGCGCGGTAGCCGTTGAGTACCTGCAGTTGTTCGGGCTGACGGCCTATGCGTACATGTGGGCGCGGATGGCGGCAGTGGCGTTGGCCAAACGTGATGAGGACGAGGCGTTTCATGGTGCGAAGCTTGCCTGTGCGGCGTTCTATTTCCAGCGGGTCTTGCCGCGGGGGTTGGGGCTGGAGGCGAGCATTCGGGCCGGTAGTGGCAGCCTTTATGGGCTAGAGGCCGCACAGTTCTGACCGGTGTGTCGCCGACGCGCTTGTTGCAAGGGCAGCCGTGTGCTGCGAAGAGGCCGGTACCTGCAAACACTGACCTCTTCGCAGCACCAGCCTGCCCCGGAAGCGATTGCAGGCATCGTCGTTCGCCCGCGAAGGGTTCTCAAACACTGAAAAACCGTGGCTAATCCGACGAAAAACCGGCACTACTGATAGTCATTCGCCATTACATTGGTTCTCGGGAGCCCTCCCGCAAGGGTAGAATGCGCAAAACCCGGAGCCGCAATGAACCACGACCGCCTCAATCCCAACCCAGACGATGCCATCACCGAAGCCGCAGCGCATTGGTGCATGCGCCTGCACGCCGACGATTGCACGCAGGCCGAGCGTGAAACATTCGCTGACTGGTTGGCGGCCGACCCGCGGCATGCCGAAGAATATCGGGCGATGCTGGAAATCTGGCAAACAGCCGACCTGCTGCCGCCTAGCGCCACCGTCATCGACTTCAACCCACCCGCCAGACACACCGCCCGCCCTCGCAACTGGCGGCCGCTGGCGTCTGCTGCGGCAATCGCCCTGGCAGTGCTGCCGCTGGCCGGGTGGATGGGGTGGGAACAGGGCTGGTTGCCCAACCACTACCAGCACTTCGAAGCCGGTGACCGCATGCAGACCGTGGAGCTCAGCGACGGCAGCACGGTACAGCTCAACCTCCACACCGAACTCACCTTCCTCAACTACAAGGACCAGCGCCAGGTCACGCTCAAGCGCGGCGAGGCGTTCTTCAAGGTGCGACACGACAGCAGCCACCCGTTCATCGTGCGTGCCGGCAGTGGCCAGACCCGGGTCACCGGCACCCAGTTCAACGTGTGGAAGTACCAGGACCAGGTGAAGGTCACCCTGTTGGAAGGTTCAGTGCTGGTGTCCAGCGACGGCAGTGCCGGTGGCTATCGCCTTGGCCCTGGCATGCAGGCCAGCTACCACAAGGGCGACTTCGAGCCGCAGCTGGAGCAAAGCGACGACTATGGCAACACCCTGGCATGGCGCAGCGGCAAGCTGGTGCTCGACAACCTGAGCCTGGAACAGGCGCTGCCAGTGATAAACCGCTATCTCGACGCCCCGCTGCTACTGGCCGATGCCAGCACCGGCCGCATTCGCATCAGCGGCATCTACAACACCCGTGAAGTGGGGCGCCTGGTCAACAACCTGCCCAAAGTCCTGCCGGTCTACCTAACCCGCAGCAAGGACGGCAGCACCGTGCTCAATCGCATCTCGCCGCCGCCCGACAAGGGCTGACGCCCGCCCCCGCCTTACAAGGTCATCGCCGCCAACCAACCGAACGCCAGCAGCGGCAGGTTGTAATGGATGAAGGTCGGCACCACAGTGTCCCAGATGTGGTGGTGCTGGCCATCCACGTTCAGGCCCGAGGTCGGGCCCAGGGTCGAGTCCGAGGCCGGCGAACCTGCATCGCCCAACGCACCGGCAGTACCGATGATGCACACCGTGGCCAACGGGTCGAAGCCCAGTTGCACGCACAGCGGCACGAAGATCGCGGCCAGGATCGGCACGGTGGAGAACGACGAGCCGATCCCCATGGTCACCAAAAGGCCTACCAGCAGCATCAGCAGGGCACCGACGCCCTTGCTGTGGTCGATCCACTGCGCCGAGGTTTCCACCAGGCTCTTCACCTCACCGGTGGCCTTCATCACCTCGGCAAAACCGGACGCGGTAATCATGATGAAGCCGATCATGGCCATCATCTTCATGCCTTCGGTGAACAGATCGTCGGTCTCTTTCCATTTGACGATGCCCGACAGCGAGAAGATCAGGAAACCGACCATGGCACCGATGATCATCGAGTCCAGCAACAGCTGGACGATGAAGGCTGCAGCGATCGCCAGCCCGGCCACCAGCAAGGTCAACGGGTTGTACCGCACGCTCACCTGCTCCACCTGCTGGATGCGCGCCAGGTCATAGTCACGTTTCTTGCGGTAGCTGATGAACACCGCCACCAGCAGGCCGACGAGCATGCCGGCAGCCGGGATGGCCATGGCATGGGTGACGTTGACGCCGCTCACATCGACACCCGCGCGGGCAACATTGGCCAGCAGGATCTCGTTGAGGAAGATGTTGCCGAAGCCCACCGGCAGGAACATGTACGGGGTGATCAGGCCAAAGGTGATCACACAGGCGATCAGCCGGCGGTCGATACGCAGGCGCGTCAGCACGTACAAAAGAGGGGGTACCAGCAGCGGGATGAAGGCAATGTGGATGGGCAGGATGTTCTGGGACGACACGGCCACCGCCAGCATCAGGCCGATCATCAGCCATTTGAGCTTGCCGCCCTTGGCGTCATCCTGCCGGTCGATCATGCCCAGGGCGCGGTCGGCCAGCGCATGGGCCAGGCCAGACTTGGCGATTGCCACGGCAAAGGCACCCAGCAGTGCATAGGACAAAGCCACCGTGGCACCACCGCCGAGGCCACCGTTGAAGGCCTTGAGCGTGCCTTCGATGCCCAGGCCGCCCACCAGCCCACCGGCCAGGGCGCCGATGATCAGGGCGATGACCACGTGCACGCGGGACAGGCTGAGTATCAGCATGATGCCGACCGCGGCGATCACTGCATTCATGGTTGGCTTACCTCATTACGACAGAAAAAAGCGCGAACTCTGAAGCAGTAGGCGGCAGATGTCAAAAGCGCCTTGATGCGGCGCGTTAGTGGCGGTCAAATTTAAATTGAATGTTTGAATAAAGAAAAAACGGCTGGGGCCGATATTGTGGGAGGCAGCGAGGTGCCTGGCCGGAGCGCTTTGGCATCTCCCGCCCCCACCGCAGATAAAGCCATAACCCTTACTGCCAAAAAAGGGATCCGCCCTCATGCCTTTGCGACAACTTTCCATCCAGTGGAAGATCACCCTGCTCGCCGGTCTCTGTCTGGCCGCTATCGTCACCTTGCTCGTCGGCCTGTCGCTGTACCGCATGGATCACAGTTCGGACCTGGTCAAGGCCAGCAGCATGCAGATGCTGACTGAGTCGGCGCAGTCGCGTATCGAGTCACAAGGTGAAGTGCAAGCGCTGAACATTCGCCGCCAGTTCATGGATGCCTACCAGTACGGCGCCGGCTTCGCCCGCCAAGTGCTGTTCCTGCGCGAGCAGGCCGAAAAGCGCTTTCTCGATGCCTTCGACCTGCGCGAGGACATGACCCGCCAGGTGCGCGCTGCACTGCAAGCCAACCCCGACCTGCTCGGCCTGTCACTGGTGTTCGAGCCCAATGCCTTGGACAACAAGGACAGCCTGTTTGCCGGCAAGCCAGAATTGGGCAGCAATGAAACCGGGCGCTTTGCCCTGTACTGGTCTCAGCCACGCGCTGGCCAGTTGACCTCGATGGCCCTGCCCGAACATGACATGGCCAACACCGAGATCGGCCCCAGCGGCCAGCCGGCCAACACCTGGTGGGTATGCCCACGCACATCCGGCAAGGTGTGTGTGGTGGAGCCGTACTTCTACGACATCGATGGCCAGCAGGTGCTGATGACCAGCATCGTGTTCCCGCTGGCGGTCAACGGCAAGATCATTGCCACCCTGTCCATCGACATCAACCTCAATAGCCTGCAGGCGCTGAGCCAGGAGGCCAGCCGCAGCCTCTACGAAGGCCGCACCACGGTCGGCATTCTTACCCCGGTCGGCCTATTGGCCGGCTACAGCGCCGATGCCAGCAAGCTGGCACAGCGCTTCGACCAGGTCGACCCGAGCAAAGGCGCCGAGCTGGTGCGCAAGCTGGCCGATGGCAAGCTGACCATCCTCCACGATCGGCAGCGCTTGAAGGTGCTGGCGGCATTCCGGCCAATCCCGGACGCCCAGCCCTGGGGCGTGTTGCTGGATGTGCCGGAAAACGCCCTGACCGGGCCGGCCGAAACCCTGAAGCAGGAACTTGACGCGCTCAATACCAGCGGCACCTTGTTGGAGCTGAGCCTGGGCCTGGCCGCCGCCATTGCCGGCCTGCTGCTGGTATGGCTGATGGCCCGCGGCGTTACCCGGCCAATCCTCGGCGTGGCCGCCATGCTCAAGGACATTGCCAGCGGCGAAGGTGACCTGACCCGTCGCCTGACCTACCAGAAGCAGGACGAACTGGGCGAACTGGCCGGCTGGTTCAACCGCTTCCTCGACAAGTTGCAGCCAACCATCGCCGAGGTCAAACGCTCGGTGCAGGCCGCCCGAGGCACGGCCGACCAGTCCTCGGCGATTGCCACTGAAACCAGCGCCGGCATGGAGCAGCAGTACCGCCAGGTCGACCAGGTGGCCACCGCCTCGCATGAAATGAGCGCCACCGCCCAGGACGTTGCCCGCAGCGCCGCCCAGGCTGCGCAGGCGGCGCGCGATGCCGACCAGGCCACCCGAGAGGGCTTGGCGGTAATCGACCGCACCACCAGCAGCATCGGAGCCCTGGCCGCCAACATGAGCGACACCATGGCCGAAATAGAAGGCCTGGCGCAGAACAGCGAGAAGATCGGCTCGGTACTGGAAGTGATCCGCTCGATCGCCGAACAGACCAACCTGCTGGCGCTCAACGCTGCCATCGAAGCTGCCCGCGCCGGAGAGGCCGGCCGTGGCTTTGCCGTGGTCGCCGATGAGGTGCGCAACCTGGCCCAGCGCACCCAGGAGTCGGTGGAAGAAACCCGTCAGGTCATCGAAGCCCTGCAGAACGGCACCCGCGAAGTGGTCGGCGCCATGGACCACAGCCATCGCCAGGCCCAAGGTGGCGTGGAGCAGGTCGGCCAAGCCGTCACGGCATTGCAGCGCATTGGCCAGGCGGTGACGGTGATCACCGACATGAACCTGCAGATCGCCTCTGCCGCCGAGGAGCAAAGCGCGGTAGCCGAGGAAATCAACAGCAACGTGGCGACCATTCGTGATGTCACTGAATCCCTGTCTGGCCAGGCCAACGAGTCGGCGCGGGTCAGCCAGTCGCTGAACAGCCTGGCCAACCAGCAGCAAGCGCTGATGGACCAGTTCCGCGTCTGAAGCGAACGGGGCCACGCCAGTGGCCCTGAAACTGACAAAACCTCGTCGTCTACACTTGCCCCACCGCCAAGGCGTGGCGAACGACGAGGTTTACATGAAGAGATTTCCAGCGCTCCTGGCCGGGCTGCTGTTGACGGTGGGCCTGGCCAGCACGGACAGCGCCGCATCGGCAGAACAGCCTGCGCCTATCCATTTTGGTGCCATCGGCTGGGAAAGCGGCGCCCTCACCACCGAGATCCTGCGCCTGATCGTGGAGCGCGGCTACGGCTACAGCACCGACACCCTGCCTGGCAGCACGGTCAGCATGGAGGTGGCCCTGGCGCGCAATGACCTGCAAGTGATCGCCGAGGAATGGGCCGGGCGCAGCCCTGCCTGGGTCAAGGCCGAACAGGCCGGCCAGGTATTCGCACTGGGCGATACGGTCAAAAATGCAGAGGAAGGTTGGTGGGTACCGGCCTATGTGATCGAGGGCGATGCCGCACGCAACCTGAAGCCCGTGGCGCCTGAGCTGCACAGTGTCGAGGACCTCAAGCGTTACCCGCAGGTATTTTCCGACCCCGAATCGCCCGGTAAAGGCCGTTTTCTCAACAGCCCAAGTGGCTGGACGTCTGAAACCGTCAACAGCCAAAAGCTCAAGGCCTATGGCCTGGATGGCCTCTACAGCAACTTCCGCAGTGGCTCCGGCGCCGCGATGGATGCCGAGATCGGCTCGGCAATCCGGCGCGGCAAACCCGTGCTGTTCTACTACTGGAACCCGACCCCGCTGATGGGGCGCTACAAGCTCATCCGGCTGGAAGAACCACCGTTCGATGCCCAGGCCTGGGCCACCCTCACCGACCCTGCCAACCCCAACCCGAAAGGCAGCCGATCGCTGCCGGCAAAGTTGTCGATTGGCGTGTCCAAAGCCTTTCGTGAAAACTACCCAGACCTGGTCAGCGTGTTCGAGCAGGTCGACCTGCCCATCGATCGCCTGAACAAGGCCCTGGCCGTCATGAGCGAAAAACGCACGCCCCCGCGCGAAGCCGCCCTCACCTTCCTGCGCGATAACCGCGAGGTGTGGAAAGCCTGGCTGCCGGCGGACATCGCCGCCAAGGTCGAGGCCACCCTGTGAGCAGCGGTTTCCCGCAGCCCCTGCAGTTTTCCTTTGCCGACAGCATCAACCGCCTGGTCGACTGGTTGGTGTTGAACTACGGTGACCACCTGCGCAGTTTTTCTGACCAGTTGCTGCAACTGCTGGTCGGCCTGGAGAACCTGTTGCGCCTGTTGCCTTGGTGGCTGTTGTTGTTGCTGGTGGGTCTGCTGGCCTGGCACGCCAGCCGCAGCCTGCTGCGCAGCGCCGTGCTGGTCGCGCTGCTGGCCTTGATCGGTATGCTTGGGCTCTGGGACAAGCTGCTGCAGACCCTGGCCCTGGTGCTGGTCAGTACCGGTTTGTGCGTACTGGTGGGTGTACCGCTGGGCATCCTGCTGGCCGCCCGGCCACTGGCCAGGCGGTTGCTGTTGCCGGTCCTCGATGTGATGCAGACGCTACCTGCGTTCGTTTACCTGATTCCGGTACTGATGCTGTTTGGCCTGGGCAAGGTGCCTGCCGTGTTCGCCACGCTGATCTACGCCCTGCCGCCACTGGTGCGGTTGACCGAACTGGGCCTGAGCCAGATCGACCCCTCGTTGTTGCAGGCCGCACACGGCCTTGGCGCCAGCCGCTGGCAGCGGTTGCGGCGAATCGCCCTGCCCCTGGCGCTGCCGAGTATCATGGCCGGGCTCAACCAGTCGGTCATGATGGCCTTGTCGATGGTGGTCGTGGCCTCGATGATCGGCGCCCGTGGGTTGGGTGAGGATGTGTTGGCGGGGATCCAGACCTTGAATGTTGGTCAAGGGATGGAGGCCGGGCTGGCAATTGTCGCCCTGGCCATGGTGATCGACCGGATCAGCCAGGCCTATGGGCGTAGCAGTCGCTGAGCCGTATCGGCAAGGCCTGGTAGCAGCCTTGTGCTGCGAGAGGGCCGGGCCTGACAATATGCCTCTGTCAGCTGAGAACCGGACCTCAACCGCATGTCCCTGAAAGCCCTGCGCACCTTGGTGACCATCGCCCGCCACGGCACCTTTGCCCGCGCCGCCGACCTGCTCAGCCTCACCCCCTCAGCGGTCAGCCTGCACATCAAAACCCTCGAAGACGAACTGAAGGTGGCCTTGTTCGACCGTAGCCGCAGGCAGGTGGTGCTGACCGAAGCTGGCCAGTTGGCGGTGGCCCGCGCCGAAAGCCTTCTGGCTGCCTATGACGAACTGGCCGATGCCCTGGCCAGCGGCCCAAGCCTGCGCGGCCGCTTGCGCCTGGGGGCGATCCACACGGTGCTGGCGCGGCGTTTGCCCAAGGCGCTGGTGTGGATCAAGGCCCATCACCCGCAGCTACACATCAGCGTGGCCTCGGGCATGTCGGCGGAGCTGGCGCGGCGCGTGGAAGACGGTGAGCTCGATGCAGCGATCACCACCGAACCGGTCAGCCCTTACCCGCAGAACCTGGACTTTACACCGCTGTTCGAGGACCGTTTCTGGGCCATTGCCAGCCCTGAGCTGGCCGGGTATAGCGTGCCGCAGTTGCTGGCCAGCCAGCCATTCCTGCGCTTCGACAAGCGTGCCTGGGCCGGCCGGCAGATCGAGCAGGAGCTACGCCGCCAGCAGGTGCAGGTGAGCGAACTGATGGAACTGGACAGCCAGGAAGCCCTGGCGCGCATGGCGGTGATGGGCCTGGGCGTGGCGGTCATTCCCATGGCGGATGACGACCTGCAACGCTTGCCACCCGCCACCTGCCTGCCGTTTGGCGAGCCGCAGCTGACCCGGCGAGTGGTGTTGCTGGAGCATGAAAAAAGCCAGCGGCGGCATTTGAGTGCGGTGTTGAAGACCGCCCTGGAAGCCTGAAGCCAGGCTGCTCCAAAGCGCGATCTGCACCCACCAACATGCATTTTTCCTCAACGGTCACTGAAGAAAACAACGTTTTTACAGATTGATCCGCCCCCGTAGTCTGTGCACGTACCCGACCACGGAATGCTGACCATGCTGCACTTGCTGCTGACCACCCTGCTCCCCATCATCCTGCTGATTGCCCTGGGTACCTTCCTGCGCCTTCGCGGTTTTCTTGCCGAAAGCTTCTGGCCTGGTGCCGAGCGCCTGAGCTACTACGTCCTGCTGCCGTCGCTGTTCCTTCATGGCCTGGCCACCGCCAACCTCGATGGCATACCGGTGCTGGGCATGGCCGGCGCACTGATGCTCTCGACCCTGGCCGGTGCCGTGTTGCTGGTGCTGTATCAGGGCGCGGCGAACCATGATGGCGCCGACTTCACTTCGGTGTTTCAGGGCGGAATCCGCTTCAACAACTACATCGGTGCCACCCTGGCTGCGGGCATCTACGGCAGCGCCGGAATTGCCCTGGCGGCGGTGGCCAACGCTGCCATCGTGCCCTTGGTCAACCTGCTCTGCGTGCTGGTGTTTGCCCGCTTCAGCGCCCGTCACAGTTCGCCAGCCACAGTGCTTCGGGCAATCTTCGCCAACCCGTTGATCATCGGCTGCGCAGGGGGGCTGATGCTACGGGCCACGGGGCTGGGCTTGCCGGCCGGTATCGACGCCACGGTCAAGGCCTTGGGCCAGGCCGCGCTGCCGCTGGGCCTGCTGTGTGTCGGCGCTGCCCTGGGGGGCGCCAGCCTCGGCCAGCAGGTGCGGCCGCTGATGGCAGCATCGGCGTTCAAGTTTCTGGTCATGCCACTGACCACCTGGGGCGTTTGCCGGCTGTTCGGCCTGAGTGGCCAGGCAGCGGTGGTGGCGGTGTTGTTCCAGGCGCTGCCAACCGCTTCGTCGTCTTATGTCATGGCCCGGCAAATGGGCGGCAATGCGCCACTGATGGCTACCCTCATCGCCCTGCAGACCGTGGCTGCGGCCGCCACCCTGCCTTTGGTATTAATGCTTACGCTTGGCTAGACTGAAATTCTGCCCACCGCCTGGTAATGTGCCCATGCGCCTTCACTTGATGCTGATCGGCTTGACCTCGGCCCTGCTCGCAGGCCCCCTGTACGCCGCTGACCCGGCCAAAGCCGCCGTTGCCGAGGACAAGGCCGAAGTGCTTGAAGAAAAGGTCGTTGAAGATGCGCCGCCCCCCAGGAAGGCAGAGAAACTTACCCCAGGCGAAACGCAGGCAGTGGACCCGGCTGGCCAGGCGCCGCTGGATGACAGCATCACCTGCCTGGCACGTACCATCTACTGGGAAGCCAAGGGCGCCGACGCCAAAGACATGACCGCAGTGGCCAGTGTGGTGCTCAACCGCCTGGGCCACGATGGCTTTCCCGACACTATCTGCGCGGTAGTCAAACAGGGTGTGGAGACCAAGTCATGTCAGTTCTCATGGTGGTGTGACGGGCGCCCGGACCAGGTCGAGGAACCGCAACGCTATGACGTTGCCAAAGAGATCGCACGCAAGGCACTGAACCAGCAGTTGAAAGACCCCACCGGCGGCGCGTTGTACTTCCACGACCGCACGGTGCACCCCGACTGGGCCAAGGCTTATCGCAAGACGGCGCAGACCACCCACTTCCTCTTCTACAAGCCGAACCAGGCGTTGGCCCATTGACGCGCAAACGGCTGACAACGCTGGCTCGATGCGAATGACTGGCAACTGACCGCACTTTTCCACTGGCCAGGGGTCTACTCCCTCTTTTGCCGCCAGTAACGATTGCCGGCGTTTTCATTGCTTTGCACGACCTCGGGCCAAAAGCCCCGGGCTTGTGTAGGATGAGCAGCGCACACCACGACGCTGCCAGTCATAGGGAGATCCACATGCGCGTCCTGACATCCGTTGTCGCCTTGTCACTGGGCCTGGTCGTTTCGACCGGGGCGCTGGCAGCCACCGGCGAAGAGGCGCAGTTGATCGATTCGATCAATGTCTATCGCAGCAAGGCCCAGCCCTGCGGTGGCGAGGCGTCGTTGGAACTGCCGCCGCTCAACAGCGACACACGCCTTGCGCTGTCGCCAGAGGGCACCCGCGACCTGCAACAGGCCATGACCCGCGCCGCCTACCCCATGGTCAGCGTCCAGGCCATCAGCCTGTCAGGGCCACGCGATGCACGCGCCGCCATGCATGCCATCGAGGAAAGCTTCTGCCAAGTGGTGCTCGATCCGCAATTCGTCGATATCGGCGTCAGCCAGGAGGGCCGCGACTGGCGTATCGTGCTGGCACGGCCGCTGCTCAGCGGCCGCCTGGGCGACTGGCAGGCCGAGGGGCAGAAGGTTCTGCAGGAGGTCAACGCCGCGCGCAAGGTGCCACGGCAATGCGGCGGCCAGCCGTTTGCCGCCGCCCCGCCACTGAGCTGGAGCACAGTGCTGGCCGGGGTCGCCGCCAACCACACTCGGGCCATGGCCAACCAGAACTTCTTCGACCACATCGATAAAGATGGCCGCACACCCGGTGACCGGGCGGAACTGGCCGGGTACCTGTACCAACAGATCGGCGAGAATATCACCGCCGGGCGTGACACCGCGCAAAAGGTCGTCAACGGCTGGCTGGACAGCCCAGGGCACTGCGCCACGCTGATGAATCCGGACTTCCGTGAACTGGGCGCTGCCTATGCGATAGACCCCAAGAGCGATGCAGGGATCTACTGGACAGGGTTGTTCGGGACGCCGCAGTAGATCACGTGAGCGGGTAATGACCTGCACGCAACTGCAGGGCCGTACAACCAAACCGACGCCGCACGCACTTGCCAAGGTAGCTGGCATCACCCAGGCCCACCTCATCGGCAATCTGCGCCAGGCTGTGGCTGGAGTTGAGCAAACGCCAGCGCGCCTGCTGCAAGCGCATCTCCAGCCACCAGGCCTTGGTGCTCATACCGTGGTTGGCCTGGAACTGCCGGTCCAGTTGACGCCGGCTGATGCCCAGTTCTGCGGCCAGCTGCTCCACGGCCAACGGCGTGCCCAGGTGATGGCGCATCAGCGCTTGCGCCCGCTGCACCTGCCGCCCCTGACCAGCACCCAGCTCCAGCGAGCGCAAGGCGTGACGGCTGTCACGGGTCTCGTCCACCAGCATGTCAGCCAGCCCTTTGAGCGCACGGGTTCGCCCGCAAGCGCGTGACAGTAGTGCAACGGCCAGGTCTATGGCGGCAGTGCCACCGGCGCACGTGATGCGGTTGCCATCGATGCAGTACAACTGCTCGCGCAGCAGCTGCAACTGCGGAAAAGCAGCACGAAACTCGGCTTCGTGACGCCAGTGCACCACCACCTTGTGCCCCTGCAGCAGGCCGCAGGCAGCCAGCAGGAAGGCGCCATTGTCGACCCCCACCAGCTTGACACCCGCCTTGGCGGCCTGCCTGAGCAGAGCCTGGTAACGTGGCGCCAGCGCCGCGGTGGCCATGGCACTGCGACCGCCGAACACCACCAGGTAGTCGAAAAGGGCGAGGTCAAGCTGATCGGCAATGGCCTCGACCTGCAGCACCGCACCACTGCTCGACGGTACCGGCTCGAAGCTGAGCCCCGCCACCGTCCAGCTGCAATAGCGTTGTTGGCTGTAGTCCTCGTCGTCGGCGCTGAAGCGCAATTTGTCGAGAAAGGCGCCAAACGGCAGCAAGGCAAAATCCGGTAACGGCATGATCAGCAAGCGGATGTCAGGCGGCATGAAACCACGTCCAGAAAAGACCCTTGTATGACCAGATATTACTCTTTCAGCTTGAGCGTTGCGCCATAGACTGTCGCCCTCTCTCGAACAAGGCAATTTTCAACATGGCACTGGACACCTGGCTCATCTACCTGCTGGCCAGCATCGGCCTGTCGCTGACCCCGGGGCCTAACAGCCTGTTGGCATTGACCCATGGCGCGCTCTATGGCGCACGGCGAACGCTGTTCACCATCGTGGGCGGGGTATTGGGTTTCAGCGCCCTCATCGCCTTGACCATGTTCGGCCTCAGCGCACTGCTACAGACCTCGGCGGCGGTGCTGGGCGTCCTGAAATGGGTGGGTGGGGCTTATTTGATCTGGCTGGGCATTCAACTGTGGCGCAGTCCGGGTCTGCAGCTGGAACTGACCGCCCACAGCGCGCGGCTGGGCAATGCCGGACTGTTTCGCCAGGGCCTGCTTTCGGCCATGGCGAACCCCAAGGTGCTGCTGTTCTATGGTGCCTTCCTGCCGCAGTTCATCGACCCACAGCGAGGGCTGGTGCTGCAATTTGCGGTGATGGCCGCAACCTTTGCCAGCGTCGAGTTTCTGGTCGAATACCTGCTGGCGCGCCTGGCGTTTCGTATTCGGCCATGGCTGGCCAAGGGTGGCAAAGGTTTCAATCGCTGCTGCGGGAGCCTGTTCGCCTTGATTGGCCTGGCGCTGCCGCTTGGCCGATAGCGGGCCCGCGAACACGGGCGAAGCCCGTGCCCTGCACCGCGTAACGGTTCAACCCCGGCGTGCTTTGAGTAGAAACACAACCAGCGCCACACCCGGCAACCCCGCCCCCACCAGTGCCACGCCATGCCAGCCAAACTGGCTGAACAGCGCACTGGCCACTGCCGACCCCAGCGCCCCGCCGAGGAAGATGCTGGTCATGTACACCGCATTCAGCCGCCCGCGGCTGGCCGGGTCCAGTGCGTACACTTCACGCTGGCCGATGACCATGTTCATCTGCACCGCAAAGTCCAGCAACACACCGGTAAGGCCCAGGCCAATCACGCTGTAACCCGGCACTGTCAGCCCCAGTAACAAGGCCGCCGGCGCCAGCAAAAGCGCCAGCAGCGAACCGGCGCGGGCATGCCCGGCATCGGCCAGGCGGCCGGCCAAGGGCGCAGCAACGGCGCCCACCGCGCCGACAAGGGCGAACACGGCGATCTGGCTTTGTGACAGGCCATGCTCCCCGGCAAGCGCCATCGGCACTGCCGTCCAGTAAAGGCTGAACGCTGCAAACATCAATGCCTGGTACAACGAACGCTGGCGCAACAGCGGATAACGACGCAGCAGTGTGAGCAGCGACAGCATCAGCCCGGCATAGCTGGCCTTGTGCTCGGGCCGCCGCTGCGGCAAGGTCAATGACAGCAACAGGATGATCGCCAGCATTACCCCGGCGGCGCCAATGAACACCGCACGCCAGCCGAAGTGGTCGGCCACCAGGCTCGACAGCGGTCGCGCCAGCAGGATGCCCAGCAGCAAGCCGCCCATGATGTTACCGACCACACGTCCACGCTGCTGCTCCGGCGCCAGATGCGCCGCCAGCGGGATGAGCATCTGCACCGAGACCGAACTGAAGCCGATCAGCAATGCGTAACCCAGGAACAGCTGACCCTGGCCACTGCTGCTGGTGCCTGCCAGCAGCAGGCTGACACAGGCCAGGACCGCGGTGGCCACCATCAGGCGGCGGTTTTCCAGCAGGTCGGCCAGCGGTACCAGCAATAACAGGCCCAGGGCATAGCCCAGCTGAGTGAGGGAAACGATCAGGCTGGCATGCTCGGTGGACAGCCCCAGGTCCGGGGCGATCAGCCCGACGATGGGCTGGGCGTAGTAGATGTTGGCGACAATCGCGCCGCAGCAGAACGCCAGCAGCAATACCAGAGCCCGGCTCAGGCTGGCGGCTGCCGGTTGCGCTGTCGCAAGGGAGGGGTTCATGCGAAGTTCCTCGACAAGGGTTGGATGTATGTCGGCCACCTTACCCATGGACGTCAGCGCCGAGAATCCGACGGTGGCGCAATGCGGCTTTGCGCACTGCGCAACACTAGTTACCGTGTATGAGCAAATTTTCGCAAAAGTCGATGAAGGCGTTTACTCGCCGTGAGCCACGATGGTTGGGCATATACAGGGCGTTGATGCTGCTATTGGCTGCGCCAGGACTGGCCTGCCAGTCGGGGAATACCCGCTGCAGGCGCCCTGCCAGCACATCCTCGCGTACCAGCCAGTCGGCCAGCAGTGCGATACCACTGCCTGCCAGTGCCGTTTCACGCAACATGTCGGCATTGGCGCTGCGCAATGGCCCGCTTACGTCCAGTTCCAGGCTGTCCTGGCCACAGGTCAGGCGCCAGGGGCGTGCTTTGTGCCCATAGCGAAAGCGCAGGCAGGCATGGTCAAGCAACTCCCTGGGATGCTGCAGTGGCTCACGCCCGGCCAGGTAGGCCGGGCTGGCCACCAGCCAACGCTGAAAACCGCCGAGCCGGCGGCACACCAGCTCGTCATTGGGCGAGGGGTCACCCAGGCGAATCGACAGGTCATAACGCCCGTCAAGCAAGTCGTCCAGGCGGTCGCTGAGGTCGATGTCCAGTTCCAGCGCCGGGTGCTGCGCCAGGAATGGCCCCAGGTGCGGGGCGATGACCCGCCGGCCGAACTCCACTGGCAGGCTCAGGCGCAGTACACCGACAGGCTCCTCGCCGCGATCGGCGATGCTGGCATCAGCCTCGTCCAGTGCTTCAAAAATGCCCCGTGCCCGTTGGTAGTAACGGGCGCCGGCCTCGGTCAGGCTGACCTGGCGCGTCGAGCGGTTGAGCAAGGTGGCGCCCAGCGACGCTTCCAGGGCATCGACCAGACGTGTCACCGACGATGTCGCCAGCCCTAGCCTGCGCGCGGCAGCAGAAAAGCCTTGGGCATCGACAGTGGCCACGAACATTTTCATCGCCAGCAGCTTGTCCATGTTCAGCCCGTCTTCCAAAAACTCGGAAAGTTCTTACAAACAGCCGGGCGGGTCAAGCCGCGCGCGCCAAGGCGATTGCGTCCATAGTGGAATCAACCCATTTCCAAGGAGGCTTACCATGACCCTGAACAACCTGCTGACCGCCCTTCCGCCCTGCGACCCCGCCAGCGCCGAACGTATCGACGAACTGCTCAGCCGCCCGGGCATCCGCGTGGAGCGTATCGTCTCCAGCGGGCAGGCCAGCCCACCCGGCTTCTGGTACGACCAGGCCGAAGGCGAGTGGATCATGTTGCTCAGTGGTGCTGCCGCCCTGCGTTTCGAGCACGAGCATCACACCCGCCTGCTGGCGCCGGGCGATTGTCTGGACATCCCCCCGCATGACCGCCACCGCGTGGAATGGACCGCGCCCGGCACGGCCACCATCTGGCTCGCGGTGTTCTATAGCAGCAGCACCCCATGGCCGGTATGAAGGGGCCATGCCTGCCCGCGCACAAGGTGCAGTTGTCCCGACGCCGTGCAAGGTTGGGCTTACGACCAAAGCATGAATACAAATCGAAGAGGCGTCATGAACGCCTCGTTCAATGCGCTTTTCAGCACCTTATCTATACTTTTGGCCACATCTTCGTAAGTTCAGCCCTGCGACAATCAGCCTCGCTCAATTATGTACCAACTTGTTAATTAGCAAGCTAAGGGCTTAAACTGCGCGCATTCCACCTGCTGAGATCCCTGGCATGAAAGAAACACCGCGCGCCTCTGGCGCCACAAACTTCATCCTGGTCGGCCTGGGCGTGATCATCGCCCTGCTCGGCCTCCTCCTCGCTGCTGGCGGCGTCAAGCTCGCCGGTCTGGGCGGTTCCTGGTACTTCCTGATCGGCGGCTTGGCCATGGCCATCGCCGGTGTCCTCATTGCTCGCCGCAAGAAGGCGGGTGCCTGGCTGTATGCCGTGTTCCTGGTCGGTACTGCCATCTGGGCACTGATCGATGCGGGCCTGGTGTTCTGGCCGCTGTTCTCGCGCCTGTTCATGTTTGGCGCAATCGGCATGGTCGTGGCGCTGGTCTACCCGCTGCTGGCGCGTGCCAACGGCGCCAGCGCCGGGCGCGGTGCGTACGGCGTAGCCGGGGTAATGGCCGTGGTACTGGTGATCGCGGTCGGCAACATGTTCGTTGCCCACCCAAGCGTCGCGCCCACCGGCAAAGGCCCGGGCATGACCCCGGTCGAAACCGGCAAGGAACAGAAAGACTGGGCCCACTACGGCAACACCGAAGGTGGCAGCCGCTTCGCCGCACTGGACCAGATCAACCGTGACAACGTCAACAAGCTGAAAGTGGCCTGGACCTACCAAACCGGCGACGTTGCAATCAGTGACGGCAACGGTGCCGAAGACCAGCTCACCCCGCTGCAGATCGGCAGCAAGGTGTTCATCTGCACCCCGCACAACAACCTGATCGCACTCGATGCCGACACCGGCAAAGAGCTGTGGAAGAACGAAATCAACGCCCAGTCCAAGGTCTGGCAGCGTTGCCGTGGCATGGCCTACTTCGACGCCACTGCAGCCATCGCCCAGCCAACCCAGCCGAACAGCTCGCCGATCACCGGCGTTAGCGTAGCGGCCGGTGCCAACTGCCAGCGTCGCCTGCTGACCAACACCATCGACGGCCGCCTGATTGCCGTCGACGCTGACAACGGCGAGTTCTGCCAGGGCTTCGGCAACAACGGCCAGGTCGACCTCAAGGCAGGCCTGGGTGATGTACCGGACTCCTACTACCAGCTGTCCTCGGCACCGCTGATGGCCGGCACTACCGTAGTGGTCGGCGGCCGTGTTGCCGACAACGTCCAGACCGACATGCCAGGCGGCGTGATCCGTGGTTTTGACGTGATCACCGGTGAAATGCGCTGGGCCTTCGACCCGGGCAACCCGGAAGATCGCCAGGCTCCCCAGGGCGACAAGACCTACGTGCGCAGCACCCCGAACAGCTGGGCACCGATGTCCTACGACCCGGCGATGAACACCGTGTTCCTGCCGATGGGCTCGTCGTCCACCGACATCTACGGCGTAGAGCGCAGCAAACTGGACCACACTTACGGCGCTTCGGTGCTGGCCCTGGACGCCACCACCGGCAACCAGAAATGGGTGTTCCAGACCGTGCACAACGACCTCTGGGACTTCGACCTGCCCATGCAGCCAAGCCTGATCGACTTCACCAAGGACGACGGCAAGTCGGTACCTGCGGTGGTGATCGGCACCAAGGCCGGGCAGATCTACGTGCTCGACCGCGCCACTGGCAAGCCGCTGACCCAGGTCGACGAAGTACCGGTCAAGCCAAGCAACATCCCGAACGAGCCGTACTCCCCAACCCAGCCCAAGTCGGTGGGCATGCCGCAGATCGGCGCGCAGACCCTGACCGAATCGGACATGTGGGGCGCCACCCCGTATGACCAGTTGCTGTGCCGCATCGACTTCAAGAAGATGCGCTACGACGGCCTGTACACCGCGCCGGGTACCGACCTGTCGCTGAGCTTCCCGGGGTCGCTGGGTGGCATGAACTGGGGCAGCATTTCTACCGACCCGGTACATGGCTTCATCTTCGTCAACGACATGCGTCTGGGCCTGTGGATCCAGATGATCCCGTCGCAGAACAAAGGTGGCGCGGCTTCCGGTGGCGAAGCACTGAACACTGGCATGGGCGCGGTACCGCTCAAGGGCACCCCGTATGCCGTGAACAAGAACCGCTTCCTGTCGGTCGCCGGCATTCCATGCCAGGCACCGCCGTTCGGCACCCTGACCGCCATCGACATGAAAACCCGCCAGGTGGCCTGGCAGGTGCCGGTAGGCACCGTTGAAGACACCGGCCCGCTCGGCATCCGCATGCACCTGCCGATCAAGATCGGCCTGCCAACCCTTGGCGGCACCCTGTCGACCCAAGGCGGCCTGGTGTTCATCGCAGGTACCCAGGACTTCTACCTGCGCGCCTACGACAGCAGCAACGGTAACGAAATCTGGAAGGCTCGCCTGCCAGTGGGCAGCCAGGGCGGCCCGATGACCTACGTCTCGCCGAAGACCGGCAAGCAGTACGTGGTGATCACCGCTGGCGGCGCCCGCCAGTCGACTGACCGCGGCGACTATGTGATTTCTTACGCTCTGCCGTAAGACCGCGTCGCCTGCTTCGCGGGCAAGCCCGCTCCTACAAGGCCCCTGTAGGAGCGGGCTTGCCCGCGAATGCCCCTCAAAGACAATCCGAGATTCTGTAATGCCATCCGCAATTCGCATCACCGCCACCCTGCTGCTGGCCCTGGCCAGCACCACTGCCCTTGCCAGCGACGACCTCATGACCCGCAGCACCCTGACCGGTGACTGGGGCGGCCTGCGCCATCAACTCGAAGAAGACGGCGTCAAGATCACCGGTGACTACAGCGGTGAAACCGCCTACAACGCCCATGGCGGCCTGCACCGTTCGGCGCGCTATTCGCAGAACGTCAAGCTGGGCGTGCAGTTCGACCTGTCGAACCTGTACGGCCTGGACAACGGCGGCAAGGTCCAGCTGACCATCAACGACCGCCGCGGTAACAGCGCCTCGGAAGACCTGGTAGGCAACCGCCTGCCAATCCAGGAAAACTTCGGCGGCCTGTACACCCGCCTGACCGAGCTGAGCTACGAGCGCACGCTGTTCACCCCGGCGCTCAACGTCAAGCTCGGCTACATGGCCATGGGCAACGACCTCGGCGGCCTGGACAGCGGCATCCTGTGCAACTTCATGAACGCCGGCTTCTGCGGCCACCCGCTGAACATGTCCGGCGGCAGTGGCTGGACCAACTACCCCAACGCCCACCTCGGCGTGCGCGTGAAGTACGACCTGTCACCTGCCTGGCAGTTGCGCGTGGCCGCGTTCAACGTCGATCCCGAAAGCAACGGCAACTCCAGCCGCGCCTGGCACCTGGGGCCCAAGCACACCACCGGCACCGTGGTACCGGTAGAACTGGTATACAAGCTGCAGGGTGAACTGCCAGGCGAGTACAAGCTTGGCTACTACTACGACAGCTCTGATGTGAAACGCATCGGCAGTGATGATGAAGTGTCCGGCCGGGGTGGCCATTACCTGCTGGTCGACCAGGCGGTGTGGAACGACCCGGCCTCCCCAGGCCGAAGCCTGCACGCCTTCGGCCAGTACTCGGCGTCGAGCAAGGCGGCTTCGCCGTTCACCAAGTGGTATGGCGCCGGCGTGGTGCTGTACAAGCCGTTCGAAGGCCGCCCGAAGGATACCGTGGCACTGGGTTACGGCCGCGCCGTACCCAACCCGCGTAGCCGCGATGTGCTGGAGGATGCCGCGTTCAACGCCGGCCAGCAGTTCCCGGATATCGACAGCGCCGAACAGTTGATCGAACTGAGCTACGGCTACCAGGCCACGCCATGGCTGAACCTGCGCCCGGATGTGCAATACATCATCGAGCCAGGGGCGTTTTCGGGCAAAGACATCGACAACGCACTCGTGGTCGGCCTGCAGGTCAAGGCGACCTTCTGAACCGCCGGGGCCGCACTGCGGCCCCATCCGCCGGCGCAACCCTCAAGCCTGTTTGAGGTAGTCCACCAGCCTCAGCAGCATGGCATCACAGCCGCGCAACTGCTCGACACTGACAAACTCATCCGGCTTGTGGCCCTGGTCCATGCTGCCAGGCCCGCACACCACGGTGGGGATGCCCGCCTGGTCGAACAAGCCACCCTCGGTACCAAACGCTACCGTGCCGAACGTATCCGAGCCGCTGAGTAGCGCCACCAACCGCGCAGCCTCGCTGTCTTCCGGTGTCGCCAGCCCCGGATAGGCACTCAGCGGCTCCAGGCGAATGGCGCTGGCGGAATTGACCTTGCGCATGCGCGGCAACAACTCCGCCTGCGCATACGTTTGTAACTGGTCGGCCACCGCCTGCGCCTCGAACCCTGGGAGCGCGCGCACTTCGAAATCGAACTCGCACTCCGCCGGCACGATGTTCAGCGCCCTGCCCCCTTTGATCACGCCGGTCTGCACCGTGGAGAACGGCGGATCGAAGCGCTTGTCGTGATGGGCCGGCTGTGCCAGGGCATCGCCGATGTCACCCAACTTGCCAATCAGTTTCGCCGCATACTCGATGGCGTTCACCCCATACGGCGCGTACGCCGAATGGCACGCTGCGCCCTGTACCTGGCAACGCATTGCCAGCTTACCCTTGTGCCCCAGCACCGGTTTGAGTTCGGTGGGTTCACCGATCAGGCACAGCCGTGGTTTACACGGGCGCTTTTCGAGGGCAGCCAGCATCGAGCGCACACCCAGGCAACCGACTTCTTCGTCGTAGGAAAACGCCAGGTGTACCGGCATGCGCAACGGCTGCGCGAGAAACGCGGGCACAGCAGCCAGCACCGAGGCGATAAAGCCTTTCATGTCGGCCGTGCCGCGGCCATACAGGCGGCCGTCACGCTCACTCAGGGCAAACGGATCGACCGTCCAGGCCTGGCCATCCACCGGCACCACATCGGTATGCCCGGACAGCACCACACCGCCAACATCCCTGGGACCGACAGTGGCGAACAGGTTGGCCTTGGTGCCCTCCGGGTTATGGAACAGCTCGCACTCCACCCCCAGCTCGGCCAGGTAATCACGGATAAAACCGATCAGCGCCAGGTTGGAGTCGCGGCTCACCGTGGCAAAGCCGATCAGCCGGGCCAGCAGCGCGCGACTGGCAAATTCACTCATCGCCCGGCACCCCATAGCTTGGCGCGGCGGTCGGGTTGAGGGCGCGGGTGACGTAATCCTGCATCTGCGGGCGATAGGCTTGCCACAGGTCATCGAGCACGCCGATCGGATCACTGTCGGCCCAATCGACGCGCAGGTCCACCAGCGGCCAGGTCAGCTCGCCAGCAATCTTCAGCGCCGCCGAGTGCACGGGCCCGGCTTCGCCACCTGCGGCCATTGCCGCGTGCATGGCTGCCAGCAGGCGGTCGGCCAGGTGGCCGCCGGCCTGCTCAAAGGCCAGCACCATGGCTTCGATCACCTGGGTCGAGGACAAAAGGTTGCCGGCCGCCGCGCATTGTTCGCCGGCCACTGCATGGTGAGTTCCCAGTGCTTCCCGCCCGGTGAACAGTGCTACCTGGCCGTGGCTGTCGATCACCGTGACCTGGCGGTACTCACTCCAGCCATTGGCACTCAGCACCCTGTCCAGCGCAGCGGCGGGCGGCAACTGGCCATGCTCCAGGGCATCGAGAATCTGCGGGCCCAGCGCCGGAAGGGTGATGTTCTGGGTCGAGACCGCGCCCACACCGGCACGCACCCAGGGGCAACGGGCACCCACGGCGATGCTCGACGAGCTGATGGCGATACCTACCTGGCCGGTTTCCTGGCAACGACCGATGATGGAGAACGTCATGTCATGGTTCCTGTTGTGCTGTGCGATACACGGCATTCTGAGTGGAACCTTCGGGCGGGCGAAACGACCTTTTTCCGAGGGGGTAGGCAGGAAAAAACTATGCTCTAGGGCCCGCCCTCCGCACCCGCTCGAAAAACTACGTCACCCACCCGGCCAACCCGGCCCACAGGCCAGAGAACTCAAGGCCTTCGCCGTTTTATCGGCAAGCACCAGCTAAATACTATTTTCGCCATTTCGACGGCATCCCTAGTCTGGCTCCAGGCAACGGCGGTCCTCCAAACCGACCTGACAAAAACCGCCTGAACAAGGGCTCGGACATGACACTGAACAACCTCGAAATCGACACCCTCGTCGTCGGCGCCGGCCAGGCCGGCGTGGCCATGAGCGAACACCTGAGCAAGCTTGGCGTGCCGCATCTGGTGCTGGAACGCAACCGCATCGCGCAGGCCTGGCGTACCGGCCGCTGGGACTCGCTGGTCGCCAACGGCCCGGCCTGGCACGACCGCTTCCCGGGGCTGGAATTCAACCTCGACGCCGATGCATTCGCCGGCAAGGACCAGGTGGCCGACTACTTCGAGCAGTACGTACGCAAGTACAACCTGCCCGTGCGCACCGGCATTGAAGTCAAGCGCGTGGTGCGTAACAGCGACCGCCCTGGCTTCACCATCGACACCAGTGAAGGCGTGATTCGCGCCAATCGCGTCGTGGCTGCCACCGGCCCGTTCCAGAAACCGGTGATCCCGGCCATCGCGCCGAAAGACAGCAACCTGCACCAGATTCATTCCGCCGCTTATTTCAACCCAGAGCAGTTGCCTGAAGGCGCGGTGCTGGTGGTCGGTGCCGGTTCTTCCGGTGTGCAGATTGCCGAGGAATTGATGCGCGCCGGGCGCCAGGTGTACCTGTCGGTCGGCGCCCACGACCGCCCGCCGCGTGCCTACCGCAACCGCGACTTCTGCTGGTGGCTGGGCGTGCTGGGCGAGTGGGACGCGGAAATTGCCAAGCCCGGTCGCGAGCATGTGACCATCGCAGTCAGCGGCGCCCGTGGTGGCCACACCGTGGACTTCCGCGCCCTCGCCCACCAGGGCATGACCCTGGTCGGCCTGACCCAGTCGTTCGAAAACGGCGTAGCGCGCTTCCAGGACAACCTGGTCGAGAACATCAACCGCGGAGACGACAACTACCTGGCCCTGCTGGATGCGGCCGATGCCTACATCGAACGCAACGGCCTGGACCTGCCGGAAGAGCCCGAAGCCCGCCAGCGCCTGGCCGACCCGGAGTGCATGCGTAACCCGCTGCAGCAGCTGGACCTGGCCAAGGCCGGCGTCAGCAGCATCATCTGGGCCACCGGTTACGGCGTGGACTTCAGCTGGCTGCAGGTAGACACCTTCGATGCCAACGGCAAGCCCCAGCACCAGCGTGGTGTGGCCCGTGAACCGGGCGTGTACTTCCTCGGCCTGCCGTGGTTGTCGCGCCGTGGTTCATCGTTCATCTGGGGGGTGTGGCACGACGCCAAGCACGTCGCCGGCCACATCGCCACGCAACGTACCTACACCGCCTACCGCGACCGCGAGCAACGCGCAGCGGATGAGCAGCAAACCGCCAAGATCAGCAATGTCAGCACCCTCGGAGCCCACTGATGCCTACCCATACTCGCATCCGCATGTTCAACACCAAGGAAACCTACCCCAACCAGACCCTGGACAACGACTTGTGCCAGGCCGTGCGGGCGGGCAATACCATCTACGTGCGCGGCCAGGTCGGTACCGACTTCGAAGGCAAGCTGGTGGGCCTGGGTGACCCGCGCGCACAAACCGAACAGGCGATGAAGAACGTCAAGCAACTGCTTGAAGAAGCGGGCTCGGACCTGTCGCACATCGTCAAGACCACCACCTACATCACCGACCCGCGCTTCCGCGAGCCGGTGTACAAAGAGGTGGGCAAGTGGCTCAAGGGCGTGTTCCCGATTTCCACCGGGTTGGTGGTGGCCGGGTTGGCCCAGGCCGAGTGGCTGATGGAGATCGACGTCATCGCCGTGGTACCCGATCAGCAATGACCGTAGGCCTGAATGGCGGGTGGTGACTGTCACCTGCCGTCCAGCCACGCCTGGGTTGCCCGTGCCGCAGCTTGCAAGCGCTGAGGTGCGGGCACGCCAACGGGCGACACTTCCACGCTGACACGTCGCCCGCATTTCGCGCGCGGCTGGCTACCCGGCGCCAGCTCCAACGCCGTCAGGTGTGCCAAGTCCTGTCCATTCAATAGGCCGCCCTCCCTCCGCCGAGGCCGAACACAAAACCCGTGGTAAAGGCTGTCGCCAGGCCGATGCCACGCAGGCCACCGGCTAGGCAAACCCGAACAATCGCCGAGGGGTGTCCCACATCACTGTGCGGCGCAGCCGGGCATCCGGCATCAGGCGCTCGGCCAGCTTCAGCAGCGGGCCGTAGTCCACCCGCGCGGGCTGGCGAATGAACGGCCAGTCCGAACCCCACACACAGGCTTGGGCGCCAAAGGCTTCGAGCAGGGCCTGCACGTATGCACTGCTTTGTTCGAACAAGGCATCCGCTGCGGCAAACTTCTGCATGCCTGACAGCTTCACGCAGGCGCGGCCACTGTCGGCCAGCCGCAGCAACGCCTGGAAGCCGGCTTGCTGCACACCGGCAGCGACATCCGGGCGGCCGCAATGGTCAATCAACAGACGAGCCTGCGAGCCTTGCAGCAGGCCGTGCAGATCCAGCAACTGGTCGTCACACACCTGCAGCTGGGCGAACAGGCCAAGCTCGGCGAGCTTGCCGAACAGCCCGTCAACGCCCTTTAGGCTGGCTACCCCGTACAGCGCGGGGTTGAAGGCGATACCCACCACGCCTTGCGCCTGCAAGGCCGCCAGCGCATCGAGGTTGATGTCCGCCTTGACCACCGCCACCCCCTTGAACCGCCCCTGCCCGCTGGCCAAGGCATCCAGCAGGCAGCGGTTGTCGGTGTGGTAGCCGCTGTTGGGGCCCACCAGCAAGGCATATTGCACGCCGTAAGCGTCCATCACTCGGGTGAACTGCGCCTGGGTGGCGACCTCCTGGCCGGAGGGCGCATAGGGTGCATCGGGGTGATAGGGGAAACGGGCGGGGTCAAACAAATGGTTATGGCAATCGATCTTCGCTTCATCAAATATGTTCACACAGCACTCCCGTCAAGCGCCACTGCGCTTGCCTGCAGATGTTGTTATTGTGCGCCGCAAGGGCGGTCAGGCCGGGGTTCACGATACTGTGTGGCCGGCTTTGACGCTCATACCCAGATGGCGAAAACCATAACCGAAGGTAATACACATGCTGCTTGGCAACGAAGGCGCGGACGCAAGCCCCATGGTGTTCAAGCTGCGGCACATGGAAGTGTTCAGGGCGGTGATGCTGACGGGCTCGATCAGCGCGGCGGCCAAATTGCTGTATGTGTCGCAGCCGGCGGTGAGCAAGCTGATCCAGTACATCGAAGCGCGCCTGGCCTACCCGCTGTTCGAGCGCGTCAACAACCGCCTGGTGCCGACGGCCGAAGCGCAGGTGCTGTTTCGCGAGGTCGAGCGGGTGTACCAGGCAGCGTTGCAGGTCAACGAATGCGCCCTCGCGCTGGGCGCTGGCGGCCAGCGCAAGCTGCGTATCTCGTGCAGTGCATCGTTGTCCACGGTGGTGATCCCGATGGCCCTGGCCCAGCTCAAGCGTGAATCACCGTCACTGAATATCGAGTGGCAAACCTCGTTGATGGGCGAAATGCCCAATCAGATCTTGTCGAAAAAGGTCGACCTGTCGATCGCCGCCCTGCCGGTGGTGCACGACCACCTGCATTCGCAAGCGTTCATGCGTGGACGCATGGTGGTGGTGATGCCGCCGGGTCACCCTTTGGCCGGTCAGCCCGCGCTGACCTTGCAGCAGCTGGAGGGCCATGCGTTGCTGCTGTTCCGGCCCGACATGCCGTTTGGCAAGCTGTTGGCCGAACACATCGGGCGCCGCGGGCTGCAGCTGAACTCACCGTTGTCGTTCACCAATGCCAACGAGGCTGTGGCGTTGGTCAAGCAAGGCATGGGCATCAGCGTGATCGACGAGTTCGTTGCACAGGACAGCGGGCTGGCGGTGGTGCCGTTGGCCGATGACATTCACTTCGATATCAGCTTCGTCTATTCGCACTTCGAGCCGCCATCGCATGCGGCGCTGCAGTTGATGCGGGTGTTGCAGGGGCAGGCGCAGAAGCTGGGGCGGGCGCTTGCGCCGGGCTGATCATCTACGCAACCGCCCCACCGAGTCGCCTGATTCCCTATCGCACCCGCTCCCGCTGGGTAGGTATACAAGGGTTCGGTTTAAAAGCCGACCGTGGCCGAGAGCAGATAGGTCCGCGGCGTAGACAGGGTCAACCCCGGCTCACTGTCATCCGACGCTCCCGCCGAGCTCCAGTAGCGATCATCGAGCACATTCTCGACACTGGCCCGCACGGTAACCTCGGTGGCGTCCACCTTGAAGGCGTAACGTGCGCCCAGGTCATAACGCTCCCAGCCGTCGATGCGCTTGCTGTTGTTCTGGTCCAGGTACTGCGAACTTGAGTGAATGCCGCGCGCTGTGAAGGTCAGGCCGTTCACCCCTGGCACGTCCCATTCAGCCCCCAGATTGACGTTGTATTCGGGCGTGGCCGGCGCACGGTTGCCATCGTAGGCACCGCCGACAGTGTCGGTCAGTTCGCTGTCGATAAACATCACCCCACCCAACACCCGCACGCCCTGCACCGGCTCACCGAACACACTCAGCTCGATGCCGCGGTTGTCACGCTTGCCATTGGGGCCGAACACCCGCGAGGCGGGGTTGGTCTCGTAGGCCGGCTGGCGAATGCGGAAGGCGCTGGCAGTAAAGGCCACCTGGCCGAGGTCGTACTTGGCCCCCACCTCGATCTGGCGGCTGGTGAACGGCGGGAAGATCTGGTCTTCGTTGATCGAGGTCGATGGGGCTATCTTGCCTTGGCTCAGGCCCTCCATGTAGTTGGCGTACAACGAGAGCTGGTCGGTGACCTTGAGCAATACGCCCCCAGAAGGCGAGACCTTTTCTTCGTCATAGCCCGTATCGCCTTTGACGCCGTCGCTCCAGTCATCCACCTGCACCCGCTGCCAGCGCGCCCCAAGGGTCAACAGCAGGCGGTCGTCGAAAAAGCCAAGGGTGTCGGCCAGGGCCACGCCAGAGAAGCGGTTTTCCGTGTAGACCTCGGGGTCGAGGCGGGTTGGCGTACCGGGTGCCGGTGCGGCTACCGGGTTGTAGAGGTTGCTCGGCGACGCGGCATAGCGCGCACCGCCGTTGGTGAAGTCCATGTAGTAATAGCTGGCGGCCAGGTTCAGCTCGTGGCTCACCGGGCCGGTATGGAACCAGTGACGTAAACCGGCCATGGCGGTGCGCACCGATTCGTCCCGGGTAAAGTCACGCGGCTGCACGGTGAAGTCGCCGGCATCGTTGGTGATCGACACGTTATGACGCAGGAAGTCATGGTTGCTCTTGCGCGCACCGACCGCACCATAGGCCAGCAGCGATTCGCTGATATCGTACTCGGCGTTCAGCGCACCGAAGGTGTCGTTGGTACGCGCCTTGCTCCAGGCCTGGGCGTAGTTGTGGCGTACGTCATTGGCATTGGGCACCTTGGCATTGGCACCGACCAGCACACGCTCCTGCGGGGCGTCGGTGTCGCGTTCGGTGTGGCCCAGGTCCGCCGAGAGACGCAGGCGCTCGCCTCGAAAATCCAGGCCCAGCACCGCCATTTCGCGGTCGACGCGCTGGTGGTCCCATTCGGTATCGCCGGCCTGCTTCACGCCATTGAAGCGCACGCCGAACTGCTGGCCTTCACCAAAGCGACGGCCGATGTCCACTGCGCCGCCAGCCTGGCCGGCCGAGGCGTAGCTGCCGGTGAATTCGGTGATCGGCTTGTCAGCGGCTCGCTTTGGCTGCACATTGATACCGCCGCCCACGCTGCCACGCGGCGATATGCCGTTGATCAACTGGCTGGGGCCTTTGATGATGTCGACCCGGTCGGCCATTTCCATGTCGATCGAATACGTCGGCAAGATGCCATAGAGGCCATTGTAGGCCACATCACTGTTGAACAGGCTGAAGCCGCGAATGGTGAACTGCTCGAAACGCCCGCCCGCCGGGTTGGTAGCACGCACCGAAGGGTCACTGGCAATCAGCTCGCCCAAGGTGCGCGCCTGTTGGTTCTTGACCAGTTCGCTGGTGTAGCTGGTGATGCTGAACGGGGTTTCCATGAAGTCGCGCGAACCGAGCAAGCCTTGTGCCCCTTGGCGTGCCACTTGGCCACCGGCATACGGCTGCGTTTGGTTGCCTGCGGCCAGGCCGCCGACGATGCTGGTGGGGGCAATTTCCAGAGCGCCACTGGCCTGGGGGGCTGGCATCAGGGTGAAGGCCCCCTCACCCACCGGCAGCGCCTGCAGGCCGCTACTGCGCAGCAACTGATTGAAGCCTTCATCGACACTGTAACGACCGGACAAGCCGTTACTTTGCCGGCCCTCTACCAATGCCGGGTCCAGCGAAAGGCTGACACCGGCCTGGTCGGCGAAATGGGTCAAGGCGGCACCCAGGCTGGCTGGCGCCACCTGGAACGTACGCCGGGCCGGCTCATCGGCCCAGGCGGGTACACACAACAGCAGGCTCATCGCGAACAATGGATGTGCTGCGCGCGCCAGTGGGCGCAGGCGGCAGGATTTTACTGCAGGCATTGAACAAGGCTCCCCTTTTATTTTCTCCTACCGGTAATGACCGGCGAGTGAAAAAAAGGGGACAGCCTCATGCTCGATTTTCTCGCGCGGTCAGGCTCACCCAATAACGCGTGCGGGTCTGCACTTGCAACGGCAGGCTGGCGGCGAGCAGGGCCAACACCCGGTCGGTGTCGTCAAGGCGGAACGTGCCGGTCACACGCAAGCGCTCCAGTTCTGGTGCCCAGCGCAGTACGCCAGGGCGATACCTGCGCAGTTCGCGCAGCAACTCGCCCAACGGACGGTCGTCCAGCCTTAGCGTGCCTTCGCGCCAGCCCAGTTGCCATGCGTCGAACGCTTTGACAGGGCCAACGCCGGCCGCCTGCAAACTGGCCTGTTGGCCGGCCTGCAGCATCACGGCTGGACCACGCAACGGCTGCAGGCTGACTGAACCCTCGATCGCCGACACCCGGCAGCCCTCATCAAGCAGGCGCAGGCACGCCTCGCCCTCACTGAGCACCACCCGGCCGTAAGGCACCTGCAAGGTGAGGCTCAGGTTAGCGGGCACGCTGACGGCCACTTCACCGCGCAGCAGTGCCACGCGGCCTGCACCCAGCTCGATATCGACCGCACTGTCGGTGTTCAACTGCAACAAGGTGCCGTCGCTCAGCAGTGCCTGCCTGCGCTCTCCTACTGCGGTGCGCATGTCGGCGGTCCAGGCATCCAGCGGCAGCTCACGGCTCACCAGCCAGGCCACCGGCAACAACGCCGACACACCCAGGGCTTGTTTGAGCAGTGCCCGACGACCGGCATCCGGGCGATCCAGGGCGGCCATCGCCAATGCGCCGGGCAACCCGGCAAACCGCGCTCGCAACAGCGATGCCTTTTGCCAGGCGTCTTCGTGCAGGTGACTGCTGGCGCGCCATTGCGCCAGACGCTGCAGGTCAGATTCGCTTGCGTCGCCAGAATCCAGTAATGCCAGCCAACGGGCTGCAGCACGCAGCGCCTCGCGGGTTTCTGGGGGGTGGGGGCTCATTGCAACTCGGCCAACAGGCAATGTTCGTAAGCCTGCGCCATGTAGCGTTTCACCGAGCGCTGGCAGACGCCCAGGCGCTGGCCAATCTCGGCGTAGCCCAAGCCTTCCAGCTGGCTCCAGAGAAAGGCCTTGCGGATCGGCGGCTTGAGGCCGTCGAGCAACTCATCCAGTGCTTGCAGGGTTTCGAGCAGTACCCAGCGCTGTTCTGGCGACGGCACGTGTTGCTCGGGCAACTGCGCCAAGGCATCAAGGTAGGCCTGCTCCAAGCTACGTCGCTGGTGGAAGTTGCTGAGCAAACGCTTGCCCACGGTCAGCAGGTAGGCACGCGGTTCGCGTATGTCTGCCAGCGGCTGGGCGCTGGCCAGAATGCGCAGAAAGGTATCCTGACTGAGGTCGGCGGCATCCCAGGCATTGCCCATACGCCGGCGCAGCCAGGTTTCAAGCCAGCCGCGATGCTCCCGGTACAGGGCAGGCAGGCCAGGCTCCGGTGGCGGCGCGGCGTCGATCATGAGGAGGGTCCTGCGGCGGAGTAAATAAGATTAATTCTAATTTACATCACACCACAGAACCAAGCGGTTTGTTACCGGTCAGGCAATTGCTTCATCGACCAGCACTTGTGCTTCCTGCACCAGACGCTGCAAATGCGCCTCGTCGATGAAGCTTTCGGCGTAGATCTTGTAGATGTCTTCAGTACCCGACGGGCGCGCGGCGAACCAGCCATTGGCAGTCATCACCTTAAGCCCGCCAATCGCCTGGCCATTGCCTGGGGCGTGGCTGAGGATCTGCACGATCGGCTCACCGGCCAGTTCGGTCGACTTCACCTGCTCCGGCGCCAACTTGCTCAGCAACGCCTTCTGCCGCGCATCGGCCTTGGCCTCGACACGGGTGGCGAACGGCTTGCCCAACGCGTCGGTCAGGTCGGCATAAGCCTGGCTCGGGTTACGCCCGGTACGGGCGGTCATTTCGGCGGCCAGCAAGGCCGGGATCAACCCGTCCTTGTCGGTGGCCCACACCGAGCCATCGCGACGCAGGAACGAAGCCCCTGCACTTTCTTCGCCACCAAAACCGAGCGAACCGTCGAACAGGCCCTGGGCGAAGAACTTGAAGCCTACCGGCACCTCATACAGATCGCGGCCCAGTCGTTGGGTAACGCGGTCGATCAGGCCGCTGGAGACCACGGTCTTGCCCACGGCGGCGTCAGTGCGCCATTGCGGGCGGTGGCGGAACAGGTAGTCGATGGCCACGGCAAGGTAGTTGTTGGGTTGCAGCAGGCCGTCAGGGGTGACGATGCCGTGGCGGTCGTGGTCCGGGTCGCAGGCGAAGGCCACGTCAAAGCGCTCGCGCAGGCCTATCAGGCCCTGCATCGCATACGGTGAGGAAGGGTCCATGCGGATCTGGCCGTCCCAGTCGACGGTCATGAAGCGGAAGGTCGGGTCGACCTCGGTGTTCACCACTTCCAGGTCCAGCTGGTAGTGCTTGGCAATGGCCGACCAGTAGCGTACCCCTGCCCCGCCCAGCGGGTCGACGCCCAGGCGCAACCCAGCGCCACGGATGACATCGAAATCGATGACGTTTTTCAGGTCGGCCACATAGTTGCTGACGTAGTCGTGGCGGTGGGTGGTCGGCGCCTGCAGCGCCTGGGCATGGTCCATGCGCTTGACGCCCGCCAGGTTAGCCGCCAGCAGCTCGTTGGCCTTGCCCTCGATCCACTTGGTCACGTCGCTGTCGGCCGGGCCGCCGTTGGGCGGGTTGTACTTGAAGCCACCGCTTTGCGGCGGGTTGTGCGACGGGGTGATGACGATACCGTCAGCCAGGCCCTGCGTGCGGCCACGGTTGTGGCAGAGGATGGCGTGGGAAACCGCCGGCGTAGGCGTGTATTCGTCATCCTTGGACAGCATCACCTGCACGCCATTGGCGGCCAGCACCTCCAGAGCGCTGGCGGTCGCCGGCGCTGAAAGGGCGTGGGTATCGGCGCCGATGAACAGCGGGCCATCGATGCCTTTTTCCTGGCGGTACAGGCAGATCGCCTGGCTAATGGCCAGGACGTGATACTCGTTGAAACTCAACTCAAGCGAACTGCCCCGGTGCCCCGAGGTGCCGAAGGCCACGCGCTGGGCCGCCACGGCAGCGTCTGGGCGGCCCGTGTAATAGGCGGTAAGCAGCCGGGGAATATCGACCAGCACGCTGGCCGGAGCCGGCTTGCCTGCCAAAGGACTGAGCGTCATGCAAAAACCTCGAGTTCAACGGATGTTGGTGTTGGAACGTGCAGTGTACTGAGAGTTGCAATGCCGTGCGATGGGGGACTCAAAGAAACCCCAGCCCCTGCAGGGTATTGCGCATCCCGCCCAACCCTATGACGGTCTAGAGTACAAGCCATACCCATTGTGAATGAGGCCCCATGGCTTTCCATCGCCTGACCCGCACACACCCCCGCCTGAGCATCGCCGCTGTAGTCGGCCTCGCTGGCGCCTGGCTGATCCCCGCCGGTGATACCGTGCAGCATATCCTCGCTGGCTGGAACCTGGGGGTGTGGCTGTACCTGCTGTTGGTGCTCTACCTGAGCTGGACAGCCAGCCCGGAAAAGGTCCGCAAGGTCGCCGGCGTCGAAGACGAGAACGCAGGCCTGGTCCTGCTGACCGTGTGCATCGCCGCCATCGCCAGCCTTGCCGCGGTCACCCTGCAACTGGTCTCCAGCCGCGGCCTGCAAGGCACGGCCCTCGCCCTGCACTACCTGTACACCGGCCTGACCGTGGTCGGTTCCTGGCTGCTGATCGGCTGCATATTCAGCCTGCATTACGCCCGCCTGTTCTACACCGGGCAAACCCACGAACCGCCGCTGCGCTTCGCTGATGGCGAGCGCAACCCGGATTACTGGGACTTCCACTACTTCTCGTTCACCATCAGCGTGGCGGTGCAAACCTCGGACGTGGGCGTCGCCGGGCGTGGGTTGCGACGGGTGGTACTGGGGCATTCGCTGGTGGGCTTCTTATTCAATACAGCGATTCTGGGATTCACTATCAACATCGCCGCAGGATTGCTGGGTTAAGCGAACCGCTCGTCTGAAATACCTGCGTGTCGAACGTCAGCGAGACCCATGGAACTCAACGGGTAGCTGACACTATCCGACCGGGAAAACGTTTGCCCTGCGGCCAACTGACACACTGCGCCCATGACAAGGATGTGACCGCTGTCATGCATTGGCACATTTGTCGTATTCGCAGCCGAGAATCGCGCGTGGCAGGTGCTATCTTTACTTTCCCGGCGGCCGCATCGAAGTGGCCCCCCGTTCACCACGTCCAGGTACGGACAAGGAGGCTGGCATGAACAAGATGACGTTCCCCAACGCCTGCCAGGTGATGCGCTGGCATTTCCATCCGCTGGGCTTTGAGGCCAGCATGGATGCGCCACGCAGCATGGTCGCGCGGCTGTTCGACCGCGCCAGCGGTGAAACCCTGCTGGCAATTGCCGGCATCCCCTGTGCGGCAATCATGGCCGCCGCCGATGTAGAGCGCATCATCGAAGCCGTCGAGGCGGAAATGGATGCCTTCATACCCACCTTTACCCTGCGCGATGCAGTCTAGCCCGCAGCGGTGAATTCCGGGGCCATGGCCTGCAACTTGTCCATGAACTGCTCGGCCGGCACGGGCTGGCCCAGCAGGTAGCCCTGCAACGAATCACACCCCAGACGGGTCAGGAAGTCCTGCTGCTTGTCGGTTTCAACCCCCTCGGCAACGATACGCAGGCCTAACGCCTGGCCCAGTGCGACAATTGCCGAAACAATCGCTGCATCGTCACTGTCCTGCTCCAGATCACGTACGAAGCCGCGGTCGATTTTCAGCTCGTTGGCTGGCAGGCGCTTGAGGTACATCAGGCTGGAATAGCCCGTACCAAAGTCATCGATGGACAAGTCCACGCCCATGTCGGACAGGCGCTGCAGCACGGTCAGGCTGGCGTCGGCATCGTGCATGGCGGTGGTTTCGGTAATTTCCAGTGTCAGGCAGTTGGCTGGCAAGCCGTTCTGCTGCAGGGCGCGGGCCACGCTGTCGACCAGACCGGCATGGCAGAACTGGATGGCCGACAGGTTCACCGCCATGCGCCAGCCATGATGCCCCTGGTCCAGCCACTGACGCATCTGACGGCAAGCCTCAGTAAGTACCCACTCACCAATGGGGATGATCAGGCCGGTCTTTTCCGCCAGGCCGATGAAGCGGTCAGGCAGCAGCAGGCCCTGCTGCGGGTGCTCCCAGCGCAGCAACGCTTCGGCACCGATCGGCTGGCAGGCCTGGGCGTCGAACTTGGGCTGATAATGCAAGCGGAACTGGCGCTGCTCCAGCGCCACGCGCAAGTCCTGCAACAGCTGCAACTGCTGGCGCGCGTTGCTGTTCATCGACACATCGAAGAAGCTGTAACCGTTCTTTCCGGCGCTCTTGGCATGGTACATGGCAGCGTCGGCATTACGCAGCAGCTCATGCTGGTCCTGGCCGTTGCCCGGATACAGGACGATGCCCAGGCTGGCAGACAGTTGCAGGTCGTGCTCGGCCACGCGGAAAGGCCGGGACACCAGGTTGACCTGCTTGACCGCCACGTCCATGGCATCGTTCGGCTCCTGCAGTTCCACCAGCAGCACGAATTCGTCGCCGCCAATCCGTGCCAGCGTGTCCTGGCTGTGCAGGTGGCCGCGCAGGCGGGCCGCTACCGCTTTGAGCAGAAGGTCACCGATATGATGGCCAAAGGCATCGTTGACTGGTTTGAAGCCGTCCAGATCAATGAACATCAGGGCAAAACAGCCGCCCTGCTCCGCCACTTTGGCGATGGCCTGTTCGATGCGATCGGCCAGCAGGGTACGGTTGGGCAGATCGGTGAGGGTGTCGTGCAGGGCCAGTTGGGTCAGTTCCTGGTTGGCCAAGGTCAGCGAACGGGCCAACTCGGCAGTACGTGCCTCGAGACGCGCGTCCAGCACCGAAGTCAGCAAAGCCACTGCCAGTACTGCCAGCGTGGTGATCAGCACCAGGTAAACCAGGCTGTCACCCTGCAATCCGCCCCCCAGCGCGCCGCAGAAGCTGCCCTCCGGGAAGTTCGCCGCGGCCATGCCGGTGTAATGCATGCCAACGATGGCAACGCCCATGACCACCGCCGCCAGGCCGCGGATCTGCCGTACATAGGGTGTGTGTGTGCGCAGGCGGAAGGCGATCCACAATGCCGTCGCCGAGGCACCTACGGCAATCAGCAGCGAAGCACCGAACAACGTCGGGTCGTAATCGATGCCCGGCAGCATGCGCAGGGCAGCCATGCCGGTGTAGTGCATGCAAGCGATACCGGCGCCCATGATCAGCGCGCCGAACCCCAACTGCAGCGCTGGCAGGCTCGGCTGGCTGACCAGCCACAAGGCAAAGCCCGAGGACAGCACAGCGATCAGCAGCGAGAACGCGGTCAGGGCCAGGTCGTACCCCAAGTCGATGGGCAAGCGGAAGGCAAGCATGCCAATGAAATGCATCGACCACACGCCGATGCCCATGGCCAACGCACCGCCGCCCATCCACAGGCAGGCAGCGCGGCCCTTGGCCGTGGAGATGCGGCCGGTCAGGTCAAGGGCGGTATAGGATGCCAGGATCGCCACGCACAGCGAAATCAACACCAGCGAAGAGGAGTAGCTACCGGTCAGCATTGAGAGTTCCAGCGCCGGGACAGGGGCCCGGCAAAAGCTGACGATTGTACTCAAGCTTAAGCGAAACGCACGGGGTTTTTGCGAATGGGAATGGATCCAATAACCGCAGCCTACCCCCTCTGGGTTTGGTCAATTCTGCTCGGCAAACGCCTGCTCTGCATCCCAGCCGCCGCCCAACGCAGCCACCAGTTGCACACTGGCCACCAGGCGCCCTTGCAGCAGGTTCAGCACGCTGCGCTCGTTGCTCAACGCCGTGGTTTGCACGTTGACCACATCCAGATAGCCGATCAGCCCGGCGCGGTACTGGTTCTCGGTCAGGCGCAACGACTCGCGGGCGGCATCAAGCGCCTCTTGGCGCACCACGGCTTCATCGCCATACACTTTTAGTTGAACCAGCAGGTTTTCCACCTCCTTGAAGCCGTCCAGCACGGTCTGGCGGTACTGCGCCACCGTCTGGTCATACACGGCCACCGTGCGGTCGACCTCGGCGCTGCGTTTGCCGGCGTCGAACAGGGTCAGCGCCAGCTGCGGGCCTACCGACCAGTAGCGGTTGGGCAGCTCGATCCAGTTGCTGAAGCTGCTGCTGGAATAACCGCCACTCATGCTCAGGCTGAGGTCCGGGAAGTAGGCTGCCCGCGACACCCCGATGTTGGCGTTGGCCGCCATCACGTTGCGTTCGGCTGCAGCGATGTCCGGGCGCCGCTCCAGCAGCTGCGAAGGCAGCGAAACCGGTATTTGCGGCAACGCGGGAATCGCCTTGCTGTCAGCCAGGGCGAAGTCGGCAGGCGTCTTGCCCAGCAGCACAGCGATGGCGTTTTCGAACTGCGCACGCTGCCAGATCAGGTCGATCAGGTCAGCCTGGGTGCTTTTGAGCTGGGTGCGGGCCTGGGCCACGGCATCCGGGCCGGCGACACCAGCGCGGTACTGGTTTTCGTTCATTCGCAGCGAGCGCTCATAAGCCGCCACGGTGGCTTCCAGCAAGCGCTTCTGCTCATCGATCACCCGCAATTGCAGGTAGTTCTGCACCAGCTCCGACTGTTGGCTCAAGCGGATCGACGCAAGGTCGGCGAAACTCGCTTCGGCGCTGGCCTCGTTGGCATTCAGGGTTTCGCGCAGCTTGCCCCACAGGTCGATCTCCCAGCTCACGCCCAACTGCGCGTTGTAGGTGTTGCGAATGCCGCTGCTGTTATTGGACAGGCTGGAACTGGAGCTGCCGGTGCCCTGCGCCGAGCGGTTCTTGCTGGTGCTCAGGTCCAGGCTGGGGAACAGCGCCGCACGGCTGCTGCGCACCAGCGCCTGGGCCTGGCGGTACTGGGCTTCTGATTGCGCCACGGTCTGGTTGCTGCGGTTGAGCTCTTCGACCAGCGCATTGAGCCCGGCATCGCCGTAGATTTCCCACCAGGCGCCGCGGGCGATGGCGTCGGACGGCGAGGCCTGGGTCCAGCCTTCGGCGTGCTTGAACTGCGCCGCCGTGCTGTTCAGCTCGGGGCGGTGGTAGTCCGGGCTCAGGGTACAGGCACTGAGCAAGGCCACGCACAACCCGGCACCAAGCAGGCGCGAGCCACGGCCACGGGTCAGTGCCTGCAGGGCACGGTGAAGTGGGGTCTGGGCAAAAGTCATAGCGGGGTTTCCAGGGCGGCGTCGGTGCGCACGCCGCGCCAACGGTTGAAACGGTGGCGCAGGCGGTCCAGGTACAGGTAAACCACCGGCGTCGTATAAAGGGTGAGGATCTGGCTGAACACCAGGCCACCGATGATGGTCAGGCCCAGCGGCTGACGCATTTCTGCGCCTTCAGCCTGGCTCAGCAGCAACGGCAATGCGCCAAGGATCGCTGCCAGGGTGGTCATCAGGATCGGCCGCAGGCGCAGCAGGCAGGCCCGGCGAATCGACTCTTCCGGCGAAAAACCCTGATGGCGTTCCAACTGCAAGGCCAGGTCGATCATCAGGATGGCATTCTTTTTCACCACCCCGATCAACAGGAACAGCCCCAGCAACGAGATCAGGCTGAACTCGCCACCGGTGACGTACAGCGCCAGCAAGGCCCCGACGCCCGCCGAAGGCAGTGTCGAGAGAATGGTCAGCGGGTGAATGTAGCTTTCATACAGAATGCCCAGCACCAGGTACACCAGCAGCAGTGCGCCAAGGATCATGAATGGCTGGCCCTGCTGGGTCTGGGCAAAGGCATCGGCAGTGCCGCCGAGCTTGGCAATCACCTCCTCGGGCAGGCCCAGCTTGGCCACCGCGCGCTCCAGTGCCGCCATGGCCTGGTCGGGGCTGTAGCCCTCAGCGACGTCGAAGGCGATGTCCTCCGAGGCGAACTGGCCTTCGTGGCTGACCCGGTCGTTGGCCAGGCTGTTCTCGTAGTGGGCAATGGTCGACAGCGGCACCCGGGCGCCGTCGGCGGTGATCACCTGCACTTGCTCCAGTGTGCTCGGGTCCCAGGCGTATTTCGGGTTGATCTCCAGCACCACCTGGTACTGGTTGAGGCTGTCGTAGATGGTGGAGATCTGCCGCTGGCTGTAGGCGTTGTTCAGTACTGCGGTGACCATGTCCATGTCGATGCCCAGGCGCTTGGCCTGGTCACGGTCGACCACCAGCGTCACCTGTTGGGTACCGGCACCATCGCGGGCGTCGATGGCGGTCAGCTCAGGCAGTGCACGCAGGGCCGCGACCACCTTGGGAAACCATTCGCGCAACGCCGCCAGGTCGCCGCTTTGCAGGGTATACAGGTACTGAGAAGAGGTCTGGTCACGCCCACCGCCACCCAGTTGCAGGTCCTGGTCAGCCATCAGGAACAGGCGCCCGCCGGGCACTTTGGGCAGTTCCTTGCGCAGGCGCTCGATCACCTTCTGCGCATCGATCTTGCGCTCGCTGATCGGTTTCAGGCGCACCAGCACAAAGGCGTTGTTGGTACCACTGTTGCCACCGATGAAACCGGCGACGCTCTGGACTGCCGGGTCCGCCAGCAAGGCGCGGCGGTAGATTTCCATCTTCGGCTGCATCACCGTGAACGACAGGCCGTCGTCACCCCGGATGAAGCCCATCAACTGGCCGGTATCCTGCTGGGGCATCAGCGTCTTGGGCACCACCACGTACAGGGCGATGTTGATGCCAATGGTGGCCAGCAGACTGAGCAGGGTCAGCCGCTTGTGGCGCAGGGCCCAGCCCAGGCTGCGGTCATAGGCAGCAACCATGCGCTGATGCAGCTTGTCGCTCCAGCGCTGCAGGCGTGTCTGTTCGGCCTGTTGCGGCGTGAGCCAGCGGGCGCAGAGCATCGGTGTAAGGGTGAGCGACACCACCAGCGAGACGATGATCGCCGCCGCCAGGGTGATGGAGAACTCCTGGAACAGGTTGCGCACGATGCCACCCATGAACAGGATGGAGACGAACACCGCCACCAGCGACACGTTCATCGACAGCAAGGTGAAGCCCACTTCCTTGGCGCCCAGGAAGGCCGCCTTCATCGGCGGCTGGCCGTTCTCGATGTGCCTGGAGATGTTTTCCAGCACCACGATGGCATCGTCCACCACCAGCCCGGTGGCAAGGATCAGCGCCATCAGCGACAGGTTGTTGAGCGAGAAACCGCACACGTACATGACCGCGAACGTACCCACCAGCGATACCGGCACCGCCAGGCTGGGGATCAGCGAGGCGCGCAGGCTGCCGAGGAACAGGTAGACCACCAGGATCACCAGCACCACGGCGATCAGCAAGGTGTGCTCGGCCTCCTTGAGAGTGGCCTTGATCACGGGCGAGCGGTCCATGGCCACGTTCAGTTGCACGCTGGCTGGCAGCAACGACTGCAGTGCCGGTAGCTGCGCCTTGATCTGGTCGACCGTTTCGATGATGTTGGCGCCGGTCTGGCGGTTGACCACCAGCAGCACCGCTGCCTGGTCGTTGAAGAAGCCGCTGTTGTAACGGTTTTCAACGCCGTCGGTGACGGTCGCCACGTCAGACAGGCGCAGAATGGTGCCGTTCTGTTGGCGAATCACCACCGGCTCGTAATCCTTGGCGCTTTCCAGCTGGTCGTTGGCCCGCACCTGCCAGTTGCGCTCGGCGTCTTCGACAAAGCCCATGGGCCGGCGCTGGTTGGCGTTGGATACTGCGGTGCGCACTTCGTCCAGCGACAAGTTGTACTGGTTGAGCAGTTGCGGCTCGACGGCAATGCGCACGGCCGGCAGCGAACTGCCACCGATCTGCACCTCCCCTACCCCCGACACCTGAGCCAGGCTCTGTGAAAGGATGGTGTCGGCCAGGTCATACAGCTGGCCTTTCTGCAACACATCCGAAGTCAGCGACAGCACCATGATCGGCGCCTGCGACGGGTTGATCTTCTTGTAGGTGGGCATGCTGCGCATGCCACTGGGCAGCAGGTTGCGGGTAGCGTTGATCGCCGCTTGCACCTCACGGGCTGCGCCATCGATGTCACGGCCCAACTCGAAGCCGATGACTACCCGTGTCGAACCCTGGTTGGAGCTGCTGGTGAGCGTGGTGACGCCGGCAATGCTGCCCAGCTTGCGTTCCAGCGGTGTGGCCACGGTGGACGCCATGACCTCGGGGCTGGCACCGGACAGATTCGCCGACACCACGATCACCGGGAAGTCCATTTGCGGCAGAGGCGCCACCGGCAGCAAGCCAAAGCTGACTCCGCCCAGCAGCATGATCGCCAGGCTCAACAGCATGGTCGCCACCGGGCGACGAATGAAAGGCCCTGACAGGTTCATGCCTGGGCCTGCTTCACGTCAGTGGCCGGGCGCAGGCGGCGGGCCAGGCGATCGAAGTACAGGTAGATGACCGGCGTGGTGAACAGCGTCAGCACCTGGCTGACCAGCAACCCGCCGACCATCACCAGGCCCAGTGGCTGGCGCAGCTCGGCGCCCGAACCGGTGGCAAGCATCAGCGGCACCGCACCAAACAGCGCGGCCAGGGTGGTCATCAGGATCGGCCGGAAGCGCAGCAGCGCCGCCTGGTAGATGGCATCGCGCGGGCTCATGCCCTGATTGCGCTCGGCCTCCAGGGCGAAGTCGATCATCATGATCGCGTTCTTCTTGACGATACCGATCAGCAGGATGATGCCGATGATGGCGATCATGCCCAGGTCGTTACCGCTGATGAGCAAGGCCAGCAAGGCACCGACCGCCGCCGACGGCAGGGTCGAGAGGATGGTGATCGGGTGGATGTAGCTCTCGTACAGCACCCCCAGCACGATGTACATGGTCACCACCGCCGCCAGAATCAGCAGCAAGGTGCTCGACAGCGACGCCTGGAAGGCCTCGGCCGCACCCTGGAAGCGGGTTTGCACGCCCAGCGGCATGCCGATGTCCTTCTGCACCTGCTCGATCACCTGCACGGCTTCGCCCAGCGACGCGCCGTGGGCCAGGTTGAACGACAAGGTCACTGCCGGGAACTGGCCGATGTGGGAAATAGCCAGCTGCGCTTGACGCTGCTCGATCCGCGCCAGCGCCGAAAGGCGCACCTGGCCGCCATCGGTGGCCTTGACGTGGATCGACTCCAGCGCCTGCGGGCCGATCGTGGCGGCGTCCCTGGACTGCAACACCACGCGGTACTGGCTGGCCTGGGTGTAGATGGTCGAGATCTGCCGCTGGCCGAAGGCGTCGTACAGGGCATTGGTGATCTGCGAGACGCTGATCCCCAGGCGGCTGGCCATGTCACGGTCGATTACCAGGTACACCTGCAAGCCCTTGTCCTGCAGGTCGCTGGCCACATCGGCCAGTTCCGGACGCTGTTGCAGCGCCTGCACCAGCTTGCCGCTCCACTGCGCCAGCAGGTCGGCGTCCGGCGACGACAGGCTGAACTGGTACTGGGTCCGGCTGACCCGGTCCTCGATGCTGAGGTCTTGCACAGGCTGCAAGAACAGGCGGATGCCCACCAGCCGGTCGACCTGCGGCTGCAGGCGGCTGATCACTTCGCTGGCGCTGACATCGCGCTCGCCGTGGGGCTTGAGGTTGATCAGCAGGCGACCACTGTTGAGCGTGGCGTTGTCGCCGTCTACGCCAATGTAGGACGACAGGCTTTGCACGGCCGGGTCTTGCAGGATGACCTTGCTCAGGGCCTGCTGACGTTCGCTCATGGCGGCGAACGAGGTGGACTGCGGCGCTTCGGAAATACCCTGGATCACCCCGGTGTCCTGCACCGGGAAAAAGCCCTTGGGCACGACCATGTACAGGAACACCGTGAGCACCAGGCTGGCCACCGCCACCAGCAAGGTCAGCGGCTGATGCTTGAGCACCCACTGCAGGGCACTGCCGTAGTGCTTGATCAGCCAGTCGATCCAGGCGCCACTGGCGCGGTAGAAGCGGCCTTGTTCTTCTTCCTTGGGCTCGCGCTTGAGCAGACGCGCGCACATCATCGGCGTCAGGGTCAGGGACACCACCAGGGAAATCAGAATGGCCACTGCCAGCGTGATGGCGAACTCGCGGAACAGGCGACCGACCACGTCCGCCATGAACAGCAACGGGATCAGGACTGCAATCAGCGAGAAGGTCAGCGAAATCAGGGTGAAGCCAATCTGTCGGGCGCCCTTGAGCGCCGCCTGCATGGGCGTCTCGCCCTCTTCGATATGCCGGGAGATGTTCTCCAGCATGACGATGGCATCATCGACCACAAAGCCGGTGGCGATGGTCAGGGCCATGAGTGTCAGGTTGTTGACCGAGAACCCGGCCAGGTACATGACCCCGAACGTCCCGATCAGCGACAGTGGCACGGCAATCGACGGAATGAGGGTGGCGCTGAAGCGGCGCAAGAAAACGAAGGTGACCATCACCACCAGAACGATGGCGATCAGCAGTTCGTGCTGCACGTCCTTGACTGCGGCGCGAATGGTCTGGGTGCGGTCGGTCAGCACCGATACATCGAGGCCAGCCGGCAGGTTGTCGGTAATAGAAGGCAGCAGGCCCTTGATGCGGTCGACCACTTCGATCACGTTGGCGCCCGGCTGACGCTGGATGTTCAGCAGCACAGCATGGTTCTCGTTCGCCCAGGCGGCCAGCCGCTCGTTCTCGGCGCCGTCGACGATTTCGGCCACATCTTTCAGGCGCAGCGGCGCACCGTTGTTGTAGGCCAGGATCAGGTTGGCGTATTCCTCGGGAGAACGCAGCTGGTCGTTGGCATCGAGCATCGACACCCGGGTCGGGCCGTCGAAGTTGCCTTTGGGCTGGTTGACGTTGGAGGCACCGATCAGCGTGCGCACGTCATCCAGATTCAAGCCATTGGCCGCCAGGGCGTCGACGTTGACCTTGATGCGTACCGCCTGGCGCTGGCCACCGGCAATGCTGACCATGCCCACGCCGCTGATTTGCGCCAGCTTTTGCGCCACGCGGGTATCGACCAGGTCGTTGAGCTTGGGCAGCGGCATGGTCTTGCTGGAGATGGCCAGGGTCAGCACCGGGGTGTCGGCCGGGTTGACCTTGTTGTACACCGGCGGTGCCGGCAGGTCACTGGGCAACAAGTTGCTGGCGGCGTTGATCGCGGCCTGCACCTGTTGCTCGGCAACGTCCATGTTCATGTCGAGGTTGAAACGCAGGGTCAGCACCGACGCGCCGCCAGAACTGGTCGAGGCCATCTGTTCCAGGCCCGGCATCTGGCCGAACTGGCGCTCCAGTGGCGCGGTGACAGCGCTGGTCATCACCTGCGGGCTGGCGCCGGGGTACAGGGTCATGACGCGAATGGTCGGGTAGTCCACCTGCGGCAAGGCGGAAACCGGCAGCAACTTGTAGGCGATCAGGCCAGCCAGCACGATGGCCAGCATGCTCAGCGTGGTGGCGACCGGGCGCAGGATGAACAGGCGCGAGAGGTTCATGCGCCCGCCTTGCCTGCTGCGTTGCCAGGTTGTGCTTCACCTGTTTGCGCCGCGCCCTTGGCTTCCTGCCCTTGCAGGTGCTGGCCCGGGCTGGTCGGCACTTGCGAGCTGTCTTCGACCACTTCCACCTTGGTGCCTTCGCGCAGGCGGTCGGTGCCTTCCAGCACCAGGCGGTCGCCAGCCTTCAAGCCGTCGAGAATGACGCTGTTCTCGCCATCGCTGGCGCCCACCTTCAGCTTGCGGACATTGACGGTGCTCTGCTCGTTGACCACATAGGCAAAGGTGCCATCGTTGCCGAACTGGATGGCCGCGGCCGGGGCCATGACCACCTGCTTGAGGGTGTCGGCCAGCAAGCGCACATTGACGAACTGGTTGGGGAACAGGGCCAGATCCTTGTTCTCGAAGCGGCCCTTGAACTTCAGGGTGCCGGTGGTGGTGTCAATCTGGTTGTCGATGCTGCCCAGCACACCGGTGGACTGCAGCTTGCTGTCACTGCGGTCCCAGGCCTCGACCGGCAGGCTGGCGCCACTGCGGTAGCGCTCCAGCACAGTGCTCAGTTCGGTTTCCGGCAGGGTGAAGGCGACGTTGATCGGCTCGGTCTGGGTGATCACCACCAGCGCGGTGGTGTCGTTGGCGGCTACCAGGTTGCCCAGATCGAGCTGGCGCAGGCCCACACGGCCACTGATGGGCGCACGGATCTGGGTGAAATCGAGGTTCAGGCGGGCGTCGTTGACCTGTGCCTGATTGGTCTTGACCAGCCCCTGGAACTGCGCAACCTGGGCTTCGGCGGTGTCCAGGGTTTGCTTGGCGATGCTGTCTTCGGCATACAGGCCTTTGTAACGGGCCAGGTCGACCTGAGCGTTCTTCAACTGTGCCTGGTTCTGCGCCAAGGTGCCTTCGGCCTGCTGCAGGGCGATGCGATAAGGGCGCGGGTCGATTTCGGCCAGCAGGTCGCCAGCCTTGACGCGCTGGCCTTCCTTGAAGTGGATTTTCACCAGCTCGCCAGCCACGCGGCTGCGCACATTCACCGTATTGGTCGCGGTAACCGTGCCCAAGGCTTTGTAGTAGAGGGGGAAGTCGCCTGTCCGCACCGGCACGACGCGTACGGGTACCGGGTCACTGGAGCCGCCAAAACCTGGGCGGCCGCCGATCATGCCCATGCCCTTGCCACCGCGCCCGCCACTGGCTTCTTTATGCGCAGGCGTCGCTGCGGGCCACAGCCACCAGGCCAGTGCAGCCACCAGCAGCAGGATCAGCAGGCCGACGAGCCAGCGACGAAGGGAACGGGAATTGGACGCTTGCATGGGTTGAACGAACCTTGTTCGGAATGACGACTTGGGGAGGATGAACGATAAGCACTGCCATCGTTTTAGCAAAGGGCCTTTACCAGAGGTTTACCTTTGCCTGACGTTGCCAAGAGGCGGAATTTTAAATGAAAACGGCCCGGAACGTGTTCCGGGCCGTTACAGGGTGTTGCTTGGAGCGGTGGCGGGCCTGAAGGTTTCCATTACCTGTGCCGGCCTCTTCGCGGGTGAACCCGCTCCTACGGGGATGTCACAGCCTTTGAAACCTGTGCCGCACGTTGTAGGAGCGGGTTTACCCGCGAAGGGGCCATCACAGGCTACAGACGCCCGCCCTGCCCCACGCAATCCTCACTTCAGTACAGCCAGCGCCGCGTCGTAGTTCGGCTCGTCAGCAATTTCGCCAACCAGTTCGCTGTGCAGCACCTTGTCGTTCTCGTCCAGCACCACCACGGCGCGGGCGGCCAGGCCGGCCAGCGGGCCGTCGGCGATGGCTACGCCGTAGTTCTCGAGGAACTCGCGGCCACGCAGGGTCGACAGGTTCTTCACATTCTCCAGCCCTTCGGCGCCGCAGAAACGAGCCTGGGCGAACGGCAGGTCAGCCGAGATGCACAGCACCACGGTGTTGGCAACGTCGCTGGCCTTGGCGTTGAACTTGCGCACCGAGGTGGCGCAGGTCGGGGTATCGACGCTTGGGAAGATATTCAGCACCTTGCGCTTGCCGGCGTAGTCTTTCAGCGACTTGTCGGCCAGGCCTTCACCTACCAGGGAGAAAGCCGGAGCCTGGGCGCCGGCCTGTGGCAGGTTGCCGTTGACCTGGACCGGGTTGCCTTTGAGAGTCACTTGAGCCATGACGAAATCCTTATGCGGGGTTTGAAAAGGACACTGAGTTAAGCATGAAGGCAGCCGGGTGCCTATGGGGGCAGGTGAAATTGTTCCATTGCCGGACGATTTTTGTGGACAAAAAATGCCGATAGCCGCGGTTATCGCCAGTTGCCTCACCGCTGCCGAATGCCCATCCTGACCTCCCCCTACAGTTCCTACACCTCTATCGGAAGTTTCGCTACCAAGCTCACCTTGTACATCTTTAGCGTACTGATTTACTGGATGACGAAAGCTATTTCTTGCAGTTCCAATCGAGGAGTTAATGGCATGAACCGCCCCGCGGGTTCGCTCCGGCGCCACCTGTGCTCGACGTTGCTGATTTTGTTATGTCTGCTGGGTGTGTTTCCTCTGGACGTAATCCTCCCATCATTCCCTGCGCTCTCAGATGAGTTTCGGGTCGACACAAAACAGATTGCGTACTCAGTGAGCTTTTTTGCTGTCGGTGTGGCCATGGCGCAAATCGTGATCGGCCCACTGTCGGATGGCATCGGGCGCAACCGTTTGTTGCTCGCTGGGTTGAGCGTATCCATTGTGGGGGCGCTCGGTTGCGTATTTTCAACCCATTATGAAACGTTCATGGCCTTTCGCTTGGTGCAGGCCCTGGGTTGCGGCAGCCTCGTGCTAGGCCAGGCGCTTGTGCAGGACCTCTACAGCGGTACACAACGCAATGCCATGCGCATCCTGTTAACAAGCGCGAGCGGGTTGTTCATCTCACTGTCACCGCTGGCAGGTGCCTTTCTTCAACAGTCCTTTGGCTGGAAGGCGAGCTTTACGGTATTCGTGATCATCGCTGCAATCGTTTCACTTTTATCGTGTGTGCTGCTCCATGACACACCTGCGTCGCATGACCGAGCGCCAAGTATGTCCAGTTATCGGGTGATGCTGCGAGACACGGACTATCTCGCGCATTCCATGCTCTCCAGCCTCGCCTTTGCCTGCCATTTTTCCTTTATCGTCATAGCGCCCTTGCTGCTGATGGGCAGGCTGGAGCTGACGGCCTATCAATTCTCTCTGGTCTTTATCGGCTATGGGTTGGCATACATTGTCGGCGGCATGGCTGCGACCTACTTGAACAGTCGCGTAACCCCGCAAGCTCAAATAAAAGCAGGCTTGCTGCTTATAAGTACTGCGGGCATCACCCTTTTGATGTGGGAATGGGTGGCAGGTTTATCTGTGCTGGGGGTTCTACTGCCGATGATTGTCTGTACCACCGGGACAACCTTGGTACGCCCCGCCGCAACAACCCAGGCTTTGGCGCGCTATCCGCGTCAGGCAGGTGCGGCAGCGTCGCTCAATACGACATTGCTGTTCGCCGGTGCCGGTTTGACGAGCAGTGTGGTCGCAGGTTTGGAAAGCGAGCTACCGGCAGGCTTGGGCGTGCTGTTCGTGGTGGCCAGCCTGTGCGGAGGGTGGATGCTTGCATGCACCAAGGACGATGGAATGCAACGCTGCTGAACCCTTGATCAGGCAAAAAAATGCCCGGGTGGCGACAAGCGACCCGGGCATTCTTGAATGAAACGGGTGAATCAGCTTACAAGGCCGTACACCACCGAAGTCAGCGCAACCAGGCCGACCACAACGACGAACACATTGGAGGCCGCACCGCTGTACTTACGCATCGATGGCACACGGCGAATGGCGTACATCGGCATCAGGAACAACAGCACCGCGAGAATCGGGCCGCCGAGCGACTCGATCATGCCGAGAATGCTCGGGTTGAGGGTGGCAACGATCCAGCAAACTACCAGCATCAGTGCGGCAACCACGCGGTCCAGGGCCTTGGCGCCTGGGCGCGCACCGGTTTTGGCGATGATGCCCTTCAGGCCTTCGCTGGCACCGATATAGTGGCCGAGGAACGACTTGGCGATGGCCACGAAGGCGATCAACGGTGCAGCGAACGCGATGGTCGGGTTGCTGAAGTGGTTGGCCAGGTACGACAGGATCGACAGGTTCTGCGCCTTGGCTTCGGCCAGTTGGGCGCTGCTCAGGGTGAGCACGCAGCTGAACACGAAGAACAGCACCATCACCACCATCAGCAGATGGGCACGACGCAGGATCTGGCCACTACGCTCATCGGCGTGCTCGCCGTAACGGCGCTTCTGGTCGACGGCAAAGGCCGAAATGATCGGCGAATGGTTGAACGAGAACACCATTACCGGAATGGCCAGCCACAAGGTGTGCAGGAAGGCCGAGGCCGGCGGCACCTCTGTGGCGCTGTCGAGAATGCCACCGGTCCAATGCGGCACCAGGTACAGGCCCAGCAACGCCAGCGCAACGATGAACGGGTAGACCAGCAGGCTCATGACCTTGACCGTGGCCTGCTCCCCGCAGCGCACGATGGCCAGCAGGCCGAGGATCAGCACGAATGACAAGATTGCCCGTGGCGGCGGTTGCATGTGCAGCTGGTGTTCCATGAAGCTGGACACGGTGTTGGTCAGCGCCACGCTGTAGATAAGCAGGATCGGAAAGATGGCGAAGAAGTACAGCACGGTGATCGAGGCACCGGCGGTGATGCCGAAATGCTCCTTGACCACTTCGGTGATGTCGCTGCCATCACGCCCGGAAAGGACGAAACGGGTCAGCCCGCGATGGGCGAAATAGGTCATCGGGAAGGCCAGCACGGCCAGGATCAGCAGCGGCCAGAAGCCGCCAAGGCCGGCGTTGATCGGCAGGAACAGTGTCCCGGCGCCGATGGCTGTGCCGAACAGGCCCAGCATCCAGGTGGTGTCGTGACGCGCCCAGGTGCCGAGGGCGGCGGGGGTCGATTCTGCAAAGCGTTGTTCAACGCTTGGGGCCTGCTCATTCATTCCGGGTGAAGCTCCACTCGCAAGACTGCAACAGGCTGAGAATGGCGAAATAGACGTTTCGCCCAACTCAACCGGAAAAGAGGGGCGCGATTGTGCACGGAAAGGTTGCACTTGCGAAGCCCTTTTCCGAGGAGCGGTTGCACTTGTCTTTACAAGCGGAAGGCATTGCTGGTGTCGATCGATGGAATGTAGCGGCCTGGGGGCCTGTGGGGCCGCCTCTGGGGGCCGCCTGTGGGAGCGGCCTGTGGGAGCGGCCTTGCGTCGCGATAGGGCCGCAAAGCGGCCCCAGCAATGTCAGCGGCAAAGCTGCAATCGTGGGGGCGCTCCGCACCCCTTTCGCGACACAAGGCCTCTCCCACAAAGTCCAACCGCGCCCCACAGGAGGGGCCGTGGCTGGTCCCTTGGCGAGTTACTTCTGAACGGCAGCGAACGCTTCGGCAACCCGTTGCAGGTTGGCCGGGCGCAGGCCGGACATGCACACACGGCCGCTGTCGATCAGGTACACGCCGAACTCGTCACGCAGGCGACGTACCTGCTCGACGCTGAAGCCGGTGTAGCTGAACATGCCGCGCTGGCGCAGGAAGAACTGGAAATCCTGGCCCGGCAGCAACACGGCCAGGGCATCGACCAGCGCCTGGCGCATGTCGAGGATACGCTTGCGCATCACTTCGACTTCTTCGGCCCACTGGGCATTCAGGCCAGCATCGCTCAATACGCCGGCAACCAGCTGGGCGCCGAAGTTGGGCGGGCTGGAGTAGTTGCGGCGCACGGTGGCCTTCAGCTGGCCAAGCACGCTCTGGGCAGTGGCCTCGTCATCGCACACCACCGACAGGCCGCCCACCCGCTCGCCATACAGCGAGAAGATTTTCGAGAAGGAGTTGCTGACCAGGCACGGCACGCCGGCACGGGCCATTTCGCGAATAGCGTAGGCGTCTTCTACCAGGCCTTCGGCGAAGCCTTGGTAGGCGATGTCGAGGAACGGGATCAGCTGGCGCGCCTTGACCACTTCGACCACTTGTTGCCACTGGTGCTGCTGCAGATCGGCACCAGTAGGGTTGTGGCAGCACGGGTGCAGCAGCACCACGCTGTTGGCCGGCAGGCTCTGCAAGGTGGCCAGCATGCCGTCGAAGTCCACGCCACGGGTGGCTTGGTCGAAGTACGGGTAGGTGTGCACCTTGAAGCCTGCACCTTCAAAGATGGCGCGGTGGTTGTCCCAGGTCGGGTTGCTGACCCAGACTTCGGACTGCGGGAAGTAGCGCTTGAGGAAGTCGGCACCGACTTTCAGGGCGCCGGAGCCACCCACGGTCTGTACGGTGGCCACACGGCCGCCGGTCACGGCCGGGTGATCAGCACCGAACAGCAACGCCTGGATGGCTTGGCGGTAGCTGGCCAGGCCTTCCATCGGCAGGTACAGAGAGGCTTCGTGGTCCTGACCGGCAATGCGTTTTTCCACCGCATCCACCGCCGCCAGTTGCGGCACCACGCCGGCCTCATCGTAGTACAGGCCAATACTCAGGTTGACCTTGTCGGCGCGCGGGTCGGCCTTGAAGGTTTCCATCAACGAGAGGATCGGGTCGCCGGCATAGGCATCGACATGTTTGAACACAGCGTGCAGCTCCTTTGGATCAGGACGGTACGGAAAGTCAGCCCTGAGCATACCCGCAGAGCGGGCTCAGGAACATCCACTATTGTGCAAGGTTGTCTATGCAACATTGCATGACCGGGATGAGGGCTGGATTCTTTGCGGGTAAACCCGCGAACGGGCCAGATCAGCCAAGCAGCTCTTTCAGGCCTTGCAGCTCCTGCTCGGTCACCGCCACCCCCTCCTCCTCGGCCACCTCGCGCTCACGATAGCGCCGCTCACCCGGCATGCGGGTCAGCCCGGCAGCCTGCATCTGCTCCACCAGTTCGCGGCTGCGCTGGGCAAAGCGCTCGCCCTCGGCCTTGCCTGGGTCGATGACGATGATCAACTGCCCGGTCCATGGCGTTTTCGCCCCCGGATGCCCGGACCAATCGAACTCCCAGGAGAAATGACCGCCGGTCAGTGCCGCCGCCAGCAGTTCGACCATCATCGACAACGCCGAGCCCTTGTGCCCGCCAAATGGCAGCAAGGCGCCGCCTTCCAGAATCGCCTTAGGGTCGGTGGTTGGCTGGCCATCGGCATCCACCCCCATGCCCTCCGGCAATTGCTGGCCGGCACGCGCGGCAATCTGCACATCGCCATGGGCCATGGCACTGGTGGCCATGTCGAAAACGATCGGGTCATGCTCGGCGCAAGGCGCAGCAAAAGCGATGGGGTTGGTACCGAACAGCGGCTTGCGTGCACCATGCGGCACCACGCAGGTCATGCTGTTGACCACGCTGAGGGCTACCAGGCCCTCTTCGGCGAACGGCTCGACATCCGGCCATAGCGCGGCGAAGTGGTGCGAGTTGTGGATCGCCAGCACGGCAATGCCTGCGTTGCGCGCCTTCGCCACCAACAGCTCACGGGCCGCCGCCAGTGCCGGCTGGGCAAAACCGCCCGCAGCATCGACACGCACATAGCCGGCGGCCACGTCGCTGACCTGTGGCGTGGCCTGGCCATCGACCCAGCCGCTGGCCAACGTCGAGACATAACCGGGCATGCGGAACACCCCATGGCTATGGGCGCCATCACGCTGGGCGCTGGCGCAGTTGTGGGCCAGCACCCGGGCCACGGCCTCGCTGCACCCATGGCGCTGGAAAATGGCCTGCAACAGGCTTTGCAGCTCGGTAAAAGGCACGCGCACAACGGTGCTGGTGGAAGGTGCGGACATCTGAAGCTCCTTGTTGATTTTGGAATGGCTACAGCGTTGCAACGACAAAAACTTTCCTTCATGTGACAGCAATCTGTCAAATGTTGACTTGATGACAGAAAACATTCATTTTCTTCCCAAGCCTCACCCCTGGAGCCGCAGCATGAGCCAACTGATCAAGCAACGCCTGGAAAACAGCCTCGAAGGGGCCGCTGCCTCGGGTCGCAAGATCGCCACCTACATGCTTGCCAACCTGCACGAACTGCCGTTCCAGACCTCGGCCAGCATTGCCGCCAAGCTGGGCGTCAGCGAATCCAGCGTCGGGCGCTACTGTCGCTCACTGGGTTATGCCCACCTCAAGGCGCTTAAGCAAGACCTGCAGAACGACCTGGGCGATGGCCCGTGGCTGGTGGGTGATCGCTTGCAAGATTACCGCCAGAACCAGGACGCCAGCGACAACGCCGGCAGCCTGGAGCTGGAAATCGCCGCCCTGGTGCGCGTACACGAATACCGCCAGAGCCCCGCCTGGCACAACGTGGCGCAACGCCTGGCGAGCAAGCCGCGGGTGTTCATCGCCGGCTTCCAGACCGAGCGCGGCATCGCCATGTGCATGAGCCACCTGCTGCAATACCTGCGCGATGGTGTGCAACTGGTGGACATCAGCGCCGGTCACTTCGGCGAAGTGCTGCTGGGCCGCGCCGAAGACAGCGCCCTGGTGGTGTTCGAGGCGCGCCGTTATTCCCGCCATGCCCTGATGCTGTGCCAGAAGGCGCGCGAGGCTGGCATTGCGGTCACCCTGGTGACCGACACCTTCTGTGACTGGGCGGATGCCAATGCCGACGAGGTGTTCCGCATCCCCACCGAGTTCAACCTGTTCTGGGAATCCACCTCGACGATGCTGTCGTGGGTGCATCTGATGGTCAACGAGGTCTGCAAGAAGCTCGGACCGGATGTTGAAAAACGCTTGGAAGCAACTGCCGCTCTACATAACGAATTCGTCGGCTACACCTCGTGGTCGACGGGCAAACAACAATAGCAAGAGTGCAATGAGGTGCGAGATGAACAAGTCCATGGCCTTGCTGGGTGCGTGCGCCCTGCTGCTGGCGGGTGCCGCCAGCGCTGAAACCCTGCGGTTCGCCACCGAGGGTGCCTACCCGCCCTTCAACTATGTAGACGCCGATAACAAGCTGCATGGCTTCGATGTCGACATCACCCATGCCCTGTGCGAACAGATGAAAGTCGAATGCACGCTGGTGGCCCAGGACTGGGAAGGCATCATCCCCGCCCTGATGGCGCGCAAGTATGACGCGGTGGTAGCGTCGATGATCGACACCGAAGAGCGACGCAAGAAGATCACCTTCACCGACCACTACTACCGCACGCCCCTGACCGTGGCGGTTGCCAAGGACAGCAAGATCGACAGCGCCCAGACCGACTTTGTCGGCTACACCGTCGGTGCGCAGTCTTCCTCTACCCAGGCCATCTACGCCGAAGACGTGTACGGCAAGGCCGGTGCCGACGTGAAACTGTACCCGACCATGGACGAAGCCAACGCAGACCTGGCGGCCGGCCGCCTGGACGGCGTGATAGCCGACAAATTCCCGCTGCACGAGTGGATGAACAAGAACGGCGGGGATTGCTGCAAGATCCTTGGCGACGTGGCCGACACCAAGGCCGATGCCGCGATCGCTGTGCGCAAGGACGACGAAGCCCTGCGCCAGCGCCTGAATACCGCGCTGCAACAGATTGTGGCCAACGGCACCTACCAGAAGATCGCCAGCAAGTACTTTGCTTTCGATATCTACAACTGATCTTCAGGAAGTTGTGCGACCACCTTGTGGGAGCGGCCTTGCGTCGCGACAGGGCCGCGTAGTGGCCCCGGCAATCTCTGCAGTTGCATGAACCCTGGGGCCGCTACGCAGCCCTGTCGCGACGCAAGGCTGCTCCCACAAGGCCGCATAACCTGCCCAAGAGGTTCGTCATGCTCGATCAATTGTCCTTGCTGTCTTTCGCCAGCGGAGGCTGGGGCCAGGCGTTGCTGGCCGGCGCGCTGGTTACTGTTTCCCTGGCCCTGGCCTGCCTTCCCATCGGCCTGCCACTGGGCCTGGTGGTCGCGCTGGCGGCGCGCTCACGCAAACGCCTGCCACGGGCCTGGGCCACCACTTTTTCCACCGTCTTCCGCGGCCTGCCCGAGCTGCTGACGTTGCTGATCATCTATTACGGCTGCCAAATCGCCGCACAGAAGATCCTCGCCGCCATGGGCTACCAAGGTGAGTTCCTCATCAACACCTTCCTCGCCGCGATGATCGCCTTCAGCCTGGTGTTCGCCGCGTTTTCCAGCGAGATCTGGCTGGCCGCCTTCAAGACCCTGCCCAAGGGCCAGCTGGAAGCCTGCTCGGCGCTTGGGCTTAGCAAGCGCACCGGTTTCTTCAAGGTGTTGCTGCCACAACTGACCCGCATCGCCCTGCCCGGCTTGTCCAACAACTGGCTGTCGCTGCTCAAGGACACCTCGCTGGTGTCGACCATCTCGCTGGTAGACCTGATGCGCCAGACCAACCTGGCGGTCAGCGTAACCAAGGAGCCGATGTTCTTCTACGGCGTCGCCTGCCTGGGCTACCTGCTGTTTGCGGCACTGTCCGGGCGCGTGTTCGCCTACATCGAACGGCGCAGCAACCGCCACCTGCAAGGAGCACGCGCATGAGCTTCGATCAACTGCTGGCAATGGTGCTTGACCCCGACCTGCTGGAACGCTACGGCCCGCGCTTCATCGACGGCCTGCTTGTAACCGCCAAGCTGGTGGCGATTTCCTTCAGCCTGGGTGCTGTGCTCGGCCTTCTGCTGGCCCTTGCACGCCTGTCTCGCAGCCTGGTGCTGCAGCGCATGGCAGCCGGCTACGTGTACTTCTTCCGCGGCTCGCCGCTGCTGGCGCAATTGTTCCTACTGTATTACGGCCTGGGCTCGCTCAAGGGTTTCTGGCAGGACGTCGGCCTGTGGTGGTTCTTCCGAGATGCGTGGTTTTGCACCTTGCTGGCGTTCACCCTGAACACCGCCGCCTATCAGGCCGAGATCTTCCGCGGCAGCCTGATGGCCGTTGCGCCTGGCCAGCATGAAGCGGCGCGGGCGCTGAACCTGAAGCGCTCGACCACCTTCTTCAAGGTGATATTGCCGCAGTCGCTGCTGGTGGCCATTGGCCCGTTGGGCAACGAACTGATCCTGATGATCAAGGCCAGCGCGATCGCCTCGCTGGTGACGATCTACGACCTGATGGGCGTGACCAAACTGGCCTTCTCGCGCAGTTTCGACTTCCAGATCTACCTGTGGGCCGCCGTGCTCTACCTGGTGATCGTCGAACTGGTGCGGCGCCTGCTGAAACACCTGGAAGCCCGCCTGGGCCGCCACCTGAACTGACCGAAGGATACGTTTCATGCATTGCCAGACCCTTGTTCTCGGCGCCGGCATCGTCGGCGTCAGCACCGCGCTGCATCTGCAGGCACGCGGGCGCCAGGTAATTCTGATCGACCGTGACGAACCGGGCAGCGGCACCAGCCACGGCAACGCCGGGCTGATCGAGCGCTCCAGTGTCATCCCCTATGCCTTCCCGCGGCAACTGAGCGCACTGCTGCGTTACGGCCTGAACCGCCAGCCCGATGTGCGCTACAGCCTGGCGCACCTGCCCAAGGCCGCACCGTGGCTGTGGCGTTACTGGCGCCAGTCGGCACCCGGGCGCCTGGCCGGCGCCGCCGCCGATATGTTGCCGCTGGTGCAGCGCTGTGTCGACGAGCATGACGCGCTGATCGCTGCCGCCGGCCTGGAAGGCCTGGTGCAAGCCAAAGGCTGGATCGAAGTGTTCCGCGACCCCGCGCTGTTCGAGCAGGCAAAAACCGATGCCAAGGGCCTGAGCCGCTACGGCTTGCGCTTCGAAATCCTTGAATGCGGGCAGTTGCAGGCACGTGAACATCAGCTGGACGCCACCGTGGTCGGTGGCATCCACTGGCTCGACCCGAAAACTGTGAACAACCCCGGTGCGCTCACCCGTGGCTATGCGGCGCTGTTCCTGCAACGCGGCGGGCAGTTCGTGCATGGCGATGCGCGCAGCCTGCGCCAGGCCAATGGCCAATGGCGGGTAGAGAGCCGTCGCGGCCCGATCACTGCCGACGAGGTGGTGGCTTGCCTTGGGCCACAGTCAGCCGACCTGTTCAGCGGCCTGGGCTACCAGATCCCGCTGGCCATCAAGCGGGGCTACCACATGCACTACAGCACCCGTGACGGCGCTCAGCTGGAGCACTCGATCTGCGACACCCAAGGCGGCTATGTACTGGCGCCAATGGCGCGCGGTGTGCGCCTGACCACCGGCATCGAGTTCGACGCAGCCAGTGCGCCTGGCAACCAGATCCAGTTGGGCCGCTGCGAGGCCCTGGCGCGCAAGCTGTTCCCGGCCCTCGGCGAGCGCCTGGACGACACACCATGGCTGGGCCGCCGCCCCTGCCTGCCCGACATGCGCCCGGTGATCGGGCCGGCGCCGCGCCACCCAGGGCTGTGGTTCAACTTCGGCCATGCCCATCACGGCCTCACGCTGGGCCCGGTCTGCGGCCGGCTGCTGGCCGAGCTGCTCACCGGCGAGCCCCCCTTCACCGACCCCGCGCCTTACAGCGCGACCCGTTTCGACTGAACCCACGCGGGAGAACAACAAGATGACCGCACCACTGAGCCTTGCCACCCTTGCCCCCGAACCCGACCCGCGTCCGGTGCTGATTCGCATCGAAGGCCTCAACAAGCACTATGGCGCGTTCCACGTGCTGCGTGACATCGACCTGCAGGTGCGCGAAGGCGAACGCATCGTGCTGTGCGGGCCGTCCGGCTCGGGCAAGTCGACCCTGATCCGTTGCATCAACCGCCTGGAAGTCGCCCAGCAGGGCAGCATCCAGGTGGACGGCATCGACCTGGCGGCCACCACGCGCGAGGCAGCACAGGTACGCAGCGACATCGGCATGGTGTTCCAGCACTTCAACCTGTTCCCGCACATGAGCGTGCTCGACAACTGCCTGCTGGCCCCCACCAGCGTGCGCGGGCTGTCACGCAAGGACGCCGAGGAGCGGGCACGCATGTACCTGAGCAAAGTCGGCATCGAAAGCCAGGCGCACAAGTACCCCAGCCAGCTGTCCGGCGGCCAGCAGCAGCGCGTGGCAATCGCCCGGGCGCTGTGCATGAAACCGCGGATCATGCTGTTCGACGAGCCCACTTCGGCGCTGGACCCGGAAATGGTCGCCGAGGTGCTGGATGTGCTGGTGCAGTTGGCTGGCACGGGCATGACCATGCTGTGCGTCACCCATGAAATGGGCTTTGCCCGGCAGGTAGCCGAGCGGGTGCTGTTCCTGGAGGGTGGGCAGATCATCGAGGACAGCCCGCCGCAGGTGTTCTTCAACCAGCCGCGCACCGAGCGGGCCAAGGCGTTCCTGGCGCAGATACTGCACTGAATGGACCGGATGGGCTGGCGCGCAACTGTGTAGGAGCGGCCTTGTGTCGCGAAAGGGCCGCAAAGCGGCCCCGGATATCAGCTTCGCTGCCGATATCGCCGGGGCCGCTGCGCGGCCCTTTCGCGACACGAGGCCGCTCCTACAGGCTCCGTGTGAGCCGAATAAATGGGCAATGGGGCGTGGCCTTTATTGCACCGCTGCAAAGACCCAACTGCGTCGTTAAATATTATTGACCAACACCCCCGCCAAACCCACGCCGCCACAGGCCCGCATCGGTTTAAGGCCCCAAAAAACGGCGTACCCCCCGCGTTAAAGCCCGCTTCCGTCGTTTGACATATCGAACGGCTCTGGCAAGCTATCTACAAGCCCCGACCGGAATCGTCGCCTCTGACGAGCCGGCAGTGCTCGGGGCTACAGGCAGCACCCAGGGCCCCGAGCCGTGCGCCTGCACAACAACGACAGGTCGAACCTGTCCCAAGGTGACATATGTCCAACAGCAACATTGGCAACAAGCAACCTTCCCTGCGCAAACCCGTCGTCCTGATGACCATGGGCAGCCAAGAGCGCAAAGGACATGACTACCAGGTCATGACCCACAAATACATTACTCCGCTGGTCGAGTTCTCCGATTGCGTCCCGGTGTTGGTACCTACCTGCTGCGGCACTGACGACCTCGAGACCTACCTGGACATGGCCGACGGCGTGTACCTGACTGGCGCTGGCAGCAACATCGACCCGGCCCTGTATGGCCAGGAAAACCAGACCCCGGGCAAAGGCCAGGACCAGAACCGCGACCTGTTCGACATTCCGCTGGTCAAGGCGGCGATCAAGCGTGGCCTGCCCATCTTCGGCATCTGCCGCGGCATGCAGGAAATCAACGTGGCCCTGGGTGGCGACATTTACCAGAAGGTGTATGCCGAACCTGGGTTCAATGACCACCGGGAAAACCCGGAAGACCCGGTCGAAGTGCAGTACGCCCAGGTGCATGGGGTGAAGATCCAGCCGGGCAGCTGGCTGCACGACACTCTGGGTACCGACGAGATTCGCGTCAACTCGCTGCATGGCCAAGGCCTGCATAAGCTCGGCGCCGGTATTGAAGCCATCGCCCGTGCCGAAGATGGCCTGGTCGAAGCGATTCATGCGCCAAGCATTTCGCCGTTCCTGTTCGCCGTGCAGTGGCACCCTGAATGGCAAGCGGCGAAGAACCCTGATTCGATCAAGATCTTCCAGGCTTTCGGCGACGCTTGCCGGGCCCAGGTACGCAAGGCGCAAATCAAGCGCCAGCACGCAGCCTGACTTTCAGTTTCCTCTGCTTTGATCGCGGGGCGGCGCAAGGCCGCCCCCGTTTCCCGGTCACCCTCTGCTGGTCCCAGAACACTTCCCGTGGAATCGGGCGGCGGGCTTGTGCCTGTCTCCGCGATCGTTTTTTTCCTTCCCCTTAAGAGATACGATGACTGCTATGTGTTTGTCGTCGTACCTGCTGCGCCTGTGAAATCGAGCGCCGCCCGCGCGGCGCTTCGCGGGTAAACCCGCTCCTACGTTTGTTTCAGGCCAGTTATGCCTGTGGCATTTGCGCGCGAACGCCTTGGCGCATGCCTCGATATCGAGTCGTACAAACAAGGCGGTCGCGCGCGTCTGACACAGGCGATACTGGCCCGAAACAAACGTAGGAGCGGGTTTACCCGCGAAGCGCCGCGCGGGCGGCGCTCGATCTGCGCCACAACACATAAATCCAGACGGCCACCCTGACGAGAACACAAAATTCTGAAAAGGGACTAGTCATCACACAAGTTGTACGATAACTTACCTCCATCGCAAGACAACACCCCTCACCCAAGCGCCACAGGATGCCAACAACAATGAATCCACAAGAACTCAAATCCATCCTCTCCCACGGCCTGCTGTCTTTCCCGGTCACCGACTTCAATGCCCAGGGCGACTTCAACCCGGCTGGCTACATCAAGCGCCTCGAGTGGCTGGCCCCCTACGGCGCCAGCGCGCTGTTCGCCGCTGGCGGTACCGGTGAATTCTTCTCCCTGGCCGCCAGCGAATACAGCCAGGTGATCAAGACCGCGGTTGACACCTGCGCCACTTCGGTTCCGATCCTCGCCGGTGTCGGTGGCTCCACCCGTCAGGCCATCGAATACGCGCAAGAAGCCGAGCGCCTGGGTGCCAAGGGCCTGCTGTTGCTGCCGCACTACCTGACCGAAGCCAGCCAGGACGGCGTCGCCGCCCACGTCGAAGCGGTGTGCAAATCGGTAAACATCGGTGTGGTGGTGTACAACCGCAACGTCTGTCGCCTGAACGCCGACCTGCTGGAAAAACTGGCCGAGCGCTGCCCGAACCTGATTGGCTACAAGGACGGCCTGGGTGATATCGAGCTGATGGTGTCGATCCGTCGTCGCCTGGGCGAGCGCTTCAGCTACCTGGGTGGCCTGCCGACCGCCGAAGTGTATGCTGCCGCCTACAAGGCCCTGGGCGTACCGGTGTACTCCTCCGCGGTGTTCAACTTCGTGCCGAAAACCGCCATGGACTTCTACAACGCCATCGCCCGTGACGACCACGCCACCGTGGCCAAGCTGATCGACGATTTCTTCCTGCCATACCTGGACATCCGCAACCGCAAGGCCGGCTACGCCGTGAGCATCGTCAAGGCCGGCGCCAGAATTGCCGGTTACGACGCCGGCCCGGTGCGTACCCCGCTGACTGACCTCACCGCCGAAGAGTACGAAATGCTCGCCGCGCTGATGGACAAGATGGGCCCGCAGTAAGCGCTGCCCGCGGCCTGCCAGATGCCGCGCCCGGAGTGGGCCTGCCCCACTCCGGTTACAATTCGTGAGCCCGCACAAAAATAACTAGTGGGAGTATTGCCAGCATGCAAGCGACTAAGAAAACGCATGTGCGCTACCTGATCCTGTTCATGCTGTTTCTGGTGACCACGATCAACTATGCCGACCGCGCGACCATTGCTATCGCAGGCTCCAGCCTGCAGAAAGACCTCGGCATTGACGCCGTAACCCTCGGTTATATCTTTTCCGCCTTCGGATGGGCTTACGTGGCTGGCCAGATTCCTGGTGGTTGGCTGCTCGATCGCTTCGGTTCCAAGAACGTCTACGCCTTCAGCATCTTCACCTGGTCGCTGTTTACCCTGCTGCAGGGTTTTGTCGGTGGCCTGCCGGTTGCCTGGGCCGTGGTCACCCTCTTCACCCTGCGCTTCCTGGTCGGTTTCGCCGAAGCCCCGTCATTCCCGGGTAACGCGCGCATCGTCGCCGCATGGTTCCCGACCCAGGAACGCGGCACGGCCTCGGCCATCTTCAACTCGGCGCAGTATTTCGCCACTGCACTGTTCGCCCCGATCATGGGCTGGATCGTGTTCAGCTTCGGCTGGGAGCACGTGTTCGTGGTCATGGGTGTGCTGGGCATCATCTTCTCGATGGTGTGGCTGAAGACCATCTACAACCCGCGCCAACACCCGCGCATCAGCCAAAGCGAACTCGAGCACATCGAGCAGAACGGCGGCCTGGTCGACATGGACCAGAAGCGCGGCAGCGACGGCCCGAAATGGGGTTACATCAAGCAGTTGCTGACCAGCCGCATGCTGCTGGGCGTATACCTGGGCCAGTACTGCATCAACGCCATCACCTACTTCTTCCTCACCTGGTTCCCGGTGTACCTGGTGCAGGAACGCGGCATGACCATTCTCAAGGCCGGCTTCATCGCCTCGCTGCCGGCGGTGTGTGGTTTTATCGGCGGCGTCCTGGGTGGTGTGATCTCCGACTGGCTGCTGCGCCGCGGCAACTCGCTGACCTTCTCGCGCAAACTGCCGATCGTCTGTGGCCTGCTGCTGTCCACCACCATGGTGTTCTGCAACTACGTCGATGCCGAGTGGATGGTGGTCGGCTTCATGACGCTGGCGTTCTTCGGCAAGGGCATCGGCGCGCTGGGCTGGGCGGTGGTCGCGGACACTTCACCCAAGCAGATCGCCGGGCTGTCCGGTGGCCTGTTCAACACCTTCGGTAACATCGCGTCGATCACCACCCCTATCGTGATCGGCTACATCATCAGCGCCACCGGCTCGTTCAAGTGGGCGCTTGTGTACGTGGGTGCCAACGCGCTGGTAGCGGTATTCAGCTATCTGGTTATCGTCGGCCCCATCAAGCGTATCGAATTGCGTGATGCTGCCCCAAAGCCACACGCTGAGCCTGCCACCGACGGCGAACTGGCCAGTTCCCGACACTGAAAAAGCACGCCCGCACCGGGTCACCCGGCATGGGCGGATGTACAGAAGCCTGAGAACCTGACAAGTAGGGCCCAAACATGCAGTTGATCGAACACTCCGACTCGCCCCGCTACGTCCGCCTGCACGACGACGACAACGTCGTGGTCGTCGTCAACGACGGCGGCTTGGGCGAAGGCGCCCGCTTCGCCGACGGCCTGACCCTGATCGAAGGCGTGCCGCAAAGCCACAAGGTGGCCACCGTGGCCATCGCCAAGGGCGAGCCCGTGCGCCGCTACGGGCAAATCATCGGCTACGCGCTGGAAGACTTGCGCCAAGGCAGCTGGGTTCAGGAAAGCCAGCTGGCCATGCCGGCCGCCCCGGAACTGGACAGCCTGCCGCGCTGCGATGCAGTGCCACAACCGCTGCCGCCGCTGGAGGGCTTCACCTTCGAGGGCTATCGCAACGCCGACGGCACTGTCGGCACCCGCAATATTCTCGGCATCACCACCACCGTGCAGTGCGTGACCGGCGTGCTGGAACATGCAGTCAAGCGCATTCGCAACGAACTGCTGCCCAAATACCCCAACGTCGATGACGTGGTGGCCATTACACACAGCTACGGCTGCGGTGTGGCAATCAACGCCCGCGACGCTTACATCCCGATCCGCACCGTGCGCAACCTGGCGCGCAACCCCAACCTTGGCGGCGAGGCACTGGTGATCAGCCTGGGCTGTGAAAAACTGCAAGCCAGCCAGGTGATGCACGACAACGACCCCTCGGTGGACCTCAGCGACCCATGGCTGTACCGCCTGCAAGATGCCAGCCTTGGCTTTGTTGAAATGATCGAGCAGATCATGGACCTGGCCGAGACCCGCCTGAAGAAGCTCGACCAGCGCCGCCGCGAAACGGTCCCGGCCAGCGAACTGATCCTCGGTATGCAATGCGGTGGCAGCGACGCCTTCTCGGGCATCACCGCCAACCCGGCACTTGGCTATGCCGCCGACCTGCTGGTCCGCGCTGGCGCCACGGTGCTGTTCTCTGAAGTGACCGAGGTGCGCGACGCGATCTACATGCTGACCTCGCGCGCGGAAAACCAGGACGTTGCCGACGCGCTGGTGCGCGAAATGGACTGGTACGACCGCTACCTGCAGCAAGGCGCCGCCGACCGCAGCGCCAACACCACGCCGGGCAACAAGAAAGGCGGGCTGTCGAACATCGTCGAGAAATCGCTGGGTTCGATCGTCAAGTCGGGCAGCGGCGCTATACAGGGTGTGCTCGGCCCAGGCGAGCGGGTCAACCGCAAAGGCCTGATTTTCTGCGCCACCCCGGCCAGCGACTTTGTCTGTGGCACCTTGCAACTGGCGGCCGGCATGAACCTGCACGTCTTCACTACCGGCCGCGGCACCCCCTATGGCCTGGCCATGGCGCCGGTGGTCAAGGTGTGTACCCGCAGCGAACTGGCCCAGCGCTGGCCCGACCTGATCGACATCGACGCCGGTCGCATCGCCAGTGGTCGCTCGACCATCGAGGAGCTGGGTTGGGAGCTGTTCCATTACTACCTGGACGTGGCCAGTGGCCGCAAGCAAACCTGGGCCGAGCAACACCGGCTGCACAACGACATCACCCTGTTCAACCCGGCGCCCATTACCTGATGCCGCAGCCTTGACCACGCATTCACACACGCCACCCTCAAGCCCACAGGAGCACCCCATGCCTGAAATCCTCGGCCATAACTTCATCGCCGGTCAGCGCAGTGCCGCTGGCCCTCAGCGCCTGCAGAGCCTGGACGCCAGCACTGGCGAAGCCCTGCCCTACAGCTTTGCCCAGGCCACCGAAGCCGAAGTGGACCAGGCCGCCAAGGCCGCTGCCGCAGCCTTCGCCGAGTTCCGCCAACTGGCCCCGGCACGTCGGGCCGAGTTCCTCGACGCCATCGCCGCTGAACTCGACGAACTGGATGACGCCTTCGTCGCCATCGTCTGCCGCGAAACCGCCCTGCCCGCCGCCCGCATCCAGGGCGAGCGCGGCCGCACCAGCGGGCAGATGCGCCTGTTCGCCCAAGTGCTGCGCCGCGGCGACTTCCTCGGCGCGCGCATCGACCTGGCACTGCCCGAGCGCCAGCCGCTGCCACGCGTAGACCTGCGCCAGATGCGCATCGGCGTAGGCCCGGTCGCCGTGTTCGGGGCCAGCAACTTCCCGCTGGCCTTCTCCACCGCCGGGGGTGATACCGCCGCCGCCCTGGCCGCAGGCTGCCCGGTGGTATTCAAGGCGCACAGCGGCCACATGGCCACGGCCGACCTGGTGGGCTGCGCCATCGTGCGCGCCGCTGAGCAGACCGGCATGCCCAAGGGCGTTTTCAACATGGTATTTGGTGGCGGCGTGGGCGAGTGGCTGGTCAAGCACCCCGCCATCCAGGCGGTTGGCTTCACTGGCTCGCTGAAAGGCGGCGATGCCCTTTGCCGCATGGCCGCTGAGCGCCCGCAGCCAATCCCGGTATTTGCCGAGATGTCGAGCATCAACCCGGTCATCATCCTGCCGGGCGCCCTGGCCAAGCGTGGCGAGGCCATTGCCCGCGAGTTGGCGGGGTCCGTGTGCATGGGCGCCGGGCAGTTCTGCACCAACCCTGGGTTGGTGATTGGCCTGCAGTCACCACAGTACAGCCAGCTGCTCGCCGACCTTGGCCAGTACCTGGACCAGCAAGCCGGGCAAACCATGCTCAACGCTGGCGGTCTGCGCAGCTACGTTGGCGGCCTTGAACACCTGCATGCCCATGCCGGTATCGAGCATGTAGCCGGCCAGGCGCAGGAAGGCAACCAGGCGCGCGCTCAGCTGTTCAAGGCCGATGCACGCCTGCTGGTCGAGTCCGATCCGCTGTTGCAGGAAGAAGTGTTTGGGCCCACCACCGTGGCTGTAGAGGTGCAGGACAACGACCAACTGCGCGACGCGCTGCTCGGCCTGCGTGGCCAGCTGACCGCGACGCTGATCGGCGAGACGGAGGACTTCGATGCCTTCGCCTGGCTGGTGCCGTTGCTGGAGGAGAAAGTCGGGCGAATCCTGGTCAATGGCTACCCGACCGGTGTCGAAGTCTGTGATGCCATGGTGCACGGCGGCCCGTACCCGGCGACCTCCGATGCGCGTGGCACCTCGGTCGGCACTTTGGCCATCGACCGCTTCCTGCGCCCGGTGTGCTACCAGAACTACCCACAGACGCTGCTGCCTGAGGCACTGCGCGACGGCAACCCGCTGGGGCTGCGGCGGTTGGTGAACGGGCAGTGGAGTGACGGGGCGATCTGACCGGTTGCAAGCAACAAGAAAGCCCCGCGCACGGCGGGGCTTTTCTTTTTGACTGTATTGGCCTCTTCGCGGGCAAGCCCGCTCCTACAGGGCTATCTTGCCCGCGAAGAGGCCATTACAGGCAAAAAAGGCTTCAGGTCCCTTGCGCTTCAGCCGCCTCATGCGCCTGGCGCAAGCGCTCGCGGCTGTTGCTCAGGTGCATGCGCATGGCCATCTTCGCCCCTTCGCTGTCACGCCGGGCAATCGCCTCATAGATCGCCTCGTGCTCATGCATCAAGCGGCTCATGTAATGCGCCTGGTCATCATGGGCCAGGCGCGCCGAGTTCAGTCGGGTACGCGGGATGATGCTGGTACCCAGGTGGTTGATGATATCGGCGAAGTAGTGGTTGCCGCTGGCCTGGGCAATGCGCAGGTGGAACTGGAAGTCCGCCGACACCGCATCAGTGGCGTGGGCCGCCCCCTCGTTGAGTTCGTCCAGCGCCGCACGCATACCGGCCAGGGCTTCGTCGCTTCGCCGCTGGGCTGCCAGCCCGGCCGACTCGATCTCCAGGGCAATGCGCAACTCCAGCACCGCCAGCACTTCGCGCAGGGTGACCACGGTGGCCGGGTCGATACGGAAACCGCCCGTAGCCGGCGCATCCAGCACGAATGTACCAATGCCGTGGCGGGTCTCAACCTGCCCGGCGGCCTGCAACCGCGAGATCGCCTCACGCACCACCGTGCGGCTGACGCCCTCCTCGGCCATGATCTGCGATTCGGTCGGCAACTTGTCGCCGCGCTTGAGCTGGCCGCTGCGAATGCGTTCGGTCAGCACCGTGACCAGTTCCTGGGCCAGACTGCGCGGCTTGCGCCGGGTCCTTGCCTGTACCTGCTGCTCTGTCATTGCCCTGTATTTCACCTTGGAAGACAGCGCTCATCATAGCGCAAGCGGTTGTACGATCACATACACCCCGTGCGGTATTTATTGCCCATCTTTGCAGTCCCTGGCCCATGAAGAAACGCGCAGAATCACTGGCCCATGGCCTGCGTGAGCCTGTATTGTATGCTTCCACGCTCACTGTTCCATGGAAGGAATCTGCAGTATGAAAACCCTCGACCGTCTTTTGCTCGGCAGTGGCCTGCTGATCCCCCTCTGGCTGCTGGCGGGGGTATGGCTCACGGCCCAGGCCTACCCTGGCTATGATCACCTGCAACAGGCCATGAGCCAGCTGGGCGCGGCAGGCTCGCCAACCCACAGCTGGTCACCACGGGTCAACAACTACCCTCTAGCCCTGCTGTTTGCCCTGTTTGCCTGGGGCCTGATGCGGCGCTGGCATAGCTCGAAGCTGGCGCTGCTGAGTGCGGGCCTGGTGTTGCTGCATGGCATGGGCAGTTTGGGCACCGGCTGGTTCCCCTGCGACCAGGGCTGTGCACCGGTACAGCCATCTACCTCGCAGCAACTGCATAACCTGTTTGGTCTGCTGATGTTCCTCTCGCTGACCTTGGCCAGCGCCCTATGGGCGTGGCTAGGCAACCGCCTTGCCGGCTCCCCCGCCCTGGCGCTATTTTCCCTGGCTTGCGTGGTGTTGGCGATCATCACCGTCGCGTTGATGGGCCAGGCGGCGCAGAGTGGCCAGCTGTTCGGCCTGTATCAACGCCTCAACTATGGTGTTTCGGTGCTTTGGGTTGCCAGCCTGGCTTGGACAAGCCTGCAGAAGCCGAAGGCCAGTCCTCTGCGCATGGCTGTGACTTGACGGCAAATTGCTGGCCCACGGCTCTGGAAAGCGAAGGCAAACTCCGTTTTCTTTCAGATGCTTAGGACAGCAACATGCGAGTACTTCTAGCAACGATGGCCGGCTGCCTGCTGGCCACCTTCGCTTTCGGCGCCCAAGCCAGGGCACTGAGCCAGAACGATCGCCACACTTGCGGCTGGGGCGCGCAGATAGCCGCCGAGGCCCAACAGGCCAAGCTTTCCGGGGTGACCTTGTATGCCACGCGCAAGAAGCTGCAGGTACGCAAATTCCCCAAACCATGGATGCGCATGACTGCCTTCGGCATTACCGAGCAGACGTACAACAGCCGCTCGCGGCTCAAGCCAGCAGCGATCAAGCAGACGTACTTCGAGCAGTGCGTTCAGCATGCCGTTGCAAGACGATAACTCTTTATTTATCACGCCTGCAAAGGCCGCATCAGCGTCTCCAAGGAGGGCCTGCCTTGAAGCGATCTTCCAGCCAGGCCTTGAAGACGCCCATCGCTGCCGTGTTCAGGCGCGCGGTCGGCCGTACAAGGTAAATGCCCGCCGCCTTGTCCAGCTGCCATTGCGCAAGCACCCTTACCAGGCATCCGCTGGCCAGGTCCTCGCACATGAGCCAGTCACCTCCGGCCAGAATCCCCACGCCGCGCCGCGCCGCCTCCAGCAGCGCTTCGTTGTCATTACTGCGAAGGCTGCCAGCAACTTTGACACTTGTCTGTCGCGTATCGCTCATCAGGCGCCATTCAGGAAACGATCGTAAGCCATTGAAAACCAAACAGTTATGCGCCGCCAAATCTTCCGGCTGCGCGGGTTCCCCATGCCGAGCAAGGTATTGAGGAGAAGCGCACAGGATCCGCACGTGATCGCACAGTTTACTTGCCACCAGACGATTGTCCGCCAGCTCACCAATCCGGATCGCGGCGTCGAAACCCTCGCCGATCAGGTCGACGAAACGATCGGCATACTCGGTCTCCACGATTACCTGCGGGTAGGCCAGTACAAAGTCGGCCAGCATGCCGCTCAACCAGCGTCGGCCCATGGCCGCCGGCAACGCCAGACGCAGACGCCCACGAACCGTTGCCGCACCTTCGGCTGCCTCTTCCTCCGCTTCGGCAATCAGCCGGCTAGCCTCGAGAACCTTGGCTACCAGCCGCTCGCCCTCATCGGTAAAGCGCAGCTGCCGCGTACTGCGCTCCACCAGGCGAATGCCCAGCCGCGTCTCTAAAGCACTCAGGCGTTTCGACAGCACCGTAGGGTGGCGCTCCAGTTGCCGCCCGGCGGCAGCAAACGAGCCCTGCTCATACAAGGCCAGCAGGGTGGCAAGTTCATCAGCGCGGCGACTGTCGAAGGTATCCATGGCAAGACTCGGCTCAGGGCAGTGAAATCAGGGGGCGGATCAGGCAGTCAGCACCAGCGCGCCCTCCGACCGCCCTTGCTCCAGGTACTCATGGGCCTTGGCTGCTTCAGCCAGCGGGAAGCATCGCCAGACCCGAGGCTGGACGATACCTTCGGCAACCGCTGCCAGCACATCGGCCGCGCGCTGCTGGTACTCCTCGACCGTGCGGGTGTGTGCTGCGAGCGATGGCCGGGTCAGGTACAGCGAGCCATTGGCATTGAGCGTGGCCACCTCGATGGCAGGCGGTGCACCGGAGGTGCCGCCGAACGATACCAACAAGCCGCGCACCCTCAGGCTGCCCAACGAGGCCTCAAGCGACACCTTGCCCACGCAATCGTACACTACGTCCACACCTTGGCCTTGGGTCAGCTCACGCACCTGGCTGGCCAAGGTTTCCGCGTCGAACACCAGCACATGCTGGCAACCCGCCGCCCGTGCCCGCTCCACACTTTGCAGGCGCGATACCACCCCTATCACCGTCGCCCCCAGGTGCCGCGCCCAAGGCACCATCAGCTGGCCCAAAGCACCGGCCGCACCGTACAACAACACCTGGGTGCCCGGCCCTACGGCATAGGTGGTTTTCAACAGATATTGCGCCGTGATTCCCTTGAACAGCACCGCTGCGGCGGCCTCGTCCTCCAACTGCGGCGGCAGCGGGACCAGCCGCTCGGCCGGGAACAGCCGGCCACTGGCATAGGCACCGACCGGCCCCATCGCGTAAGCGACCCGGTCGCCCACCTGCACGTTGTGCACCCCATCGCCAATGGCCGAGACCCTGCCAGCGCCTTCCAGCCCCAGGCCTGAAGGCAATGCCAGCGCTGCTCCCCCCTTGCGCTGCAACACATCCAGCGGGTTCACGCCCATGGCCGTCTGCTCCAGCCAGACCTGGCCAGGCCCTGGAGATTGTGCTGCTACGTGTTCAAGCTGCATCACGTCGGCAGCGCCGGTGCTATTGAGAATGATGCGGGTAGCCATGATCGAATCCTGCTGAATGAGTGCTCGAGTCAGGCTAAACAAGAAGCAAAAGTTGAACAATCAGGCGGGATGCAGATGATTTCTGCACCCCTTGCAGCAATTCAGTCAGTGCATCAGCAGCCAGTCAGCATCGTAGGGCGCCGTTCACCGAAGAAGAACAAGGGGCGCAGGCGCACGCCTATCAGGTTGCCGGTATAGGCCGCCACCAGCCACAACCAGCCATGTAAGCTACCCGAGGCGATACCACTGAAGTAAGCACCAATGTTGCAGCCGTAAGCCAGGCGCGAACCATAGCCCAGCAGAAGGCCGCCAATCACTGCGGCCACCAGCGACGGCAGCGGAATCTTCAGGCTTGGCGCAAAGCGCCCGGCCAGGCCCGCCGCCAGCAACGCACCCAGTACGATGCCCAGGTCCATTACCGTGGTGATGTCCTGCCACAGCGGCGCAGCCAAAGCCTTGGCATTGGCCGGTGCCTGCCAGAACACCCAGCTACCGACATCCACGCCCAGCCCGCTGAGGACCTTGGCCCCCCACAAGGCGAAAGCCGAGGTAATGCCCCAAGGCCGCCCCGCCAGCGCCAAGGTCGCGTAGTTCAGCAAGGCCAGGGCGATGGCGCCCCACAGCAAGGGCCAGGGGCCACGCAGGAAGCGGCGAAGGCCTTGGTGCTCGCTGGCAGGCAGTGCTTCAAGCGCGCCATGCCGGCGCTTCTCAAGCACCACGGTGGCCCAGGCGATCAGCCCGAACACTGCCAGGCTTGCCAGCAGCGCAGGCCCTATCCCCCAGGCCTGCACGATCGAGGTGGCCGGAAGCGACGGCAAGGCAAACCACCAGTCGGCATGGTGGGTGGCGCTGACCGAGCCGATGATGAAGAACAGCAGAGTCACCAGCATGCGCGCATTACCTCCCCCCACGGTGAACAGCGTGCCCGATGCGCAGCCGCCACCCAACTGCATGCCAATGCCGAAAATGAACGCACCGAACACCACTGAAACACCCGCTGGGGCAACCAGGCCAGTGACCGGGTTACCGAACAGGCTGCCAGCTGACAACGCCGGGAAGAACAGCAGCACCGCCAGGGTCAGCATGACCATCTGCGCACGCAGGCCCGCGCCACGGCGCTCGTTGATAAACACCCGCCAGGCCGAGGTGAAACCGAAGGCGGCGTGGTACAGCGTCAGGCCAAGCGCGGTGCCGACAAGCAGCAACAACACCTGCTTGAAGCCGGCATTGAGGTTGAGGAACCAGGCACTGGCCAGCATCAAGACCAAGGCGATCAATGGCGCGCCGAGGCGACGTGGTTCAGGCGTGGCAGTTGCGGAAAGACCCATCAAAATACTCGGACAATAGTTAAACGGACGGGGAGTATACGCCCAGCAGTCGACGCAATCGTTGTAGGAGTACACAAAGCATTTGTTAAGCTGATTCAAGTCGCCAGAAATGACCAAGGCCATTCACCCGATGGATGAACTGCGCAAGATTGACCTCAACCTGCTGCTCGCCCTGCATGCTTTGCTCAGTGAACGGCACGTGACCCGCGCAGCCCTGCGCCTGCACCGCAGCCAACCGGCGGTCAGCCACGCCTTGGCGCAGTTGCGCAAACACTTCGACGACCCTTTGCTGGTACGCCAAGGTGGCGGTATGACCCTTACCGCCCGCGCCCAATCGCTGGCACAACCGTTACAGGATGCACTGAGCAATCTCGACAGCCTGCTGGCCACCCCGCTGTTCGAGCCAGCCAGGGCCCAGCGCCGGTTCCGGCTGTCGCTGTCCGACTACGCCTCGCGCATCATCCTGCCGCACCTGCTGCGCCACCTGCGCCAAGTCGCGCCCGGGGTGGACCTGGCCATCAGCCAGGCCAGCCGTGAAACCATGTTGGCGCAGTTGCTCGATGGCGAGCTGGATCTGGCCCTGGGCCTGTTCCCCGAACTGCCTCAGGACATCACCGCCCAGCCCCTGTTTGCCGATCGCTTCATCAGCGTTGCCGATCGCCAGGTCCTGCCTGCGAGCGGCGGCATGGCCCTGGAAGACTGGCTGGCACGCCCACATGTATTGATGGCCATGCGCCCGGATGCTTTCGATGAAATCGAGCGCGCACTGGCCGCCCGGGGCCTGCAACGCCGAATTGCCCTGGCCTTGCCGCACTGGAGTGCGGCAGTCGAAGTGCTGGCCGGCACCGACCTGATCCTGACGGTGGCCAGCCGCGCTGTGGGGTCGTTGCGCCAGCACAAGACACTGCGCCAGTTCACACCGCCACTCGCCATCCCCTCGTTCGACTATCAGCAAGCCTGGCACAACCGCAAGGACAGTGACCCCGGGCACCGCTGGCTGCGCGAAACCGTATGGGCCTGCAGCCAAGCAGGGCGCTGATCAGTTTTCTTGCCCCTTCACAGCGGCCGTGGGGTGGGCCGGTGACGCCGTTGCCCAAGGGCCCTGTACCAGCAACACTCCGCACAGGATCAGCACCACACCAGCCACCCTGGCCAGGCTAAGCGGCTTGCCACCCAGCCCCATCACCCCGTAGTGGTCGGCAAGCACTGCCGTGATGATCTGCCCTGCCACCACCAGTACCAGGAACCCTGCTGCGCCAAGTTTCGGGGTCAGTGCTGCGGCGCCGGCCACATACAGTGCCCCCAGCACGCCACCAATCCATAACCACCAGGGCCCTTGCAAGGCCTTGCCCATGTCTGGCGCCGGTACCCGGATAATCAGCAGCGCAGCGATCACCACCAGCATGCTCACCGTCAACGATGTGAAAGCCCCCCACAGCCAGTGCCCAAGTGCCCGGCCTGCCGCAGCATTACCTGCGGCCTGAAACGGCAACACCGCACCGGCAAGCAACGCCATGGCCACAGGAAGCGCCAGCAGGAGCATTGATTTACTGAACATGGCAGCCCTCATCCAAGGTATCGATGGCCACCATGATGGTGCCTTCCCCAGTACTGATAGAAATCAAAATCCTGCACTTGAACTATTCGTACCCTGCATAGTGAAACATTCTTTCCGGCCGGCGTGCGCATGGCCGGCAATCGACTGCACCGTGCCACTGCCCTGGAGCCTTAGCCATGAGCGACGGACGAAAGTCCCTGATCGACCTTGGCCAACTGCCAACCCGCAACCTGGCCGAATGCCTGGCGGTGGATCAAGCCGCCTTGGTCAACGCCTTGACAGGCCAACTGCCAGCAGCATTGGTAGAGCACCTCGCTGCCAGTGCGGCCCAGGCCCAGGCACTGGGCCTGTCAAAAAAAGTGGCGGCCATTGGCCTGGCACTGGGCAAGTGGCTGGAGCAGGCCGCCGAGTCGTTGCGCGAGCAAGTGTTCGAGCAATGCTGCACGCGCCTGTCCGATACCGTGCGCAGCTGGGCAGCGTTCGCCCAGGCGTACCTGTCACGCTCGCAGCCTGCAGAAGATGCCCTGCTGGCGCAGTTTCGCTTCGCCCGCGATGACCACTTCGGCGTGCGTGAATGGGCCTGGATCGCCCTGCGCCCGCGCCTGGCCCAGCACCTTGAAGCCGCCCTGGCGCTACTCAGCCGCCATACCGGTGATGCCGACCCGCTGGTACGTCGGTTCTGCATCGAGATCCTGCGCCCGCGTGGCGTTTGGTGCGAGCACATTGCCACGCTCAAGCAACGACCAGAAGTGGCCGAGCCGTTGCTGGTACCGCTGCTGGCCGAAGCCGAGAAATACGCGCAGGACTCGGTCGCCAATTGGCTCAACGATGCCAGCAAGACCCGCCCCGACTGGGTACTTCAGCTGTTCAAGCGCCATCCCCCGGCCTGCAAGGCCTCACAGCGCATCCAGACACGGGCCACCCGAAGCCTGCCGCAGTGACACACCACAAGTCGACTACACCGAACGTGCAGAGCCCCAGGCCTTGATCGAAGCCGCCGTCTACTGAGGCCCGCTCCTCGGCACCAGCCTGCCAGGACCGCAAACGGCCGATCGTAGGCGAGTAACCGAGGCCGGCAACGGCCGAGGTCAGCGCGAGGTTTCGACGCGCAGCACTTCGGTGTAGATCGCGTCAACCGTCTGGCCAACCTTGAGGTTCTTCATGCGTTTCTGCAGGTCTGGATTCTCGACCTTGACCACCTGCAGCTTGCCCTCCGGTGGCAACAAGCTCACCTCATGCGTCTTGAGGTCGATCTTCTTGATCTGAGAGGTAACCTTGACCTGGCGGAACGCCTCGCCGCCCGGGTTGGGGTTTTGCTCGGTTGCACGGATGGTACCGGACTCTTCAGTCGCTTTCGGCGCACCACCCACCTCCGGATTGAGCACATAGGCCACGGCGCGTGTCACGTAGATGTCGACTTGGTCACCGACTTTCAGGTTGGGCAGCGCTTTGGCCTTTTCGGTCAGCTGGAACGTCACATCCTTCTTATCGTCAGGGCCTTTCACCGTGACTTGGCGGGTGGCCAGGTCGATAGCCGTTACCTGTGTGGTGACATGGCTTTCCAGCGCCTCGCTCCCGATGGGGATACCGGCAGCCTGTACCGTGAAGCTGGCAGCAGAGGCCAGCGTGGCAAGGGCTACAGCACGAGCGAGAGTACGAATGGGGTTCATAGGCGTGCTTCCATGTGATCAAGTCCGAATAGGCGCGCGAAAGGCTCACGCGCTGACAAGCATAGCCATTACCAGCCGCCTTGCCGGCCCTCCCGATTTACGACGCATTTCGTCGCAGAAATAACCGTTATAGCTAATAAGAATTCTTTACTCTTGCTTTACATTTGCAAATCATTACTATTCGCTACTCCGATAACAACAAAGAGTCGCCTGTAATGGCCAAAAGGTCTGTTGCCCCAGCATCCATTTCCATGCTGGGCCTGCTCGTTGTGCCTGCTGTCCAAGCTGCCGCCCAAACCGATACGCAAAGTAGCCTCGCCCTGCCCGCCACCGCCGTCACCAGCGTCTATGAGCAGCAAAGCTACAAGGCCAGTGAAAGCCGCAGCGCCATCAAGATCGACGCGCCGCTGCGCGATATCCCGCAAACTGTCAACGTCGTTCCCGAAAGCGTGATCAAGGACCAAGGCGCACAGTCCATGGAAGACGTGCTGAAGAATGTGCCCGGCATCGGCCTGTCCAATGGCGACGGCCAACGTGATCAGGTCACCATCCGTGGTTTCAGCGCCATTGGCGACATGTACATAGATGGCGTGCGTGACGACGCCCTGTACTTTCGCGACCTGTCCAACATCGAGCGTGTCGAGGTGATCAAGGGCCCGGCCGCAGTGCTGTATGGCCGTGGTTCCTCGGGCGGTCTGATCAACAGCATCAGCAAAAAACCAAGCTTCACGCCCAAACGCGAAGTCGGCATGAACGTTGACAGCGAAGGCAAACGCCGAACCCAGTTCGACACCGGCTGGGCCGACCCGCAAAGCAACCAGGCCTACCGCGTGACCGGTGCCTTCGAAGACAGCGACACCTTCCGCGATGATGGCTACATCGACCGCAAGGCCATCGCACCGTCGGCCTACTTCCGTCTCTCGGACGACCTGGAACTGAACCTGGGCGCCACCTACCTGTACGACAAACGCCTGATCGACTTCGGCATCCCGGCCCTGGGTAACCGCCCGGTGGACGTGGACCGCGACAAGCGCTTTGGCTCTGGCGATGCTGACCAGGATTACGCCCGCAGCGAGGTGTTCTCGCTTACAGCCAGCCTGGATTACCGCATCAACGACAACTTCACCCTGACCAACACCAGCCGTTACTACCGCTACGACCTGGACCGCAACAACACCTTGGCCGACAGTAGCCCGACGCGCTTCGTCACCGCGCCCGATGGTGAACTGCTGATCAAGCTCAACCGCGGCAACGTCGCCCGCGATGAGTACGGTGTGTTCAACCAGACGGAGCTCAAGCAACAGGCGCAACTGGCCGGCATGCAGCACAACCTGTTGTACGGGGTGGAAGCAGGCTTTCAGGACAAGTACCAGCGCGTGCTGAGCCAGACCAACGTGGCACAAGTACCGGTGTACCGTGATGCCTTGGTGCCGGTACCGGAGCATGCCGCCAACCTGTCTTCCAAGGGCACCAACTTCCAGCAGACCACCGGTCTGTACGTGCAGGACATGATCGAGCTGAACGCGCACTGGAAGGCATTGGTCGGTGTGCGTTATGACATCTTTGGCCAGGAGTACGACGACGACCGCGTGCAAAACATCGACCTGGATCGTACCGACAAGACCTGGAGCCCGCGTGCGGGTCTGGTCTACCAGCCAGACGCCATCCAGTCCTACTACGTGTCGGTCAGCCGCAGCTATCAGCCTTCGGGCGAAGTGTTCGCGGTGAGCCCGAGCAACCAGCACCTGGAGCCGGAAGAGACCACCAACTATGAAATCGGCGCCAAATGGGACCTGCTCGACAGCCGCCTGTCACTGACCGCCGCAGTGTTCCGCCTTGAGCGCACCAACATGAAGACTGCCGACCCGGCCAACCCCAACCTGACCGTATTGGCTGGCGAACAGCGTACCGATGGCTTTGAAGCCACCGTCAGCGGACATCTCACCGACAAGTGGCAGATCTATGCCGGTTACGCTTACCTGGACGCCGAAATCACCAAGTCCAACAGCAAGACCAATGGCGTGGCGAACGAAGGCCAGACCCCTACCCTGACACCACGCAACAGCGCCAACGTCTGGCTGGTACGTACCCTGACACCAGAATGGCGTGTGGCCGCCGGAGCGAACTACGTCGACGAACGCTACACAGCGCTCGACAATGTGGTGGTGATGCCGGGCTATACCACCTTCGACGCCGCGCTGCTGTACAGCGTGCCGCAGTGGGATGCCGCGCTGCGCCTGAAGAACGTGTTTGACCGTGACTACTATGCCTCGGCACATGGCTCGGTCGACCTGATCACCCCAGGGGCGCCGCGCACGCTGGAAGCCAGCTTCAACTACCGCTTCTGACCCACGCACAATGCCTGTCAGTCAGCAATTGGGCCGCTCTGCGGCCCATCGCCAGCAAGCTTTGACGATTTGATCAGATAGCATTCAGCGATTACGCGTCACCCGCCACACCGTATTCGCCAGGTCATCGGCAATGATCAACGCCCCACGCGGGTCCACCGTCACTCCAACCGGTCGCCCCCGGGTCTTGCCATCCTCACCGCGAAAGCCCGTGGCGAAGTCGATGGGTTCCCCAGCAGGCTTGCCATTGCTGAACGGCACGAAAATCACCTTGTACCCCACCGGGTTGGGCCGGTTCCAACTGCCGTGCTCGCCCACGAACACACCGTCTGCAAAGCGCTCGCCCATTGCCGAGGTCGAGAAGTCCACACCCAGTGCAGCCACATGCGAACCCAGGCTGTAATCCGGCTTGATCGCCGCCGCCACCTTGTCCGGGTTCTGCGGCCGCACCCGCTCATCCACATGCTGCCCCCAGTAGCTGTAAGGCCAACCATAGAAGCCACCCTCACGCACCGAGGTAAGGTAGTCGGGCACCAGGTCAGGGCCCAACTCATCCCGCTCGTTGACCACCGTCCACAACTGCCCGGTCTGCGGCTGGATGGTCAATGCCGTCGGGTTACGCAAGCCGGTGGCATAGGGCCGGTGCGCGCCGGTCTCGGCATCGACCTGCCAGACCATGGCCCGATCGATCTCCACCTCCAGGCCGCGCTCGGTGATGTTGCTGTTCGAGCCGATACCCACATACAAGAAGCGGCCATCCGGGCTGATGGTCAGGGCCTTGGTCCAATGGTGGTTGATCTCGGCCGGCAGGTCGGTGACCTTGGTTGGCGGGCCGTCGGCCTGGGTCTGGCCTTCCTTGTAGTCAAAGCGCACCAGCGCATCCTGGTTGGCTACATACACCTTGCCGTTGGCATAGGCCAAGCCGTACGGTGCATTGAGGTTTTCCGCAAACACGGCCTGTACCTCGTAGTTGCCATCGCCGTCAGCATCTCGCAGCAAGGTCAGGCGGTTGCCACCCTTGACCTGGGTATTGCCCTTGGCCTTGATCTGGCTGGCGATTACATCCTTGGGCTTGAGCTTGGCCGCGCTGCCCCCCCTGCCCTCAGCCACCAGAATGTCGCCATTGGGCAGCACCAGGCTCTGGCGCGGGATTTTCAGGCCGGTGGCAATGGCGGTGACACTGAAGCCCTCTGGCACGGTCGGTTTCAGTTCGCCCCAGGCAGCCGGTTGCGCAATCTTCATGCTCGGTAGCAAACCGCGCTGAGGCTCCGGCAGCTTCGGCTCCGGGCCATGGGCCTGGGTCGGCTCGCCGTCGCCACCACAGGCACTCAGCAATAGCGCTACGCCCAATAGGCTAAATGCATGCAAAGGCTTCATGCCACACCTCCTGAACGCAGGTTGCTCAAACCGGTCCAGGCGGCCACCACTGCGAGCACTGTCACGATTACCGACAACACCAACCCAGAAGGCATCACCGCCCAGGCGTCCTTGGCATGCTCAAAGGCATTGATCAGCCCAAGCACCCAAGTCACCAGCAGCAGCACGAAGTACAACGTAGCGCGCCGCCCTTGCGCTCTGCGCGGATCAGATTGGCCAGCGCGAACAACAGTGCCAGCCCACAGAACACAAGGGCCCCGGCGATCAGCCAGGCGGCGAAGTTGCTCCACTGAATCTGATAGCTGTTGTAGTAGGCGATATCGCTCAGCAGCGCGCCAAGGAACATCGGCACACTGCCCGCCAGCAGCAGAGCATGCAGCGGGCTGGGCGTACAGCGGTAGAGGGTTTGATCAGGTGCGGTCACGGTGCCTCCTTTTCATTCAGTGACCCAGGGCTGATGGCCTCGCGCCATCAGTCAAGCGCAGGGTGCGCTTAGCAAAGGAGCCTCTTGACGCCGAGATAGTTCACCGCTTCGCTGTAATGAAATATCCTGCAAGGCATTTGCTGCCAAGCGCAGAAGAGGAATACATGAGCAGACCACATACGTCCTGGGCACTGGCTACCCTGCTCTGCCTCAGCCTGGCTCTCGCGGGATGCTCCAGCAACGCCAGCAAGGCACGCTACGCCACGCCTGCAGTGGGCTCCAACTGCTTTGCCAAGGCCGTCCCCACTACCGGTGAAGGCGGCCTCGCCTGGGGCAATTCATTGAGCATTGCGCGTCAGAAGTCCCTGAACAACTGCGTGCGTTATGCCAGCCGCTCGGGAGGCACGCCCAAGACTTGCCAGGTGGTGATGGCCAAGTGCAAAAACTGAACATATAACAATCTTAAAGTACGAAACTTCCTACAAAAACACTGCAACTTTTCACACGATATTGCGCAAACGCAATACATATACATTCAAATAAAATCTTACACTTTCAGCCTCGACCCAAAAGTAGCGATCGAGGCATTGTCTTTCACTCGAATTCCAGATACTTGATCGCCCGCTCATCTCAGCAAGTAAGTAGGAAACTTCTTACAGCATAGAGTCGGGCCTGAAATCCAGCACAGTATGAATAACGGCCTTTCAGTCTTGTCAGTACTGCAAGTTCCCGCAGTGCGTCTCTGGTTCGAAAAGACTGTCTCTCTGAGCAAGGAGCTCGCATGACCAATGCCTCCGTCAGCAGCGCCACCTCCGGCCCGGCCTGCAGCGCACGCGTGCCCATCCTGCCAGTGCGCTACGCCATCGTGCCCCGCACCGCGGACGCCCCCGCCTGCCGCTATGCCCGTGCAGGCTTCAACCTGGAACAAGGCTTCCCCACGCTGCAGCACTCGGCCTACACCCTCCGTGCTTTGCGCCCGGGCTATGTCTACGTGTTCATGAAAGGCCTTCAGGGCGAAAAGCTGGTCATTCATGAGCACGTCGGCGCGGGCCTCTACAAAGAGCTGAGCTACCAAGGGCTGGAGGACTACCACCGCCGTGAGCGCTACCTATCCGGCCAGAGCACCGGCTGGGTGTGGGCCGACACCTGCCAGGACACGGCCAAGGAAGTGTGGATCGGCTACAGCCCGCACCTGTGGACCAACGCCATCACCGCCCGTATCACCGGTTCGGCAGCCCTG
>NZ_OLKJ01000034.1:0-736252 GCF_900291005.1 Pseudomonas sp. Kh14
CCGTCCAGGTAGGCTGTGATCGCTGTGAGCTTGAATTGCTCGGTGTACTTACCCATAGATCCCCCAAGGGTTGGATTGGTGTCCAACTTCTTGGGGGCAGTCCAATTTCAGGATCCACGACCCCTGTGGGAGCGGGCGAGCCCGCGAAGGGCTGCAAAGCAGCCCCAATTACATTGTCTGAGCGGAATCTCCTGGCTTCAGGAAGCCAGTGCCTGCGAACGCTGGCAAGCGGGCATTTCATAACGGTGCGGTTGCTGCCAGGCCAGCCGTGCCTGCACATCCACCACCGCGTCCTTCACCTTCTGCGCCCAGTGCTCATCCTTCGGGCACACCACCACCACGCGGAAACCGTGGTCGACACCTTCCAGGCGCACACCTTCGGAATCATCTACGTGCAGATCGATATCAAAAGCCGAAGGCAGCTTGGAGGGTGAGTTTTCCAGCCCTCGCTGGGCCAGGATGTGCTGGTGCCGATCGCTGTTGACCACGCCATCGACATGAATGCCGTAAAGCATCAGCCAGCGGCGGATGTAAGCCGGGGTACGCCCCGAGGAGGTGTAGATCCAGATGCTGCAGCCCTGGCGGCGCAGGTCGCGGATCAGTTCGCGGCTGCCGCTGCGCAGGGGCTCACCCAGCCAGCGATGGACGAACCCCGGCAGCTTGCTGTCCTCGGCGGCGGCGTGTTCGGGCAGGCAGGCCAACGTGTCGTCGATATCGAACGAAATGCGTACCTGGCCACGCTTGAGCTTGCGCTCGATAGCTTGCCGCCCTCGTGCGAACAGGGATGAACCTTGCATCAGCGGCTCCCCTCGTAGGCAGGCACAGGCGTGCCATTCAAGAAGAACTTGCCGGGCTCAGGCGCCTTCGCTTCCAGGAACGCGGCGTACTTTTTCTTGATCTTGGGGAGTTCGTACAAAGCCTTGACACCGTGTTTGGCGGAGTTGCGTATGACCGAGGACGGGTTGAAGTAACCCTCGGCGTTGTCCAGCGACAGCACGAATGGCGGCAGACCGGCACGCATCAGCAGATAGCTGACAATAAGCGAACCCGTGCGATTGTTGCCTTCGATGAACAGCTGCGGCTTGCTGAGAATCCGTACATACACACCTGCTGCCCGCTTCCAGATGGAATCGCTGCGGTACGCGCAGTACCAGTTGTACAAATCCTTGATGCCACCTTCCACGTTGTTGAAAAAGTGCGCTTCGGTTGCCGCAAGGTGCGGGGCGAATTCCAGGCGACGGGCCGGATCGCTACCGCATAGCACGGTGGCATTGATTTCCAGCATCAGGTTCAGCTGTTGCAGGTCGAACAGGTCGATACCGCGAGCGACATAGTCGTCAATCAGCGCATAGCCTTCAACCACATTCAGCAGCACCTCGTCGGTAAACGGGTCCCGCGGCTCGGTGAAATGCTGGCTGAGTTCGGCAAAACGGCCCTGCACCTCGCGCAGTGCGCGCTCTACCGCTGACAGATCAAGACGACGCGTCGCTCGCATTGGTAATCCCGGGTAACACTTTAACGGAAGGTAACGCGGCCGGGTGTTGCAACCTTCCTGGCTGCAACACCCGCCCACCTTGGGCTTGCAGGGCTCAGCTGAACTTGCCGCTGATGTAGTCGCTGGTCAGCTGCTCGCGCGGGTTCTGGAAAATCTGCGCGGTTGGGCCCATCTCGACCAGGTAGCCGGTGCGCGTGCCCTGGGAAATATCCACCGAGAAGAACGCGGTGGTGTCGGCCACACGAATCGCCTGCTGCATGTTATGGGTCACCAGGGCGATGGTGTAGTCCTTTTTCAGCTCGACCATCAGCTCTTCCACGCGGCGGGTGGCAATCGGGTCGAGTGCCGAGCAGGGCTCGTCCAGCAAAAGCACTTCCGGCTCGGTGGCGATCGCACGGGCGATGCACAGGCGCTGCTGCTGGCCACCGGACAGCGACAGCCCGCTGACCTTGAGCTTGTCCTTCACTTCGTCCCACAGCGCGGCGCCTTGCAAGGCGTGCTTCACGCGATCGCCCAAGTCGCCTTTGTAGCGGTTCAGGCGCAGGCCGAAGGCCACATTGTCGAAGATGCTCATCGAGAACGGGTTGGGCTGCTGGAACACCATGCCGATATAGCGGCGCACTACAACAGGGTCGACGCCCTTGCCGTAGACATCCTGCCCAAGAAAGTGCACATGGCCTTCGAAGCGGAAGCCCTTCACCAAGTCATTCATACGGTTCAAGCTACGCAGCACGGTACTCTTGCCGCAGCCCGACGGGCCGATGAAACCGGTGATCTCGTTTTTCCTGATCGGCACATGGCTGTCACGCACGGCCATGAAGTTACCGTAGAAAATCTTGTCGAGCTTGCAGTCCATGACGATGGGGGCTTCGCTGACCAGGGGAGCGGCTCTTTGCGCAGTGGATACGTTCAAGTTGGATGCTCCCTTTCTCAATACTTGGGCTTGCCGAAGACTCGGCTCAGAATGTTGATTACCAGCACGATCATTACCAGCACCAGCGAGGCCGCCCAGGCGAGCTCAAGCTGGTTGTCGAACGGCATGCCGGAGAAGTTGTAGATAAGGACGGCGAGCGAGGCCGTAGGGTTCATGACCTCCAGGCTGCCGTCATGGTAGATCCAGTAGTTGCTGAACAACGCGGTGAACAGCAGTGGCGCGGTTTCGCCAGCGGCGCGGGCCACGGCCAGCATGACGCCGGTGAGGATGGCCGGCAGGCCGGTAGGCAGCACGATCTTCCAGATGACCTGGGCGCGGGTGCAACCCATGCCGTAGGCAGCGTCCTTCATGATCTTGGGCACCATCTTCATCGACTCTTCGGCGGTCAGCACCACGATCGGCAGCATCAGCACCGCCAGGGCCACGCCGCCTGCCGGTGCCGAGTAGGTACCGGTGGTCATCACCACCAGGGCGTAGGCGAACACCCCGGCCAGGATCGATGGCAGGCCAGTGAGCATCTTGGCGGCAAAGCGCGCAGCGTTGGCCAGCTTGCTGTCGGGGCCGAGCTCGGCCAGGAACACCGCTGCCAAAATACCGACCGGAACGGCGATGGCGGCGGCAATGCCGACCATCACGAAGGTACCGGCCATGGCGTTGCCGAAGCCGCCGCCCATTTCGAAACCGGTAGGTGGCAGTTCGGTGAACACTTCCAGGTTGAGCCGTGCGCCACCGCGGGTGATCAGCATGTACAGCACGGAAATCAGCGGCACGCTGGCCACCAGTGCCGCGAACCAGGCCAGCGTGGTCAGGATCAGGCTGCGCAGGGCACGGCCTTCCAGCTTGCGCTGCAGGCTGGGCAACGCGGCTACAGGGGTCGTCAGGTCAGTCATTGTTTGTTACCACGCTGGGCGTAGAGCATGATCATCGAGCCGAGAACGTTCACCAGCAGGGTGATGAACATCAGTACCAGTGCCGCGTACATCAGCACTTCGACCTCGTTCGGGCCGGCTTCCGGGAAGTTCAGCGCCAGCAGCGCCGCCAGGGTGTTGGCCGGTGCGAACAAGGACAGGGAAATGGTGTTGGCGTTGCCGACCAGCATGGCCAGCGCCATGGTTTCACCGAGTGCACGGCCCAGGCCCAGCACCAGCGAACCGAAGATGCCGGTAGCCGCCGAGGGCACCATCACCTTGAGGATGGCTTCCCAGTGGGTGGTACCCATGCCGTAGGCAGCCTGCTTGGTTTTCATCGGTACGCTGGTCAGCGCATCCTGGGAAACCGCAGCGATGGTCGGCAGGATCATGATCGCCAGCACCAGCGCCGCAGGCAGCAGGCCTGGGCCACTCAGGGAGGTGCCGAAAAACGGGATCCAGCCCAGCTCGCTGTTCAGCCAGGCGGTCAACGGGCGAATCGCCGGGATGACCACATAGATGCCCCACAGGCCGTACACCACGCTGGGGATGGCGGCGAGCAACTCGACGATGGTGCGAAACACCGCGGCAAGCTTGGCCGGAAGGAAATCCTGGGTCAGGAAAATGGCCATGCTGACGCCGAAGAAACCGGCGATCAACAGGGCGATCAAGGCGCTGTACAGCGTACCCCAGATCGCTGGCAGAATACCGTACTTGCCTTGGTTAACGTCCCAGACGCTGCCGAACAACACGTCAAAACCGTGCTTTTCAATGCCGGGCAGTGCCTTGCGGCCCACTTCGTAGACCAGCGCGAAGACCAGCGCCAGTACCAGCACCACGCCAATGCGCGCAAGCGCACGGAAGGTGCGATCGACCAGAAAGTCTTTCGCAGACGGTGGCTGGCACGCGGAGTCGGGGTTATCCGGTATGGCAAAAGGTGTGTTCATTGGCGAGTTCCGGGACAAGGGACAAACACCCCCGGCACGGCTTCATGCCGATACCGGGAGCGCCTGGGTATTACTGGATGTTGGCGGACGCTTTACGCACCTGGTCTACTACCGACGGCGGTAGCGGGATGTAACCCATCGAGTCGGCGATGGTCTGGCCTTTGGTCAGGCTGTACTCGACCATTTCACGCATGGCCTTGGCTTTTTCCGGGTTGCCGTTGTCCTTGCGGAAAATCATCCAGGTATAGGAAGTGATCGGGTAGGACTTGGCACCGTCCGGGTCAGGCAGCCAGGCCACCAGGTTTTCCGGCATGTTCACCGCAGCCAGTGCTTCGGCACCGCTCTCGGCATTCGGCACGACGTATTGGCCGGCCTTGTTCTGCAACATGGCGAAGTCGACCTTGGCCAGCTTGGCGAAGCCGTACTCGATGTAGCCGATGGCGCCCGGGGTCTGGCGGACGGTGGCGGTTACGCCGTCGTTCTTCGGCGACTTGATGAACTTGTCGGTGGCCGGCCAGTTGACGGTATTGCCTTCACCCAGCCCTTGCTTGAAGTCAGCGTTGATGGCCGACAGGTGCTTGGTGAAGACGGCAGTGGTGCCGCTGGAGTCGGCACGCACAACCACGGTGATCGGGGTGGCAGGCAGCTTCAGGTCTGGGTTGGCCGCCGCGATTTGCGGGTCGTTCCACTGGGTGATCTTGCCGAGGAAGATATTGGAGTAGACGTCGCGCGGCAGCTTCAGCCCTTTAGGGTTGCCCGGCAGGTTGTAAGCCAGAACGATTTCACCGGCGGTCATTGGCAGCAACTGCACGCCTTCGCCAACCTTGGCAATGTCTGCTTCGCTCATGGCCGAGTCGCTGGCGGCGAAGTCGACGGTCTTGTTCAGGAAGTCCTGAACGCCCGCGCCGCTACCCTTGGACTGGTAATCGACGGTGACCCCAGCCGTGTTCTTGCTGAAGTCCTTGAACCAGGTCAGGTAGATCGGTGCAGGGAAGCTGGCGCCCGAACCGGTCAACCGAACGTTTTCTGCAGCAAAGGCTGCCGAGGTGGCGCAAAGGGAAACGGCAACGGCGAGTGCAGCAGACTTCATCAGGCGTTTCATCAAAATGTGCTCCATGTGATGGCCGGCACACTTTGCATCAGCTGTGTTACAACTTTGTGACTATTGAATGGCAGGCCGCGCGGTAGAGCTTATTGACTGTGCCATCAGGCGCCGAGCCGGAACCCTGGAACGGCTCCAGCCTCGACGCTAACGCTTGAATGTGTCGATAGACCATGCAATGCGGCACCGGGAACAGGAACCTGGCCACTGCAGGCGATCAACCGATACCGGCGAGACCTGTATCACCGGCATCCGCACAGCGGTTGCGGCATGCACATTCGAACTCAGCCTGGGCACGGGTGGAAAAGTTCAGGCTCAGACGCATCTTGTCCTGGGTGTCGTAGAGGTCGTAACCCTCCCCCAGTGCGGCAGGAAAGCCAAGCCGCCGAGGATAAGCCTCTTTCTTGAGTGGCACTGCGGGAACCACAACGAAGCGTGTCTGCATGATCATCCCCTTCGGCAGTGCTTAAGTATTAGTACTGCTATGTGAAAGCATCAAGATGACTCATGCAATATTTTGGTTCAGCCGCCTATTCTCGCGGTGATGAGTGAGCAGAATCCCAGCAGGCAAATGACCCCGATGCCATAGAACAACGTTCTCCAGGGCTGCAAACCCCGCAGGTAGGCCAGCGTGTGCAGGACCCTTGCAACCGTGAACACCACACTCAGCCACAGCACCGGTAGCGTGGCGGCTTCCAGCGCAACAGCCAGCCCGCCGAGGGCAAAGAACATGGGAATGTTCTCCAGGTCGTTGGCCCAAACCTTGGCAGCACGTATCACCTGCGGGCGTTCTGCGGCCTGGGCGATGCGCCTGAACACGGCAGCGTCCTCCGGGTTGGTGAACGCGACGAAGCGCAAGCGGTGATAGCCCTGATAGCAGGAAACCAGGAACATCTTGAGGAACAGCAGCACCACACACAGCGCATAAACCTGCAAGGCACTGCTCATGGCTGGCGCCCCTCGGCAACGCCTCTGGTCACCAGGTACAGCAACGGCCCAAGCGAAACGAACACGACGGTCAGCAGCAGGTAAGGCAGCACCGCGATCCCGGCTCTGCCGCGCATGCGGTTGTCTCTCACCATCCAGCAACCGGCCAGCCCGGCCATCAGGTACAGGTCGATGACCACCTGGGCCGTGTCCGCCTGCGCCAGCAGTGCCAGCCCGAATGCCAGCAGCGATTGCTCGGCAATCAGCATGGTCCAGCCGGTATACAGCGAAAACAGCACCAGTATTGCCAGCGCGCAGATACGCAAGCCCATATAGCTCTCCTTGATAGGGTTTGCCGGCACAGTAGTGATAGGGTTGCTTGCACTCAATGACCCGTGAGGTCATGGACATTGCACTCAAGGACGATCAGGGCAACGCATGAATCAGCATCTGTTCCATCGCAGCACCCCTGCCCCGCACATCTCAGCGGGCCAGCATCTTCGCGAACTGCGCCGTCAGGCCAACCTCAGCCAGCTGGAACTGGCGCTGCTGACGGGGCTGTCGCAGCGTCATCTGAGCTGTGTGGAAACAGGACGCGCAAAGGCCAGCCCAGGCACCTTGCATGCCCTGCTCTCAGCCCTGGATGCGCCGCTGGAGCGGTGCAACGAAGTGTTCGTTGCTGCAGGATACGCGCCCCGCTACGCCGCCACGCCGCTCGATGCGCCTGAACTGGCCTTGGTGAATACTGCCATCGAGCATATTCTGCAGGTGAACAACCCCGCTCCGGCGATCGTCATCGATAGCCACTGGAACGTCATCGCCGCCAACGCCAGTACCGGGCTGCTGTTGGCGATGGCCGGTGTCAGCGCACAGCCGGCAACCGGCCTCAACCTGCTACAGACACTGCTGTGCCCCGGTGGCCTGGGTGATCACCTGGCCAACGCGCCGGAAATCCGCGCTGCAGCCTGGCAACGTGCATCCCGGGAGGCCGCAGGCAATCCGGCACTGGCAGCGCGCTTGCGCGACTTGCCGGCCCCGGCAAGCCCGTGCCAGATGACGACAGCCACCCCTCTGCTGCTGACCCGCGTGAACACCCCATATGGTGAGCTACGGTTCCTGTCCACGTTCACCACCTTTGGCATGCCGCAGGATGTCACCGTGCAGTCACTGCGCATCGAACACCTGATCCCCGCCGACCCTCAGACCCGGCAAAGAATGCAGGCAGCGTTCGAGCAATGGTCGGCCGTTACAGCGTAAACGTCAGGGTCTGGCCAAGGAACCTGGCGCTGACCTCGTGGCCTGTTTCATGCAGGTCGAACGGCTGGCACATGGCCCCGGTGGTCACGACATCCCCGGCCTTCAGGGTCTGGCCACGCTCGGCAGCGTGCGCGTACAGGTGAGCCAGCGACACCAGCGGGTCGGTGGCCGCATCGCCAGACAAGCCACCGGCGCGCCGTTGACCATCCACATGCACCTCGGTGGTTTCGGCCAGGTCAGCGAGCAACGGCACATTTATACCAGCGCCCAGGCTATTGCCGACCACCAATGCTTCAAACCCCACGTTGTCAGCCACAAAACTTGGCCAGCCGACAGCCTTGCGGTCGACAAAGCGCGAACGCACCACTTCAAAGGTGACGCACGTGGCGCGAATATCCTCACTCACCGGTACGCGCCCGGCTTGCGGAGGAATATCCCGGTCCAGCACGAAGGCAATTTCGCATTCGATGGTCACCGGCGTAACCGCTGGCAGCTTGATATGTGCGCCATCGGCATGGCAACGCCCCGCTTCCAGTTGGCCAATCAAGGGCCGCGACAACTTGCCTGCACGCATGCCAGCTGGGCTGCCGACGCCCAGCTTCCACCCGGCGCGCTGGCCTGCGGCAGCAGCAAACAACTGGTCCTGGCTGTCATAGCCTTGTTTCAACGTCTCGGGCTTGAGGCTGGCGGGCAGTTCCGTCAGCAGGTCACCGCTGCGCCAGTGTTGCAGTAGCAAGGCTGCAGTGCGTTGGTGTACGAAGAGCGAACGGTTCATCAAGACCTCATTGAGATAGGCGATGGCGGGCAACAGATGCTATGGCCTGAAATTGATAATGATAAATATATTGTCATGATGCTAATCATCACAAATTGTTATTGAACTGCCTGATGAAATCCGCCTGCAGGTGCATGCTCAGCGATCAGTGGAAACCGGCTGCTTCAACAACAACACATAAGCCATCGCAGCAACCGCGGCCACGGCGGCACTGATCAGGAATGCCGAAGCGAAGGACCCGGTCTGCTGAATGCTGAACCCGGTCACGATGGGCGCCACAGAGCCTGCCAGGTAGCCGCCGAAGTTCTGGATCGAGCCAAACGAGGCCACGCGCTGGCTATCGACCACGGTGTTGGCGATCATCCATGCGGTAGAGCTGGCCATGTTCACGCTGAACAGCGCACAACACAGCAGCGCCACGCTGAGCAGGAAGCCGCTACCGAACGACAGGGGAACGGTGAATGCGGCCGCCGCGAGCAACGCAGTCACTACAACCCGCTTACGGCTACCCAGCACACTGGCACCGTGCTTCACCAGGCGGTCGCAGATGCGGCCCGCGACAATGGTGCCCAACGCGCCGAACACATAGGCCAGCGAAACCACCCAGGCTGTCTGGTACAGGCTCAAGCCATGCTCGCGCTCGAAGTAGCCCGGCAGCCAGGTCAGGTGCAGCCATAGCATGTAGATCACCCCCATGAAGCCCAGTACTGCGCCCCAGGTGCTCTTGTGGCGGAACAGCTCGGCCCACGCCGCCAGTTGTGCCTGCACACTGGGCCTGGCGCTTGCCACCGCCTGTTTATGCGCCTGGGCCGCCAGCAGCAGCTCACGCTCCTCGGCAGGCAGTTCGGCCAGGTACTGCGCCTTGCTTTTGTAGAAGGCGAACCAGCAGGCGGCAACCAGAATGCCAAATACACCGGTGACGATGAACATGCCGCGCCAACCCCAGGTGATCATCAGCAGCGTCAGCAACGGCGGCGCCAGACACGGCCCGATGCAGGTCGATGACAGCACGATGCCGGTCGGCGTACCCCGCTTCTCGGCCTCGAACCACTCCGCCAGCGCCTTGGCCGCCGACGGGAACATCGGCGCCTCGCCAATTCCCAGCACCACCCTGAGCCCGATGAATGCAGAAAAACTGTTGATCAGGCCAGAAGCCGTCTGTGCCACCGACCAGCCCAGCAGGGCCGCCCCCAGCGAAATCTTGCTGCCCAGGCGGTCGATGATCATGCCCAAGGGCAGTTGCGAAAAGGCATACGCCAGGGAAAACGCCGACAGCAGAATGCCCATCTGTGACGGCGTGATGCCCATGTCGCGCTGGATGGACGTATTGGCAATCGACAGCGCACTGCGGTCGACGTAGTTGATGATGCCGATCACCAGCAACAGGCTGACGGTGATGACCTGGTACTTTCTGAACGGGTTCGAGCTGGCGACCGCTTCAGGTTCGCGGGCAAGCCCGGGTTGCGCATATTTGGTATTCATGGGCGTTCACTTTTGTTGTTATTGGTTGAACAGCAGGTAACGGCTTACATGGACGCTTCAAGCAGCCACTGGTAATCCTCGGCAGAGGCCTCACGTGGGTTGGTGCGGTGGCTGTGATCGGCCAACGCGCCCTGGACGATGCGCGGGAACAGGTCCGGGCTGACATCCAGTTCGCCAAGGCCGGTCGGCAGGCCCAGACTACGGGTCATGTCGCGAATGGCATCTTCGATCTGGCTGTCATCGGCCAGCCCCATCGCCTGAGCGATGCGTTGCATCTTGTGTTCACTCACCACCGTTTCGGCCGTGCGGTTGAAGCGGATGACGGCAGGCAGGAAGATCGCATTGAGGGTGCCGTGGTGCAGGCGTGGGTTGATCCCGCCTAACGCATGGCTAAGGCTGTGCACGCAGCCCAGGCCTTTCTGGAAGGCCAGCGCCCCTTGCAGCGATGCGCTCATCATGTTGATGCGCCCGTCCAGGTTGCCCGGCGCGCGGGTGGCTCGTTCGATGAAGCGCCAGGCCCGCCACAGGCCGTCCAGGGCAATGCCGTCGGCAGGCGGGTTGAACGCCGGTGCCATGAAGGTTTCCAGGCAGTGGGCAATCGCGTCCATGCCGGTGGCAGCCGTGAGTTGTGCCGGCAGCCCGAGCGTCAGTGCCGGGTCACAGATGGCGGCCTTGGGCACCACATGGGGCGAGATCACCCCCACCTTGCGCCCGTCATCGAGTATCAGGATGGCACCGCGCCCGACCTCGCTCCCCGTGCCGGCCGTGGTCGGCACCGCAATCACCGGCGCGGTTGCCGAGGTGATTCGGGCCAGGCCGCCCTCGATCACCGCAAAGCACTTCAACGGGCCGTCGTGCCGGGCGCACACGGCCACCCCCTTGGCCAGGTCGATCGCCGAGCCACCGCCAATGGCGATGATGCCATCACAGCCATATGCCTTGAACATGGCCACAGCCTCACGCACGGCATGCTCGTTGGGGTTGGGTGGCGTACCGTCGTAGATCGGCAGTTGTGCCGTGTCGCTGGCGAAGGTGTTCAACGCCGTATCGACGATACCGGCGGCACGCACGCCACGGTCGGTCACGATCAAAGGCCTGGTTATACCAATGCGCTCACATTCGGCAGGCAGGCATGCAATGGCACCGATATCGAATTGGATCTGGGTGATGTAGTTGATCAGGGACATAAGGCTTGGCAGGCTCCTGGCTTTATTATTCTGGGCGTTTCAGCCGCACTGGATGCGACACTGTGCAGCGCCAGTATAGGAATGCGCGGCTAGCCATGGTATTGAGAACAATCCATATCGGTATAACCAGGACGAATACCAGATGACCCCATCGCTCAATTCGATCATGTCCCGCCTGCACGCCCGCCATCTGCGCTTGTTGATCGAGTTGGACGAGCACCGCTCGCTGCTCGGTGCAGCAAGCAGCGTCGGGCTTACCCAGCCTGGTGCCAGCAAGGCCTTGCAGGAAATCGAAACCACCTTCGGCACTGTGCTGTTCAACCGCACCAACCGAGGCCTGGAGCCCACGGCCGCCGGGCACTGCGCCATCCGCTACGCACGCCTGTTGCAGACCGATATCGCCAACCTGCGGCACGATCTGGATGCAATCCTGCGTGGGGTCGGCGGCCGGCTGGCTGTGGGGGCGATCATGGGGGCGGTGCCGTTGCTGATGAAGGCGGTGTCACAGCTGGCCAGCATCCAGCCGCAGATGTCGTTCGAAATCATCGAAGACACCAGCCAGTCGCTGCTGACCCAGATCGAGAGCGGCCGCCTGGACATAGCCCTGTGCCGCACCAGTGTCAGCAATACGCCGCAGCTGTTCGCCAGCACCTTTGTCCAGGATGAGACACTGGCGGTCATCGCCAACCTCGACCACCCGCTCAAGCATGCGCCAAGCCTGAGCCTTGCCGACCTGGCCGAGAGCCGCTGGATCGTCTACCGGGCCAACATGCCCATGCGCGTGCAACTGGAGCGCGAATTTCACGATGCCGGGCTGCGCTTCCCGCTGCACCTGGTTGAAACCACTTCGATCCTGGCGACCTTGTCGCTGTTGCAAAACCGTCCTGACTTCGTTGCGCTGGTGTCGATCGACGTGGCCCAGCAATGTGCAATGAATCAACAGGTCAGCATACTGCCCTTGAGCATGGGCTCGGTCAGCGACCCCTACGAGTTGGTTACCCGTAAAGGCAGCCAGGCAACACCGGCCATGGACACGCTCACCGAACTGCTGCTGTTGCAGGGCCGACAGCGCTGCGACAGTTAATGCGGTTTCATGGCAGAAGCCACTGGGAAATCTGGGCTGAGAGGCTGAGGTTCAAGACAGTAATGAGGCAGCCCGCCAGCCCTGGGTAATCAGCCTTGCAGCTACACCGGCAGTGCTGTTGGCGGCATGACGTGCCGCTACACCTGCACGCCATTGACCCAGATCAAGCCCTCGCGCCGGGTTCGCGCGACGATGGCTGCACGCAAGGAATGACTCAAGCACCGCCAGGCGCACAGTGCTCAAGGTTTACCGCTTGATCGCTGTGCGCGGCCTTGGCCAAGGAGCCCCACATGAACCCGATGAAACACATACTGGTTGCCACCGACCTTTCCCCACATGCCCGCAACGCCGCTGAGCGCGCTGCCTACCTGAGCGATGCGCAACAGGCCTCGCTGGACCTGCTCTACGTTGCCAACCCGGCACCCTTCGAGCGCCTCAAACAGTTGGTGACGCCTGATGACGATCTGTTGAAACGCGTACTGGATAGCGCAGGCGAGAAAACCCACGCACTGGCAGCACTGCTGTTCCAGCGTTACGGTATCTCCGCTGGCGTGCAGGTCGCCAGCGGCTCGGTGATCACGGAGATCAACCGGGTGGTGCAGGACAAGCACAGCGACCTGCTGGTGTGTGGGGCCAGGGGCCAGAGCGTGGCACGGCGCCTGCTGCTGGGCTCGACCGTGCAGAAACTGCTCAACCGCATGCCCTGCCCTTTGCTAGTGGTCAAGCCGGCCCCTCGTGATGCCTACCGCACCGTGCTGGTGCCAGTCGATTTTTCGTCCGTTTCACTGCGCACCATCGAATTGGCCAAGGCCATTGCACCGCAAGCAGAGATCATTCTGCTGCATGTGTACGAAGCCCCGTTCGAAGCCAGCGTGCGCTTCGCCCATCTCGACCACGACACCCTCACCCACTACCGCAATGTCATCCGCAAGGATGCACAAGTACAGCTCGCGGCGCTGAGTGAGGCTGCCGGCCTGGCCGATGCACGGCAGATCCTTGTGCACGGTGACCCTGGCTGGCGCATTGCAGAGCAGGAACAGGAGCTGGAGTGCGACCTGATCGTGGTCGGCAAGCAGGGGGCAAGCGCGCTGGAGGAACTGCTGGTGGGCAGCGTCACCAAGCATGTACTGAGCGAATCGCAGTGTGATGTGCTGGTCTCGCCATAGCATACCGTGCCTGCCGAGCACGCTGATAAGCGCCCTCGGCAGGCGCCGCTGTGCAAGCGTCAGCCCTGCCCTTGCATGTTCTGCGCTTGCCTGCGGTAGCTGGAAAGCGAAAAACCGGTCTGACGCTTGAAATAGCGGCACAGGTAAGACGCGTCGGCAAAACTGAGCGCATCGGCAATTTGCCCGACAGCGTGATTACTGTAGGAAAGCAGTGCCTTGATTTCCAAGGTCACCTGCCGATCGATCAAACCTTTCGGGCTGGCATTGAAATACACCTTTGTCAGTTGCGACAGATAGAACGGGGTGATGTTAAGCGCGTCGGCATAGAACTTAACCTCGCGCTGCCGAGTGCTGTGTTTGCCTACCAGCTCCCAGAATCGCCAACTCAGCGCTTCCTTGCGGCTGAACGCCCTGCCTGCTGTCGGTAACACGGGAAGCTGCTCGGCAATCTTCAGGAAAAGGTTCTGTAGCTGGTTGCGCAGCATGATGTGCTGATAAGTGGCACAGCACCGCACAATATCGCGCATCTGCCTCAGCCACCCTTCCAGCAGCGGCCTCTCGCTTTCGGCAAGTACACAGTGCGGATGGTCGTGCAGAAAGACGAACAATGAATTGGGCAGTGGGTAGGCGACCTCGGCAGCAAGTGCTTGCGGTATCAGGCAGAAAAACACCTTGAAACGCCGTGAGCGACATTTGAGCAAGGCTATGGTGTCTTCGGCCAGCACCAGCACATCTGCGCGCCTGACAGCATGCTCTTTGAAGTTCAGCGTGAAACGGGCAGCCCCGGACAGGCACACAAGCAGTGTCAGATAGGCATGACCGAACGACAGTGGCGCCCCCTGCCCGTCGGCAAGCGTGCTTTCACCTGTCTGGATCGGATCACCAGCCGCGTAAAGTTTCGGAATGTGATGCATCGCACTCGGTACCACCGCCAGATAGAGCCAACAGCCTAACATCAAGCACCCGTGCAGTTTCGAAAAGTACCGATAATGCCAAGGTAGTGACGTTTACCGCGTGGCCAGTCGGCCATACGCTGGCCCAACGGACCAGACAGGAGTACAGGACATGAAATTGGAAACCGAACGTTTGCTGCTTCGCCCTTGGCTGGAGAGCGACGCTGCTGATTTGTACGAATATGCCAAGGACGAGCGCGTCGGCCCCGCTGCGGGCTGGCCTGTGCACACCAGTGTGGAGCACAGCCGCGAGGTCATTCGCGAAGTGTTCAACCACCCCGAAGTGTACGCCCTTGAGCTCAAGCAGAATCAACGTGTCGTAGGCTGTGTCGGCCTGCTGACTGGCAGTAACAGCAACTTCGAGATCAGTGAACAGGAAGGTGAAATTTCCTACTGGATCGGGGTTCCCTACTGGGGCAAAGGCCTGGTTCCGGAGGCTGTGCGGGAAGTCATGCGCCACGCCTTCGAAACCCTGAAACTGCAGGCACTGTGGTGTGGCTACTACACTGACAACAGCCAGTCACAGGCTGCCCAGGCGAAGTGTGGCTTCCGTCATCATCACACCGAAGAAAACAAGCACAACCGCTTCCTCGACGACTATCGTACTGAGCACATCAGCCGCATCACCTACCAGCAGTGGGTGGAGGGTGAGCAACAGCATAACTAGCCGACGGCGACGCCCGTACGGTGCGTTCGATCACTCGCTGGGCACACCCGGTATACGACGCAGGAAAGAGAAGCTGACGCTGCAGGCTGCAAATTGCCATGGCCTGCACCGGTGCGGCACCGGTAGGGCGTAGTCGCTGCCAGCGCGCTCTCCACAGGGCGTTTCATCGATTGCACTGATGATTACTATCGAGCGGCCTGCCTGTCGGCCTGGCACGGCCGCCTCTACAATCCCCTGCAAATCCCCCCGCTCCTGCGCCTGCTACAGGCGAGATCCCTCATGGAACCTAACCCATGCCAAGCAACAGCCAGGCCCCTCGCGGCCTTCCCGAACACAGCCAACAAAGCGTGACCCAGCAATGGCTGGCAATCCTCTCGGTAGCCGTGGGTGCTTTCGCCCTGGTCACCAGTGAGTTCCTCCCGGTGGGGGTGCTGAACGATGTGGCCAGCGACCTTGGCATCAGTGCAGGCCTTGCCGGCCTGATGGTGACCCTGCCAGGGATCATGGCTGCGTTAGCCGCCCCGTTGATTTCCGTAGGCGTCGGCGCGCTGGACCGGCGCTACCTGCTGATCGGCCTGACGCTGATCATGATCATCGCCAACGCCATCGTGGCCTACGCCGGCGACTTCAACCTGCTGTTGGTCGGCCGTGTGCTACTGGGTATCAGTATCGGCGGCTTCTGGGCGACAGCCATCGCCCTCAGCGGCCGCCTGGCACCTGACGGGATGGGCGTAGCCAAAGCCAACTCCATCATCATGGCGGGCGTAACCCTGGCGACGGTAGTGGGCGTGCCTGTCGGCACCTGGCTGAGTGGCCTGATGGGCTGGCGCATGACGTTCCTGGTCACTGCACTGGTAGGCGTACCGGTGCTGCTGGCACAGGTCTTCCTGCTGCCGCGGCTGATGCCGGAAAAGGCCATTCGCATCCGCGACCTGCCGGCGTTGTTCATCAACCCGCAAGCACGGGTCGGTTTGATCGCCGTGTTGCTGATCGGCCTGGCGCACTTTGCTGCGTACACCTATGTCGCACCGTTCTTCAAACAGAATGCCGGCTTTGACGGGCCTACGATCGGTTCATTGTTGCTGCTGTATGGCGTGGCCGGCTTCATGGGCAACATCTTCGCCGGCTTTGCTGCCAACCGCAGCGTGCGGCATACCCTGATGCTGGTCGCGCTCATGATCGCTATCAGCACCGCCCTGTTCCCGCACTTCGCCACCGGCATGACGGGTGCCGCCATGCTGATCGCACTGTGGGGCTTTGCCTTCGGTGCGTTCCCGGCATGTGCCAATATCTGGATGTTTGTCGTGGCGCCCAAGGATGTCGAACGTGGCATGCCGCTGTTCGTGGCCATGTTCCAGGTGATCATTGCCGTGGGCTCGTTCTTCGGCGGGCAAGTCGTGGACCATATGGGCACTGCGGTGCTGCTGAGCCTGGCCACGGCGCTGGTGGGCTGTGGCTTTGTCACCGTGCTGGTGCTGGGGCGCAATGTCAGTAACGATCTGGCGGCGCAGCCAGGCTAAGCAGCCGCCCAGGGCGGCTGCTCAAAGCGTGGGGCCGTGAAACCGAGGCGCCTGCTTCGCGGGCAAGCCCGCTCCCACAGGTACCGTAGGCTCCAGGCGCTTGCATTAGCTGCAATCGCCCCGCTCGGGATGGCGCGGTTGCCTGGCGCACATCACCTGAACCTCGGCGCCACGGGCCCTGGCCAGCAGCTCCTCGGTGTCATCGCCACCGGGCAAGGCAAGCAACAGGTCAGGGCGGCTGTCATTGAGCATGAACAGGTTGCGCAAGCGTTCGGCCTGCTTGCCGTGCAGCTGCCAGTTTGGCGGGTAACGCACCAGATCGGCGCCATGCTCGCGCGCCCAGCTTTCGATTTCCCCTCCAAGGAACTGGCTGCCACCGTGGATCAACACCCGGATCGGCCGCTGGCGCTGGACGTCGTCCAAGGCCTGGCGGCAACGCCGGGTGTCGGCGTAGTTGCGTCCTGCACAAATCAATACTCGCATGGTCTGCTCTCCTTGCATCGCTCAGAACCACTGGCCGAAACGGCGGATATAGAGGGTCTTCATGGCCTGGGCGACCACGCAGTAGCCCAGCAGGGTGGCGGCCAGCCAAGGGAAGTACTCCCACGGCAGCGGCACCAGGCCAACCATCGCGCCCACCGGGGAGAACGGGATGTAGATACCCAATGCCATGACCAGCCCCGTTGCCAATACCACCGGCAATGCGGCGGTGCTCTGGAAGAACGGTACCTTGCGAGTGCGCAGCATGTGCACTACCAGCGTCTGTGACAGCAAGCCCTCGATGAACCAGCCAGACTGGAACAGCGCCTGCATTTCGACGCTGTTGGCGGCGAACACGTACCACATCAGGGCGAACGTGGTGATGTCGAAGATCGACGACGTAGGACCTATCCACAACATGAAGCGGCCGATGTTGCGGGCATCCCATTTGCGTGGCTTGCTGAGGAACGCCTTGTCCATGCGGTCCCAGGGCAGCGACAGCTGGGAAAAGTCATACATCAGGTTTTGCAGCAACAAGTGGATCGCCAGCATCGGCAGGAACGGAATGAACGCACTGGCCACCAGGACCGAGAACACGTTGCCGAAATTGGAACTGGCAGTCATGCACAGGTATTTCATGATGTTGCCGAAGGTTTCGCGGCCTTTGAGCACGCCCTCCTCGAGCACCATCAGGCTCTTTTCCAGCAAAATGATATCGGCCGATTCCTTGGCGATGTCGGTGCCGCTGTCCACCGAGATACCAACGTCAGCATCGCGCAGGGCGGCGGCGTCGTTGATGCCGTCGCCAAGGAAGCCCACGGTGTGACCATTGGCCTGCAGGGCCTTGAGCACCCGTGATTTCTGCAGCGGGGTGAGCTTGGCGAAGACGGTGCGCTCCTCCACCTGAAGCTTCAGGGTGGTGTCGTCCATGCCCTCGATGTCCTGGCCGAGCAAGGGCTGGCCTGGCGCCAGGCCCACTTCACGGCAGACCTTGGACGTGACCACCGGGTTGTCGCCGGTCAGTACCTTTACCTGCACGCCCATGTCGCGCAAGGCGGCGATGGCCGGGCCGGCGGTTTCCTTGGGCGGGTCGAGGAAGGTCAGCAAGCCCTGGATGACCAGATCGCGCTCATCTTCGGTGTGATACTGCGCCTTGCCTTCGGCCGCCGGGATCTCCCGGGTGGCAACCACCAGCACGCGGAAGCCGTCCTGGTTGAAGGCATCGACACTGGCCATCAACTGCTGGCGGCGGCACGGATCGAGGGCAAGGACCTTGTCGCCTTCCTGCACATGGGTGGCGATGGCGAGCATTTCCTCGACCGCCCCTTTGCTTACCAGCAGGTGATCGCCCAAGGCATTCTTCACCACCACTGACAGGCGGCGGCGGATGAAGTCGAACGGCAGTTCGTCGACCTTTGCGTAGGCGGAAGGCGCCTGGAACTGGCGGTCCTGGCCGGCGAAATGCAGCACGGCCTGGTCCATCAGGTTGCGGATGCCGCTTTGGTGATGGCTGTTGAGCCAGGCCAGCTCGAGGATGTGCTTGTCGGTTTGGCCGTCGAAGCGCACATGGTGCTCGAGGATGATCCGGTCCTGGGTGAGCGTGCCGGTCTTGTCGGTGCACAGTACATCCATGGAGCCCAGGTTCTGGATGGCGTTCAGGCGTTTGACCACCACCTTGCGCCGAGCCATGGCCACGGCGCCCTTGGCCAGGTTGGCGCTGACGATCATCGGCAGCATTTCCGGGGTCAGGCCCACTGCCACGGCAAGCGCGAAGAGGAAGGCATCACCCCAGTCGCCTTTCACCACACCGTTGATCATGAACACCACCGGCACCATCACCAGCATGAAGCGGATCAGCAGGCTACTGACGCTGTTCACGCCGCGGTCAAAAGCGGTCTGGCTGCGCGAACCGGCAATGGCCTTGGCCAGCGAGCCAAAATAGGTGCGTCGGCCGGTCGCCACCACCACGGCGCGGGCGCGGCCACTGACCACATTGGTACCCATGAAGCAGATGTTCGGCAACTCGAGCAGGTTGTCCTGATGTGCGCCATGCTCGGCGGCCGACTTCTGCGCGACATTACCCAAGGTGTCGTACTTTTCGACCGGCAACGCTTCGCCGGTAAGCACGGCCTGGCTGATAAACAGGTCGCGCGCTTCGAGCAGGCGGATATCGGCGGGAATCATGTCACCTGCAGAAAGCTGCACGATGTCGCCGGCCACCAGTTCGTCCATGGGCACTTCGCGCAGGCGCGGGGCTTGCCCGATCTGCTCGCGGCGCAACACGGTGGCAGTAGTGCGCACCATTGCCTTGAGCGCGTCGGCAGCCTTGTTCGAGCGGTACTCCTGCCAGAAGCGCAGCAGGCTGCTGAGGCTTACCATGGTCATGATGATGATGACCTTGGTCAGGTCGGCGTCGTCTGCTTCTCCTGCACTGACCGGCAGCCAGTAGTCGGTGACGAAGCTGATCCCGGCCAGGGTCAGCAGTACATAGATGAACGGGTTGTTCAGGGCCTTGAGCAGCTGCACCAGGGCGTGGGGTTGCGGGTCGTGGGCAACCTGGTTGGCCCCATCGCGCGCCAGGCGCTTGGCGGCTTCGTGCTCGGTCAGGCCCTGTTCGCTGGCATCGAGGTTGGCGAGGGTGACCGCCAGGCCATTGCGCGCTTCACGGGCGGCGCGGGTGGACAGGCGGGTTTCGCGTTCGGCCTTGGCCGATGAGGTGTTACGGTGTTTGACAGTCATGTTGCTGTGCTCCTGCCGCTGCGGCGGCACGACACACAGACGTTTCACTCAGGCGGTGAACGAAGGCATGTCGGGTCGCTGAATAATGCTGGTTCTTTCCGACAGTTGTCTGTCCGCTGCCGAGAGTCGGAAGTTGTTTCGGCAGCGAACTTTCTACTCGCGCAATCCATGGTTTGATTCCTTTTCATAAACACAGGGCAATAGTTATCCCGCGAACTTTTAACGTAAAAAGTTCGAGCACAAAGATACCGTTCAATATCTTTTATTCAGTGAGAAGTGCGGGGGCTCAAGCGTGCATGAAGACGCGCCAGCACCCCGCATCTACTTGGGGGTTCCTGGTGGTGGTCAAGGTAGCCGTGCAGACGCCGCGGCCAGACGCCGGTCTGCTGCGGCGCAAGGCACGCAGGCTGGCGATGTGAAACGAATGAAGTGAGGTTCATGAGCTTGCCTCCAACCGGCCAACACCGGCGGCGGCAAGTCACGGCGGAGCATCAGGCTCTGGCGCGGCTTGCCCGACCAGGGTGTCGGGACCGGTGTTCCGGTTCAAGTGCCTGACCAGGCCATTCGGCAAGGGTCAGGCAGCGACAAGATACTGTGTCCATTGAATTCTTCATTGAAGGGAAAAAAGGCCCCGCGCTCGGGGCGGTCGAACTTTATTCAAGCGTAGTATCGAAGTCAACCCGTAAGGGGAACTTTAAATAAGTTTAACCTTATCTTAATGTTCCACGCAGGCGCAGCGCCTCAAACCTTGAACCGCCCCACCAACGCCGTCATCTCCCCCACCAGCCCCGACAACGCCTTGCTCGCCTCGCTGGTCTGCTGCGCACCCGCCGCGGAATGGTTGGACAGTTCGCGGATGTTCAGCAAGTTGCGGTCTACTTCTCGCGCCACCTGAGCCTGCTCTTCGGCCGCACTGGCAATGACCAGATTGCGCTCGTTTATTTCGCCGATCGCACTGTAAATGCCCTCCAGCACTTGCCCCGAGGCCAGGGTCACGTCCAGTGTCGACTGGGCGCGGTTGGTGCTGGCCTGCATGGATGCTACCGCAGCTTCGGTCCCCGCCTGCACGCTGCCGATCATCTGCTCGATTTCCTGGGTCGATTGTTGCGTGCGATAGGCCAGTGTGCGCACCTCATCCGCCACCACCGCAAAGCCGCGCCCAGCCTCACCGGCACGGGCCGCCTCGATGGCAGCATTGAGCGCCAGCAGGTTGGTTTGCTCGGACACCGAGCGGATCACTTCCAGCACCTTGCCGATGTCCCGCACCTGCCCCACCAACTGCTGCAGGTGCGCACTGCTGGTCTGGATCTCGCGGGTCATCGCTTCGGTGCCGTCGATGTTTTCGCTGACTTGCCGGCGGCTTTGCGCGGCCAGCTGGTTGGATTCACTGGTGGTTTGCGAGGTGGTGATCGCGTTGCGCGCAACCTCCTCCACTGCCGTGGTCATTTCGGTCACGGCGGTGGCGGCCTGCTCCAGCTCCTGCCCCTGCTGACGCAGGTTGTTGGCGCTTTCCTCGGTGACCGCGTTCAACGCCGAGGCGGCGGCGTCCAGCTGCCGGGCACAGTTGTTGATCTGCCCCAGAGTGTCGCGCTGGCTCTGCTGCATGCGCTGCAGCTCATGGAACAGTTGGCCGATCTCGTTGTTGCCCTGCCCTTGCACCGGCACACTCAGGTCGCCACTGGCAATGCGCTGGAAATGCCCGCCGGCTTCACGCAGGGGGTGCAACACACGCTGGGCAATGAACGCCCAGCACAGCACCGCCAGCACCACGGTCATGCCCAGCAGGCACAAGCTCAGCAATTGTGCCCGGGCCAGGCGCCGGTCGGACTCGAGCATGATTTGCTGGCCACGTTCGCTCAGTGTGGTCACCAGCTGCTGGCGCAGGGTTTGCAACCGCCCCATGGCATTACCGGCATCGCTGTTGACCTTGAAGTACTGCTCCAGCGAACGCTGGCGGGTCGCTTCGCGCTGCCCGGCCACCGCCTTGGCGTATTCGGCAAAGGTAGCCTGCAGCTCGGTTGCCAGCACGCGAAGGGCGGGTTCACGGGCGTTTTCGACAAATTCGTCGACCAGCGCCTGGCTCTTGTTGTTCAGCTCCACCGACAGCGCCATGCGCTTGCCTGCACTCTCGTCATGGCCACCCAACTGCTCGATAAAGCCCGAAGACACGTTGGCGCTGGAGCGAATTGCCATCAGCAACGCATTGTTCAACCGGTCCGACTGGTGCGCAGTCTGGTCCAGTTCAGTGATCTGCTGGTCGCTACCCACGGCAGCCCACCAGGCACTGGCAGTCGAAAACAGCAGGGTCAGGCTGAACAGCGACAACACCCAGAACATTCCGGTGCGAATTTTCAGGTTGGCAAGCATGCGGGCAGTACTCCTTGTTGGCACCACTTCTGATCGATGATTCGAGGGTGGGTGTGCTGCTATCGGAGGTACTGGCGCAGGCTTGAGGCGCCGAGATGCGGTTATGTGCGGTAACCGAACGGAATGCGTTGAGGCCAACCTCAACGCCTGAGGAAGTCCACTACCGCCTCGGCGAGCGCCTGCGGTTGATCCAGCATGATGAAGTGGAAGCTGCCATCTATACGCTTGAAGGTGACACCCCGCGCCCCGGCATAGGCCTTAGCAAAGGTTGCGTCAACGCTGGCAGCGGGTATGCCATACATGGAGTCATAGGCATACACGACCTCCAGCGGTGCCTGGATATCGCCAAGTTCGGGGCGCAGGTCGGTGATCATCAGTTCATGGGTGGCGTCGGCTACTGCCTGGCGGTCCGAGCGCAGCGCCGCATCAACCAGTGCGGGCCTGACCGCTGCCGTCTTGGCCAACCGGTCGATGGCCGCGCGCTGCATGGCCTCGGCCTGCACTGCCGGGGCCGCCAACATCGCGCTGCGCACTGTACCAGCCTGCGCCGAAGCCGTTTCGGCAGTTGCCGTGGGATCGATCAGTAACGTGTAGAACGGCAGCGCATCGACAACCATCAGCCGCCCTACCCGCTCGGGGTGGCGTGCGCCAAGCATCAGCGCGACTTCACCGCCCAGCGAATGGCCAACGATGGCTGGCGCCTCAAGGTGCTGGCTGCGGATATAATCTGCAACAGCCTCGGCAACGGGAGCGGCCACGCGACCGCCTACAGAAGGCACGGCAGGCGAGCCGGCAAAACCTGCAACCTGCACCAGATGCAGGCGGTACTGCTGGCGCAGGGTAGTGGCGAGCCCCGCCCATACCTCACGTGATGAAGCCAGCCCAGGGATCAGGATAACGTCCGGCCCCGCGCCTTCGACCTGCACCGAAATGCGCTCACCAGGCGCTGGCACTGCCTGGCTCGGTGCTGCCAACGTGGAGGACAGCGACAAGCTGGCTCCTATTGCCGCAAGCAGGGTTAGTACGCGCATGTGTGCCACTCCTTTGACTTCAATCGGGAAAAGCCCGCCACTATATAAGGCGCGCGACAAGGCGTGGGAAAACTATCGTAGGCGACCCGGCGCGCTGCATCTGTGGTGGGGGGTGACGCCTACGACCCGCTGTTCCTGAGTGGGCATTCAGGCTACCGCATTGCCAGGCAGGAACTGCTGCCTTGCTGAACATCCAAAAGGCCACGGGGTTATTGAGGAGTAACCCTCTTACACAAATCCTGAGGCCAGCGCGATCACTGCGAGCTCGCCCGCGAACAAGGGCGAAGCCCGTGCCATCCCCTGTCGCGACAGAAGGCCGTGCCTACAGCCACCGCGCCTTGCCCACCACTTTCGCTGCGTCTGCCAGGCGTTGGGTCGCCCGCCGGATCTCATCCGCATCCAGCGATGCAAACCCCAGGCGCAAGGCATTCTCGGCATGGCCAAACGGTGAAAACTGTCGCCCACTGCGCACCACCAGGTCCCGTTCCAGCGCTTTGTCGACCAACTGATCCACGTTGATCTCATCGGCAAACCTCACCCACAGCGCCAGGCCACCTTCTGGCGCCTGCACGCTGATCTGTTCGCCGAACCCATCGCGCAAGCATCCCAACAAGGTCTCGCGCCGGCGCCGGTACTCGCGGTTGACACGGCGCAGGTGCTTCTTCAGTTCGCCATCATTGATCAGGTCCGCCAACATCTGCTGCATGACTGCATCGCCCTGCCCCAGGGTCAGCATCGCCCTGCGTTCCAGCAGGGTTGTCACTTCCACCGGTGCCACGATATAGCTGCAACGGAACGTGCTACCCAAAGGCTTGGACAGTGAGCCAATGTAAATCACGTGCCGCTGCTGGCGGTCGCTGGCCAACGGCAGATAAGGCCGCCCGGCAAAGTGGTATTCGTAGTCGTAATCCTCTTCGACCACGCAAAAGGCATGCTGGCGCGCCAGCTCCAGCAGCTGTTGCCTGCGCCCGGCTGGCAGGCTGACCGTGGTCGGGAACTGGTGATGGGGCGTTATGTACATCATCCGCACCTTGTGCTGCCGGCACAGGGCATCTAGCTGATCGACCCGGCAGCCCTCATGGTCCAGCTCCACGGTCACCAGGCGGGCACCCAGCTGACGGAAGATCTCCCAGGCAGGGGGGTAACTCAGGCGCTCGACCAGCACAACGTCACCCGGCTTGAGCAACACACTGGCCACGAGGGACAGCGACATCTGCACCCCCTGGGTCAGGCAGATATGCTCGGCGCCAACGTTCAGGCTGCGATTGTGCCGCAGCATGTCAGCCAGGGCGCTGCGCAGATTGCGGCTGCTGCACTCGCTGCCGTGGCGCACGCTGTTGCTGCTGAAGCTGCTGCGCAAGGCATTGCGGTAATAGCGGTGCAGCACAGCCTGCGGTAGCAGGCGGTGGTCACAGGCGCCGTTGTCGAAGAACAAGGCCCCTGGCCGCCCTTGCTGGGCTACAGCCTGTTCGTTCGCCTTGAAGTAGGCAACGGCAGGTTCCTCTGGCAGCGCCAGGGCAAAAGGCCGCACGGCACCGGAAACGGCCGCTGTGCCAGGCGCCAGCTGCTGGCTGACAAAGGTGCCCCGGCGTTGCACGCTTTGCAGCCAGCCTTTGGTTTCGGCTTCCTCATAAGCGAGGATCACGGTCTTGCGATTGACGTTCAGCAGTTGCGCCATCTCCCGCGTGCCCGGCAACGGCGTGCCAGGGCGCAGGCGACCCTCGCTGATTGCGGCCACCAGCCCTTCGACGATCTGCCGGTACGAAGCCTGTGCCCCATCGAGCTTGAGCAGTGGCTGCCATTTACGAAGCTGGACCATATGAAATATCCAAAACTGGAGGTTCTGCTGGTCCTGGACTATAGCAACAATCGAACCTCCATTTGCCCCGAGGTGCTCATGCAAAGCCGCCACGTCATTGAATTGTCGCCCTCGGGCAAAACCTTCGAAGCCAGCCAGGAGCTACTGCTCGATGCCATGCTCGCCAGCGGCCTGCCGGTACCCTTCTCCTGCCGCCGCGGCGCCTGCGGCTCGTGCAAGGTCAAGGTGGTGTCGGGGCAGCATCAGGACAAGCAGCGGGATGCGGACACACCGCCGCCTTCCTATCCCTTGGCCGCCGACGAGATGTTGCTGTGCCAGAGCCACGCCTGCAGCGACATGCGCCTGGAAATACCCGGCTGGTCACTGGACACCCCGGCACTGGCAACCCTCGCACAGGTTGTTGGCAAGCGCGCGCTGAGCACAGATATTGTCGAGCTGGTGCTGCAGCCTGCTCAGCCGCTGGATGTCCGGGCGGGCCAGTACATGCGGTTCCAGCTGGACAACGGCGACAGCCGCTGTTTCTCCATTGCCAACCTGCCTGCCCAGGAACAAGGGCAACTGGTGTTTCACATCCGCAAGGTCAGCGGCGGCCTGTTCACCGAAGGTTTGCTGCCCACCCTGCAAGCAGGTGCAACGGTAAAGCTCGAAGGCCCGCTGGGCGCCTGTACCTGGCAGCACGATGATCAACGCCCGCTGATACTTTTCGCCACCGGCACAGGTTACGCCGGCATCAAGCCGCTATTGCTGAGAGCCTTGGCCGGCGATGCCGACGTCACGCTGTACTGGGGCGGCTCATCGCCGGCGGATTTTTATGACCGCGAATTTCTCGATGTGTCCAGCCGTGTGCACCCACACTTTCGCTGGCAACCGGTGCTCTCGGCCCAGGCACGTATACAGCAGGTGGCGCTCAGCCAGACGCATCGCTGGGACGAAACCCAGGTCTATGCCTGTGGCAATGCCACGATGATCACCCAGGCCCGCGAACAATGCCTTGCGGCAGGCGTACAGCCCCATCGCTTTGTTGCCGAGGCCTTTGTCGCCAGCGGCGCACTGACAACGCAGGCTTCATCAGCCAGCACGCTGCACCCTGAGCTGGAAAAGGTCGGCCCACGATATTCGCTGGACGGCATGCTCGCTGCCCGCGAACAGTCGGTACGGGCGGTGGCCGCAATCGCCAGCCAGCTGCATGCAGGCATGACCACCGCCCAGGCGCTGGAGATGGCCGCGCAAACCTTGCAGGCAATGGGTGCATCGCACACCTGGCACCCAACCTACATCCGTTTTGGCGCCGACACTGTGAAGACACCGCGGCAAGGCATTGATCTGCAACGTGTATTACGTACTACGGACATCGTTGTGGTCGATGTTGGGCCAGTCTGGGATGGCTATGAAGGCGACTATGGCGACACTTTCGTGTTCGGCCAGCACGCCCTGCACCACGCCTGCGTCAAGGCATTGCATGAAGTGTTCGACGAAACCCGCCAGGCCTGGGGCCGCGGGTTGACCGGGCGTGAACTGTATGACTTCGCCGAGCGCAGTGCCCAGGCCAAAGGTTGGCAGCTGGAGCGCAACCTGGCCGGGCATCGCATCGCCGACTTCCCGCATGTGTTGTATAGCCAGGACAAGCTGGCCGAGGTGGAGATTGTCCCGAGTGAGGTGGTGTGGGTGCTGGAGATACAACTGTGCCACCCTACCGAACCTGTCGGGGCATTCTTCGAAGACATCCTGATTGGCGAAAGCAAACCGGTCGCCGCAACGGCAGCTTGAAACGCCAGTCAAAGAGAAAGGTGTCGTCTTGAGCGAATTTGCCACGGATCGATCCTTGATCCAGTAACAGGTTAAAGTTGGCAACAGGACGATAACAGACAAGGACGATTACCATGCAAGTACGCGCTCTAACTCCTGACGACCTCCCCCAGGTCAGCGCCTTGTGCCTGGATGCCTTCATGCAGGCGGTCGCACCGACACTGTCGGCGCAAGGTATCGAGACCTTTACCCAGGTGTCAGCCCCCCAGGCGTTTGCCGAGCGCATGCAAGGTGACAACCTGATGCTGGCCTGTTTTGTCGAAGGTGCTATTGCGGGGCTGATCGAGCTCAAGGAAGGCCGTCACGTTGCGATGCTGTTCATCACACCAGGCCTGCAACGCCAGGGCATAGGCAAGCGCCTTATGAACGCTGCACTGGAGCATGCCAGAGCTGAAGTGGTGACGGTGAAGGCATCATTGTCTTCAGTACCCGCCTACCAACGCTACGGCTTCACCCTGGCAGGCGACGTGAGCGAGTTTGCCGGGCTGGTGTATCAGCCGATGGAAAAGCGCCTGCCGGAGCAGTCGGCGTAGGAGCACGCTCATGAGACGTCCCTCGCCGCCTGAGGACTGAACGGGCTCATACCGCGTGAAAGCTTCCCAGCGATGAGCGCGAAGGTGTGACAGATGTCAGCGTCGAGCCTGTGCCAGTGCTCTGCTGCGAAAGCCTTACAGTGAAGGTAGTGCCGCCCTGCTGTGTAGACACGACAGACACGCATCCCGCATGGGCCTTCGCTATCTGGCTCACGATAAAGAGACCCAGGCCAATGCTGGTAGCACCCGCAAGTTGCTGCTCGCCTCGTACCAACGGCTCGAACATGTGTTCCAGCAGGTCAAGGGGAACAGGCGGGCCGCTGTTGTGCACCGTCAGGGTGGCTGTCGTGTCCTCGACACAGGATGTCACGTCAACCGATGTGCGAGGATCGCCGTAGGCAACCGCATTGGCCACCAGGTTACCGATCATCTGGTACAGGCGGTCGGTATCGAACCAGACACTGCGCCCGCCGCTATGCTGATAATTGAATTGACGGCCTGGGAATGTCAGCCGCAACTCGTCCAGGCACCCCTCCACGGCATGCGGCAGGTCAGCCTCCTTGGACTCGATGGTGATACCGCGCCCGGCCTGGATGAGCGTGAAGTCCAGCAAGGCCGCCACCAGCCGCTGCGCGCGCGTCACAGAGCGGCTGATCACTCTGAGCAACCTGGGGCTATCGGCCGCATGTGAGCGTCTCCCCAACAGGTCGGCAGCCATGCCGATCGCGTGCAACGGCGTACGCAGGTCATGGCTGACGATCGCCAGCATTTGCGCCTCCAGTAAGGATTGCGAAGGCTCCGGGCGCCGCAACACGCAGGGACTGCTGCGAGACAGCAAGGCGCGCTGTGCCTGGAGATTTTTGGCCAGGCAACGCTCTGCCAAGAGACGCGCGCACAGAAGATCATGCTCATAACGCGAACCTTCAAGGTTGAAAACGGTCAGCTCATGAACGATACCGTTCAAACGTGGGCAGGCAATGGCATTGGACATCAGCGGCAGAGTGAAGCCCAGACGGTGTACGAAATCGAACTTGACGCTCGCCACCGCCCCCAACTGCCCAATCAATGGCTGCCAGTACAGCTGATGAAGGGTGTTGGCTTCCCTCGTAAGCAGTTGCTGAAAACGCATGCCAACCAAGGCTTCGTGCCTGTAGCCCAGCATTCGACATAACGCCGCATTGGCGCTGGCGATCTGCCCGTTCTGCGATGTCAGCAGCAACCCGAAACCGGAAGTGTCCTCACGTATATGTGACGCAACATCCGTGCAGGCGCATACGGATGTTGCGGCAGAATTAAAAAACGCGTTCAAGGTAAAGTCTCCTGCGTGCGAGTGTTGCCACCCTTGCCGGGTCGACCGGGGTAAAAGCACCGTTCGACATGACAAGCGGCGCCGATTCAGAATGGGCGCAAGGCGGCGGCGGGTCTGTTCGCTAACGCACAGACGCTGCTCGGGCGCCCCCGCAGACTGAACGCTGAAAGGCCAGATCAGCAACCCGACCTACCATGGACAGTCCTTGGCTTCTTGCGCGCAGCTACATTCGACGCCTGTACGCACTTGCGGGGCGCTGGCGCTCGCCCCGACATACCTTCACCTATGAAAGCCTGCTGCGCTCGGAGCTGTACAACGCCGACCAGATGGCCGAGCACGGCCTACGGCTGGCCCAGCAGCACCGCTTGAGCGAGCTGCCAGCCAACGACGCCCTGCTTGAACGCCTGGCCGACAACGAACGGATGCTGTCGACCAGTTGCACCGCCCTCGCAGGCGCCCTGCCCAGCTCCCGCCCCGCGTTACCCGCCGCGCAGTGGTTGCTCGACAACTTTTATCTGGTCGAAACACACATCCGCATTGCCAAACACGACCTGCCAGCCAACTACAGCCTGCAGCTGCCGCAGTTGGACAATGGCCCCTCGACCGGTCTGCCGCGTGTCTACGACATTGCCCTGGAGACGATTTGCCACGGTGACGGGCGGATCGATGCCGAAAGCTTCAGCCGTTTCGTCGAGGCCTATCAGCAGGCCAGCACCCTGACCCTGGGTGAGCTCTGGGCTATCCCGATCATGCTGCGCCTGGCCCTGATAGAAAACCTGCGCCGAGTCGCGGCGCGGGTCATGGCCAACTGGGCTGACCGAGACCTGGCCAATGTCTGGGCCGACCGGCTTGGCGAAACCGCCGAGCGCGACGCCAAGAGCGTGGTGCTGGTGGTCGCCGACATGGCCCGCTCGCAACCGCCGATGACGGCCGCCTTCGTCGCCGAGCTGGCCAGGCGGCTGCAGGGGCACAGTGTTTCGCTGTCCCAGCCGCTGCTTTGGGTGGAGCAGATGCTCAGCGAGTCGGCGCACAGCATCGAGCATCATGTCCAGCTCGATGCCCAACAGCAGGCCATCGACCAGGTGTCCATCAGCAACAGCATCGGCAGTCTGCGCCTGCTGTCGACCATCGACTGGAAGTTGTTCGTCGAGCAACTTAGTCATGTCGAACAGATACTGCGCCGCGACCCGGCCGCCATCTATCCAGCCATGGATTTCTCCAGCCGTGACCATTACCGGCACAGCGTCGAGCGCCTGGCGCGTCACAGCACATTCAGCGAATCCGCGGTGGCGAGCACAGCCATCGAATTGGCCCTGGCAGCAGGCGCCGCCCCAGGTGAACCGGCTGAGCACGTGGGCTTTTACCTGGCGGGTGCCGGCCTGCCGTTGCTGGAGCAGCGACTAACCGCGCGGGTGCCGATGGCCGAGCGCTGGCAACGCCTGCTGCACCGGGCGCCACTGACGTTCTATCTGGTGCCTGTGACACTGCTTTCCTGCCTGCTGGCGTGGGGCTTCATACGCGCCATTGGCCTGGCGGGGTGGCCCTTCGCGGTGCTGGTCACCATGGCCCTGCCGGTTCTGCTGTGCACCAGCCGTCTGGTCATCGGTCTGGTGAACTGGCTGGTGACCTTGACCGTCAAGCCCTCCTTTCTGCCGCGGATGGACTACACGACCGGTATTCCCGCAGACGCCCGCACGCTGGTGGTGGTGCCTACTCTGCTGGCCAATGCCGGCGATGTCGAAGAGCTGGTCGAAGGGCTGGAAGTACGCTTCTTGGCCAACCGTGACGACCACCTGCACTTCGCTCTGCTCAGCGACTTCATGGATGCCCGTGAACAGAGCCAGCCCAATGACGAGGCGCTGCTCGACCTGGCCAGCGAAGGCATCCGAGGCCTCAACCATAAGTACCCAAGCCTGGGCGGCGCGCGCTTTTTCCTGTTTCACCGGCCACGCGTATGGAACGCCGCCGAGCGCTGCTGGATGGGCCGCGAGCGCAAGCGCGGCAAGCTCGCCGAGCTGAACATGGTGTTGCGCGGCCACGGCCACGCGTGCTTCATGCGTATCATCGGCGACCTGCAAACACTCGGCCACGTGCGCTATGTCATCACCCTGGACACCGACACCCAATTGCCTCGCGGTGCCGCCCAGCAGTTCATCGGCGCCATGCAGCACCCACTGAACCGTCCACGGTTCGACGCGCACACAGGGCGCATCCATGCAGGCTACGCGATCCTTCAACCGCGGGTGGGCATCAGCCTGCCCAGCGTCTCGCGCTCGCGCTATGCACGCCTGTTTGGCAGCGACGCGGGTGTAGACCCCTATACGCGGGCGGTTTCGGACGTTTATCAGGACCTGTTTCTCAGCGGTTCCTTCATTGGCAAAGGTATCTATGCGGTGGACGCCTTCGAGCAGGCACTGGAGGGCCGTTTTGCCGACAACCGTGTACTCAGCCATGACCTGATCGAAGGTTGCTACGCGCACTCGGGCCTGCTCAGCGATGTGCAATTGTTCGAAACCTACCCGTCCCGCTACAGCGCTGACAGCAAACGCCGACACCGCTGGATACGCGGCGACTGGCAACTGCTGCCATGGCTGGTGCCCTGGCTGCACACCGGCACCCAAGGCCAGGTGCAAAGCCCACTCAGCGCTTTGTCGCGCTGGAAGATCTTCGACAACCTGCGCCGCAGCCTGGAGCCGGCCGCGCTGCTGGCACTGCTGCTGTGGGGCTGGCTGGCCAGTACCACGCCGCTCGCCTGGACGCTCGCCCTGCTGGCCTTGCTGATGACGCGCCCCTTGCTGGATTCGCTGCTTGAAGTACTGGGCAAGACCACCGATGTACCTCTGTCAGAACACCTTCTGGCAGCTTTGCGCACCTCGGGTAAACACTTTGTACGTGCCGGCCTGTCGCTGGCCTGGTTACCCTTCGAGACCTGCTACAGCCTGGATGCCATCCTCCGCACCTTGTGGCGTCTGGCGGTCAGCAAACAACGCCTGCTGCAATGGAACCCCTCGCGCGAGGACGAGCGCAACAGTGCAGATACCCTGAAAGCGGTGTATCGCGAACAATGGGGGCAAGCGACCCTGGTGGCGGTGCTGATCGGAGCCTTGGCGATGCAGCCGATGGTACTGCTGATTGCCTCGCCGGTGCTTGCCCTGTGGCTGCTCGGCCCGGCGCTGGCCTGGTGGCTTGGCCGCTCGAGTGGCCGCGCTGCATTCATGCCCGGTGCAGAGGACCTGGCCTTCCTGCATCGGCTTGCCCGCGCCAACTGGGCCTTCTTCGACAGCTACGTCGGCCCTGCCGACAACTGGCTGCCACCCGACAACATCCAGGCGCCACCCTTCGCCAGCATCGCTCACCGCACCTCACCGACCAACATGGGCATGGCCCTGCTCTCGCACCTGGCGGCCCACGACTTCGGCTACCTCAGTGCTGGCCGCTTGTTCGAGCGCCTGGCCTGCATGTTCGACAGCATGGGCCGCCTGGAGCGTTTCAAAGGGCACTTCTACAACTGGTACGACACCCAGACCCTCAAGCCGCTGTCACCGCTCTATGTCTCGAGCGTAGACAGCGGCAACCTGGCCGCCCTGCTGTTGACACTCAGGCCCGGCCTGCTGGAAATGGCCGACACGCCCCAGACAGACCGGCGCGTTACCCAGGGGTTGCTTGACACCTTCGATACGCTGCTGGACGCCTATACCCGCACAAACGCTGACGCCCAGCCGATCAAGGCCTTGCGCGAACAGGTATGGCACGCTCATGGACAGGTGGGCAACGTGCCCGCCACGCTGCTGCCGAGGCTGGCCGAACAGTTGCAGGCGCTGATCACACAGCCAGCGACCTTTGCGCAGGAGGCAGAAGCTGCTGAAGACCGGGCGTTCTGGCTGAATGCCCTGCATGCGCAATGTGTGGACCTGAGTTGCGAACTGCAGCGGCTGCAATTGCCCCCGGGCAACGATCAAGCCCCCCAAGGGCTGCTGACCTGGCGCCAGCTTGCAGAGCTCGACGCAGACCAGTGGCCTCCCCCCGAGCGCCCGGCGGTGGCTAACGTCAAGGCGGTTGCCCGCCAGCGCATCGCCCAGGCACACGCCCTTGCCAGCCGCATTGAAGCGTTGGCCAGCATGGACTTCAGCCTCCTGTACGACAGCCAACGCGACCTGTTCGCCATCGGCTACAACGCCGACGAACAACGCCTGGACGCCGCGTTCTACGACCTGCTGGCTTCGGAGATGCGTCTAACCAACTTCGTCGTCATCGCCCAGGGCCAGGTGCCTCAGGACAGCTGGTTCGCCCTCGGCCGGCTGCTCACCAGCAATGCAGGCGTCCCCGTGTTGCTGTCCTGGTCCGGTTCGATGTTCGAGTACTTGATGCCGCTGCTGGTGATGCCGAACTATGAGGGCACGCTACTCGACCAGACCTGCCATGCCGCCGTCAAACGGCAGATCGAACATGGCAGGCTGTCGGGCCTGCCCTGGGGGGTCTCGGAATCGGCCTACAATGCGCTGGACGCCCATTTCAACTACCAGTACCGGGCGTTCGGCGTACCGGGGCTTGGCCTTAAGCGTGGCTTGGGTGAAGAGCGGGTGGTCGCGCCCTATGCCAGCGCACTGGCCCTGATGGTGGAACCCGCTGCCGCCTGCCACAACCTGCAGCGGCTGGCCACGCTAGGCCTGGCTGGCCGCTTCGGACTCTACGAGGCCGTGGACTACAGCGAGGCACGCCTGCCCCCCGGGCAGGACGCCGTCGTGATCCGCTCCTTCATGGCCCACCATCAGGGCATGAGTTTCCTGGCCCTGACTGCTTTGTTGCTGAACAAGCCCATGCAACGGCGTTTCGCCTCCGACCCGCAGTTCCAGGCCAGCATGCTGCTGTTGCAGGAGCGCGTACCGAAAACCGCCGCGCCGTACCTGCATACCCTCCAGACCCCGGCCGAGGATGCCGCAGAGCGCGCCCCCGAGGCACGGCTGCGGGTGTTCAGCGAGCCAAACCGCGCCCATCCGGCCGTGCAACTGCTGTCCAACGGCCGTTACCACGTCATGGTCAACCACGTGGGCAGTGGCTACAGCCAGCGCAGCACGCTGGCGGTGACCCGCTGGCGCGAAGACGCCAGCCGCGACGACCTGGGCAACTTCTGCTACCTGCGCGATGTCGCCAGCGGCGCCTACTGGTCCACCACCTACCAGCCGACACGACACCGCACAAAACTCCAGGAAGCGATTTTCAGCGACGGCCGCGCGGAGTTTCGCGTGCGTGAGCGCGACTTCGACTGCCACACCGAAATTGCCGTGTCGCCGGAAGACGACATCGAACTGCGACGTCTGCATCTGACCAACCACGGCGACCAGCCCCGCACCCTGGAGCTGACCAGCTACGCCGAAGTGGTGTTGGCACCAGCCTTGAGCGATGCCCTGCACCCGGCTTTCAGCAAGCTGTTCATCCAGACCGAACTGATCCGCCCGCTGCAAGCCATTCTCTGCACGCGGCGTCCGCGCTCGCAGCAGGACGCCGTGCCGTGGATGTGCCACGTGCTCGCGGTGCACGGGGCCGATATCGAGGCGCTGTCCTACGAAACCGATCGGGCCCGCTTCATCGGGCGAGGGCGCACTCTGGCGAGGCCGGCGGCCATGGACCGTGACAACGCGGTGTTGTCCGATAGCGCAGGGGCTGTGCTGGACCCGATCGTGGCCATCCGCTGCCGCATCACCCTGATGCCCGGCCATGCGGCCACGGTTGACCTGGTCACAGGCGTCGCCGAAAGCCGGGATGCCTGCCTGCAGCTGATCGGCAAGTACCGCGACCGGCACTTGGCCGATCGGGTGTTCGACCTCGCCTGGCCGCACAGTCAGGTGCTGCTGCACCAGCTCAACGGCTCGCTGGCCGACGCCCGGCTGTTCGAACAGATGGCCGCCTCGGTGCTATATCCCAACGCCAGCCTGCGGCCCAACGCAGCGCTGCTGGCCAGCAACCGGCGCAACCAGTCCGGCCTGTGGGGCCAAGGTTTGTCAGGCGACCTGCCGATCGTGCTGGTACAGATCGGCGACCCGGCCAACATTCATCTGGTCAAGCAGATGGTGCTCGCCCATGCCTACTGGCGCCAGAAAGGACTGGCGCTCGACCTGCTGATCTGGAACGAAGACCAGGCCGGTTACCGCCAGCAATTGCAGGAGCTGATCATGGGGATCGTCGTCTCCGGCAGCGAAGCGGCCCTGCTCGACCGCCCCGGCGGCATTTTTGTACGGCCCGCGCAGCAACTGTCTGCCGAGGACCGGCTATTGACCTTGTCGGTAGCGCGGCTGGTACTCAACGACAATCTCGGCACGCTGGAGGAGCAACTGCACCTGCGTCGCCAGCCAGCGGTGCCTCCGGCTCCTCAGGACAAACCGGCCAGCCGACGGCCGGCACCCGCCAGCCATTCACCGACCGAGCAACCCACGCAGATGCTGGGCAACCGCTATGGCGGGTTCAGCGCCGACGGCCGCGAGTACGTCATTGCGCAGTTACCCGGCTCACCGCCGCCGGCGCCGTGGGTCAACATCCTGGCCAACCCGTACTTCGGAAGCGTCGTCTCCGAGGCCGGCAGCGCTTACACCTGGTACGAGAACGCCCACGAGTACCGGTTGACGCCCTGGCACAACGACCCAGTTACCGACGCCAGTGGCGAAACCCTCTACTTACGCGACGAGGACAGCGGCGAGTACTGGTCACCGACTCCGCAGCCCTGCCCAGGCCCTGGCCGTTACTGCACCCGCCACGGCTTTGGCTACAGCGTGTTCGAATATGCTGAGCAGGACCTGCGCAGCGAGCTCTGGGTGCATGTGGCGCTGGATGCACCGGTGAAGTTCAGCCGGCTCAAACTGCACAACACTTCGACACGGGTACGCCGGTTGTCGGTGACCTGCTTCGTCGAGTGGGTGCTGGGCGACCTGCCTGGCAAAACCGCCATGCACGTGGTCAGTGAAACCGATCCTTTCAGTGGTGCGCTGTTTGCCCGAAACAGCTACGCAGTGGAATACTCCACGCAAGTGGCCTTTCTCGATTGCGACCTGCCGATACAGGGCCTGACCTGTGATCGCGGCGAATTCCTGGGGCGCAACGGCGATTGCCAGGCCCCCTTGGGCATGCGCCAGTCACGGCTGTCGGGGCGTATCGGCGGCGGTCTGGACCCATGCGCGGCACTGCAAGTGGCGCTGCAGCTGGAGCCTGGCGAAAGTCGGGAAGTGGTGTTCCGCCTGGGCGCCGCCCGGGACGCCCAAGCCGCCACCCGCTACGTCCAGCAATACCGGGGCGTGCAGACCGCATTGGGCGAGTTTGACAAGGTCAGCGCCTACTGGCGGCGGACACTGGATACCGTGCAGATCGAGACGCCAGAACCTGCACTGGATGTGCTGGCCAACGGCTGGTTGATGTACCAGGTGATCGCGTGTCGGTTCTGGGCACGCAGCGGCTTCTACCAGTCCGGCGGTGCCATCGGATTTCGCGACCAGTTGCAGGACAGTATGGCCATGGTCCATGCCGCTCCGGCGGCGGCGCGCCAACATCTGCTGGCGTGCGCTGCGCATCAGTATGCCGAAGGCGACGTGCAGCACTGGTGGCATCCACCACTGCAGCGCGGGGTGCGCACCCGCTGCTCGGACGACCTGCTATGGCTGCCGCTGGCAGCCAGCCGCTACGTAGAGACCACCGGGGACTACGCGGTGCTTGACGAGCCGGTCGGCTACCTGGAAGGGCGCCCGCTCAACGCCGGCGAAGAGTCCTACTACGACCTGCCTGGCCACTCGGCCCTGATCGAGAGTCTGTACCAGCATTGTCAGCGCGCCCTCGACCACGGTCTGCAGTGCGGGGCCCAAGGCCTGCCGTTGATGGGCAGCGGCGACTGGAACGACGGCATGAACCGGGTTGGCGAACAAGGGCAAGGCGAAAGCGTGTGGTTGGGCTTTTTTGGCTACGAGGTGCTGCGGGCATTTGGCAGCGTTGCCCTGCGCCAGGGCGACAGCGCCTTTGCGCTGCGCTGCACCATCCAGGCCGCCGCACTCGCCGAAAACCTGGAAGCGCACGCCTGGGACGGCGGCTGGTACCGCCGCGCCTGGTTTGACGATGGTCAAGTGTTGGGGTCGGCGAGCAATCAGGAATGCCGGATCGACTCAATCGCGCAAAGCTGGGCAGTGCTGTCGGGCGTCGCGTCGCCCGAGCGTGCGCGTCTGGCCATGGCCGCGGTGGACAGCCACCTGGTGCGCCGCGACATTGGCATCGTCAAACTGCTCGACCCGCCCTTCGATAAGGGCACCCTGGACCCTGGCTACATCAAGGGCTACCTGCCAGGGGTGCGGGAAAACGGCGGTCAGTACACCCATGCGGCGATCTGGGCAAGCATGGCCTATGCGCACCTGGGCGAGGCCGACAAGGCCTGGGAGCTGCTGCGTCTGATCAACCCGGTGCGCCAGAGCTGCAACGCGCTGATCGATACCTACAAGGTCGAACCCTATGTCATGGCCGCCGACGTCTATGCAGTTGCGCCCCACGCCGGGCGGGGTGGTTGGAGCTGGTACACCGGCTCTGCCGGCTGGATGTACAGGTTGATCGTAGAAAACCTGCTGGGGCTGCAACGCAGTGGCGACACCCTGCGCCTGCAGCCACTGTTGCCGGCAGGCTGGCCAGGTTATGTGCTGCATTACCGCTTTGGTAGCGCCCATTACCGGATCGAGGTACGCGACAGCGGCAGCGAGCTGATCCTGAGCCTGGACGGCGAGCAGCTCGCCGAAGCCAAGCTTCAGCTGAAGGACGACGGGCGCATGCACCACGTCATCGCCCAGTGTCGGGCTGCTCCATGCCTGCCTGCTGAACCGCTGGGCGCGCCATGACCGCGCAGACGGAAGCTTCGGCCCCGCTAGGCTAAGCTTGTACCGACACGACTCCGTCTACGGTCCTACGCATGCAACCCACGCAAAAACCCCAAAGCAACCACTTGTTGGCTGCACTGTCGTCAGAGACGTTCAGCCGTTTGGAGCCGGACCTGGAGCATGTGAACCTGCCCTTGGGCAAGGCCCTGTACGAGTCCGGGGACACCCTGCGCCACGTCCACTTCCCGACCGATGCCATCGTTTCGCTGCTGTATGTGATGGAAAACGGCGCCTCGGCCGAAATCTCGGTGGTAGGTAACGAAGGGCTAGTGGGCATTGCCGTGTTCATGGGTGGTGAAAGCACACCCAGCCGGGCCATCGTACAAAGCGCAGGGCATGCCTACCGCCTGCCCGTGCAAAGGCTCAAGGACGAGTTCAACCGCCATGGCGAGCTGATGACGTTCATGCTGCGCTACACCCAGGCATTGATCACCCAAATGGCGCAAACCGCGGTGTGCAACCGGCATCACTCCATCGACCAACAGTTGTGCCGCTGGCTGTTATTGTCGCTTGACCGCCTGCCGGGTGATCGCCTGTGCATGACTCAGGAACTGATCGCCAACATGCTGGGCGTTCGCCGCGAGGGTGTGACCGATGCTGCAGGCAAGCTGCAGCGTCTGGGGGTGATCGAGTACAACCGCGGGCAGATCAGGGTGCTCGACAGACCACGCCTGGAACTGCTGAGCTGTGAATGCTACGCCGTAGTGAAGAAAGAGACCGAGCGGCTGCTGCCCTACGTGCCGGGCTGATAGTGCGAACCCATGGTTCCAGGCCGTGCACCACGACACCCAGGTGCTGGAGGCCTCTTCCAGCCGGGGTGCGCACGGTCGTCAGCCCATCTGCTGCCACAAGATCAGCAACCCGGGCACCCAAGCTGTGAAGATCGCGCACAGCAGAGTCATTGCCGCCACCAGACGCTGGATCTTCCTGGCCAGCGCCAGCAACAGGAAAAAGCTGAACCACAACACCGTCCACGCCGCCCAGTTCAGCACATCCCATACCTTCAACAGCCCTTCGGCGCCAGGGATGGAACTGACTGTCACCACCAGCGCCGTCACGCTGACGAACAGGCAGAACCAGCCTAGCCCGCGCCCATCAACCTGCAGCACCTGGTTGGCGGCCACCCACAGGTAGGTAAAGGCGAACAGGAGGGTCAAGGCACCGGCCTTGATGCCTTCGGCCGAGCCCACCACGAAGATCAGGTAGACCGCCACCAACAGGCTGAGCAAACCGACAAACAGGTTGATCACCGCCACTTCGCGGTCAGTGATACGCCCCATCAGCCAGATGCTGTTGATGAACAACACTGCACCCACATACAGCAGAACCAGTCCGTACAACATGGCAACCTCTTCTCATTCGAATTGTTTTAGGGTTTTTCTTGCCATTTCCAGCATCGACAGCCGCTGTTTCATCGCCTCTTTCGACAAGTAGGCATGAGCTTCAGGCTCCTGCCAGCCCTGGGCCGCCATCAGCAGGACCTTGGCCTTGTTGATGTCGGCCTGGTGCTCCAGACGCTCCTGCAACTGGGCATTCTTCTGCATCAAGCGGGCCTGGGCTTCGCTGTTGCTTCTGGCGCACACCAACGCCGGAAGCACCTTGTGGTTGTCCAGAGGCAGTACCATCACGCCGTGACACCCCAGCTCCAGGATTTGCGAAAGAATGGTCGGGCTCTCGTACTCCACCAAGGCGATGGCGGTCAGGCGTACGCCGCCCTGCGCCAGCAGCTTGCCCAGCTCGGCATGGTGGCGGCCTTCGAACACCCCGCAAAACACCAGGTCGGTGTGGGTGTCGAACGCCTTGGGCGGTGGCCAGCACTGCTTCACCGAGCAGCCGATACGCATCAGTTGCAACACCAGGGCATCAGTGATTTCACTGGGCGGACAAACGATGCCCACGTGCAGTTCACGCAGCGTGTTCAGGATGTTCGACGTGCTCATGAGGGGCCGCCTCCCATCATGCTCACGGTCCAGTCGTCCAGGTTGTGAACCACCACATAGGGGTCAGGGCGGATGGTCGTAGGCGATTGCCATTTGATGCAGATCTGCCCGCGCGCATCGATCTCGCCGATACGTGAAAACAGGTGCGAGTGGTTGTTCTGCTGCTCCACCTGCACCCTGCCCTGGGGGCTATCCATGCTCGCGTGGTACAGGTGATTGCGGATTACCTCCACCTCCAGGCTGCCGGTGGCATTTACCGCCTGGCACAGCATGCGCATCTGGCAATACGCCGCCTCGGCCCAGGCAGTGATCCGCACATCGGCCGGAAAGAACGCACGGCACTGACTGACGAATGCGTTGCTTTGCGGTGACTCGACGCTGGTGAAGTAGGGTGCCACGACGATGTTGCCACGGGCTGCCTCGGCCCCCATTTCGGCAATTTCTGCCTCGCTGGTAGTCAAGCTGGCGATCGGCGGCCGAGGGCCATTACCATATCGCTGCGCCATTGCTTGGTAGAAGCTTGCCGTCCCCGTACCGACCACGGTCGAGAACACCACGTCAGGGGCAGAACGCACCACCCGCTCGACCACCAGGGCCAGGTCATCGGCCGAGGGGTACAGGGGCATGTAGGCTTCTTCCACCACTTCGCCACCATGCTGCTTGTACAGGTGGCGCATGACATGGTTGCTTTCCCGCGGGTAGATGTAGTCGGAACCGACGAAGGCGACCCTGGCGCCGTAATGACGTGTCAGGTATGCCGCCAGTGGCGCGCTATTCTGGTTAGGTGCCGGCCCGCCGTAGATGATATTGGGCGAGTACTCGAAGCCCTCATAGGGCGTGGGATAGAACAGCAAGCCATCGGCGCGCTCGATGACGGGCATCACGGCTTTGCGGGTGTGCGACATGTAGCAGCCGAGCATCAGGCGCACACCGTGGTTGCGCACATAGTCGTCACACAGATTGCGATAACGGTCCGGGTCGCCCCCGGGGTCACCGACCAGGGTCAGAACCGGTTCGCCAAGTACGCCCCCCTCGCGGTTAACCTGTTCGACCGCCAGCAGCGCGCCACAGCGCTGCGAGCGTTCAATGGCTGCGGTAACGCCGGTTTCGGCGAACAGCAAGCCCACCTTCAATTGCCTGTCTTGTCTACTCATCACACCATCCTGTGACAACTGTCATGTCGGCAACGAAAAACGGATGCGCCCGCGCTCAAGGTGGCCGGCCACCGTCATGCACGTCACTTCTGCCTGGCATGGGATGCGGTTACCAAGCAGGTACTCGGCCAGTGGCACTTCCAGCTCATGGCGGATAAAGCGCTTGAGTGCACGCGCGCCAAACTCCAGGTCATGGCCTTCGCTGGCCAGCTTGCCAACCACCGCCGCATCCAGCTGCAGGCGGCAGTGATGCTTGGCAAGACGCCGGTTCAGGCGCGACACCTCCAGTTCAATGATGCGCTCGCTCACCTCCTGTTCGATGGCATTGAACACCACAGTGCTGTCGATGCGGTTGACGAACTCGGCAGAAAAACGCTTCACCAGGCGCCGCCGCACCAAGCCCAGCAAACGCTCGCGGCGCCCTGCCTGCAGGCCAAGCAGACGCCGCAGCGGCGCCAGCGGGCCCAGCCGGTGCTGGCGTATTTCGTCTGCCGCCAGGTTGCTGGTCATGAACACCAGTGTGTTACGGAAATTGAAGCTCTTTTCACCGGAGGCCAAGCGCAGCAGGCCATTGTCGAACACATTGAGCAGCGCCTGGGACACCTCCTTGCTGGCCTTCTCCAGCTCATCGAACAGCACGATCCCTGGGCGCCCTTGGCTCCCGTCCAGCAGCGCCTGGTCAAACAGCGTGCGGCCTTCCTTGGCGCCAGCATAGCCCGGTGGTGCGCCGGTCAGAGCAGCGGCGTAGTGTTCCTGGGCCAGCGTGTTCATGTCGACCCGGCAGAAGGCATCGGCATCACCGTGCAGGGCGCGGGCCAGGGCACGCACGACCTCGGTCTTGCCGACCCCGGTCGGGCCGAGGAACAATGCCGTGAACAGCGGGCGGCGCGGGTCGAGAATATCCGCACGCACCACCGTGAGCACATCTTCGATGGCCTGCAAGGCTTCGTCCTGGCCCAGCACTTCGTTGCGTACTACCTGCATGACGGCAGCGACATCGAAGCGGAAACGCGACTGCAGGGTGTCTTCACTGCGCAGGTGGGTCTCGACGATTGCCCGGGTGTGGCAGTTTTCGGCACTCAGTGCAGCACTGGAGGACGCATCGCGACGCGTCTGCTCCAGCAGGTCATTCAAGAACGGCATGGTCTTCCCCTCGCTTTGTGAAACAGCGTGCCCGCAGGCACGCCGGGCAACCCCGTCAGCGGGCTTCCTTTTCCTTGGCATCGTACGGAAGGCTGCCGACCGGGCACTGCGCCACCCCCGAGGTACGCCGGGTCAGGGCCTCGACGTTGTCGCGGGCCTTCTCGGCATCCAGCACCCAGGTGCGGTAGAACTCGAATGGGCATTCGGCAATGCCGCGGTCGCCGTCACCAGACAAATGCATACCGCTGTAGCCACGGTGCAGGATCTTGTACAGGTGGTTTTGCGACTGGTCGTTCTGCCGCGCATCGCGAATTTGCGAGATCGACAGCTGGGCGTACTGGATACCCATCTCCTCTTCACCGCACTCGCCGAGTGTACGGCCATCGAAACCGATGATTGCCGAGTGACCGAAGTAGGAGTACACACCATCGAAGCCCGCCGCGTTGGCCACTGCAACGTAGCAGTTGTTAGCCCACGCCATGGCCTTGGCCATCAGCACCTGCTGGTCCTTGGCCGGGTACATGTAACCCTGGCAGCGCACGATCAGCTCGGCGCCTTTCATGGCACAATCGCGCCAGATTTCCGGGTAGTTGCCGTCATCGCAGATGATCATGCTGATCTTCAGGCCCTTGGGGCCATCGGCAACGTAGGTCTGGTCGCCCGGGTACCAGCCCTCGATCGGGCACCAGGGGATGATCTTGCGGTACTTCTGCACGATCTCGCCATTGTTGTCGATCAGCACCAGCGTGTTATAGGGGGATTTGCGCGGGTGCTCTTCATGGCGCTCGCCGGTCAGCGAAAACACGCCCCAGACATTGGCCTTGCGGCAGGCCTGGGCGAACACTTCGGTTTCCACGCCGGGTATGGCCACGGCGGTTTCCATCATTTCGGCCGGGTCATACATGATGCCCTGCAGGCTGTACTCTGGAAAAATCACCAGATCCATGCCCGGCAGCCCCTGCTTCATGCCGACAATGATGTCGGCGATTTTCCTGGCGTTTTCGAGCACCTCATCGCGGGTATGCAGGCGCGGCATCTTATAGTTGACCACGGCGACGCCGACGGTGTCATTGCTGCTGGAAATATCACCATGACGCATGTTGACCACCTCTTGTTGTTATTTTTCAGGGACGAAAAAAAGCCCTCTCCGCATGCGGAGAGAGCTCATTTGCTCTTTGGGTTCGGTGTGGAGGCCGCGACATCGCCATTGATGCGCGGCTCCTGACAACCAACGGTATATGCCGGGTGTGGCGGCTTGTCAACCCGCCATCAACCGTTGCCGCTTCAGGCGCCGAGTGAACACAGCACGCTTTGCAGCTTGTCTCGGGTGGTATGCGTGCAGGCCTGCATGGGCTCGCGCAGCTCGTCTGCAATCAGGCTTTGCAGCTGCAACGCCGCCTTGACCACGGCCGGGTTGGGCTCGGCAAAGGCCACTTTGATCCAGGGCAGCAACTGGTAGAACGTACCACGCGCGGCAGCCCAATCGCCGCTGTCAACCTGCTGCACCATGCGTACGTACAGGTCGGCGCGCACATGTGCGGAGGCTGAAATGGCCCCTGCCCCACCCAGGCACAGGTTATTGAAGATCTGCAGGTCTTCACCGGCCAGCACCTGGGCGTGGCCGTCCTCGATCAGGGCCATGGTCGTCTCGCTGTCACCACCACAGTCCTTCACCGCTGCAATGCGTGGATGGCGCACGATACGGCGCAGGGTTTCACGTTCCATGCGTACGCCAGTGCGGTAGGGAATGTCGTAGACGATCACTGGCACGCTGGCGGCATCGGCCACGGTGGCGAAGAAGGCTTCGATGCCAGCCTGCGAAGGGCGGATGTAGCAAGGTGCGGGAACCAGCAGCCCGCCAATGTCACGCTGCTGGATTTCAGCCTGGAAGGCCAGCAACTCACGCAGGTTGTAACCTGACAGGCCCATCACCACCCTGCCAGGCTCCACCCAGGCCAGCACGGCATCCAGCACTGCCAGTTGCTCGGCCTTGGACAACGCCGCTGCCTCACCCGTGGTACCGCACACCACAAAACCGGCCACACCGTCTTCGAGCAGCTTCTTCACCAGCTTTTCCAGGCCTGGGAAGTCGATTTCATTGGCGCGCATTGGCGTGACGAGGGCGATCCAGATACCACGGAAATTCGACATGCAAAAACTCCTGATGTTGACCGAAAGTCAGCGTCAGCAGGGCAAAGAGTGGAAGTTGTGGCAGGGATACCTGGCGCCTTCTGTCTCGTCAGCCCACCTGACGAGACAGCGCGCCTCGGTCAGATGAGCGGCTGTTTCTTGGATTTCTTGGCAACGGCAACGCACGCGTCTGCCTGAGCGATGAAGCCCGAAGCGGAAATGGCGTGGTTGGATGTGGACATGCTGGCAAGCCCGTTGCGTAGGTATGGCTGGATAATGGTGGGGCGGCGTACCTGGTGTCAACCCTTGGCCCGCATCGCCCCGTGCAGGCGCGCCCCTTGCAACGCAGTGATTGCCGTCACCGCCACTCGCTGTAAGGCTCAAGCGGTGTCACCGGCAGGGCCAGGTTGCCTCGCCACGGTTCGAACAGGTAGCGCAGGTAGAGCATGCCATGGCTAGGCGCATAGTCATCGCTGTGCTGCCAGTCGAAGCCGCCGCCCAGTACCCACTGGTCACTCAGGCGCCGTTCGAACAGACCGCGCAGGCGGTAGCCCAACCCGCTGCTGTCGCTGGCTTCGGTCATCGCATCGATGTTGGAGTCGACGCCATAGTGCGCCAGTACCTTGCGGTTGATGTGTGCGTCCGGGTACAAGCGGCTACTGCCACTATGGGCCTGAGACCAGCTGACGGAACCTTCCAGCAGCAACGACCAGTCGTAGTTGCGCCAGGCATAACTGACCGGCACGCCCACCGAACTGTAGCGCTGCGGGCTGTAGTAACCGCCCTGCCCCAGGCTGTAACCGCCCAGGTCCTTGTCGTGACGCCAGTGCATCAGCGTCACGCCAACACGTACACGCTCGTCGGCCTTTTCCACCACGCGGTGGTAAAAGCCGGCCATGGCCCGGGTCCGCTGGTTGTCGGCCACGTTTTCGCCGTACAGCCAATGGTGCCCCAGGCTGGCCCACACCCCGTTGTCGCCACCTTGGTCCCAGCTCAGGCCGAGCGTGGCGCCATTGGCAGTGACCCCACCCCAGCGCACGCCCGTCGGGCGGTCGCGTGCGCCGGCGAACGACAGCAATGAATTGCTCATCGGCCGGCGCGAGGCGGTCAGCGACCAGCCAACCTGCCCGAGGTCACCGTTGAGCGTTGCGCCGCCCAGCCAGTTGTTGATTGCATAGCCCTGGGTGGTGCCCAGGTCGAACGCCCAGCGGCTGCCCTGCCAACCCAACGCCAGCAGGCTGCCGTTTGCAGTCTGCGATCCCCCCGTGCACGCGGGCAGTGTTTCCCCGTCAGCGCTCTTGCCAACAAACTGGCAGCTGCCGAAGTCGGGGGTGTAGCTTCCCTGATCGTTCGGTTCGAACGACCCGGCATCCATGCCAATGCGCTCTACCCGCGCAAACGCGGTGCCCTCCTGCCAAGGGGTGTCGACGTGCAACAAGGTCGACTGGGTACTCAGTTCCGACGTGCCGGGCGTACCGTCATCCTCGCGCCAGCCGTAGTCATGCATCAGCGTCACATGGGTATTGCGCTGGCGATACAGGGCGTCCACATCACTGCGCAGGCTACGGGCCAGCCAGTCGTCGCCATCCTGCTCGCGGCTGGCCAGGGTCAATGCACGGTCATCCCGTGGCGCTACGGCAGCACGGTCCAGCAACTGCGCATCGGCCATCGCTGCCGCGTAAAGGTCCAGTGCTCGTTGAGGATCATCCTGCGCTACCAGGCGGGCTGCGTCGCGCCGCAACAACGGATCGGGTCGCGTCTGCTGCGCGGCAATCCGGTCAAGCAGCCTGGCCGCCTGATCGTGTTCACCCAGCGCTGTCCACACCGCCGCCAGGCGCCGCTGGGCGTTGCCGTCATCAGCGGCAAATTGTGGCACCTTCACGCCCAGCATGTGCCGGGCCTGCTGCAGGTTGCCTTCGGCCACGGCGCTTTCCATCACCCCAAGGCGTGCACCAGGACGCCCAGGCTGCGCGACCAGCACACGCTGGTAATAACTGCGCGCCTTGCCATGTTCACCACGCGCGGCTGCCCAGTCAGCCAACAGCATCAAGTCGTCCGGGCTACCTTCACCACGCGCCAGGCCGGCTTCAAGCAAGGCTGTCGCCTCGGCACTGCGGCCTTGTGCCTGCAACTGCTGCGCAGAGGCCAGGGTCATACGCCGTTGAACACGTTGCTCCAGCGCGTGCATGTCCGCGCTCCAGGTCGCCTGAGGTACCGCCCTCAGACTGTCCAGAGCCAAGGCATCACGGTCGCTGGACTCCAGGAACAGGCCGTGGGCATAGCGCGTTGCCGGATCACGTGGCTGGTGCTGCACCAGCCTGGCAAATGCCGCGTCGGCCTCGCCAGTGCGCCCTTGGTGACGCAGACTGTTGGCCAGCTGATACACCAGCCAAGGCTCATCCGGGGCCAGGGCCGCGGCCTGGCCCAGCACGTGGCTGGCCGTCGACCAGTCCTCGCGCTGCAGGGCTTCGTCCCCTTGCTGGCGTAGCCGCGCAAGTTCCAGGCTGCGTCGCAGGCTGGCGAACTGCGCCTGCTGCCGTGGTGGCAGGCTGTCCAGGTATGCCTGCGCCTTGCCTGGCGACTGCGCCTGGTAAACGCGCATCAAGCCACGCACGGCACTTTCGTTATCCGGCGCCATACGCCTTACCTGCAGGTACTGCCGCTCGGCAGCCGCCACATCGCCTTCGGCCAGCGAGACATCTGCCAGGCCCAACAACGCGTATTCATCCTTTGGCCGTTGCTGGCGAGCCTGCCGGTAAAGTACGCGCGCACCGCGCGCGTCTTTCGCCGCCAGGGCCTGCTCGGCTTTCTTCAGCAGGGCCCAATACTGGCTGGACGACTCCAGGTCCTTCCATTGGCTGATCCAGTAGGTGTCCTGCTCCTTGGCGCTCGCCGCGCGGAACGCCGCATGGGCGTCTTCATGGCGGCCCTGGCGCATCAACGCATAACCCAAGGCCCCATACAGGCCGGCATCGCCCGGGTACTGGCGCAGGGCGCGGCGCAGCTGCGTTTCAGCTTCGGCATTACGGCCCTTGTCGAGCAATGCCTTACCCCGTTGACCGGCCTGCCATGCCGGGTCGGCCAGCAGCTTGCGCTGTTGTTGCAAGGTCTCGCTGGCCTGTGCCAACAACGGCGAAGCCGGGTAACGCTGAAGAAAGGCCTGCCAGGCTGCCGCGCTGGTGGCACTCACGGCTTGCCCGGACAGGTAGTCGAACTCGCGCTGGGCAGCGGCATCCCGTGCACCAGGGTCTCGCGCCAGCTGATCGAGCACGGCCAAGGCCTCGCGGTCACGCTTTTCGGCGAACAACCAACCGGCCAGGGTCTGGCGCAGCCCGGCACTGCCTGGATACTGCTGATCCAACCGCTGCAACTGGCGGATTGCCTCAGGGCGTTGTCCTGGCAGGTTGCCGCGCACGCGCCAATAGTCCAGGGCCAATTCAAGGCTGGGTGGTTCGCCGGCAAACAACTGTTCGTACACCGCCAGCGCCTCTTCATTACGGCCGGTAACCGCCAGCAGACGCGCCTGCTGCAGGCGCCGCGCAGGCGCCGGTTGTTGAAGTTCAAGCAGGCGTGCGGCCTGACGTGCTTGCAGGCTGCCAGGTGCCACGGCACTGATCCGCGCACTCAACTGCTCGGCTTCACTGCTGTTCTTCTCGCGCAATGCCAGGCTCAAGGCCGCCAGCAACACGTCCGGGTTGCGCGGCTCAAGCAACTGCAAACGGCCCAGCGCATCGCGTACCAGGTCGTCACGGTGCAGCGCTTCGCCACGGCGTACCTGGTCCAGCAGCCATTGGCGCTGTTCATCGACATCCTTGGGTTGCGCATCTGCCTGGCAGGTTATTGCCGCCAGCATCAACACGCCGATCATTCGCTGCATGGCGCGCTCCAGGCCGGCAACAGGCGGCCGTGCGGGTCAAAACGGTAACGGGCCTCGTCGAAGCCCTGGCCGAACAGCGCCAGCACCTGGCTGTAATACGCCTTGGCCTCGACCGGCTGTTCGCGCAAGCGCTGGCGCTGGGCCGCCAAGCCGGCCATGTACTCAGGCGAGGCAGCAAGCAATGGCAGCAAGGCCGCAGAGAAACCCGCCGGGCCATGGCCGCGGGCTTCACCGCTGCGTGCATCCAACTGCTCAGGAGGTAGCCCCTGGCGCTGGGTCAATGCCGCCATCGGCGCATAATGGGCCACCAGTTCGCGGCGTTGCGCAGCACCCTCGGCCAACATGCCAACCCACAGGTATACACGAATGGCGTCATAATCACCGGCATTGCCATGTTTCGTGTCTGCCGCTGGTTTTCCGGCCGGCGTCCACAGCAACCAGTCCGGGGCAAAGCCCTTTGGCGACGATGCCAACCACAAACGCCGCGTGTTGGCCGCCAGCTCACCCCACAAGGGGTCCACCTCGCTGAAGCGGTCGAGCAACTGCAGCGGCAGGTAGCTGGGGTTCAGGCGGGTACCCTGGGCGTCTTCGAAACCGTAGTCACCTGGCAGCAACATCACGCCAAGGCCTGGAAGCTTGCGCACGGTCTGCGCGGCGATACGCCACAGCAGGTGCTGGCCCAGTTGCGTGTAGGCCGGCTGGTCCCACAACCGCCCTGCTTCCAGCAGGCTGTAGGCGATCCACAGATCGGCATCGCTGGCGTTGTTGGCGTCCAGCACCTGCCACTGCTGCTGCCCGTCACGGCCCCACAGCCAGGCAGGCAGATGCCGGGCCAGGTCACCCTCGGCGAGGTTGTTGCTGGTCCAACGCAGCAACTGCGCGAAGGTTTGCCGATCGTTGCCTACCAGGGCGAAGAACAGCGCGTAACTCTGCCCTTCCGAGGTGGTGATCAGGCGCTCGTCACTCGGGTCGATGACCCGCCCATCCACACTCACCAGCTCGGCCTTGAACCGCTCCCAGGCAGGCCATGGGCAAACCGACCCGGCATTGGCGAAGACGGGCAGGCCTAAGGCGACCAGCCCTACCAGCATCTGACGCATCATCACCCCGCCTCCCCCAAGCGGCGCTTGCCTGCCCAGCGCAGTGCCCGCCACAACAAGAAGGCGAACAGCACCACGCAAACAGCCGCGATCACCGCCAGCAACACAGGGTGCTCGGACAAGTGGAACCACAGCAGCAGCCACCACGGCAACGCGCCCACGAAGTAGTGCTCGCCGACGAACTGGCTGCTCACGCCACTGCTGCGTACCAGCGTTACTGAACCCGCCACCGCATCGAGCTTGCCCACATCGCCAAGCACGTCGCGCAGCAATGCGTAATCGCTGTCGCTGTTGGCCAGCAAGGCCACAACACTGCGCTGCTCGTGGAACGGCGACTTCAGCCCGGTGATGGCCGCAATCGGCGCCTGGGCGCTGACCGCCACGCGGCTGCTTGCAGCCACCGGCTCAGTATCGAAACGCTGGCCACCGGGCCACGATGCGCTGCGGCCCTGCAGCAACCAGTCACGCTGGGCGCTGAGCAACAGGCCAAGGTCGGGCGCATCGCGCAGGGCCTCGGGCAGGCTGCCGATCAGCAGCAAGTCGGCGTCTGCCGCTGCGACCTGTTGCCAGTCGTCGATCAATTGCAGGCCAAGCGCCGGGTAACCGATCTGTCCGGCCAACCCGCCAACCGTGTCGAGCAAAGTGCCGACCTGCATCGCCGTGGGTTTGGCCGGCATGATGACCAGCGTCTCGGACAGGTCGGCCATGCGGCTGAACGGGAAGCCACTGCGGGCGAATGCACGCAGGTCGGGCATGGCGATGTAATGGTGGTAACCGGAAAGGTCGATGGTGGAGTTGTCGTCGATTGCTGCACGCACGTCCACCGGCAGCGAGGTCTGGCAGCGATCGCGCTGGGCGCTGCCCAGGGTACTGGCAAAGCTGAAGTCGAAGCGCAGGCGGTTGCGGTCGCCAATCTTCAGCGCCGGTACCAGCGAGTTCTCGGTCAATGCAGTGTTGTCACCGGACAGCACTGCCAGGCGCATTTCTTCAAGGGTACCGCCGCGCCGGTCATTGCCCACCAGCGGCATGCTGGTGATGTACTGATCGTTGACGCTGATGCTCAGGCGCGATTCGTCGGTCACCGCTGGCGCCGTATAGCGGTACAGGGTGCGCAGCGGAATACCCTGGTTGCGCCAGACGAACAAGTCGGGCGGCAGGTTCAGTTCCAGTGTCACCGGCCGCGGTTGCAGGCCGCTGACTTGCAGTTGCTCGGGGTAATCCAGCAGCTCGGCAAAGCGTACCGGCCGGTCGGTGCGCGTCCAGTTCGGCGCATCGTAGGGCTGGCGCGGTTGCAGCGCGGTCATCTGCTCCACCTTCACGCGCGCGCCGCGGAACAGATTGTTGCCAACCGCCAACGCCGAGGCGGCCTTGATCAGGTCGTCGTCGTTACGGCCCAGCACCAGCAGCACTTTGCTGAAGCGGTCGTCCGGGTGATCGATCATCTGCAGCACGGGGCCGTCGACCGGCGGGAACTGCTGCAGATCAGCGAGGAACGCCGGGCGACGGTCGTTGCTGGCAAACACGATGCTCGGTGCAGGTTTATCGCCACGGGCCGGCAGGTGGTTGTACAGCACAGGGAAGCTGGCCTTGCGCCAACCGGCCTGGCTGCCGAAGTAGGATGCCAGGATTGCCGCCGCACGCTGCTCGCCCAGGCTCGGCACGCCGCTGAACACCACCGGCAGTACTACCTTGCCGGTGTCGCGGGTATCGAAGAACGGCAACGGGAAATACGCCAGGTCGTTTTCCAGCACCAGCGCCTGCTCGTGCAACTGTACCTGGCTCTTGCGGTTAAGGTTAAGCCACAGGCCGCTGTGGGCCGGGTCTTCGCAGACATCGGTATAGTGCCCGACAAACTCCAGACGTACCCGGTTGAAGTCGCCAAGCAGTTTCGGGTCCAACGGCAGCTGGCGACGTACACGCTGGCCCAACTGCTCCTTTTCTACCGGAACTACGCCCATAAGCTCGTCGTTGAGGTAGACGCGCAAGTGCGACAGGTTCGGCAGCAAGGCTGGCGAAGGCGTGTAGTCCAGTTGCAAGCTGGCATCGGTGGCCAGGCGATCGCGACGCAGGCCAAACTCGATATGCTCACTGTTGCGTACCCCCAGCAGCAGGCTGTCGGACGCATGCCCAAGCTGCTCGAAGGTTTTCGCAACCTGCCAGTTTGGTACCGTGGGTGTGGGTACCGCAGGCTCGGCAAGCGGAGCTACGGAAGCAGCAGCGGCGCTCTGCGACAAGGCGGTAAACAGCGCCATCGCCAGGCCCCAGGTACGCGCGGGATAACCAGTCATCATGCGTCTCGATCAACAGGGTTCATGGAAGGGATTGCCTGCGGTGTGCGGGGCCAGTAGCTGGCCAGCCACAACGCCAGCGAACGCAGTGGGCGCAACCACGCCCGTAGCCATGGCGGCATGTGCTCGACCAGGCGCACGTAACCGACGCCGCCCAGCTTCAACACATCGATCAGGCTGCGCAGCGGGCGCTCGACCTCGTGCTGCTCGTTCCAGCCAAGCCAGGCATCGGCGCGGGCAAAGGTGCAGTGGACCAGGTCGATACGCTGCTGCAGGGCGAGGTCGCGGAACACCAGGCCGACGTGTTGCCCGACGGTACGGGTGACGCACGCCTGGAAGGCGAACTCGCGTTGGCCGCGGTTGAGCAGCAGGCGTACCTGCTCCCCCGGTTTCAACTCCAGACCGGGCTGTACCTGCAGGCCGATACCGCCGTCGGAGTAGTCGACCAGGGTGCAGGGGTAGGCATGACCGCTGGCCAGCATCAGCCCCGCCGGCAAGCGCATCGGCACCCGATGGGCGCGGCGCACCTGGCGCACTTCGGCGGCCACCGCAACTGCGGCACCGATAATCAGCAGGTTGTAGATCACCCACAGCGAGCTGACGATCACCGTGCCGATTTCTGCCGTCGGGCCGGTGACCAGGCGCCACACCGCAAAGCCCAGACCCACCACGTTGAGCGCCGCCAGCCACAGGTAAGGTTGGGCGATGCGCCAGTCGAACTGTTCCTGCTCCATCAGGCCGCCCTTGGCGGTGACGTTGAACGTGCCTTTTTTCGGCGCGAACAGCGCCACCGTGGTCGGACGGGCGATGTACCAGGCCAGTACGGTCTCGTAGACCTCGCCCCAGAAGGTTTGTCGGTACTTGCCCTGCATCCGCGAGTTGGTCAGGCTGGCGTGGATCATGTGTGGCAGCACGTACAGCAGAATCATCAATGCCGGTGCGTAGATGATGTAGGCATGCAGCAACAGGAACGCCAGTGGCGCCGTCAGGAACACCAGCCGCGGCAGGCCGGCCAGGAAGTGCAGCATCGCGTTGGCGTAGCACACCCGCTGGAACAGGCTAAGGCCACGCCCGAACAGCGGGTTGTCGGTGCGGAAGATCTGCACCATCCCACGGGCCCAGCGAATGCGCTGGCCGATGTGCGCCGACAGGCTTTCAGTGGCCAGGCCCGCAGCCTGCGGAATGCTCAGGTAGGCTGACGTCCACCCTTGGCGATGCAGGCGCAGGGCGGTGTGGGCATCTTCGGTCACGGTCTCGACGGCAAAACCACCGATGCTTTCCAGCGCAGTGCGGCGCAGCACGGCACAGGAGCCGCAGAAAAACGCCGCGTTCCACATATCGTTGCCGTCCTGGATCAGGCCGTAGAACAGCTCCCCTTCGTTGGGGCGGCGGCGGAACGAGCCGAGGTTGCGCTCGAACGGGTCAGGCGAGAAGAAATGGTGCGGTGTCTGCACCAGCGCCAGTTTAGCGTCCTTGAGGAACCAGCCCACGGTCAGTTGCAGGAAGGAGCGCACCGGCACATGGTCGCAGTCGAAGATGGCGATCAACTCGCTGTCGGTGACGCCCAGCGCATGGTTGAGGTTGCCGGCCTTGGCATGCTTGCTGTCGGGCCGCACGATATACCCTACCCCGACTTCGTCGGCAAAGGCACGAAACGCGTCGCGGCGGCCATCATCGAGAATGTAGATGCGCAGGCACTCGCGTGGCCAGTCCAGGCCCAGCGCGGCCATTACCGTGGTGCGCACCACTGACAGGTCTTCGTTGTAGGTAGGGATCAGCAAATCGACGGTTGGCCAGTGCCTGACGTTGGCCGGGAGGTTTGCCGGCTTGCGCTGCAATGGCCAGCTGGTCTGGATGTAACCCAGGATCAGCACGAACCACGAATAGGTTTCTGCCGCCAACAGGATCACCCCGAATACCAAGTCGGTGGTGTCGTTCCAGTTCAGGGTCGAGGTGTAGCGCCACCACAGATAGCGGCACGAGATGATGGTCGACAGCACGATCAGCATCAGGGTCGGGAAACGCCCCGGCATGTGTCGCACCAGCATGGCGATAACCAGGAGCAGGCAGATGAACATCAGCTGCGCCAGGTAGCCGAACGGCTCGGTCACGCACAGCAGGGCGAGGCTGAGGGCGAATACCGTCAGCACGCTATAGAACGCCCGCCGGGCAAACACGCTCAGGCCGCGCAGGCGTGCCGAGGCCTGGTGCTTGAAAACACTGGCGCGGTAGCGCGCGGGTAACTGTTGCAATGCATCGATCAGCAGGCCGCGGTAGTGGCGCGCCACCCCGCCTGCCGCCCGCAGGTGCATGCGCACAGCGCCCAACGCGCGGCGGCCAGGCCCTGCTGTACGTGCCTGCGGTTGGCGCCGCAGCAACAACCACAGGCTCTGGATCAACAGGCGCAGCGGGTCACCCAGGGTTGGGCGCTTGCCCGCCAGCTGCGGGTACAGGCGTTGGCGCTCGGCCAACAGCGCCTGCCAGGCGGGTGACTCCAGGCGCAGAAACAGGAAGGCCAGCCACACGCCGAGGGTGAACAGCCATGCGACCGGCAGACGCGCGCCACGGACAGTGAACCAGGTATAGGCCGACAGAGGGGTCAGGGTCACGGCTGGCGCCTCGTCAGACAGCGCACCGCCAGGCTTTGCACATCACGGCAGGCCAGGCTCTGCGGTGCGTAAAGACCCAGGGGAGCCTTGTACGCCAGCGCTTCGAGGAAGGCTTCGTCGCGATGGACCACCTGGATCGGCAAGCGATCACGAAACAGATCACGCCACACCATCAACAGGTCGCTCTGCAAGCGGCTGGCCGGGTCATAGCGGTTGACCAGCAGCATGTCGAAGTGCTCGAGCGGGCGTCGCCCGAGCAGCAGGTGGCTGGCCATTTCGGCTTCTGCCACCAATACCCGCACATCAGTCTCCATGCCATTGCCGGCGGTATCGCCCGGCAATTGCGGCAGGTCGTACAACAGCCAGTCAAAATGCTCGGCCAGCTCGACCTGGCGAGCGCGCCATGACTGCGCATCGGGCACACGGTGCTGCGCACCGCCAGGCAGGTTGCCGTACGGCAGCAGGAACAGGCCATCGAGCACCTCGTACACGGCATCACTGAACGGCCGCCCTTCCCGCTCGGCCAGCGCCCAGCCCTCGGACGTATCCAGCGGCAGGTTGAAGTGCAGCCCGAGCAAGTTGCTTGGACACAGGTCAATCAGCAGCACCCGCTCGCCCACGCCCTGTAGCGCGTAGCCCAATGCAGCCAGCAAGGCGCTGCGGCCCAGGCCTCCGCGCACCCCATGCAATGCCAGGCTGGTCATGGCGCGATCCTCTCGCGCTGGGTGACAGCCGCGTACAGCGCATCGTCGCTACTGGCCCTGCAGCTTTCACCCAGCAATGGCCAGCGCTGCAGGGCCTGCTGAACGCCCACCAGCATCGAGATGTCCTGGTAGTTCAGCTCTGGCATGTCCAGGTGCTGGCGCAACTGGGCAATATCATCGCTACGGTCGGACGGGTCTGACTTGCCAGTGATCATGGGCGCTCCTTGGGGATGGGCTGCCAGTCAGGCTGGCCTTGCAGGCGCATGTAGGCACGCCCCTGGTAATTCAGCACCTGTGCGCCAGAGGTTTCGGCAACCTGCTCGGTGGTTGGCAGGTCGGTCAGCAGGCCGGGTACATCCAGCACCTGCTGCTGGCCGAGGCCCGCATACACACGCGAGATCAGCTCGGACAACGCCAGGTAGCTGGTGGCAGCTGTGACCCGCAGCGGCTCGTTGCGGGCAGGCTGGCCCATGCCGATGAACTTCAGGCCGACCGGCACATGGGTAATCGACGGCGTGGGAATTTCGCGCATGCCAGACAACTGCATGCGGTCACCATGCAACGCGGCCCCATGCTCAGGGACAATGGCAACCACTACCCGGCGCCCACTGCGCTCCAGTTCGTCAAGGAAGGTGCCAAGCTCGCCAAACAGGCGATTGGCGCGGGTGGCATAGTCGGCCACGCGGGTGCCGCCGTCGGCAGTCACGATACGGTTGCCGTCATGCAGGCTGATGCTGTTGTAGAACAGTGACACATGCTCGTCCGGGATGCCTTTGCGTTGCCCCCACCAACGGCGCAAGACATCCAGGTCACTGGCGATCGGCGAGCCGTCGAAGCCCACCAGCGCCCGTGGGAAGTCGGTATTGCGCATGCCGGGTTGCGGCATGTGCTGTTGGGTAATGTCGCCGATGAAGTTGTCGAACCGGCCGCTGTGGTTGAGCAAGGTGTTGCTCTGGAAACCCAGCCGGGCCAGGTTCTGGAACAACAGGCACTGCTCCGGAGCCGGTTGGTACAGGCCAGTGTGCGACGACTGTCCGCAACTGGCACGCAGCACACGGATGGCGGCCGGGCCGCTGTAGGAGGTCGCCGAGTTGAACTGGTCGAAGATCACGTCCATGCGCGACAACAGCGGGTTGTCCCGCAGCCCCACGGCAGACAGATCATCCCAGGCCAGCGAGCAGATGTTGATTACCAGCAGGTCGAACGGTTGCTCATCGGCATTCACGGCAGGAAACGCCGTCACCCGCTCGCGCTCACTGGCGAAGAAACGCTCAAGCCAGCTGTCGAGCGTGGCATTGTCGGCCGTTGCAGTGGCTTGCACGGGCGTGGCGGTGGTACTCGCCGCCACGCCGGGCGCCTGGCCTGCACTCAGCGACGGCAAGCCGCCGACCGACAACCATGCCAACCCCAGAAGGCTCAGGGTGCTCAGGCGCAGCCAATGGCGTAGGTACAGGTAACCCACCAGCAACATTGCCAGCGCGCCGAGCAGGTTCCAGTTGATGAAGCGGCCCAGCAGCTCGAGCAGATAGTCCCACGAGAAGTCCAGCACCCCCGGCTGCGCCAGCAGGCGGCTGAAGGGTGGCAGCCAGGTGTCCTGGTAGAAAAGCGCGATACCGATTGGCACCGCCAGCAGTTGCCGGGCAATACGCAGCCACTTGCCCGGCAAAGGGACAAGCAGAAACGCAGCGAACAACAGGTTCGGCAGCGCCTGGAAGTCGAGCATGCCCAGTGCGACCAGCAGAAACTTTGCAAAAAAATAGAGGTTCCACCCTCCCAGTCCAGGCCAGCGGGCCAGTACCGGGAGGGTGATGGTGGTATTAGTCATTCTGGGGTTCCTGGCGTGCAGCGCGGCGGCGTACGCCCAGCGGTTTCAGGTAACGGGGGGGAAGGCGACGGCGCAACACGCCACGTAATGCCGAACACAGGCGCACTAGCAACAAGGCCAGGCCCAGTGTGACGAGTGCGGTAATGCCGACCACCTGCAGCAGTTGCACGAAGTTCATGCGCTACCCCGCTTGGCCAGGCCGACCTTGCGCGGTGCCAGCGCCGACCATGCCTGTGCAGGCAACTGCGCCGCCGTGTCGCTGCGGGGTGGCTGCGGTAGGTTGCTGTCGAGGAAGGCCGGAGTGGCCAGGCTGTCGACGCCGGCAAGTACCTCCTGGCCGATGAACAGCTCTTTCCATGACAGCTGGAAGATGTGGTCAAGCGCTTGCTCGACCCCTTCGGAGCGGCAGGCGAACAGGAACAGGAACAGCACCTCGCCAACCACGCAGGCAATGTCGCCATCACGGCGGAATACCGTACGCGAGCAAGCCTGCAGCGGGGTCAGGCCAGGCGCCGGACGCAACACCAGCAACTGATGGACGATTTCGCCGTTGCGCACCCCGTGCCACATGCTCTGCACAGCATCGGCGAACGCCCGTGGCGCTACCAACCCGCAGATGGCCAGCGGCCGCAGGCGTGCCAGCAAGGCATCGAAGTCGGTTGGCAGGTGTCGACGCCAGACGTAACCCTGGATGCTCTCCACCATGGTCAGGAAGCGTGACAAGCTGGCACCGAACGGCACGATCTGGCTGGCACCACAAGCCAGCAGCAACTGTTCGTCTTGATAACGCAGGGTCGGCGCCATTTCGCGCACCACCAGCTTCAAGGCGTTGCCACGCGACTGCCGCAGGTGGTGCAGTTGGCGCGCCAGGCTATCCAGACGCTGCCCACCGTCCATGGCAAAGATCACCGTGGCAGACACCGCCCGGCTGGCTTTGCCCCCCAGTTCCTCAAAGCTTTCGCAGACCTGCCAGTGTTCGGAGAAGGCTGGCGCGCCTTCCAGTACCGGGCGCTGGGCCAGGCACAGCAACTCGTCACCACCGGTGTCGCTGGGTGCCTGAGGCGCGGCAGCAACGGCAAAGCCCGCACTCAGCCGAGTCAGCTCCATGTCCCGGGTGGCTGCTTTGCCAAGCGGATTGCTCCAGAAATGCTGCAGGTAACGTACCCCACCTTTGCCGCGGTACACCTGCCCAAGGCCGTCGAGGCACTGGTTGAAAACGCGCAGGCACTCGACCAAGGCAGTGCTCTGCCCTCCACTGACGACCAGCAGCAACGCCGCTTCAGCCAACAATGCCGGGCGCAGCGCATTGCACCAGTGCTCGACTTCGGTATCCGCCCAGGCGTGTGCCGGTGCCAGCAGCACCAGCACACGCCCACGGGCATCAAGACGAGGCAGGTCTTCAACCAGATAACGGGTGGCTTGCGGGTTGGCCTCATACAGTGCCAGCTCGGCCGGACCGCGCGTCGCGTCGAGTGCACCCAGCACGTCATCCATGGCTTGCGCATCGGCGATCAGGGCTGCCCTGGCATTATCGGGCATGCCTTCGACTACCTGGCGGCATAGCAAGGAGGCGTCTTCGGCGGCGTCACAGGCTAACCAGTACAGTCCTTGTTGATGAAGCTGGCTGCTCTCGACGCTCAGGCCGGAAATCGCCAACAACTGCATTCCATTAGTCAAAACACTGGCTCTGCAAAAGGTAAATTGAAACGGTTTGAAGGCGGAATGTGTCACATCCTCTGCTGACGCTTTATGACTTATGTCAAAAAAACGACAAAAATGATGCGGAACACAAAGCTGCGTCAATTATACAGCATCAGGGCAGAATGAAATCAATCTGAAATGTAATGAGTTGCAAAGGTTTGTTAACAAACACCCCAAGGCCGGACTTTTTCGGGTTAAAAACAAAAGTCGCCAAAGGCAAGCCGGCAGGGCATTGGCCAAGCAAGAACCGTTTACCGGAGACAAGCATGCTGCGTATCTTTGAACGTCGGCTCGACCCCTTCCCACCCGACGAGGTACCACCGCCGCCCGTTGGCCTGTTGCGCTTCATGTGGGCTTGTACCCGCGGCGCTCGTGGCTACATCCTGGCGCTGGCACTGCTCAGTGCCGGGGTGTCGATATACGAAGCCTGGCTATTCGCGTTCCTGGGCCAGGTGGTCGACCTGCTCGCGTCCTGGCAGGCAGGCGGTACTGTTGGCCCCGAGGAAAGCCGTGTGCTGTGGGGGATCGGCATCGTCCTAGTGGTTAGCATCGGGCTGGTGGCGCTGCGCACCATGGTTCAGCACCAGGTGCTGGCGATCAACCTGCCGCTGCGGCTGCGTTGGGATTTTCACCGCCTGATGTTGCGCCAGAGCTTGTCGTTCTTTTCTGACGAGTTTTCTGGCCGGGTCACTACCAAGGTGATGCAAACGGCGCTGGCAGTACGCGATGTGCTGTTTACCTTCATCGAAATCCTGCCCGGGATTGGCGTGTATTTCATCGCGATCATTGCCCTGGCCGGCGGCTTTGCCCTGAAACTGATGCTGCCCTTCATTGCCTGGGTCGTGCTATTCGGCTTGGCCATGTTGTATTTCGTCCCCCGGCTGGGCAAGGTCGGGCAGGAGCAGGCCAATGCCCGGTCGTCGATGACCGGGCGGGTTTCTGACGCTTACACCAACATCACCACGGTAAAACTGTTTTCGCACTCCAACCGCGAAGCGCACTTTGCGCGCGCAGCCATGGAAGATTTCAAGCAGACCGGTTTTCGCCAGATGCGCCTGGTGAGCCAGTTCGAAATCGTCAACCAGGCACTGGTGGTGGGCTTGATCTTTGGTGCCGGTGGCTACGCACTGTGGCTGTGGCACCAGGGCCAGGTCGGCACCGGGGCCGTGGCGGCGATTACCGCCATGGCCTTGCGCGTCAACGGTATGTCGCACTGGATCATGTGGGAAATTACCTCGCTGTTCGAAAACATCGGCACCGTGCAGGACGGTATGGCCACCCTCACCCGCGGCCCCAAGGTGCAGGATGTGCCGGGTGCTGCAGAGCTGGTAACCACGGGTGGCGCGGTGAGTTTCGACAAGGTCAGCTTCAACTACAACGGCGAGCGCCAGGTGCTCAATGAGCTGACGCTACACATTCGTCCGGGCGAAAAAGTCGGCCTGGTCGGCCGCTCCGGCGCCGGCAAGTCCACCTTGATCAACCTGCTGCTGCGCTTCTACGACGTGGACAAGGGGGAAATACGCATCGACGGGCAGAACGTCGCCAAGGTCACGCAGGATAGCCTGCGCAGCGCCATCGGCATGGTCACTCAGGACACCTCGCTGTTGCACCGTTCGATTCGCGACAACATTGCCTATGGCCGCCCCGATGCTACCGAAGCACAGATCCGTGCCGCTGCGGCCAGTGCCCAGGCCGATGGTTTCATCAGCCAGCTCAGCGACCGCCAGGGCAACAGCGGTTACGACACCCTGGTGGGTGAACGCGGCATCAAGCTGTCTGGCGGCCAACGCCAGCGCATTGCAATTGCCCGGGTGATGCTGAAGAACGCACCGATCCTCCTGCTTGACGAAGCCACCAGCGCGCTGGACTCGGAGGTGGAGGTGGCCATTCAGGAGAGCCTGGATGAAATGATGCAAGGCAAGACCGTTATTGCCATCGCCCACCGGTTGTCGACGATCGCCGCCATGGACCGGCTGATCGTGATGGATGAAGGGCGCATCATCGAGCAAGGCACCCATGCCGAACTGTTGGCGAAAAAGGGTACCTATGCACGGTTGTGGCAGCATCAGAGTGGCGGGTTCCTGGGTGAGGATCAGGGCGTGGCCGAGGCTGTGGAGTAAGCAGAGGCCGGGGGCAGCCAGCGTATACCCAGGCTTCGAAAGCCTGCCCAGTCAATGAACTGCGCCCCTGACGATGCTCATGGTCGCTGCCCATCCGGTAGCACCGCCTGCACCACACTGGCTGGCTGTTGCAACAAGCCTCGGGGCAAGCGGAAGCCTTTGAAAGGTTGCTGGGTAATGGGATTGAAGGCTTTTTCAGCGTTAAGCCGATAGCGCATCACGCCATCTCCGGTCCTGAAGCTCAGGTCCACGCTGGTCGCCGTCCGGCCATTGAGCGCGCCGCGGCTTAGCAAGCGGAACATCGACCACGGGCCACGGTACTCCAGGCTGCTGCTGTTGCCATTTTGCCTTAGCAAGGTGAGATTGCTGCGGACCTGCTGCCCAAAGGTATTGGGCCAGACAATACCCGTGATATGGCTTGGCCCATGGGTGTAGGCAATCAACTGGCCATCCAGGTCCAGCAGGCTGGTACGCTGGTTCGCACTGAGCCCCAAGGGCTCGATGCTGAACTGCACACTCAGCTTGCCACGCTGATCGAAGAATGTTTCGCGGATGCGCTCCGCCAGCTCGAGCTGCTCGATCACGTCGTCACGAATCAGGGATTGCCCGTGCTGAGCGGACTGCAAGGCCTCAAGGTTGTCCTTCAGGAAAACCTTGAGATACCGATCATTAAACTGCTGCAGGCGCCCTTTCGGTCCGAAGAACGCCTCGAAGTCATCCAGCGAAGCATCGGGTGCCTTCACCACAAAGGGGTAGCGGCCTGCCAGGCGTTGCTGGAAAAAACTGTACACGTCAGCATCCCAACGTCGCTCCAGTTCGCGCAGTGCTTCAACGTTCAGCACCTGGGCAGTCTGGTCGGCGAGCTTTCTGACCTGGTGGCCGATAGGCTCCGGTAAACCTGTAGCAATACGTTGCAGGGTGCCGATCGGGTCCTGCCCTGTCATCGCAAAGCGCTGATGCACGGCTTGCAACGCAGCCTTGCCGCGGTCCGGGCTGTCTTGTACGGCCTTGGCGTAGTCCAGCACGGCCGCAACAGCGCCAAGGGTTTCATCGTAGTAGCTCGGCTTTTCTCCTATCGCCTGCAGCATGGCGCCCAGGCCTGCAAACGCCCGCTGGATGGCCAACGCTTGCTGTTGCTCGGGTTTTCCGGTTGCTACCCGCAGCGTACTCAGCTCACCTGGGGATTCAACAGCTGTTGAAGACGCAAGCGAGGTGTTATCCCTGACCGTGTCCAGCAGCCGCTGCAACGGTGCTGCGGGGCCGGTCAACTGCTCCAGGATCGCGACACCATGGTCCAGATCACGGAAGTCAGCCACCGTAAACGCGTTCAGGGCGCGCCGCCAGCTGTCAATGTAATCGGCGCTGTAGAGGTTATACAGCCGCTCGGTCAGCGCATCGCGGTCGACGTCCGAATAGTCGAGTTGACTGCGCTCCCCCAATGCCCATTGATCAACCATCGCCATTTCAGCGAAGCGCTGGCTGTGCGGCTCGAAGTATTCCCTGAAGCCTTTGGCGGTGAGCATGGCGGCCAGCCTTACATCCTCACCCCCTTGTCTGGCCCCGGAAGACGGCTGGTACACTACGTCGAACGCAGGCCCTACCTGATGACGCAGGTCCAGCCCGGCGTGCAACTGCTGGTACGATTGTTGTTTCAGCGCTGCATAGACCCGCTGTGGCAATGGCAATTTGCGCAACGCCTGCTGCACTTCGCTGACCCGCTGGCGGTACTGCGGCAAATCGGTATCGGCATAGGCCAAGGCGTATTTCAGGTGCTGCATGAGGTCACGCTGCAACTGCCCCTGGCCAGGAAAGGCCCGTTGCCACTGACGGGCCATCCAGCCCTCGACCCATTCGGGCCGGCGGCTGTTACGGTCCTCGATCATCCGGTAAACCCTGAGCGCGTCCATTTGTTGCTCGCTGCCAGGTGGTGCTGCGTTCATGGCATCGATCACACCACTGGCCAAGGCCGGCAAGAAACGTTTGGACAACAAGCTGAGGTACGCCTCATCAACCAAGGGACCAATGTTGCGCCCTTGATACAAGCCAAAATCGGCAACCAGCGGCCAGGCCGCACGATAGTCGCCAAACACCGCCACCGCATCGCGAATCAGGTCCAGTGGCGCCAGCAGGTTGCGCCCGGTCGGATCAAGACGCATATCGACTTCGTGACTACTGTACTCCTGGCTTTTGGCGAGCACACTGGCAGCCTTGGTGCCATTGATATCGGCGTAACGCTGCCAGCTGGCAATGGCGATACTGAACGCCAGGATGCCTACACCAGAGCCCACCCACAGCAAGTGGCGCTTGCTGCGCGCAACCCGAACATTGTCGCCCGCCAGCCCGGCTTCCTGATAAATAACACGCCTGAATGCTTGCTGGATGAAATAGACCAACGCCTTCCCCTGTGCCTTACCTTCACGCAGGGGCAGCTTCGTCGTGTAGGGCTGAGCCGCTTCTCGGACAAAGGCATTGCGCATGTCGCCTTGCTGTACCACTGACGACCAGTACACACCACGTACCAAGGGTGGCGTGGTGAACCGGTCACTCGCCAAGGTTTCGCGCAGGAATGCCTGCAGTATGGGGCGCAACCCGATCAACTGTGCATGCAGTGAGAACAGGCGCCCGCACGGCGCTGACTTGCCCAGTACATCCAGCCGGTCGATGACCTGCTCCTGCAATTGGGTGAGAAGCCGCCCGTAGTGCTCGTCATACTCATCCAGCCAGGCGTCGAACGCGTCAACCGCATCCAGCTTGAAGGTGAACCCCAACAGGCTTTCACGCTTGGCGGCCGGAAGCTTGCTGTAGAACTGGTCGAAGCCGTCCAGCAGATCGAATTTGGTCAGTACCACGTACAGCGGCAGGCGCGCCCCCAACTGACTGCTCACTTCGTACAGGCGTGTGCGCAACCCATGGGCCAGCGCGATGCGCTGCTCGGGCTTGCCATGCAGCAGCGCCGGCAGGTCGACCACCAATAACACACCATTGAGCGCCCGCTGGCTTCGCTTACGCTGCAGCCAGCCCAACAGGTGCTCCCACAAACGGGCCTGGATACCGGGCGGCGCGGAGGCATTGGTGGGGTCGTTGGCCGCCGAGCCAGCCGGTGGTTTTTGACTGATGAAAACACCGGGCGGATCGATGATCACAGCATCGTCACTGACCCACCAGCCTACCGGGAAGGCCAGTGCTTCAGCCTGTCGGCCCCGTGCCTGGGCCTGGTCGATACGCGTCAGGGTGAAGCGCTGATCGGTGCGATCGATGAAGCTGCTTTTACCGGACTGTTCGTCGCCCAACACCAGGTACCAGGGCAGCCGGTACAACGCGCGTCGCCCACCGGCATTATCGAGGTACCGCTCAAGCCCCTGGCTCAACGCCCTCTCTTGCGCCTGCACGAACGGTAGCGCGACATCCTGTTCGGCAGCCAGTGCCTGGCGGCGCTCCGCTTGCAGGCGGCGAAAGCGCGTGCGCAGCACCCAAAGCCAGCACAGAAGCGGCACCAGCACGAGCACCAGGCTTGCCACGCTGCGATGAGCCACACTTGCCAGCGGCTGCTGCTCACGCCACGTCCATTGCGGGCCAAGCCACCAGATAGCGACCAGCATCAGCAAGGCGCCAAACCCGAGCAGCAGTGGCAGCGCCAGGCCAATGCGCGTTACCCACGGCCAGCCCCAACGTTTGAGTTGCGTCCATATTTGATTCATCGAGGCTCCTGATCCTTGTCTTGAACTGCCAGCACTGGGGATGCCGCGTACTGCTGAAGCCGCTGAAACACCTCGGGCTCCCACGCACTGGCGGTGGTTTGCTGCATGGTTCGGGCAACGTTGGCGCACAGGTCCTGGGCCAGCCAGGACACACCCCGCGCGGCCAGCAGGTCGGCTGCAATCACCGTGGTGTGGCAGCGCTCACGGGGAGCACGAAAGCCGGCTTGCAGCCCTTGCAGCCGAAGGAGCAGCGGCTCTACGCCACCGGTTTCCAGCTGGCTGACCAACTCCTCGCGCAGGCCGCTGAACTCCTGGGGGGTTGCACCTTGGCCAGACGGCCCTTGGGCGCCCTTGAGCCAGGCCAGGCATTGGTCGTCGACAAATACCATGCCGTCGCTGAAGCACAGCTGCTGCAGCGCCGGCATGCGCTGTACAAACCGGGCGGTGGCACAACGGATGGCTTCGGCCACCTCGCACATCGCCAGCCGTGTGGCGACGGTCGCAGCCAGAAAGCTGCCACGAATCCAGTAAGGGCAAACCGTCAGGCTCTTTTCAATGCGCTGCAGCAAGGCGGGGTCAACCGCCTTACTGGCAATGGCCTCTTCATAGACCCGCGTGATATCCAGCGGCACCGCCATCAATTCCGTACGGTTGCCCTGCCTGACTTGGGGAGCAACCTGAATGTGCGCCCACAAACCGAAACGCCGTAACTGGTAGCCGGTAGCGTCGTAAGGGTCCTGCTGGTTGATGAGCTCGGCCATGGACAGCACGGCCCGCCGTGTCTCACGCTCATTGCCCATCGACATGCGTGACACGGGTGTGGCGATGACATCGGCCAACGGTGCAGGCTTTTCGGTTGCAGCCGGCGCTTTGGGCACAGCAGCCTCGCCGACACCGTTGGCAAGTTCCGAGTGTTTGCGTAGCAGGCGCTCAAGTTCGCCCAGTGCGGCCATGTCCAGCTGCACCGCTTCCTGTTGTTGCAGGCGTTTCAAGGCAGCCTGCGCTGCCGCTGCGTGGGTCGGGGTGTAGGTAAAACGATCAAGACGCGGTAGCGCCTCGGCCAAGCGATCGATCACCAGGGCAACCAGCTTGCGCTTGCCCAGGACGCCTTTCGGTCCCGGCTTGGGATGAGCGGCTTCCCAATAGCACTCGAGCATGCCGGCCAGCAACGCCAAGGTGCACCCCCACCGCTCCCAGCAGCCGCTATGCAACCATGCGGCACTCAGGTGCGCAACGATTCGCAAGTGCTTGCATTGCTGGCTCAGGTACTGACGGGACGCTTCTTCGATGTAGACCCAGTCGATCGAGGCGTCCTGCAGCCCACCCAGCTTGACCATTTCCTGGTCAATGGCCTGATAGGTTTCGTCCTCGACATCGAACAGGCCAGCCGGAACTGCCGGATCAATCGGCGCGAGCAACCGACTGACCTCTTCCCCGGATACCTGCGCTACCACCGACATGTACTTCTCGCCCGGCTGATCAAGGGGTCCAGGCCCTGCGCATCGAAGGTCAGCCCGTCGATCTCGCCGTGATCACTTACAACCTCGATACGCTGGGCACCGATCAGCTTCCTGATCTGCTCGATGGCGGGCAGGCCCCGCCCGGCATCGAGCACTTGGCCGTTCTCCATCACCTGCCAGGGCCTCTCACGGGTCGACCAGCCCTCCCCGCTCAGGCGTACCTTGACCCAGCTTGCTTCGATCGGGCGCCTGGAAATCAGCTGTAGCCGGGAGATGGCCTGAATGCAACTGATTGCCATGTAGGCACGTTCATCACCCGATGCGATGGCGGGCGCCGAAATCACAAGCGCTGGTGCGCCTGCCCCGTCCTGGGGCTGGCTCCCGATGCGAAACGTCAGGTCATCCGGCGCCCGTTCAGCTTCATTTGCCATTACACGTAACACAGTGGGGGCCTGCTGCTCCGGTGCAGACCACTGCCGTTTTGGCGTGTACGCCGGGGTGCCAGCAGCCTGATCGAAACAGGCCAGTCGCTCGACGTTGGACACGATCCGGGGACAGTCCCGCGTGGAGCCTGCCAGCACCGGCTGCAGACAAAACAGCAACGAGAGACCGGCGCCATATGCACAGCGGTTAATCATCCTGAATTTACTCTCCGAAAAGTACTAACGGCCTATATAGAGCAAAGAACTTTCCTACAAATAGATAGCGATACCCATGCACCCGCTCGACCAACTAAAACAATTCCAGCAGAAGCCTATTACACAGCACCTAATGCACACAAACAAATATTTCCTTACATCTTAATGCTCGACCAAAGATCACTCTTGCGTGCATGGTTTTTATAGAAATTGGACAAATAACCCAACCCATTGAACATATGTGGGAATCTTCCTACAAGACCGAGACAATAATAAACACAACTAGCACATGAACATCCTACAGCCCAACAGGGAGTTGCGTACCGATGTCTAAAAATACGGGATCCGTTGCGCCGAAAGAACGCGTCAATATCAAGTATGTCCCCGCTACCAGCGATGAGCAGGCTGAGGTGGAGCTGCCGCACAAGATGCTGGTGCTGGGCGACTTCGGCCTGGATGACAACCGGGCGCTTGAGGACCGTCAGGTCATGCGCATCGATAAACATACATTCAACAGCGTGTTGAACGACGCCAACGTGAGCCTGGACGTAAAGGTACCGTCCAGGCTCGGCACCGCCCCGGATACCGAACTGGCCGTCCACCTGCAGTTCAGGTCCATCAACGATTTCGGGCCGGACCGGATCGCGCGCCAGGTGCCCGAGCTGAACAAGCTGCTGGCGCTGCGCGAAGCACTGGTCGCCCTGAAAGGCCCGCTGGGTAACGTCCCGGCCTTCCGCAAGCAATTGCAGCACCTGCTTAACAACGAGCAGGCGCGTAAGCAGCTCGCCCAAGAACTGGACCTGGTGCTAGAGGCGCCAGAACAAGATTGAGACAACGGAGCGTCCACATGCCCAAGCCAAGCAGCACCGCCATCACCACAGACGCAACGGCCGACACATTGAGCAATGCCACCTTGCTCGACCAGATCATGGCAGAAACCAAGCTGGTGCCTGCTCAGGAGGGCTACCAGATTGCCAGGCAGGGCGTATCTGCCTTCATCACCGAAATCCTCAAGAGCAATGACCCGGATCAACTGATCAACAAGCACCGGGCCGACCAGATGATTGCCGAGATCGACCGAATGCTCGGCAAACAGATGGATGCCATTCTGCATCAGCCTGAGTTCCAGCAGCTTGAATCATCATGGCGCAGCCTGAAACTTCTGGTCGACCGCACGGACTTCAGGGAGAACATCAAGCTTGAAGTCTTGCATGTCACTAAAGAGGACCTGCTCGACGACTTCGAAAATGCTGCTGACATTACCTGCAGCGGTATCTACAAGCATGTTTACACCGCGGGTTATGGCCAATTCGGGGGAGAGCCGGTTGCGGCCATGGTAGGCAACTACAACTTCGGCCCCTCTTCCCCTGACATCAAGTTGCTAAGTTACATGGCCTCCGTTGGCGCCATGTCCCATGCCCCTTTTCTTGCTGCACCGGCCCCCGAATTCTTCAATTTGAACAGCTTCGAGGAGCTGCCTAACCTCAAGGAAATAAAAGACCTCTTCGCCGGCCCTCGGCATGCCAAGTGGCGCGCTTTTCGTGAAAGCGAAGACGCCCGCCACGTCGCCCTGACCGGGCCGCGCTTCATGCTTCGCTCCGCTTACCACCCGCAGGAACAACCGATCGAGAGCTTCAACTACAACGAAGACATCGCCGGGCAGCACGACAACTACCTATGGGGCAATTCTGCTTTTCTGTTAGCCAGTTGCATCAACGACAGCTTCGCCCGCTACCGCTGGTGCCCGAACATCATCGGCCCCCAATCGGGCGGTGCTGTCGAAGACTTGCCGGTCCATCTGTACGAATCCCTGGGCCAGTTGCAGGCCAAGATTCCTACCGAGGTGCTGATATCCGACCGCAAGGAATTCGAACTGGCTGAAGAGGGCTTCATCGCCCTGACCATGCGCAAAGACAGCGACAACGCCGCGTTTTTCTCCGCCAACTCGGTACAAAAGCCCAAGCACTTCCCGAAAACCCCTGAGGGGCTGCAGGCCCAGACCAACTACAAGCTGGGTACCCAGTTGCCCTATCTGTTCATCGTCAACCGGCTGGCCCACTACATCAAGGTGCTGCAGCGCGAGCAGATCGGCAGTTGGAAAGAGCGCCGTGACCTTGAGTCCGAGCTGAACAAATGGATCAAGCAGTACGTCGCCGACCAGGAGAATCCGTCTGCGGACGTTCGCAGCCGCCGGCCGCTGCGTGCCGCCCGTATTGAGGTCTCGGATGTTGCGGGTGACCCGGGCTGGTACCAGGTTTCGCTCGCCGTACGTCCGCACTTCAAGTACATGGGCGCGAACTTCGAGATTTCCCTGGTCGGGCGGCTCGATACGCAATGAGTGGTCTTTTTGATCGCCTGATGGTGGACCAGTGCACCCGCCGGGAGGCCTCCCGACGCGAGAGCGCTTCCCACAAGTTCGCCGCCATCAAGCGCCACCTCGAAACGCTGCTGAATGCCCGTCAGGGGTGCTCCCAGAGCAGCCCTGAGCTGGGCCTGCGCGACTTCAATGGGCATGACGTGAGCAACGGCGACTTGCTTGTGCAGGTGAGCGCGGATATCCGCCGCACCCTCCAGCGCTTCGAGCCGCGCATACAGGTACGCACGCTCAACGCAGTGCCCGATACCCATGCCCCGCTGGAGCTGCATTTCAGGCTGGATTGCCTGGTACAGGTCAACAACCACGCAGAGCAGCTGCAACTCGAGCTGCTGGTCGATGGCCACAACCGCTACACGCGCGTGAGGTGACCGATGTCTCTGAGAGACCGTTTCAGTGAAGAACTGCGTTACCTGCACGAACTGGGGAACGACTTTGCCAAGGACAACCCACAACTCGCGCGGTTACTTGGCAAAGGTGCCAGCGACCCCGATGTCGAACGCCTGATGGAAGCCTTCGCGTTCCTGACCGCCAAGCTACGGCTGAAGCTGGAAGACGACTTGCCAGAGCTGACCCATCCCATGCTGCAGTTGCTCTGGCCGAACTACCTGCGCCCACTGCCCAGCGCGACGATCATCAAGTTCAGCCCGGTGAGGCAATCCCTCAGCCAGTCACAACGCATCCCAAAGGGGTCGCGGCTGTTCTCGAAACCGGTAGACGGCGTGGCCTGCGAGTTCCGCACCTGTACAGCGGTCAACATTCATCCGTTCGAGATCGACACGGTGGCAGCCACCCAGACATCCGACAGTTCTGTGATCTGCATCGGCCTTCAATCACTGGTTGAGCGGCCGTTGAACAGCCTGGGCTGTACCAGCCTCGACTTTTACCTCAGCGGCGATACCCGAACCGCTCGCACGCTATACCTGTGGGTTTCTCAATATCTCAACCATGTCAGCGTGACCATCAATGGCGAGGTTCGTCGGCTGCCGGCAAACAGCATCGCATTCCCAGGGTTCAGCTCCAACGACGCCTTGCTGCCTTACCCACAGAACGTCTTTGATGGCTATCGCATCCTGCAGGAATACTTCGCGTTCCCTCAACGCTTCCACTTTTTCAGCGTTACCGGCCTGGAAAAAATCTGGCCAGCTCATGACAGCCAGCAGGTACACCTTGAATTTCACTTCACGCGCCAGCTACCCGACTCGCTGCGTGTCGGCAAAGCAGATTTCAACCTGTTCTGCGCACCTGCGGTCAACCTGTTCCAGCACAGCGCCGAGCCCATCGACCTGTCCGGCAAGGACGCCATGGTTCCACTGAAGCCCAAGGGCACAGCGCCGCACAGCTACGAAATCTTCAGTGTCGACCAGGTGATCAGCACCCGAACGACGACTGACGGGAACACGGGTGAGCACCTTCGGACCTTCCGTCCCTTCGAGTCATTCGCCCATGAAATCGAGCACGTCCAGGGGCGCACGGCGCTGTATTACCGCTGCCAGCTGGAAGAATGCCTGCACGGCAATGGCGTCATGCATCGAATCGCCTTTGTCCGCGCCGACGCCAACAGCTACATAGGCGAGCTGGAAACCGCGTCCATCGACCTCACCTGCACCAATCGGGACCTACCGCTGGCGCTAGGCGTGGATGACATCAACGTCCTGAGCGAACTTACGCCGCCGCTGGCCACCTACACCAATCTCTGTATCCCCACCCGCCCCTGTCGCCCGGTGCTGGACGGCCAGTTGCAGTGGGCATTGATCTCCAACATGTCGCTCAACTACCTGTCCATGCTCTCGGTAGAGCCGCTGAAAGCGGTGATCCGCGCCTACGACTTCATGGCCCTGCACGACATCCAGCAGGCTCGCACCACCCGTAAACGCCTGGAGGGTATGCGCGACATTCATACGCAGCCCATGGATTGGCTTTTCAAGGGGCAACCCATTCGCGGCCTGCACACCCGGCTGAAACTGGACCAGACCGCCTTTCTCTGCGAAGGCGATTTGTACCTGTTCAGCTGTGTGCTCGCGCACTTCTTCGCCCTGTACGCCAGCATCAATTCCTTCCACCAGCTGGAAGTGATCAACACCACCAATAATGAGCACTACACATGGCCAATACAGACCGGCAAGCAACCGCTGATCTAGCCGACAAGCTGCTCTGCAAAGCGCACCAGTATAACTTCTTCCAGTTGCTGGAGCGGTTGCACGGGCTGCATGGCGATGACCTGGAGCCGCGTTGGCCGGACAAGGCCACCCGGTTGCGCGTGCGCCTGGCCTGCGACCCACGGCTGACCTTTCCTGTATCGGACGTGTACAAAGCCCAGCGAATGCCCGCTGAGGACGAGCGCTACCGCATCGTTGCCACGTTCCTGGGGTTGCACGGCACCGATTCGCCATTGCCCACCTATTACCTGGAACAGGTGGCGTATGAACATGCGCATGGCATCGGTGTACGGCCGGCCTTCTTCGACTTCTTCAACCACTACCTGCTCAGCCTGTTGCACCGTATCTGGCGCAAGTACCGCTATTACATCCGCTTCCAGCCAGGTGCCAGTGACGGGTTCTCGCAGTACGTGTTTGCCCTGCTTGGGCTTAACGACAAGCAGTTGCGAGGCGACACGGCGCTGCCCTGGAGCCGCCTGCTCAGTTTTGCCGGCGTGATCGCCAGCCGCAGCCGTGCGCCGGGCACTGTGGCCGGCATCATTGCGCACTGCTTCGACCTCAAGCAGGTGCACATCCGCGAGTTCGAGACGCGATCAGTCGTCACGCCGTCCAGGCAGCTTGCAAGGCTGGGGCGGACCAACGGCCAGCTGGGCAGCACGTTCATGATTGGCAGCCGCACGCGCACTCGCAGCAGCAAGTTCACCATCGTGATCAGCGAACTCGACCAGACGCAGCTGCGGGACTTGCTGCCCAGCGGCATCAACTTCGGCCGTTTGCGTGCACTGATCGACTTTCTGCTGCGTGACGGGCTGGCCTATGACCTGGAACTGCGCCTCAAGCAAAGCACGTTGTCACCCTTCTGCTTGCACCGCAGCCAGGCCGCATACCTGGGCTGGACCAGCTTCGTCGACGACCGGCATGGCCAGATCAGCCCGGTTGTACGTATCCGGGGGCGCACATGAGCACAGTCACCTTGAGCATCACCAACCTCGACCAACTGCAGCACGGCGTTACTGCTCGCCACCTGTTCGATTGCAAGGGCGGCACCATCGGCAGCGGGCGAGCAAACTGGCGGATCAATGACCGCGATCAGGCCGTTGCGCCCATCCACTGCGAAATCCGCTGGATCGAAGGCAGCTTCTGTGTGATCGACCACTGCCACCGCACCTACGTCAATGGCAGTGCCAACAGCCTGGGGCCGCTTCCACCCAGGCGCCTGGTTGAGGGTGACCAGCTTCTCATTGGTGCCTATCGCCTACAGGTTCAGTACTCCCAGGGTCAGGCCTGCACACGCTCGCTGGAGGACCTGTTCAACCCGGAGCCGAGGATGCTCGACCGCCTGCTAGCCGAAGGGCCTGCACCCGCTTGCCCGGCACAGCCTTCTACCCCACAACCAGCCGTCGAGATCTGCTCGGTCTTCAAAGCAGCCATGGGGAATGACCCTCTGGCAGCGCTGGACGCAGCAGACGGTGAAGGGGCACTCCGAGAAAGCCCGCTGCAGCGCCTGATTGCCGGAGCATACCCATGAAGCCTCATCCACTTCTGCTCGCCACCCTGCTGCTTGCGCTGGTCGTGCCCACCGGCTGCACCTCTTTGAGCAGAATGAGCCAGGTGGCCATGGACCACTCGTTGCCCATCGGGCCGCCCAAGGATCACCCGACCGAGATCGCATTCAGCATCAATGCCAGCCCTACCCTCAACGGCAATCCGAACAGCCTTGAGGTCGCAGCCGAACAGGATAGCGCCCTGGAGCCCAGCCCCTACGCTGTGACCCTGAGTGCTGGCGACCCCTATGCGTTGACCGAAAAAATCGGGGTTCTGTTCGAATACCTGCAAGCGCAATTCCCGGCCATGTCCACCGTCGAGCTGGACGAAGAAGACGATAGCGACCCGGCGCGCTCGCCTCTGGAGGAAAGCGGCCCCGGCAGCTACGACGACCCTCAGGTGGCGTTGACCTTGCCGCGCACCACAAGCGTTGCCTCAGCGCTGGTCGCTACGCCCATTGCCATCACGATCCTGCAACTGCGTGACGACTCACTGCTGCGCAACACCGTGTACCAGCTACTGGAGCAGGACCCGGCCAAGGCGCTACGCAGTACCTATATCCGTAGTGACGACTACCTGCTGCGCCCTGGTCAGTTCAAGTACATCCCGTTCGAACCCATCCACGCCGAAACCCGCTTCGTTGCGGTGATTGCCGACTACCGAGGCCATGAAGACGCCAGTTGGCGGCAAGTACTGCGCATTCCGCCGCGTGGCCGCCAGATCATGCTGTCGGTGTTGGTCAACGACACGCACATCGTGCTCAAGGAAGAAGACTGATGGCGCCTCATCACCCTTTGCCCTTCCTGCTTACTCACGCTGACACGGAGCGCCCATGAGTTCACGCAATCCCGTTCTCTGGCCCGAAGGCCTGTTCGTCAAACCACAGCATTTCCAACAAGCGGCCAGAGCCAGCGAAGCAGCACTGCACCAGCGCCTCGCCAGCCTCAATGCAGCCTTCTACGGCTTCAGCGAACTTCAGTTGAACGACGAATACCTGAGCCTGGGCAAAGTCGCCATCACCCGGGCGCGAGGTGTGATGCCGGACGGCACGGTGTTCGACATTCCCGCCGACCTGCCGCCACCGCCGCCGCTGGAAATCGGCGACGACGCGTGCAAAGACAGTGAGGTGTATCTGTGCCTGCCGCTGCGTACCGATGGCGGCCGCGAAGTGAGCTGGCCCGACAATGCAGCCAATTTCCGCTATACCGCCCAGGCACAGGAAATCAAGGATACCCACACCGCTGACGGTGACCTGGTGCAGGTAGACCTTGCGGTGCCCAACCTGCAGCTCAAACGCAAGACCGAAGACAGCAGCGCATACACCCGCCTGGCCCTGGCACGTATTCTGGAACGGCGCCCCGACGGCAGCCTGCAACTGGACGAAGCGTTCTACCCCACCAGCGTTTCGGTGCGGGCGGTGCCAGCGCTGCAGCGGTTTCTTGAAGAAATCACCAATACCTTGCGCGAGCGGGCGCGCGGCCTTGCCACGCGGATTGGTGCATCGGGCCAGTCCGGGATCGCCGACATTCGCGACTTCAACCTGTTGCAGGCCATGAACCGTTGGTGGCCATGCTTCCAGCATCTGGCCAGGCAAGCGCAAACGCACCCCGAGCAGCTGTACCTGTGCATGAGCCAGGCCTGCGGCGAATTCGTCACCTTCACCGACCAGAACAGGCTGCCGCAGGAGTACCCCGCCTATCACCACACCGCACTGCGCACCTCCTTCAAACCGCTGGAAGACACCTTGCGCCGGTCTCTGAGCACCGTCTTGCGGCCGCGCGCTGTTTCACTGCCGCTGGAGAGCGAACAATTCGGCGTGATGACGACCACGCTGGAAGACCGCCGGCTGATCGACGAAGCCGACTTCATCCTCGCCGTGCGCGCCAGCATGCCACCACAGGCGTTGCGCCAGATGTTCATCCAGAAAGCAAAGATCACCTCACTTGAGTCACTGAATGACCTGGTGCCGCTGCAATTGCCAGGCATCCCTTTGTTGCCTTTACCGGTAGCGCCCCGCGATCTGCCCTTCCATGCGGGCTTCAGCTACTTCGAGCTGGACCGACGTGACCCGGCCTGGGCGTGCATGAGCAAGGCGAATGGCTTCGGCATCCACATTGCGGGCGACTTCCCAGGGCTTGAACTGCAGTTCTGGGCGATCAGGAGTGAGTGACATGGGAAAAGACAACAACACGCCCACCGATGAAAACAACGCTGCAGTCAACGCGCTTGATTCAACCCTTGAACAGCCAGTACCCGCCCCCCGGGCTGCGGCAACCAATGGGCAAGCATCCACGGACAAACCCGAGCCAGAGCCCGTTTCCGAAGGCTACCCCGCTGACCCGGAATTTCAGCTGCGGGGCGGCTTCGCCAACCTGATGCTGGATGCCGCATCACCGTTGTTCGGCTTGGTTATACGCCTGCGTACGCTGGACGAGCTGCCGAACATCCAGGACGTGCACCAGCAAGTACGCAGCCAGATCGACAACATTCAGGAAGAACTGCGCCAGCACGGTTACGAGCCGGCTCAGTTGCTGGCGTACTCCTACGGTCTGTGCCTGTTCATAGACGAGGCCGTTATGGAGCGCCCCTGGGGCAAGAGCAGCTGCTGGAGCCAGGAGCCGCTGCTCAGCATCTTCCACGACGAGACCTGGGGTGGGGAAAAAATCTTCACGGTGATCACCCGCCTGATGCAGGAGCCCAAGCGTTATCAGGACGTACTTGAGTTCATGTACTACGCCCTGTGCCTTGGGCTGAAGGGCAAGTACGCGCTCGCGCCGAAAGGCGAAGAAACACTCAACGCACTGATTCACCAACTGCACGGGATCATCCGCGAACTGCGCGGCCCTACCCCCGAAGAAGTCTGCGACCCCTACACCAATGTGGCCCCACGCAACTTCCGCATGAGCCGGCAATGGCCCTGGTGGAGCCCCTTGGTGATTTCCGCCATCGCCATGGCGGTGGCTTACAGCATCTACAGCTATCGCCTGCACCTGATTACCACCGAGGTGCTGGAGTCGCTCAACGGCATTTTGCAGCAGTAGCGCGTCGATCCACGGCGCAGCTGATTCATTGAATTGACGAGGTACCTGCCTCGTTGACAAGCCCATCGTTTCCGATGGCCACGCCACCCTGGGTGCGCGTGTTTATCCACACGGACGCAGGAGAGACTGCCATGCCAACACCCGCTTACATCACAATCACTGGTACAACTCAAGGCAAAATCACCGCTGGTGCATTTACCTCTGATTCTGTCGGCAACGTTTTCCAGCAAGGTCATGAAGATCAAATCCTGGTTCAGGAGATCAAGCATGAAGTGACCACACCCACTGATCCACAGAGCGGCCAGCCGAGTGGCCCACGCGTACACAAGCCGTTCAAGTTCACCAGTTCACTCAACAAGGCCACCCCGCTTATGTATCAAGCGCTGGCGACAGGCGAAAAGCTGGAGATCGTCGAAGTCAATTGGTACCGCACCTCGTCGGAAGGCAAACAAGAGCACTTCTTCTCAACCACGCTTGAAGACGCAACTATTGTCAGCATCAACACCGTCCTCCCCCACGCTCAAGACAAGGTGAACGAGAACTACACGCAGCTGGTCGAGGTTGCGATGACCTATCGGAAGATCGTCTGGGAGCACACCGTAGCAGGTACCGGTGGCTCTGATGATTGGCGAGCACCAGCCGCCTGATATTCATGAATGCTCCGGGCGGGTTTACCTGCCCGGACTTTGTGTCACCTCAGACGGCGGACAAGGATTGCTTATGCCTAGCCAATCTGATTTGCGTTACAGCTTCCAGCCGCAGGTTGGCAAAGCTGAGTTCGAAGTGGTGTCGTTCGAACTACGAGAAGGGATCAGCACACCCTTCGAACTGGAGCTGAAATTGATCAGCTTCGAGAACGATATCGACTTCGGCCACCTGCTCGACAAACCGGTGCTCTTCACCATCTGGGAAGGCGGACGCCCAGTACGCTACGTGCACGGTCTGGTCAGTCGTTTCAGCCAAGCGGAAAGTGGCTTCTACCGCACCTACTATGACGCGCTGATCGAGCCACAGCTGGCCCGTGCCAGCCTGCGTTCGAACTGGCGCATCTTCCAGCAAAAGACCGTGCCGCAAATTCTCGAGCTGATGCTCAAGCGCCAGGGCATCGACCAGTACGAACTACGCGCCAGCATGGACCATCAGGTGCGCGAATTCTGCGTTCAGGCTGGTGAGACGGACTTGGCGTTCATCGCCCGCCTGGCGGCCGAAGAAGGCTTCGTCTACCGCTTCGCGCACAGTGAAAAGCTGCACAAGCTAATCATCACCGACAGACTGCAGTCACTCGGTCTGATAAGTCACGGTGTCATCAAAAACGAGGACGACGCCGAAGGCTTCTACCGTGAGCGTGAACCGTCAGCCCCGGACACCGTGCTGTACCATTCCAACCACGGCGGCGACCAGCCTCAACCGTGCCTACGGCGCTTGCGCTACAGCGAACAGGTGCGTACTGCACGGCAGGTTCAACGCGACTACACCTTCACCCACCCGGCCTATCGTCAGGAACACAGGGCCTCGGGCCCCTATCTTGAGCACCAGTCCACGGACTATGAGTGCTTCGACTACCCCGGCCGTTACAAACGCGATGCCGTTGGCAAGCCGTTCACCGAAAACCGCATCACCGGCTTGCGCCATGACGTGCGCATTGCCGAGGTGCAAGGCGACGATGTGCGCCTGCAACCAGGCCTGAGCTTCACCCTGACCGGCCACCCGCGCGAAGACCTGAATGTGCATTGGCGGGTCAGCACGGTTCGCCACGAAGGCAGCCAGTTCACCAGCCTGCAGGAAGAAGCTGCCGGGGCCGACCAGGGCACACGTTACGAGCAAAAGGCGGTACTGGTGCCAGGCAGAACCGAGTGGCGCCCAGCTCCGTTGCCCAAACCCCGCGTTGACGGCCCGCACATGGCAACCGTGGTGGGGCCGCCCGGTGAAGAGATCTACTGCGACGAATGGGGCCGGGTCAAGGTCAGCTTCCCCTGGGACAGAGAAAGCCAGGACAACGCGTTCAGCTCCTGCTGGGTGCGCGTATCCCAAGGCTGGGCCGGCGGCAGCTGGGGCTCGATGGCCATCCCACGGATTGGCCAGGACGTGATCATCCACTACGTCAACGGCGACCCCGATCAGCCGATGATCACCGGCCGTACTTACTGCGGCAACCAGCTGCCACCGTACGACCTTCCCCGTCACAAGACCCGCATGACCATCAAGAGCCAGACCCACAAGGGCGATGGCTTCAACGAGCTGCGCTTCGAGGACGAACTGGGCCAGGAGGAAGTGTTCATTCATGCCCAGAGGGACCAGAACAATGTGGTCAAGCACGATGAGACTACGCAGGTCGGCAATGACCGCAAAGAGCAGGTCGATAACGACGAATCGATCCTGATCGGCCACGACCGTACGGAAACGGTTGGCAATGACGAGCACATCACCATCGGGCAGGACGCCGCGCTCGACATCGGCAGAAACCACACGATCAGGATCGCCAAGGACCGTGTCGAAAACATCGGCAATCACCGTCACGACCAGATCGCCGCCAATCACCACACCCGTATCGGTGGCAACTTCGAGCAACGGGTCGAAGGGCATGCCGAGCTGGAAGCCCGTGGGGATATCCGTAGACGTACTCGCCGTTATGAACTTCGAGCATCGGAAGCCGTGGTCATCCAAGGCCCTGGTGGCTCCATTCGAATCGACGAAACAGGCATCACCCTGGACAGCCCGACGATTCGCATCACCGGCCAGATGCTCAAGTCGGCAAATGGGACGACAAGCCCCTTTTCCATCAGCAGTGCACCGAACACCGGCAAGCCTCTGGAGCGCTTGTGTGGGCGCCGCCCTGATGGTTCCTGCCCCCTGCCCGATTGCCGCTGTATCCGAGGGTCAGGCCAATGACTACACCGTCATCAGCTGCTCCGCGCAGCGAAGACTTCGCTCATAACTGCCGCTTTCTGCTGCTCATGACCAGAGCAATCGAGTACTGGGCCTATCGGCCCATCCCGCAGGAGGGTGAACTGGTTCCTGCTTATGCCCCATCGGTAATCGACCTTATCAACGCTGTCAGCCGGAATACTCAAAAGGCATGGTTATGGAAGAGCAGCGCCCTGGATGACCGTCATGAGTTTGGGCCTTTGCTGGTGGACGTTGCAGACGCTCACGAGCTGCTTGCCCATGCAATCACGACCTGGATGCCTATCGGTGGAGCCATCGCGCTGGATGCCGAGGTTGGCCTGACAGCGCTGGCAGACCACTTCACCAGCCTGGTGCAGGTCGTGCTCCCTGACCAGAGCGTTGCCACTCACCATGTCACACCGGACCATCTTGCAGCCTGGCTGAATGCGCTGGACGACGACCATCGCAAGGCCTGGCTTGGCCCGGTGTCTCGGTTGGCATGGCGAGTCAACTGGGGGCCGGCTCATGAGTGGAAAACACACGAAAACAAGCCGATTGCTGCCCGCTCAAGATCAGAACTGCCTTTGACCCTCCAGCAGCTTGAACTTGATCGGCTGCAAGCAGGCATGCACAAGCACTTTGTCCTCTCATTGGCGCATGAGGTCTTGGCCATGCCGCCCCATGCCAACCATACCTTGGCGGACATACGCCTATGGATAGAAACACTCCTGCCGCAACTGAGAGCACTCAATTTCCGGAGCGAGGAAGTTGCGGGCCAATTCATTCGGCTGCTAGCCGGGCACATGTGGCTGATGAGCAATGACAAGGCGGGAAAAATCTACACCAACCTCGAAGAGTCGCCCCAGGCCCGCCTTCGCGAGCTCCAGGCACTGGTCGAAAGCAAGGAGCCTGCCCATGACTAACGCCTCCGTCAGCAGCGCCACCTCCGGCCCGGCCTGCAGCGCACGCGTGCCCATCCTGCCAGTGCGCTACGCCATCGTNCATCCCCACGCTGCAGCACTCGGCCTACACCCTCCGTGCTTTGCGCCCGGGCTATGTCTACGTGTTCATGAAAGGCCCTCAGGGCGAAAAGCTGGTCATTCATGAGCACGTCGGCGCGGGCCTCTACAAAGAGCTGCGCTATCAAGGGCTGGAGGACTACCACCGCCGTGAGCGCTACCTGTCCGGCCAGAGCACCGGCTGGGTGTGGGCCGACACCTGCCAGGACTCCGCCGAGGAAGTGTGGATCGGCTACAGCCCGCACCTGTGGACCAACGCCATCACCGCCCGTATCACCGGTTCGGCAGCCCTGNAGGAAGTGTGGATCGGCTACAGCCCGCACCTGTGGACCAACGCCATCACCGCCCGTATCACCGGTTCGGCAGCCCTGCGCAAACGGCACATGCGCCAGCTGGACATGGCCGAGCTGGTTAGCGGCAACCCGGCGCCGTCCACCCAGCCCCATGTGCTGCCAGTCAGTGCCCTGCAAACCTGGGTCGAAGACTTCAAGCCAACCGAGCGGCGCATGCCGCTAACCTGGAGCAGCGACCCGATCACCGAAACCTTGCCCATCGGCAACCTCACTGCCATCGCCCGGCACTACCCCTGGACCCAACCGAAAGTGCCGGTGGTGGTGGCGCTCGCCGATGCCGAAGGCCTGGCCCTGGACCTGAGCCTGTCGGTCTCGGCCTACCAGCATCAACTGCGTGACCTGATACCGGCCGAGCAACTGGAGCACACAAAACCCGCCCAACCTCCCGAGCAGGAGCGCGTGCCGGCATGCTACCGGCTGGATGCCGAACAGCTCAGCCCGCAGAGCCGCGACTTTCACCATCGCAACCTGGTCGCCATGCTGCTGAACAAGACGCTGGAAAGCCTGTACCCGGCGGATGCCCCTTCACCGGAACTGGCCGCGTTCAGGCTGGGCACGTCACGCCGGGGGCCCGCCCTGTCGCCGGCCGAGTCACATTTCCAGGCCCTCACCCATGAAGATTACTCCCCCAATGGCGCGCGCCTGGCACAGCGCCTCGATGTCGACAAATACCGGCGCTTCCTCGCCGAACGCGACGCGCTGGAACGGCGGATTGCCGCCCTGCGCAACCTGGCCTTGCAAGCCAGCAACGATCATGACGCCTGGCTGGCGACGGCCGAATCCCAACACATCGATAACCCCTACAGCCTGGCAGCCGCCTTGGCCTGTTACGACCGTGACGAACGCACCTCCGCCCGTGGTCTGGAAATCTCACTGGCGTTGCTGATTCACCCGATGGGCCAGCCGACACCCGGCACCGAAGATCATGACCGGCGTTTCAAACGCCTGGAGCAATGGCTGGACCAGCACGACAGCCCGCTTTACACCGCCTTGGCGCCGTTCAACCCGTTCAAGGACAAAGCCGANGAGCAATGGCTGGACCAGCACGACAGCCCGCTTTACACCGCCTTGGCGCCGTTCAACCCGTTCAAGGACAAAGCCGATTCGATCGGCTCTTTGTTCGGCGCCAGCGACAACGTGATCGAAGGGCTGGCCGGTCGCTTCCCGGCCATGGCTGACATCACCGACCTCACCGCCCAGTCGGTCAATGCCGTGGTGCTCAAGCGCCTGCGTGGCCAGACCCGCTGGGATGCCAGCCATGGCCTGCGCCAGCAAGTGTTGCTGGCAGCGCGTGAGGCCAATGCCGAGAAAGCACTGGGGTTGTTGGCGGCACGCTATCGAATCACCGAGCAGGCCATTACGGAAAATCCCTTTAGCCAGGAGGTGCAGCGGTATTTGAAGAGCGGCATGGCACAGGTTGAAGAGATGAAAGCGTTGCGCATCTCGGGTAGCCGCACGGTGTCTATCGAGCTGACCACTACTGCGCGCGTGAAACCCAACTTCCTTGGGTTGCTCACCTCCGGCGGTGGTGGTGGTTTAAACGCAGGGATGTTGTGGTTCAACATCTTATCGCTCAAGACGGCCTACAACAGCCTGCAGAAGAGTGATGCACCGGAATACACCCTGGGGTTCGCTTCTTCTGTCTTCGGGGTGATTGGCGCAGCGGCAGCGACATTGGTCAGCGTACGGGCAACGCAAAAGGCCATGATGTTGAAGTGGATCTCAACGGCGCCAGGCATGGCCTTTGGTAACGGCATCATCAACTTTCTGACGAGTAATCTTTTCGCGCGGGCATCAGGCTACCCGGCGATAATAATGGGGTTTTCCTCAGATATTTTTAAGGCAATACGTCAATGGCAGAACGGCAATCTTATTTCAGGCTTATATACAGCGGCTGCCAGCGCGACTACTGCTTTAGGTTCGATTCTTGTTCTAGAAGGAAGCCTTGCCATCGCAGGCACGACAGTCCTCATTCCCTTTGCAGGCTGGACAGCAGCTGGAATCGCCTTGATCGGAGCAACTTTGATCGGTGGAGGTCTATTCCTCTACTCAAAAGCTCACTCCCGCCTTCACAGCCCTTTAGAATTATGGGCCAGCAGAAGCATCTTCGGGACAAGGGAAAACGATGGAGAAATACGGGAGAATATAAAGTTAGACTTTGATAAAAAATTGCCACCCTTTCGCCACATCCACGAAGAAATCAAGTCATGGCAGATTGAATTTTTCTCACCGAAAGCATTGTTGGCACCGTACTCTGAGCAGCTCGGCTTAGGCGCCCTAACGACACATTTGGATATAAATAACAAATGGCCAACACCTGACTGGGCAACAATTATCCATACCCAGGTCACTAAACAAAACGCAACACTCGAGCTAACTATACTTTTACCAGAATTCGTAGTAGGTCAAAGCGAATGGTCAGGGAGTTTAGTGAGCCAGAATCTCGACAGGCAGACAACCCCACTCCAAATAACCCCTGACTGCCATATCACCCAAGCAGGTTTATTACTTCATTACAAAACTGATGCTAGACAAATCAGGTCTGCCACGCTAACGATTAATTACTATGCCAACCAAGGACTGGATGACGACACTCCTTCTACTACCACTATTCATCTGGAACGCTAAACCTATGGCGACTATCTGGCTTTTTAATCAAGCCCACAATTCAGGATTCAAGCCAAAAATTTCCGGACAACTTATCCAAACAACCAGTTCACACTTATGCCTGCGCAACCCTTGGGTGTCCGACTCTGTATTCATGGGAAAAATCTACACTGCCATGTTTCTATTTACCTGGATATTATCATGTTACAATCTCATTAATGAAAATATAGACTACTCAATCAACGGCGGCGAAATTTTCGTTGCCATCCTGATCTCACTCCCCTTTATTTTTACCCCATTCTTAGCCTACAGAATACTTTTCATAAAAAACTTATCGAACATATATTTAAATCGACACACAAAGAAAATCTACTATAAGCGATTCAAAAAACTCATAATATTTGACTGGAGCCAAGTCGCAGGCGGTCTTTTCAGTCGCACAGAATTCAGTGGTTCCTCCTTCACTACCAGCTATGCCCTCGCCTTCGCCCCCCGCCGCGAAGACGGCAGCCTGCATCAAAAAGACTGCCTCTGGATCGACAGCAACGAACCCACCGAACCGGGCGTCAAGCATGTCGCCGAGGTATGGGAATACCTCCGCCACTTCATGGACCACGGCCCGGACAAACTCCCCCCGCCCGGTGAACCCAACTGGTGGCACAAGCCACTGCACGCCATCTGCCTGACCCCGGCAGAAGCCTGGCGCCACTACGCCCCTTGGCGAACCGGTGAGCCCGGTGAAATGCAGGGCAAAAAGAACTGGCAATTGCCGTTCTGGGCGGTGCTGTTCCCCTACAACCTGACCGTCGCTCTCTGTTGGTACTGTGTCTGCAAGCTTTTCAATGTCCGTGCAGCGCCACCACCGGCGGAGGCTTTCGAAGTTGGGCCTGCTAAGCCCGAATAGTCACCACCTGAAGTGGATAGGAAGAGAACGCTACGCCCCTGGATGGCAACGCGGCAAGACAGAATGAGGATGGCGCCCAGATCAAAGGGCTGTAGGACGGCTCCTGACTTATCGCAGGCAAGCCAGCGTCCACAGGTTCGGCACAAATCTCAAGAGCGGTGCAATACCTGTGGCGCTGGCTTGCCGGCGGTGATTGGGCGCAGCGCCTGTCAGGCGAACTTGGCCCGGGCCGCGTGCAGTTTCTTGTAGCTGTCGATCAGGCGCAGGTGGCGATCAAGGCCTTCGAGCTTCATGCTGGTCGGGGTCAGGCCATGGAAGCGCACACTGCCGTCCAACGAGCCCAATACCGCGTCCATGCGCGCATTGCCGAACATACGGCGGAAGTTGGCTTCGTAGTCATCCATCTCCAGTTCGTCATCCAACTGCACTTCCAGCACCACGTTCAGCGCCTGGTAGAACAGGCCGCGGTCTACGGTGTTGTCGTTGAACTGCAAGAATGCCTCGACCAGTTCCTTGGCATCCTCGAAACGCTGCACCGCGAGGCAGATCAGCAACTTCAGTTCGAGAATGGTCAGTTGGCCCCACACTGTGTTTTCGTCGAACTCCACACCGATCAGCGTGGTGATGGTGGTGTAGTCATCCACATCGCAGTTGTCCAGGCGCTTGAGCAGCAGCTTCAGCGAGCGGCTGTCGAGGCTGTGCAGGTTGAGGATGTCGGCACGGAACGACAAGGCGCGGTTGGTGTTGTCCCAGATCAGGTCCTCGACCGGGTAGATTTCCGAGTAGCCTGGCACCAGGATACGGCACGCGGTGGCACCAAGGTTGTCGTACACCGCCATGTACACTTCCTTGCCCAGGTCTTCCAGGATGCCGAACAGCGTCGCGGCCTCCTGCTGGTTGGAGTCCTCGCCGTGCCCGGAGAAGTCCCACTCGACGAATTCGAAGTCGGCCTTGGCGCTGAAGAAGCGCCACGACACCACGCCGCTAGAGTCGATGAAATGCTCGACGAAGTTGTTCGGCTCGGTCAGCGCATGGCTTTCGAAGGTGGGTTGCGGCAGGTCGTTCAGGCCTTCGAAGCTGCGACCCTGCAGCAGTTCGGTGAGGCTGCGCTCCAGCGCCACTTCCAGGCTCGGATGGGCACCGAACGAGGCAAACACGCCACCCGTGCGCGGGTTCATCAAGGTCACGCACATGACCGGGAACTCGCCCCCCAGCGACGCATCCTTGACCAGCACCGGGAAGCCTTGCTCTTCCAGGCCCTGGATGCCAGCGAGGATCGCTGGGTATTTGGCCAGCACCTCTTGCGGCACGTCCGGCAGGCACAACTCGCCCTCGAGGATTTCGCGCTTCACCGCGCGCTCGAAAATTTCCGACAGGCACTGCACCTGCGCCTCGGCCAAGGTGTTGCCCGCGCTCATGCCATTGCTGAGGAACAGGTTTTCGATCAGGTTGGACGGAAAGTACACCACCTGCTGGTCGGACTGGCGCACGAACGGCAGCGAACAGATGCCCCGCGCCGTGTTACCGGAGTTGGTGTCATACAGGTGCGAACCACGCAGCTCCCCGTCAGGGTTGTATATCGCGAGGCAGTGCTCATCGAGGATCTCGGCCGGCAGCGCGTCACGCGGGCCCGGCTTGAACCACTGTTCGTTCGGGTAGTGCACGAACGGGGCGTTGGCCAGGTCCTCGCCCCAGAACTGGTCGTTGTAGAAGAAGTTGCAGTTGAGGCGCTCGATGAACTCGCCCAGCGCCGAGGCCAGCGCAGCCTCCTTGGTGGCCCCTTTACCGTTGGTAAAGCACATCGGCGACTGCGCATCGCGTACGTGCAGCGACCAGACGTTAGGGACAATGTTGCGCCACGAGGCGATCTCGATCTTCATCCCCAGCCCGGCGAGGATGCCCGACATGTTGGCAATGGTCTGCTCCAGCGGCAGGTCCTTGCCGGGGATATAGGTGCTGGTGTCCGACACCGGCATCAGCAACCCCTGGGCATCGGCATCGAGGTTGTCGACCACTTCGATCACGAACTCAGGGCCGGTCTGCACCACCTTTTTTACCGTGCAGCGGTCGATGGAGCGCAGGATGCCTTGACGGTCCTTGTCGGAGATGTCTTCGGGCAGTTCGACCTGGATCTTGAAGATCTGGTTGTAGCGGTTTTCCGGATCGACGATGTTGTTCTGCGACAGGCGGATGTTTTCGGTGGGAATATCGCGGGTCTGGCAGTAGAGCTTGACGAAGTAAGCCGCGCACAAGGCCGAAGACGCCAGGAAATAGTCGAACGGGCCTGGGGCCGAACCATCGCCTTTGTAGCGGATAGGTTGGTCGGCGATCACCGTGAAGTCATCGAATTTGGCTTCGAGACGGAGATTGTCGAGAAAATTGACCTTGATTTCCATGCGGGATTACCGTGATTTAAGCGTGCAAAACGAAATTGGCCGGCATTATCCGGGTTTTCGTTGCGCAAGTCCTGTTCAACGCCGACCGCAGGCTTGATTTTTCGAAGCTGGCTTGCGTATTCCGCCGGATTACTTGCCTGATCCTCTGAAGCCACCTCCGCCACCAGACCAGCGGTCATCCTCCTGTGCTAGCGTTTCTGCACCGGGGGACAACGTATTCCCCATGCAGAAAAAACACAGCGACAACAACCGTGACGGGCAGGTGAAACCATGGAACTACGCATCAACCAGAAGACCTATCAGGTCGAGGCGGACGCCGACACGCCCCTGCTGTGGGTAATCCGCGATGACTTGGGGCTGACCGGCACCAAGTATGGCTGCGGCTTGGCCCAATGCGGCGCCTGTTCGGTGCTGGTAGACGGCAATGTCGTGCGCGCCTGCGTCACCCCGGTGGCCGGTGTGGTGGGGCGTGAGGTCACCACCATCGAGGCGATCGAGGCCGACCCAGTCGGCAAACGGGTGGTCGCCGCCTGGGTCGAGCACCAGGTGGCTCAATGCGGCTATTGCCAGTCCGGCCAGGTCATGGCAGCCACGGCGCTGCTCAAGCACACACCCAAACCCAGCGATGCGCAGATCGATGCAGCCATGGTCAATCTGTGCCGCTGCGGCACCTACAACGCCATCCATGCCGCCGTGCATGACCTGGCCCAGGGGGAGCAGGCCTGATGAACACGCCAGTCGATACACCTGCCGAACTGCTCAGGCTGCAGCGGGGCGAAACGATCAATCTGTCACGTCGGCGCTTTCTTGCCGGCACCGCAGTCGGTGCCCTGGTGCTAGGTTTCGGCTTACCCATAGGCCCGGCCCGCGTGCAGGCAGCCGCCGCTGCGGCAACTGCGGAACGAGGCACCCAGGTGCCTGCATTTCTGGAGATTCGCCCGGACGGTACGGTGCGCCTGCTGAGTCCGTTCATGGAAGGCGGGCAAGGCCCGTTCACCGCCATGGCGCAGATTGTGGGTGAAGAGCTGGATGTCGACCCGGCCCATTTCGTGGTCGATAGCGCACCACCGGGCGAAGCCTACGTGGTGATGGAGAACGGCATGCGCATCACCGGAGGCAGCATGTCGGTGCGCATGAGCTACCCGACCATGCGCCGTCTGGGCGCGCTCGCCCGGGGCATGCTGCTGCAGGCGGGCGCCGAACACCTGGGTGTACCGGTCGATGAGCTTTCTACCACACCGGGTAACGTAGTACATACCACGACCGGACGTTCCGTACCCTACGGTGAGCTGGCCGGTCGCGCCATGGACCTGCCGGTGCCCGACCCGGCCAGCGTCAAGCTGCGTGACCCCAGCCAGTTTCGCTGGATTGGAAAGCCCGTACGCCGCCTGGATGCCTACGACAAGTCCACCGGCAAGGCCCAGTACTGCATCGACATCAAAGTCGACGGCATGCTCCACGCTGCCGTGCAGCATGCACCGCGCCTGGGCATGACGGTTGGGAGCCTGCGCAACGAAGACCAGGTCAAGGCCATGAAAGGCGTACATTCTGTGCATCAGTTGCCAGGCGCCGTGGCTGTGGTCGCCGAGCGCTGGTGGCACGCCAAGCGTGCAGTGGAGGCGATGCAGGTGGACTGGAAAGAACCGGCCGCCGACAGCAAAGTGCGCCCGATGCCGGCCGATTTTTCCAGCGACGCCTGGCGCGAACACCTCGCGACGGTGCAAGGGCCGTCCCGTGATGAAGAGAACGAAGGGGATATTGCCGGCGCCTTGGCCAACGCCAAGACCCAGGTCGAGGCCAGCTACCACAACCAGTACCTGAACCATGCCCAGCTGGAGCCACCGTCCGCCCTCGCCCGCTTCAACCCGGACGGCAGCCTCGACGTCTGGCTGCCCAACCAGGCCCCGGACATGTTCCGTGACGACATTGCCAGACGCACCGGCCTGGAGCCTGCACAAATCAACCTGCACTCGCCGCTGCTGGGCGGCTTCTTTGGCCGCCACTTCCTGTACGACTCTGCCAACCCCTACCCGCAGGCCATTGCCCTGGCCAAAGCGGTTGGCCGGCCGGTGAAGCTTATCTGGAGCCGCGAGGAGGAGTTTTTGCGCGATGTACTGCGCCCCGTCGCAGTGGTGAAGTTCCGCGCCGGGCTGGACGCAGACGGTATGCCAGTGGCGCTCGAAGCGGTAAGCGCCACCGAGGGCCCAACCGAAGCCCTTGCTGGAAAACAAGGGGAGAAGATCGACCCGACCGCGCTTGAGGGGCTGTCAGGCAAGTCCTACGCCATCGCCAACAAGCGCATCGCCCAGATCTATGTCAAAGGCCCGGCCATGCTCGGTTACTGGCGCTCGGTAGGTAACTCGCTGAACGACTTCTTCTACGAATCATTCCTGGACGAACTGGCTGACAAAGGCGGCAAGGACCCGTTTGAACTGCGCCTGCACCTGCTGCGCGACAACCCGAGACTGACCAACCTGCTGAACGCTGTGGCCGACTTGTCCGGGGGCTGGAAGCGCGGACCGTTCACCGCCGAGGACGGCAGCAAGCGCGCACGCGGCGTGGCCATGGCCTCACCGTTCGGCTCGGAGGCTGCGGTCATTGCAGAGGTTTCCATAGACAACGGCCAGGTCAGGGTGCACGACATCTGGCAAGCCATCGACCCGGGCAGCATCGTCAACCCGGCGATCATCGAGCATCAGGTTAACGGCGCCGTCGCCCTGGGCCTGTCGCAGACGCTGGTGGAAGAAGCGGTGTACGTGGATGGCAAGCCGCGCGCACGCAATTATGACCTGTACCCGATCCTGCCGCCTTCGCGCATGGCGCGGGTACATGTGCGCATCATCGAAAGCGGGGCGAAGATGGGCGGCATCGGCGAACCACCGCTGCCCGCCGTGGCCCCGGCGGTGGCCAATGCGGTCGCGCAGCTCACTGGCCAGCGCGTGCGCAGTTTGCCATTGAGCCGCCACACCTTCAGCTGATCGCACAAGGGACGCCTCATGACCCATCGTTTCGCAAGAACCGCTGGCTGGCTGGCGCTGCCGTGCCTGGTCGCGGCGGGCCTGCTGGCCTGGTATGTCACCCGTGAACCCGCATCGCCGTTTGCCGACGCACAGGCCACTGCTGCCGACCCGGCGCTGGTCAGCCGCGGCGAATACGTAGCCCGGCTCAGTGATTGCGTGGCCTGCCATAGCCTGCCGGATGGCAAACCGTTCGCCGGCGGGTTGGAAATGGCCACCCCGCTGGGGGCGATCCACGCCACCAACATCACCCCCGACCGCGACAGCGGCATCGGTAACTACACCCTGGCCGACTTCGACCGCGCCGTGCGCCAGGGTGTCGCGCCTGGTGGCCGACGGCTGTACCCGGCCATGCCTTACCCGTCCTACGCGAAGCTCAGCGATGATGATGTCAAGGCGCTGTATGCGTTCTTCATGCACGGCGTGCAACCGGCGCGGCAGGCCAACCTGGCCAGCGACATCCCCTGGCCGCTGAACCTGCGCTGGCCCATCGCCTTGTGGAACGGCCTGTTCGCCGCCACCACGCCTTACACCGACAAGGCCGGGGAGGATGCACAGTGGAACCGTGGCGCCTATATCGTCCAGGGCCCCGGACACTGCGGCAGTTGCCATACGCCACGTGGCCTGGCCTTCAATGAAAAGGCGCTGGATGACAGCGGCAAGCCGTTCCTGTCCGGCGCACTGCTCGACGGCTGGTATGCACCCAGTCTGCGCGCCGACCACAACACCGGGCTGGGGCGCTGGAGCGAGGCAGAGATCGCGCAGTTTCTGAAGACCGGACGCAACCGGCATGCAGTGGTATATGGTTCGATGACCGAGGCGTTCAACAACTCCACGCAATTCATGCGTGACGACGACCTGGCTGCCATCGCCCACTACCTGAAGTCGCTGCCCGGCGACCCTCAACGTGACGGCGCACCATGGCAATACCAGGCCGAATCGCTAGCGACACGGCTGGACAGCCCAGGAGCGCGCACCTACGTGACACGCTGTGCGTCATGCCACGGCCTGGACGGCAAGGGCCAGGCCGAATGGATGCCGCCCTTGGCCGGGGCGACCTCGGCACTGGCCAAGGAGGACGCCTCGGCAATCAATATCACGCTCAATGGTTCGCAGCGAGTGGTGGCTGCAGGGGTGCCGGATGCCTATCGCATGCCGGCTTTGCGCGAACAGTTGAGTGATCAGGAGATTGCCGACGTGCTCAGCTTTGTGCGTACGGCCTGGGGCAACCAAGGAGGGGCGGTGGATGCGCAGGCGGTAGGCAAGCTGCGTGGGCATACCGACCCGGCCAGCAGCAGCCCCATCATCTTGCATATGCGTTGAATTGGAGTGGCACATGTACCGACGCGAGGCTGCGCCCACAAAAACCGCGCAGCGCATGAGCCACTCTGTCACTGCCACCGCTCCAGATTCTGTTTCAACCACTGCTCGGGCAAGGCCCCGCCAACGATCTTCGCCATCTCCCGCGCCAGCGCCTCACGCAGCAGTGGCCGGTTGCAAGGCGACTCTTGTGAGATTGCCAGGTACAACCCTTCGCTGGAAACCGGTGGCTGCAATACCTGCACAGCGGCAGCGATGCCCAATGTGCGCGCCAGCGCCATGCCAGGATACTGCTCGTACACCACGTAATCGCTGCGCTTGTGCATCAGCTTTTCGAACGCCTGCCTGGCAGTGGGCACCGCCTCGAGGGTGAGATTGGCCTGAGCGTATTCATCGAACTGTTGGCCGTGGCTGTTGTTGACCAGAGTGCCACCCTTGCGGCCTTTGAGGTCGGCCCATTGCTGGTAGGCAAAGGCATTGTCCTGGCGCACCCAGATGACGCTGGGTGTGCGCAAAAACGGCGGGGCGATGAAGTCCACATGCTGTCGGCGCGCTTCGGTCAGGAAATACCCGGCCATCAAGTCGATCCGCCCGGTGCGCACTTCTTCCTGGGCTCGCGACCACGGCCCGGCGTAAACCACCTCTATGTCCATCCCCAACTGCTTGCCCAGGTATTTGAGCAGGTCGGCATTGGCACCGATCAGTCGTTGAGGGTTCAGCGGGTCGCGCCACAGGTACGGGGGGTATTCCGGGTTGCCTGTGGCGGTCAACTGTAGGCATCCATCATCCGCTGTGGCAGCCAGGGGCAGCAGTGACAGGCACATCAGGAGCAAGACGTGGCGAAAGCAACGCTCGATCATCTACGACCCTCGGCACATGAAACACCCGGCGATCCGGCGTAGTGGCCAAAGGCTGCCACCTGCCGTGGTCACCTGCAGCTATCATCTGCGCGCTGTAGACAGTCTGGACCATCAGCAACCCGCAGACGAGCCTTTCATCGTCCCGTTGATAAATCTGCCGAAGGACAGACAGTGAGCGCCTGCACGGCCGGCGACAAACTGGGCTTTTCAGGCACCCTGCCGTCGCATCGCCAGGATCGCCGCGCCAAAACCGATAAAGGTGGTGCCCACCACCCGGTTCACCCAGCGCGACAGCGATGGCCGGGTCAGCACCCCCTTGGCCCGCGCAGCCAGGGCGGCATACGCGCTCAGTGAAGTGAGTGACAAGGCCACGAAGATCCCGGTCAAGGTCAGGAACTGCGGCAATAGCGCAGCCCCTTGGTCGATGAACTGCGGGAACAGTGCTGTAAAGAACATGGTCGCCTTCGGGTTGGTCACTGCAGTCAGAAAAGCCGATTTGAACAGTTTCAGCGGCGTAGGCCGCACCTTGGCCGCACACTCTGCGGCACCCTGCTCCAGCATCGGGCTCTTCTTCAGCAGTTGTCGCGCACCCAGGTAGAACAGATAGCCCGCCCCCAGGATCTTCACGGCGTTGAACAGTATCTCAGAACTGGCCAGCAGTGCGCCTAGCCCCAGCATGGCCGCTGCCGACAGACAGAACAGACCCGTGCCATTGCCCAGCGACGACCAGATCGCACTGCGCTGGCCATGAGCAAGGCTGTTGTTGATAGCCATCAAGGTGGCAGGGCCGGGGCTGGCGATCGCGATGGCGGCGACCAGGGTAAACGCGAACAGCGAGTGAGAATCCATTTCAGGCTCGTCAGACAGTCAGGAAAGGCTGCGTCAATTGCACGCAGGTTCAGCCGGCATTCTGCCGCTTGGCCACCTTTTTGGCGATAGCCTTCATTCGCGTCGCCGCACGCTGCACAGTGGCCATTTTCTCGGGCCTCTTCATGCCCCGCCACTTGCGGATTTCGTCACGGGTACGGCCGCAGCTCACGCACAGTTCGCTGTTGAGCTGGCATAACGAGACGCAGGGGTTGTCGATGTCTTTGGCCATGCCACTACTCAGCCAGGCAGTTCTGCCCGCGCACGTTCGCCAGCACTGTGGAAGACCTGGCGCACTTCCTCGGCCTTGACCTTGGTTACCGACCTGGCCACCAGCAACTCTTCGACCACGCGCAAGCCCTGCTCCAGGGCTGTTGCCAGTTGCTCGGCGTCGGAGGCGTCAGCGATATCACCCAGATAAGGAGCGATGAGATACACGTAACGGTCCTGCAGCTTGAGCGCTTCCAGCGCGTCGAGGGCTTTCTGGAACCGATCGGCAGCGGCAGGGCTCATGCTCAATTTATCGAAATGAATCAGGCTCACACGGTCAGTGGCCATTATGACGAATCTCCGTTTCCTGGTGCGGCCAGGCCCGCAAGCAGCAGCGCTTCTACGATGCTCGTATGTGCGGTCCCGGGTTATGCCTATCAGGGTACCAGAAGCCGAGACAGAAAGGGCCATTGCCCCCAGAACTAAAAGTATTTGCCAAGTCGCGCAATGGACGCCCCATGGCGTTATGGGGACATGAGCCGTTATCTGCTGCGCAGGATAATCCCGCCAGCAATCCACCCCGCCGAGGCCGTCATCGCGCTCGGCAGCCCACACAACAAGCCTGCGCGTTCAGGCAATACACAAATGGGGCCTCATCATACATGGCAAAGGAACACATCCCCGAAACACTCGATCTTGGCGTCACAGACCCCTCGAAAACCGCAGAAGCCCGCCAGGATCGGCATTTCGAGGGCAAGCTTGACTGGATCGTCTTTGGTTTCACCAGCCTCCTGACCATCGCCTTCGTGCTCTGGGGCTTCCTCAACCAGGCCAGCCTGGCCAGCAGCGCCTCCAGCGCGCAATCCTGGGTCATTCTCAATTTCGGCTGGTTCTTCGTGCTCACCTCCTCCCTCTTCGTGGTGTTCGTGCTGTGGCTGGCCGCCAGCCGTTACGGGCGGGTGCCGCTGGGCCGCGATGGCGAACAGCCAGAGTTCCGCACGGTGTCCTGGGTAGCGATGATGTTCAGCGCCGGCATGGGCATCGGCCTGATGTTCTTCGGCGTGGCCGAGCCGCTGTCGCACTACATATCGCCGCCGCCCGGCTCGGCCAGCGGGCAGACCAGCGAAGCGATGCAGGTGGCGATGGCCACCACCTTGTTCCACTGGACCCTGCACCCTTGGGCCATGTACGCCATCGTCGGCCTGGTAATTGCCTACGGCACCTTCCGCCGTGGCCGCTCGCAGCTGATTTCCGCCGCCTTCCGGCCGTTGATCGGCAAGCACGCAAACGGCCCCCTCGGCCGCCTTATCGACATGATGGCGATCTTCGCCACGCTGTTCGGCTCGGCCGCCTCGCTGGGCCTTGGGGCGCTGCAGATTGCCGGCGGCCTGGAATACAACGGCTGGATCGAAAGCCCCGGTAAACTGTTCTACATCTCGATCATCACCCTGCTGACCATTGCCTTCGTGACCTCGGCGGTGTCAGGCATCGGCAAGGGTATCCAGTGGCTGTCCAACACCAACATGGTGCTGGCACTGGTGCTGGCGGTGTTCGTGTTCATGGTCGGGCCGACGCTGCTGATGCTCAATCTGTTGCCGACCTCGCTCGGCATCTACATCAAGATGCTGCCGGAAATGATGGCCCGCACCAACGCCAGCGGCGGCGAGCAGATGAACAGCTGGCTGGCCGGCTGGACCGTGTTCTACTGGGCCTGGTGGATCTCCTGGACGCCTTTCGTGGGCATGTTCATCGCCCGCATCAGCCGCGGTCGCACCATTCGCCAGTTCGTTACCGGGGTGCTGTTGGTGCCAAGCCTGGTCAGCCTGGTGTGGTTCACCATCTTCGGTGGCGCCGCCATCGAGGCCGTGCGCGAGGGCGCCTTCCAGCTGGCCAACGGTGCGGTCAACAGCAACCACGCACTGTACCAGTTGCTGGACAGCTACCCGCTGGCCTCGGCAACCTCGGTGCTGGTGATGATCCTGGTGGGCATCTTTTTTGTTTCGGGTGCCGACGCCGCCTCGCTGGTGATGGGCACGCTGTCGGAACACGGCACCACCGCTCCATCGCGACGCACAGTGATTTTCTGGGGGACGCTGACCGGTACGGTGGCGGCCATCATGCTGGCGATCGGCGACCCAGGTAACCCTGGCGAAGCGCTGACCGGGTTGCAGAACCTGACCATCGTCGTGGCCTTGCCATTCGTGGTGGTGATGGTGCTGCTATGCCTGGCGCTGTACCGCGACCTGCGCAAGGACCCGATGATGCTGCGCCACCTGCGCGGCAACGAGCTGATCGAGAAGGCCGTACTGTATGGCGCGGTGAAGCATGGGGAGGAGTTCTACATTGTGGTGCAGGAGAAGAAGGCGTCGGCCAAGACAGCGGCAGAGGCCGAAGTAACCAGCAACTGACGGCGACAACCCGAAAACCACGGGCTGCCACGCAGCCCGTTCGCGATGCGAGACCGCGCCTGCTGAAACACAGACCCGCTTCAACCTTTCAACGCCGCCGCTATCTTGGCCACATCAATCTTGCCCATCTGCATCATGGCCTCGAACGCACGCTTGGCCGCCGCACGGTCGGGGTGGCCGATGGCTTCGATGAGGATGCGTGGAGTGATCTGCCACGAAATCCCCCATTTGTCCTTGCACCAGCCGCAAACGCTGGCCTCGCCGTCGTTGCCGACAATGGCATCCCACAAGCGGTCGGTCTCTGCCTGGTCCGCGGTACTGACCTGGAACGAAAATGCCTCACAGTGCTTGAAGGCCGAGCCACCATTGAGCCCCACGCAAGGGATACCTATTACCGTGAATTCCACGGTGATCACATCGCCCTGCTTGCCTGAAGGGTAATCGGCGGGTGCCTGGTGCACAGCGACCACCCGGCTATCGGGGAAAGTTCGGGCATAGAAGTTCGCCGCCTCTTCGGCATCGTGGTCGTACCACAGGCAGATGGTATTCTTGGCAGTCATGGTCTTGCTCCAAGATCGAAGGTGAGCCTTGAGTCTAGCCCCATAGCCCCGGCGTACCGGTTCTGCAGACATTTCCGACATCAGGTAGTGAACCTGCCGACAAAAAAACGGTCTTTCGCTGACGGTCAACTCACCGACCGGTTCATCGGCCCAGTCACCGGGCCTACTTTTTGTCCTGTTTCAGTGAAGACCCAACATGCCCGATTCCCGCCCCAATCCTTCCGCCCTCCCTGCCCTGCGCATCGGCCTGATTGCCGCCTTGGTGAGTCTTGTCGCACCCGTGCACGCCGAAGAGCCTGCCAGCGATGCACGCTGGGTCAGTGACAGCCTGAGCACCTACGTGCGCAGCGGCCCGACCGACGGGCACCGCATTGTCGGCACGCTCAAGTCCGGGCAGAAGCTGACCCTGCTCGGCAGCCAAGGCAACTACAGCCAGGTGCGCGGGCAGAACGGCGATGTGGTGTGGATCCTCAGCAACGACCTGCAGACAGTACCCGGGCAGAACGAGCGCCTGCCATTGCTCGATGCCCAGGTCGCCGAACTGACCGGGCAGTTGAAGACCATCGACGACAGCTGGAAGAACCGCGTACAGGGCATGCAGGAAACGCTTGATTCGCGCAAGCAGCTGATTGACGAGCTGGAGGCGCGCAACAAGGCACTGAACGAGCAGCTCGATCAGAGCCAGTCGGACCTGCGCGATACCCAGGCCCGCCTGGGGGATGAGAACAAGCAGGTGATGATGCGCTACATGGTGTATGGCGGCAGCATTGCCGGTGCAGGCTTGCTGGCGGGGCTGATCCTGCCGGCACTGACCCGTGGGCGCAAGAAGAACGATCGCTGGTTCTGAGTTCGGCAAGGCGTCGGGGCTGGAACGTGTAGGCCTGCCACAGGTCTTGCCGCAGCGGAACCGCCCCTACCGCAACCGTTCCAGCGCCTCCAGCACATACCCCGTGGCCCGCTCCACCTGCCCTTCCCGACACGCAATACCCAACTGCCGCCACAACCCCGGCCGCAGCGGTCGGCGGGCAATGCGCCGGTCCAGTTCGGTCGCCTCCCCCTCCTGCGGCAACAATGTCGCCCCGTACCCGGCGCCGACCAGGCTCTTGATCGCATCGTTGTAGTTCAGCTCGATCCGCGGTTCGGGGTACAACCCCGCCGCTGCAAACCACTCGCCGGTAACCCGCGACAGCTGGGTGGTGCTGTCGTTCAGGATCAACGCCCGTTGCGCCAGCCACGCCGGGGTGATCCTGGCCGGTGGCTGCCAGTCGGCCGGCACATACGCCAGGATCGGGTCGCGCCGCCAGGGGGTGACCGTCAGCCCTTTGCCGGCCACCTGCGGCAAGGCCACAAGGCCGATATCCAGTGTGCCCTCACGCAAGCGCGCGAGCGACGCCTGGGAGGTCAGCACCTGGACCTGCACATCGATCCCCGGGTGCTCCACACGCAGGCGTGCCAGCGCCTGTGGCAGCAAATGGGCGATGGCACCGGTGGAGGCGCCCAGGCGCACACGCCCGGTCAACCCTGCGACCTGCCGGCGTACTTCGTCCAGCGCCAGGTCAGCGTCCGCCAGCAGGCGCCGGGCACGTCCCAGCAGTGTTTCACCGATGACGGTAGGCCGCACCTGGCCGCGGGTGCGGGTGAGCAACGGGGCGCCGATACGCGCCTCCAACTCGGCCACGTGCAAGCTGATGGTGGGCGGCGCCAGGTTAAGCTGGCGGGCGGCCTCGGCAAAGGAGCCCAGGTCGGTGATGACCACCAATGTGCGGAGGCGGTCGAGGCTGATTTCGCGCATTGTTCAGAGCCGGCCCTTTTGCGAGTAAACCCACAGGTTCACCACGCGTTTCAAAACTCATTCAGAAAACCTGAATGTATCGATCATCATATTCAAATTTTCATTACCAACGCTACGGGCGAGCATAGGCTATCTTTCCCCAACCGGACCCCGAGCATGCACACCCCTGTTGTTTTCATCGACGGCGACCAAGGCACCACAGGCCTGCAGATCCATGCCCGCCTGCAGGGCCGTAGCGATCTTCGCCTGCTGACCCTCCCCGAGGCCGAGCGCAAGGACCCGCAACGCCGCTGCGAAGCGATCAACAGCGCCGACATCGCCCTGCTGTGCCTGCCCGACGACGCCGCCCGCGAGGCCGTGGCCGCAATCCACAACCCACGGGTGCGGGTGATCGACGCCAGCTCGGCGCACCGCACCACACCAGGCTGGGTGTATGGCCTGCCGGAGCTTGACGAACAGCAAGCCGAGCGCATCGCGCAAAGCAAGCGTGTCAGCAATCCCGGCTGCTATCCCACCGGCGCCATCGCGCTGCTGCACCCACTGGTCAAGGCTGGCTTGCTGCCTGCAGACTACCCCCTGAACATTTACGCCGTGTCTGGCTACTCCGGCGGTGGTCGCGCGGCGGTCGAGCGGCACGAACAGCCCGGCGCCGCCAAAGCGCCTGCGCTACAGCTGTATGGCCTGGAGCTGGCGCACAAGCACGTACCGGAGATCCAGCAGCACGCGGGGTTGTCGGCGCGGCCGATGTTCATGCCCGGCTATGGCGCCTACCGCCAAGGCATCGTGCTGAGCATTCCGCTGCAGCTTCGCCTGCTGCCTGGACAGGTCAGCGCCGAGCAGCTGCAAGGCTGCCTGGAACAGCATTACCAGGGTGCCCGCCATGTTCAGGTGATGCCTCTGCATCAGGGCCGCGCTGCGGCAAACCTCGACCCCGAGGCATTGAACGGCAGCAATGACCTGCGCCTGGCGCTGTACGCCAACCCCGAGCATGGCCAGGTACTGCTCACCGCAGTGTTCGACAACCTGGGCAAAGGTGCCTCTGGTGCTGCCGTGCAAAACCTCGACCTGATGCTCGGTGCCTTACAGGCACACGGCTGATACGGCAAAACCGGTTAGACTGTACAACCTGCGCCAACACGGCGCAGGTTGTATTCTCATTCGCCGGAGCCCGCCCCCAGATGTTCATCCTGAGCCGCCTCGACAGCGTGCCGCCCGAATCTTTCCAGAACCAGATCCGCGAGCTGGTCATTCACAATGTCGGCGAATTGAGCAGTGTCGCCATCGCCGTCGACAACCCGCTGTACCCGCTGTACCAGTACGGCGTTGGCATGGAAGTCCACCAGTACCTGCAAGCGCTGGACGGCACCCGCGGTCTGGCCGTGGCGCTTACCCTGGCGCTGGATGCCGAAGCACCGGACCAGTTGCTGGGCTTTGCGCTGTCGCTGCCAGCCCAGGACGATGGGCAGGCCTGTGCATTGGCCTTTCTGGCCGTGTGCGCCAGCCATCGCCGCCAGGGCATCGCCCGTGCTCTGCTGGGCGACCTGCGCTCACGCCATGCCTGCGTAGAGCTGAACGCCTTTGCCAACCAGGTGCCGTGGTTCGAGGCGATGGGCATGCAAGTGGTGGCCGCCAACGGCCCGCAGGTGCTGATGAGCAGTACCGGCCACCCCAGTGATGCGCTGATCGGGCGTCTGGACATTGCGCCGATTTATCAGACGGCTGAAGTGCTGCAGATTCACACCTATCTCCTTAACCAGCAGGGTGAGGATGCAATGATCGAAGCGGAGCAGATGCGCGATGAGCGGCTGGATGAGCTGACCGCTCAGGCCCAGGAATGTGTGCGCCAGCGCAAGACCGTGCATTGATCCGATGGCCTGTTCGCGGGCTTGCCCGCTCCCACAGGAATACCGTAAGGCCCAAGGCCGGTGATGCACCTGTGGGAGCGGGCGAGCCCGCGAAGAAGCCCCATTGGCCTTTCAGCCATGCACCCAGCGCCGATGCAGCCCACGCGCCAGGGCATCCAGCACAAACCCCAGCACGCCAATCAGCAGCACCATGGCCATCAGTTCGGAATACGCCAGCCGGTCGCGGGTATCAAGAATGAAATACCCAAGCCCCGCACTCACCCCAAGCATTTCGCACGGCACCAGCACAATCCACAGAATACCGATGGCCAGGCGCACCCCCGTCAGCACGTGACCGATCACCCCCGGCACAATCACCTTGCACAAGGTTTCCCAGCGCGTTGCACTCAAGCTGCGGCTAAGTTGCAGCCAGCGCGGGTCCAGTTGACGCACCCCTGCCGCCGTATTCAGCAAGATCGGCCACAACGCGGCAAACGCCAGCAGGAAGTAGATTGGCTGGTCACCCACGCCCATCAGCATCACCACCACAGGCATCCACGACAATGGCGATATCATGCGCAGAAACTGGAATGCTGGCGTGGTCGCCGCCTCCAGGTGCCGGTAGCTGCCTACCAGCAAGCCCAGCGGCACACCCATCAGCAGCGCCAGCAGCAGCCCGACCAGGATGCGCTTGAGGCTGACCCAGATATGCCCATAGACCTCGCCCTGCCCCAGCAGCTCGACCAGGCTGGCCAGGGTTGCCGCCGGCGAAAAGCGCGCCGACAGGCCGTCGGCCTGGCCGAACATTGCCACACCGGCCCACCATAACAGCAACAAGGCCAGCAACCCGACCAGCCCAAGGCCGGCATGTACGACATGGGTGCGCATCAGACCGCAAACTCCTCACTACGCTCGAAGTTGTCGGCAATGCCGAACACCGACGGGCCACCCACTGTCGCGATGGCGCTACGCACGAAGCGATCGTCGACCAGGTCGCGGGCGGCATACGCCGGATCCAGCCCGGCAAGGAACGCATTGTCGCCTTCGATCAGGGTGGTTTTCAGGCGCTTGACCAGCTCTTCGGTGTAACTCGGGAACGGGTATGGCTGGAAGTCGATGCGCTTTTCGTCCCACTGCTGATGGCGAATGGCGCCACTGGCAATGTAGCCAGCACGGTCTTCGGCGGCGGGCGCCAGGACCTTGGTCAGCACCGCAGGCTCGTGCGGGGTGTACTTGTTGGGGCCCGCCCTGGACAGCAGTGCGGCGGCTTCGGTGCGATGGTCACGGGTCCATTGCTGGGCCTTGACGATGGCGTTGACCACTTTCTGCGACCACACCGGGCGGTTGTTCAGGTCATGCTCGTGCATGAACACCACGCAGCACGCATGGTTGCGCCATACATCGCCGGTAAAGCGCTGCACGCGGCCGACCTTGAGGTTCTCGGCCAGTGCGTTGAACGGCTCGGCCACGATGTAGCCGGCAATACGCTTGCTGGCCAGAGCGGGTGGCATGTCGGACGGTGGCAGCACCAGCAGGTTGACTTCGTTGGCGGCCAGTTGCGCATTGGCCGGCTTCGACACGGGCGTCAGGCCGTTGTCGTTGAGCAACTGTTGCAGTACCACATTGTGGATCGAGTACCAGAACGGAATGGCCACTGTCTTGCCACCAAGCTGTTTCACGTCGGATATATCCGGCGCAACAGTCAGGCCCGAACCGCCCACGTGGTTCCAGGCCACCACCTTGGCTGGCACCTTGCTGCCATAGCGCGCCCATACCGTCATCGGCGAAAGCAGGTGGATGACATTGACCTGGCCGGAAATGAATGCCTCGATCACCTGCGCCCAGCTGCGCAGCAGCACCGGGCGCTCGGCCTTGATGCCTTCGGCCTCGAACAGGCCGTTGTTATGTGCCACCAGCAGCGGCGTGGCATCGGTGATCGGCAGGTAGCCGATGCGCACCGGCGCGTCCGGCTCGGCAGCGGCACGCGCCTGCAAGCTCGACAGCAACGGCAATGCACCGGCAGCAGTGAGCATGGCGCCGAGCTTGAGGAAGTCACGACGCGAAGAAGAAGAACAGCAGTCATCCATGCACATGGACAGCCTCCGAGGGCAACGAGGTTGGGGTAGGTTCGACTGTGCGGCTTGCCCGCCGAAGGGTTTTGAGGATTTCGATACGCAAGGCACCCAGTTCTTCGACCCGCTGCGTCCGTGGTTGCGGCAGGTCGATGTGCCACTGGCCGAGGATGTGCGCTGGGTGGTTGCCCAGTAGCAGAACCCGGTCTGACAGCAGCAGGGCTTCGTCGATATCGTGAGTGATCAGCACGGCCGCGGTCTTGTGCGTGGCGATCAGTTGCAGCAGCAGTTGCTGCATGTCGGCGCGGGTCACCTCATCCAACGCACCGAAGGGTTCATCCAGCAGCAAGACTTCGGGCTGGCGTGCCAGGCAGCGGGCCAGCGCGGTGCGCTGGGCCATGCCGCCAGACAACTGCGCCGGGTACTGGCCACGCGCGTGGGCCAGGCCCACAGCCGCAATCGCATGGTCGATGCGTGCACGGCGTTCGGCATCCGCCAGCTTGGGCTGACGGGCGAAGTCCAGGCCGAAGGCGACGTTTTTCTCCAGGCTCAGCCATGGCAGCAGGCTTGGGTCCTGAAAGGCCACCGCCAGACGCGGGTGCGGCCCCTGCAGCGGCTGGCCGTGCAAGCTCACGCTACCACCGCCAGGCTGCTGCAGGCCTGCCAGCACCCGCAGCAGGCTGGACTTGCCCACACCACTGGGGCCAAGGATGCTCACGACTTCACCTGGCGCCAGCTGCAGGTCGAACTGCGCCAGCACCTGCTGCCAACCACCCTCACGCGGGTAGCCCAAGCGAATGTCACGGGCCTCCAGCAACACCGCGCTCATGCAACGCCCGCCTGGCGTTGCAGTTCGGCGCGCAATTGCACCAGGCTGGGCGTGACGATCGGCACGAAGGCCGACTCCCGCCAGCGGCGGGCAAACCCTTCGCCGTATTCGCTGAGGTAAGCCTTGCCGCCACTGGCCTGCAATTCCAGTTGTACCGCGTCGGCAGCACTTTCAGCCAGGATGATGCGCAGCTTGAACAAGGCCGCCGGCTGCTGCTGGAAGCGACCTTCGAGCAAGCCCTGCTTGAGTTCGCTGACGGTGTTTTCCAGGCGTTCGCTAAGCACCTGACGGGCTTCGTCGAGGAACGAGGCTCGGCCATGCAGGTGCGCCTGAACCTCTTCAAGCGCTCGTCGCGCCAGGCCAATGGCCATGCCACATTGCAGCGCCAGGAATGCCGGGCGTACCCGTGGCAGGAATTCGCGTGCATTTTCATGCAGCAGCCAGTCGCGCGCCAGCGGCACCTGGTGAAAAGCCAGTGCTGCCGTGTTGCTCGACTGCAGGCCCATCAGTTGTAGATCATCAGAACGCTCAAGGCCTTGAGCGTTGGAAGGAATGGCCAGCACAAACGGCGCGCCGCCGGCTTCATCCTCGATGGCCGCCGCCACCACGAAGCCGCTTTTACGCAAGTTGGTCACCCAGTGCAGTCGCCCTTCCAGGTGCCAGCCATCGGCTGTCGGGCGGCCACGCACCTGCAGCGCTTCGATACCGGACAGGAACTTCATGGCGTTGGACAGCCCGGTGGCACCGGCCAATTCACCGGTCAACAGGCGCGGCAGCAGGCGCTCACGCAGGGGCTGGTTGGGGCTGTGCAGCAGGTATTCGATGAAAGCACGCTGGCCCCAGCAGACGAAAGCCGCAGCCAATGAGCGGCTGGCAATGGCGGCGATGGCCTCGACCGCGTCGGTCACCTGCCCGCCCGTACCGCCCAGCGCTGGGTCGACCCCCGTGCGCAGCAGCTGCGATTCTGCGATCTGGACCAGCACCTGCTGCGGTTCGCACAGGCCCCGATCAATGGCCTCGGCATTGGCATCCAGCCAGTGTCGAAATGCACACTCTTGCATGGTCTTGCTCCTTTGATAACGCCGGGGCCGCTCTGCGGCCCGTTCGCGGCACAAGGCCGCTCCTACAACGGCCAGGTAATGGCCATTATCACAGGTGGACTACGCAGAAGGCTGCCAGCGGTATTTGCCAAGCTCTTCGTTGAGTGGCGTCTGGGCGAAAACATTAGCAAAGTTGCACAGGGTTGCGAGGCTTACACCCAGAATCACCTCCAAGGCGTTGCCTTCACTGAAGCCGGCTTCACGGAAGGCCTGGTAGGTGGCTTCGCTGACATTGCCACGGGTGGCGATCACTTCGCGGGCAAAGGCGGCCAGGGTTTCGTAGCGAGCGTTCGGGAGTTCACCACGGGCACGCAGAGCATCGACCACATCCTGCGGCAGCTTGGCCTTGTTCAGCGCGACGGCCGTATGGCCGGCCACGCAAAAGTCGCAGCCATGCTGGGTGGCTGCGATCAGTTGCACCACTTCACGCTCGGCCAGGCCAAGCTCGGACTTGCCATTGAGTGCCGAAACGGTCACGTAGGTTTCCAGGGCCGCCGGCGCGTTGGCCAGCACGCCGAGCAGGTTGGGGATGAAGCCGGAATTCTTCTGGGCATTATCAAGAAACGGCCGTGCCGCTTCCGGGGCGCTCTGCAGCGTGTGTAAAGTAATGCGCGCGGACATGCAGTGATCTCCTTTGATGAGTGTCACTACAGTCTGTTGGTTATAAGAACTACCCTCCATATTCGTCAGTCGCCTTTCCTTGTTCCTGAGTCTTTGTATTAGATGATTTCGTCCAGCCACCTTGTCGATTGGTTATTAGAGGGCCTGGAGCTCGATGCCAGCCTGTTTCATGTCGGGCGCTATTGCGGTGGCTGGCATGCCAGCACCCAGGGCATGGGCCGCGCCAGCTTCCACCTGTTGGTGCAAGGGCATTGCTGGCTGCACATTGACGGCCAGCCGCAACCGGTGCGCCTGGAGAAGGGAGATGCCGTATTCCTGTTGCACGACCTTGCCTATCGCTTGTCCAGCGATCAGGACCCGGTCGACGCCTGTGCCCAACCGCGCCAGGCCATGCAGGCGCTGGATAGCGAAGCCAGCGACGGCGTCGGACTGGTTTGCGGCTTCTTCCATTTCCAGTCCGGCCTGTCTTCACTGATTGTCGAAGGCCTGGCCGACTGGATCCTGCTGCGCGCCGAAGACCCCGCCGGCAGTGCGGCACGGGCGCTGTTCGAGCTCATTCTGGAAGAATGCCGGCGGGCCGCCGGCCCGTCGCAGGCGTTGCTGGAGCGCCTGACGCACCTGTTGTTCCTGTACGTGCTGCGCCAGCAGGTCATTGCCGGGCAGTCACTGGGCGGGCTTGTCGCCCTCGCTCGCCAGCCAGCGTTTACCGGGCTGCTGGAGCAGTTGATCGAACAACCGGGGCAAGCCTGGACGCTGGAGAGCATGGCCGCCTGCACCGGCTTATCGCGGTCTGCGTTTTTCAAGCGCTTCAACGAACTGGCGGGGCAATCGCCAGGGCAGGTGCTGCTGGCACTGCGCATGCGCCATGCCAGCCAGTTGCTGCGGGCGGGTAATACCGTGGAGCAAGTGGGTGCGCAGGTGGGGTATCAGTCGGTGGCGGCGTTTACCCGGGCGTTTGCCAAGGCCGTGGGGGTGCAGCCTGGGGCCTATCGGCGCCAGCACGAAGGGCGCTGATCGGCGTCCTTCCCTACTCGCGCAAAGGCCGGTTCGGGCAACCCCTTCACACCTGGTCTACCGGAATATCCCCAGCCCCCTTGGCCTCCCGCCGCTCACCCATCCAGGCATCGACCTGCTGGCCAAATTCAGCCGGGGCCTTGCGCCCGAAGCGCATGGCCAGGTCCAGCACAGTCTGCTGTGCCAATGACTCTTCCATGCGCTTCTGCGCCCCCAGCATCACTGCGTGGATCGCACAGGTACCCTCGGTCGCCCAACGCGGCGGCGAGCCGTCGAACAAGGTGCAACGCTCGCGCACCTCGCGGCAATCGAAGATCTTCTTTGGTCCATCAATGGCATTGACGATATCCAGCACGCTGATCTGCGCCGCCGGCCGCGCCAGGCGGAAGCCGCCGCGCACGCCTTCGGTGGCCGCCACCAGCCCGGCACGGGCCAGCTTGGTAAAGACCTTGGCCAGGTATTCCTGCGGCACACCTTGCAACTCGGCCAGGTCGCGCACGCTGGAATCACGAGTTTCACCGCGCTCGTCGACTAAAAACAACAGGCAATGGATACCGTATTCCACGCCAGCACTGTAAAGCGACATTCAAATCTCCGACCGATTTTGTCGTACATGTTACGCCGATGCCCCGACACTGACAAAGCAAGGCGTCAAAAGGTAGCTCCACCGCAAAGGGAAAAACCCTTGCCGAAGATAACTACGACCGATATAGTCGTAGTTACTCGAAGGCCATACAGCTGGCCCTCGATGCCCTCTTCGAACCTTGCGGAGCACCTTCATGAAATCCAACATCCTGATCATCGGTGCCGGCTTTGCCGGTGTCTGGAGCGCCCTGAGCGCTGCCCGCCTACTCGACCAGGCGCAACGTGCCGACCTCAGCATCAGCGTGCTGGCGCCACAGCCGGAACTGCGCATTCGTCCGCGCTTTTACGAGGCCGACGTGCATGGCATGAAGGCGCCTCTGGGTGATCTGTTCGAGGCTGTGGGCATTCACTTCTTCCCGGGCAACGCCGACAGCATCGACACCGAAGGTCGCAGCGTCAGCTATACCGATACCCACGGCCAGCCACAGCGCATCGCCTACGACCGCCTGATCCTGGCCGCAGGCAGCCAGGTTGCCCGCCCGGCAGTACCAGGCCTGGCGGAACATGCGTTCGATGTCGACCAGATGGAATCGGCCATGCGCCTGGAGCAGCATCTGGTCGATCTGGCCGCCCTGCCCGCTTCGCCAACTCGCAATACCGTAGTGGTGTGCGGCGGCGGCTTCACCGGCATCGAGACCGCAACCGAAATGCCTACTCGCCTGCGCTCGATCCTCGGGGCCGACGCGGCATTGCGGGTAGTGGTGGTCGACCGTGGTGCGCAAGTGGGGGCGGCATTGGGTGAAGGGATCACACCGTCGATTGTTGCCGCGTGTGAACAGGCCGGGGTCGAATGGCTGGCCGGCGCTTCGGTGGTGGCTGTCGATGCTGCGGGAGTCACCCTGGACAACGGCGAGCATATCGCCAGCAACACGGTAATCTGGACCGTTGGCGTCAAGGCCAGCCCGTTGACGGCGCACGTTGCCGGCGAGCGCGATACCTTCGGCCGGCTGAAAGTGGATGGCCATTTGAAAGTGCTGGGCCAGGAGCACGTTTATGCCACCGGCGACACCGCCTGGGCTGCGGTGGATGACCTGGGCAACCATGCCCTGATGACGTGCCAGCACGCCATCCCCATGGGCCGCCACGCCGGCAACAACGCCGCCGCCGACCTGCTCGGCCTGCAGCCGGTGCTGTATCGCCAGCCCAAATACGTCACCTGCCTGGACCTGGGCGACTGGGGCGCCGCCTTCAGCGAAGGCTGGGAGCGCGAACTGAAGCTGCACGGCCAGGAAGGCAAGGCCCTCAAGCGCCAAATCAACTCGGAATGGATTTATCCGCCAGCGGCTGACCGCGCCTTGGCGCTGGCCGCGGCGGACCCAATGATCGCTATCGTTTAACGGCATTTTTCCTGACAAAACCGTCAACAATTGGCGGTTTTGTCAGTCTTGGCCGTTACATTGAATGGCTGTTCAATAATGATGGCCATATGGCATCATTGAAATCAAAAAAGTCACGAGGGTGAGACACACAAACAACTCCGCAGCGCATCAAGAGCCTGGCGCCATACCGGTGACCCGGCCATCCACCCAAGCTCCTGAGGCCTGCACGCCACCGTCAAGGAGCATTCCATGCAGTTACGGAATTTGAAGATCGGCATTCGCGCTGCAAGCGTGTTCGCCCTGTTGGGCATCCTGGTCCTGTTCATGGGCTTGATCGCACTTTACGAAACCCGGCAGATGGACAAAGCCACGGATGAAATCCGGGTGACCTGGATGCCGGCCGTAATAGCCCTCGGTGACATCAGCACCAACCTCGGGCGTGCCCGCGCCGTCACCTTGCGTGCCGCGCTGGACGACAACCCCAGTGACCGCGAGCGCAACCTGCAGATGCTCAACGGCATCAATACCGAGCTGAATAATGCGCTGAAGGATTATGCCGACACGATCATCGCTGCCGATGACCGCGCCCTGTTCAATGCCTTCACCGCTTCTTATCAGCACTATTTCGAATTACAGACCCGTGTGCTGCAAGACATTCAAGCTGGGCACATGGACGACGCCAAGCAGCAGATCAGCGGCCCGCTGACTCAGCGCGCCGACAGCATGATGCAGGCCATGGCAGCGTTGATCGCCTATAACGGCACAGGTGCCGAACAAGCCTCGCAGCGCAGCAGCGACGTAGCGGACGAAGCGTTCACCGCGCTGGTTGCCTCACTGGTGGTGATCATGCTGGCCCTTGCCGCCATCGCTACCGTGCTCACCCGCAGTATCGTCGTGCCGCTGGCCGATGCACTGGCTGTGGCCGAGCGCGTGGCGACAGGCGACCTGACCCGGGAGATACGGGTAACCGGCCGCGATGAGCCGGCTTTGCTGTTGCGTGCCCTGAGCCGCATGCAGGGCAGCCTGCGCGATACCATTCGCCAGATCGCCGCGTCTTCCGACCAACTGGCCTCAGCCTCGGAAGAACTGCACACTGTCACTGAAGACACCAGCCGCGGCCTGCATCAGCAAAGTGCAGAAATCGACCAGGCCGCCACGGCGGTGAACCAGATGACTGCGGCAGTCGAGGAAGTGGCGAACAACGCGGTCAGCACTGCTGATGCATCCAAGGGCGCTGACCAGACCACCCGCGATGGCCGCGACCAGGTCAACCAGGCGCTGGCATCCATCCAGCATCTGGTAGCGGATGTGACCGGCACATCGGCCGAGATCGAGCAGCTGGCCAGCAACGCCAACGAGATCAGCCGGGTGCTGGACGTGATTGGTGCAATTGCCGGGCAGACCAACCTGCTGGCACTGAACGCCGCCATCGAGGCGGCACGGGCCGGAGAGGCAGGACGTGGGTTTGCCGTGGTGGCTGACGAGGTACGCGCCCTCGCCCACCGTACCCAGCAATCGACGGCAGAGATCGAGCAGATGATTGCCGGGATTCAGAACGGCACCGAGCGGGCAGTGACAGCAATGCACAGCAGCCAGGGTCGCGCCACGGGTACGCTGGAAGTGGCGCAAAGCGCAGGGCAGGCATTGGAAGTGATTGCCGAGGCCATTGCCTCGATCAACCAGCGCAACCTGGTGATTGCCAGTGCCTCGGAGGAGCAGGCGCAGGTCGCACGCGAGGTGGACCGGAACCTGGTGAATATTCGTGACCTGGCGATGCAAACGTCGGCGGGGGCGAATCAGACCAGTGCGGCGGCGCAGGAACTGTCGCGGTTGGCGGTGGACCTGAACGGGATGGTGGCGCAGTTCAAGGTTTGATCCAAAACAGCCGGGGCCGCGTTGCGGCCCCGGCTACAGCAACAGCGATCTATCAGTCGTTGACGCTTACCACCCGCCCCGCCTTCTCGACAGCCTTGCCGCGCGTCGCCAGGCAATAGTAAAGCGGCACGGTCACCAGCAAGCCGAACAGCCACGACAGGTCAGCCCCTTCGACAATGTTCGAGTACGGCCCCACATACAGCGAAGTATTGGCAAACGGCAGCTGCACCAGGATGCCGCAGGCATAGGCAATGATCGCGTGGTGGTTGAAGCGGCCATAGATACCGCCGTTGGCACTGAAGATCGACGCAATGTCGTACTGGCCCTTCTTGATCAGGTAGAAGTCGATCAGGTTGATCGAAGCCCACGGTACCAGCACCAGCAGCAGCGCCAGGATCAGGCCGATGAACTGGCCGATGAAGTCCGCCGAGGCATTCAGTGCCACCATCCCGCAGCCCACCAGAATGACCGAGGCCAGGATCACCCGTACCCTGATGCTCGGCGTCCACTCGGCCATGAAAGTCTGGATCGCGGTCACGATCGACAGCACGGCGCCGTAAAGGTTGAGGGCGTTGTGGCTGATGATGTTGAGCAGGAACAGCACCATCAGGATCGGGCCCAGCCAGCCGGTGGCCTGCTTCACCGCATCCATTGCGTCGGTGCCTTCCGGCACGCACAGCACCGCCACCGTACCAAAGCTGAAGCACAGGATGGTGCCCAGGGTGGCGCCAAAGTAAGTGGCCCAGAACGGCTTGGCGATGCCCACTTCACGGGGCAGGTAACGCGAGTAGTCAGAGGTGTACGGCGAGAAGCTGATCTGCCAGATCACACCCAGCGACACGGTGGCAATGAAGCCCGACAGGTTGAACGCGCCACGGCTGAAGAAGTCAGCCGGCAGATCCTGGACGAACATCATGATGAAACCGGCCAGCAATGCCGAGCCCATCACCCAGGTACCGATGCGGTTGAGGATATGGATAAAGCGGTAGCCGATCACGCCAATGGCAGTCGCACTCAGGGCACCGATCACGATCGCGCCGGGCATCGGCACGCTCGGCGCGATGCCGTGAATGGTCTTGCCCGCCAGGACGATATTGGAAATGAAGAAGCCGACATAGATCAGCGCGGTGAAGAACACGATCAACAAGGCACCGTAGCGGCCAAACTGGCCACGGCTCTGCACCATTTGCGGAATGCCCAGCTGCGGCCCCTGTGCAGAGGCCAGGGCGATGACCACGCCCCCGACCAGATGGCCCAGGACGATGGCTATCAACCCCCACAACAGGTTCAGGTGGAACACCTGGACCACCATGGCACCGGTAACGATAGGCAGTGGCGCAATGTTGGTACTGAACCAGAGGGTGAACAGGTCGCGCGCCTTCCCATGGCGCTCGGCAGGTGGAACGTAATCGACCGTGTGATTCTCGACAAACTGGTGCTGCGACGACGGTTGGGACATGGTTTTCAGCTCGAAAGGTCGTTTTTATCTTTGTAAGGAAACCGCATCAAGGCGGCCTCTCAGCTGAGGACCATATTATGGTATTCCAAACTTTTGACAACACTGAACCGCATGAAAAAACGGCCACTGATCCGCTTGCGAAACCCCTGCGACAAACCGCCTCACCGCTCAAGGCCACGGTTTTCGTGGCTTGTGGCCGTTCATCGCGAAAACCCAGGGTTGAAAATTCCGCTTGCAAAATAGGTATTACGGTATACCATCAGACACATCAACGATAAAAACCGCGGACCACCGCAGCCCTTCAGAGGTACTCCCGATGATCGACGCAACTGTCTACAAGAACGTTCTGGGCTCCTTCCCGTCCGGCGTTACCGTCATCACCACCCAGGACGACGACGGTTCGGTCGTCGGCCTGACCGCCAGCGCCTTCTCCTCCCTGTCGATGGACCCGCCGCTGGTGCTGTTCTGCCCCAACTACACCTCCGACTCCTACCCGGTACTGATCAAGCAGAAGCGCTTTGCCATTCACCTGCTGTCCGGTGAACAGCAGGCCGAAGCCTACGCGTTCGCCAAGAAGGGCAAGGACAAGGCCAGCGGCATCGAGTGGACCCTGAGCGAACTGGGCAACCCGATCCTGGCCGGTGCCACCGCCGTCATCGAATGTGAACTGTGGCGTGAATATGAAGGTGGCGACCACGCCATCATGGTCGGCAAGGTACACAACCTGATCGCCCCTGCCGAAGCGCCACGGCCGATGGTGTACTGCCGCGGCAAGATGGCCAGCCTGCCGGCCTTTGCCTGAAGCCTGCAGTTGGACGCAGCCCGCTCCCACACTGAAGCCCGATTGACTGACGGGCAATAACAAGCGTTGAGGAAAAACCCATGAAATTTTCGTTGTTCGTACACATGGAACGTTGGGATGAACAGGTCAGCCACCGCCAGCTGTTCGAAGACCTGACCGAACTGACCCTGATGGCCGAAGACGGCGGTTTCAGCACCGTTTGGATCGGTGAACACCACGCCATGGAATACACCATTTCGCCAAGCCCGATGCCGCTGCTGGCCTACCTGGCCGCGCGCACCGAGAAGATCCGCCTGGGCGCTGGCACCATCATCGCGCCGTTCTGGAACCCGATCCGCGTCGCTGGCGAATGCGCCCTGCTCGACGTGATCAGCAACGGCCGCATGGAAGTGGGCCTGGCACGCGGCGCCTACCAGTTCGAGTTCGACCGCATGGCAGGTGGCATGCCGGCCACCGACGGCGGCAAGGCGCTGCGCGAGATGGTGCCAGTGGTGCGCAAGCTGTGGGAAGGCGACTACGCCCACGACGGTGAAGTCTACAAGTTCCCGACCTCCACCAGCGTACCGAAGCCCTTCAACGCCACGCCGCCAATGTGGATCGCCGCCCGCGACCCCGACTCGCACAACTTCGCCGTTGCCAATGGTTGCAATGTCATGGTCACCCCGCTGATGAAGGGTGACGAAGAAGTGCTGGACCTCAAGAACAAGTTCCAGGCCGCCCTGGACAACAACCCAGGCGTGCCGCGCCCGCAACTGATGGTGCTGCGCCACACCCACGTGCACAGCCCGGCTGATCCGGAAGGCTGGAAGGTCGGCGCCCAGGCGATCTTGCGCTTCTACCGCACCTTCGATGCCTGGTTCGGCAACAAGACCACCCCGGTGAATGGCTTCCTGGAGCCGAGCCCGGAGTCGAAATTCGCCGAAGTGCCGGCGTTCCAGCTGGAGAACATCCGCAAGAACACCATGATCGGCACGCCGGAAGAGATCATCGCACGCATCAAGTACTACCAGGAACTGGGCGTCGACGAGTTCAGCTTCTGGTGCGACAACAGCTTGCCCCACGCCGAGAAGAAGAAGTCGCTCGAGCTGTTCATCAAGGAAGTGGTGCCGGCGTTCGCCTGAATTCCCATTGCCTGAATCATTGCGGGACGCGCCCGCTCCCGTGGGCCCCTTCGGCCTGCGTGAGCGGGCTTTTTTTTGAAACCTGTGCAGTCCCTGTGGGAGCGGGCAAGCCCGTGAAGAAGCCAGTACAGACAACAGAGAAATCAAGGCATCAGGCCACCTTTCGTCCCCCGACAAGAGAAATTTCCTGACACCTCTTGCACAACAAATATTATGGTATACCATCAGACAACAAGAGCTGATAACCCTCACCAGGAGCCATCCATGAGTTTCGAAATCCGCAAGATCGTCACCTACTCCGAAGAGACCCGCATCGAAGGCGGCAAGGCCACCGACAAGCCGGTGACCATGGTCGGCCTGGCCGTCGTGATCAAGAACCCGTGGGCCGGTCGCGGTTTCGTTGAAGACCTGAAGCCGGAAATTCGCGCCAACTGCTCGGAGCTGGGTGCCCTGATGGTCGAGCGCCTGACTGCTGCCATTGGCGGTGCCGACAAGATCGAGGCCTACGGTAAGGCCGCCGTCGTCGGCGCCGATGGCGAAATCGAGCACGCCTCGGCCGTGATCCATACCCTGCGCTTCGGCAACCACTACCGCGAGGCAGTTCAGGCCAAGAGCTACCTGAGCTTCACCAACAAACGCGGCGGCCCAGGCACTTCTATCCAGATCCCAATGATGCAGAAGGACGACGAAGGCCTGCGTTCGCACTACATCACCCTGGAAATGCAGATCGAAGACGCTCCGCGTGCCGATGAAATCGTCGTGGTCCTGGGCGCAGCCGATGGCGGCCGCCTGCACCCGCGCATCGGCAACCGTTACATCGACCTGGAAGAACTGGCTGCCGAAAAAGCCAACGCTCAATAACAACAACCAAGACGGGCCGGGGCGTGGCGTGCTTACCCGCCGCGCCCGACCTTCAAGGAGCGCCCTCCATGATTCAGCCTGTCGCTGAACGCACACCTGCCGGCACCAGCTATCTGGATGTCGGCCAGGGCCAACCCGTGGTGCTGATCCACGGCGTGGGCCTGAACAAGGAAATGTGGGGCGGTCAGTTCGTTGGCCTGGCCAACGACTACCGCGTCATCGCCTACGACATGCTCGGCCACGGTCAAAGCCGCGTACCGGCCACCGACACGCCGCTGGAAGGCTATGCCGACCAGCTCGCCGAACTGCTTGACCACCTGCAAATTGCACAAGCCACCGTGATCGGCTTCTCCATGGGCGGCCTGGTTGCCCGTGCATTCGCCCTCAATTACCCGCAACGCCTGGCTGCACTGGTCGTGCTCAACAGCGTGTTCAACCGCACCCCCGAGCAAAGTGCCGGGGTGATCGCCCGCGCTGCCCAGGCGGCGGAGCTGGGCCCAGACGCCAACGTCGATGCTGCCCTGGACCGCTGGTTCAGCCGTGAATACAAGGCTGCCAACCCGGCGCAGGTCGCCGCCATTCGCCAGGTGCTGGCGAGCAACGACCCGCAGGGCTACCACACCACTTATTCGCTGTTCGCTACCCAGGACATGTACCGCGCCGACGACCTGGGCAGTATCCAGGTGCCGACGCTGATCGCCACCGGCGAACTCGACTCGGGCTCCACCCCGGCCATGACCCGCCAGCTCGCCGCCAGCATTCCTGGCGCACGCAGTGTGGTCCTCGCCGAGCAACGGCATATGATGCCGGTGGAAGCACCGCGTGAAGTCAACAAGATGCTGCTGGACTTCCTTACCCAAGCCCGCACCCTCACCGAATCCGCCAAGGGGATTGTTGCATGACCCTCGTTCGTTTCCAGATGTGCATCGACGGCCAATGGCGCGATGCCCAGAGCGGCAAGACCTTCGACAGCCTCAACCCGGCCACCGCACAGGCCTGGGCGCAACTGCCCGACGCCGATGAAGCCGATGTGGAGCTGGCCGTTCAGGCCGCCCAGCGTGCCTTCGACAGCAAGGCGTGGCGCAGCATTACCGCCACCGCCCGCGGCAAGCTGCTGCGTCGTCTGGGTGACCTGATTGCCGAGAACAAGGAGCACCTGGCCCAGCTGGAAAGCCGTGACAACGGCAAGCTGATCCGCGAAACCCGCGGCCAGGTCGGCTATCTGCCGGAGTTCTTCCACTACACTGCGGGCCTGGCCGACAAGCTCGAAGGCGGCACCCTGCCGCTGGACAAACCCGACCTGTTCGCCTACACCGTGCACGAGCCAATCGGCGTGGTTGCCGGGATCATCCCGTGGAACAGCCCGCTGTACCTCACCGCGATCAAGCTGGCCCCTGCCCTGGCTGCCGGCAACACCATCGTGCTCAAACCGTCCGAGCACGCCTCGGCGACCATCCTCGAGCTGGCCCGACTGGCCCTCGAGGCCGGCTTCCCGGCCGGCGTGGTCAATGTGGTCACCGGCTACGGCCCCAGCACCGGCGCGGCGCTGACCCGCCACCCGCTGGTGCGCAAGATCGCCTTCACCGGCGGTGCCGCCACAGCCCGCCACGTGGTGCGCAGCAGTGCCGAGAACTTCGCCAAGCTGTCGCTGGAACTGGGCGGCAAGTCGCCGAACATCATCTTCGCCGACGCCGACCTGGACAGCGCCATCAATGGCGCCGTGGCCGGCATCTATGCCGCGTCCGGTCAAAGCTGCGTGGCCGGTTCGCGCCTGCTGGTGCAGGATGAAATCTTCGACGTGTTTGTCGAGCGCCTGATTGCCCGCGCCAAGCGCATCCGCATCGGCAACCCACAGGACGACGCCAGCGAAATGGGCCCGATGGCCACCGCACAGCAGCTGGCAGTCGTCGAAGGCCTGGTGGCTGCGGCCAAGGCCGAAGGCGCCAAACTGCATATGGGCGGAAAGCGTGCCGACGTTGAAGGTGACGGTTGGTTCTACGAGCCGACCCTGTTCGAGTGCGACAGCAACGCGATGACCATCATGCAGGAAGAAGTGTTCGGCCCGGTCGCCGCAGTGATTCGCTTCAAAACCGAAGAAGAAGCCCTGGCCATAGCCAACGACTCACAGTTCGGCCTGGCTGCCGGCATCTGGACGCGCGATCTGGGCCGTGCCCACCGCCTGGCCCGCGACGTGCGTTCGGGGATCATCTGGGTCAACACCTACCGCGCTGTGTCGGCCATGGCACCGATAGGTGGTTTCAAGAACAGCGGCTACGGCCGTGAGAGCGGCATCGATTCGGTGCTGGCCTATACCGAGCTGAAGACCGTGTGGATCAACTTGTCCACCGCGCCGATGCCCGACCCGTTCGTGATGCGCTAGGAGGAACACGAGATGATCGAACCCGGCATCTACAAAGACGTGATGGGCTCCTTCCCGTCAGGCGTCACGGTAGTGACCACCCTGGACGCCGACGGCGGCATCGTCGGCATTACCGCCAGTGCGTTCAGCGCGCTGTCGATCGACCCGGCGCTGGTGCTGTTCTGCCCCAACTATGCCTCCGACACCTACCCGATCCTGCGCGACAGCAAGCAGTTCGCCATCCACCTGCTGTCCGCCGACCAGACCGCCGAGGCCTATGCCTTCGCAGGCAAGGGCAAGGACAAGGCCAAGGGCGTCGAGTGGCACCTGAGCGAGCTGGGCAACCCCCTGCTGGCCAAGGCCACGGCGATCATCGAGTGCGAATTGTGGCGCGAGTACGACGGCGGTGACCACGCGATCATTGTCGGCGCGGTGAAGAACCTGGTGTTGCCTGAGCAGCCGATGACCCCGATGGTGTACCACAAGGGCAAGCTCGGCGCCCTGCCGCCGCTTGGCTGATACATCTTGAACTCGGTGTTGGCCTCTTCGCGGACTTGCCCGCTCTTACAGGTATCGCACAGATCCTGGAAGCTGTGGGAGCGGGCAAGCCCGCGAAGAAGCCAACCCCGATGCCACTGTTTTCAGGGGTCGCGCTAATCGTCTCACCCTCGATTGCGGCCCCTGTTTTATGCCGGAGTACTGCACATGAGCAATGAAAAGTACGAAAAGGGTCTGAAAATCCGCACCCAGGTGCTGGGCGAGGACTACGTCAACCGCTCAATCCAGAACGCAGATGAGTTCACCAAACCGTTGCAAGAGCTGGTCACCGAGTATTGCTGGGGTCACGTCTGGGGCCGCGAAGGCTTGTCGCTGAAAGAGCGCAGCATGATAAACTTGGCCATGATTTCCGCGCTCAACAGGCCCCACGAGCTCAAGTTGCACATTCGCGGTGCCCTGCGCAATGGCCTGAGCCGTGAACAAATTCGCGAAATCCTGCTCCAGGTCGGCATTTATTGCGGCGTACCCGCGGCGGTGGACAGTTTCCGCCTGGCCCGTGAAGCGTTTGCCGAAGCCGATGCGGAGCCAACCCGTTAACAACGGGCTGTTCGAACCACTGCATGGAAAGCCTCGGTTCGGGGCATTCCGCGATGTTGGCGCAACAGCCTCATAAAGAGCGCACCTGATGAAACGCCAGCCACTCGACGACAGCTTCAAGGTCAACCGCAACCCCGTTACTCTGCGCGAAATCGTGCTCGACAAGCTGCGCACCGCAATCATGAACTTTCATCTGCTGCCCGGCGACCGCCTGGTCGAGCGCGACCTGTGCGACCGCCTCGGCGTCAGCCGCACTTCGGTACGTGAAGCGCTGCGTCACCTGGAGTCCGAAGGCCTGGTCGAGTTCGCCGACGCCAAAGGCCCGCGCGTGGCCATCATCACCCTGGAAGACGCACGTGACATCTATGAGCTGCGCTGTGTGCTCGAAGGCCTGATCGTGCAACTGTTCACCCTCAACGCCAAGGCCAAGGACATCCGTGCGCTGGAACGCGCGCTGGAAGTGAACCGCGAAGCACTGGAAGAAGGTGAGCTGCAACAGGTGCTGGATTCGGTACAAGGTTTCTACGATGTGCTGCTGGAAGGCTCTGGCAACCAGGTGGCGGCCCAGCAGCTGCGCCAGTTGCAGGCACGCATCAGCTACCTGCGCGCCACCTCGGTATCGCAGGAAAACCGCCGCGGCGCCAGCAACCGCGAAATGGAAAAGATCGTCGAGGCCATCAAGGGCGGTGACCCGCTGGTAGCCCACCAGGCCTCGGTCGACCACGTCCGCGCCGCCGCCAAGGTGGCCTTGGACTACCTGCGCCAGAAGCAGGATGACAACGCCAAGGTGCGCGACATTGTCGAACCCTTGGCCCTGAAGGAACCCCGCATAGGTCGCTGATCATGCCCAATGCCCCGCGCTACTGCCCGCACTGCACCAAGGAACTGGCCCGGGGCGTTCCCACAGGCGATACCCACGAACGCCTGCATTGCGCCGGCTGCGGCTACATCCACTACATCAACCCCAAGATCATCGCCGGCTGCATCATCGAGCGCGATGGAAAGTACCTGCTGTGCCAGCGCGCCATCCCGCCGCGCCCCGGCACCTGGACCTTGCCTGCGGGGTTCATGGAGGCTGGCGAAACCACCGAACAGGCGGCGCTGCGCGAGGTATGGGAAGAAAGCGGCGTACGTGCAGACATCGTCTCGCCGTATTCGATCTTCAGCGTGCCAAAGATCAGCGAGGTCTACATCATCTTCCGAGCGATCGTCACCGAAGAAACCGGGCAGTACGGGCCTGAGACGCTGGCGTACAAGTTCTTCGAGCCGGACGAAATCCCGTGGGATGAAATCTACTACCCGGCCATCCGGCAAATTCTCGAGCGCTACATCCTTGAGCGGCAGGCCGGAGTGTATGGCATTTACATGGGCAATGATGACACCGGCAAGGTGCACTTCATGCGCTAGCCGGTCCGGCCTCTTCGCGGGTGAACCTGCACTCACCCGGATCGCGCAGTTACGGAGGCTAGTGCAGTGGCACAGCCCCTCACAAAACCCTCGCCAACGGTCTATTCTCGGTGCACCCTAAGGGCCTTGAGAAAGAGGACCGGCAAAGCACATGGCTAGATGGCTAGACGGCGGCGGGCTAATGGCCGAACGCATCCGCAACCACGAATGGGCCAGCACTCCCCTGGGCCCGCTGGAACATTGGCCCGACGCCCTGAAAACGACGATGTCTCTGTGCCTGGCCTCGCGCTTTCCGCAGGCCGTGCTGTGGGGCCCGGACTTGATCACCCTGTACAACGATGCCTTCACTCCGATTCTCGGTCGCAAGCCCCTGGCCTTGGGCATACCCTTCCGCGACGTGTGGCACGAAGCCTGGGATGAAATCAGCAGCATGGCGGACCGTGCGTTGGCAGGTGAAGCGGTGTACATCGAAGACTTCCCGCTGATGATCGACCGCAACGGCGGCCTGGAGCGGGCCTATTTCACCTTCTGCTACAGCCCGATTCGCGGCCATGATGGCGAGATACTGGGCATGCTCGACACGGTCACCGAAACCACCGCCAGCGTGCTCACCAACCAGCGCCTGAACTTTCTCGATACCCTCGGGCGAGCCGTGACCGAGGCAACCGACCCGGACCAGATCATGGCCATCACCACCCGCATGCTGGTCGAGCACCTCGGCCTGTCCAGCTGCGCCTATGCGGTGATGGACCCCGACGAGGACGGTTTCACCATTTGCGGCGATGCGGTGACACCCGGCTCACCACGCCTGTTGGGCCACTATCACCTGCATGACTTCGGCCGCCTGGCGGTCAGTCGCCTGCGCAGCGGCCTGACCCTGGTGATCAACGACAACCTGCGCGAACTGGCCACTGACGAGGCGGCGACTTTTCAGGCCATCGGCATTACGGCCACCATCTGCATGCCACTGATCAAGGGTGGCAGGCTGACCGCGCTGATGGCGATTCACGACCGCGTACCCCGGGCATGGACCGACTACGAGCAAACACTGATCAGCGAAGTGACCGAGCGATGCTGGGCACACATACAACGGGCCCAGGCCCATGCCGAAGTGCGCGAAGCGATGGCGGCCCTTGAAGCGCTCAACACCAACTTGGAACATCGCGTCGAAGAACGCACCACTCAGTTGCTGCACACCGAGGCCGTGCTGCGCCAAGCCCAGAAGCTGGAAGCCATTGGCCAGCTGACCGGCGGCGTAGCCCACGACTTCAATAACCTGCTGACCATCATCCGCTCGTCGCTGCACTTCCTGCAGCGCCCCAACCTGGCCGAGGAGCGCCGCGAACGCTACCTCAAGACCATGTCCGACACGGTCGACCGTGGTGCCAAACTGACCGGTCAGCTACTGGCCTTCGCCCGCCGCCAGGCCCTCAGCCCACAGGTGTTCGAGGCCGGGCCTCGGCTGGAGGCCATGGCCGACATGCTCGACACCGTCACTGGCGCGCGCATTCGGGTCGAACTGCAGTTACCGCAAGCGCCCTGCCACATCCGCGCCGACCTCAGCCAGTTGGAAACCGCGGTGATCAACCTGATGCTCAACGGCCGCGATGCCATGGCTGGCGAAGGTGCCTTGCAGCTGCGCCTGCAGGCCGACCAGTGCCTGCCGGCCTTGCGCGGTCAGCCTTCACAGCCAGGCCCGTTCGCGGCGATATCGGTGAGCGACAACGGAGTCGGTATCGCCACCGAGTTGCTGGAGCGCATCTTCGACCCGTTCTTCACCACCAAGGCCCCAGGTGAAGGTACCGGGCTCGGGTTGTCGCAGGTGTTCGGTTTCGCCAAGCAATCCGGGGGCGATGTACAGGTGAACAGCATCCCCGGCCAGGGCACCACCTTTACCCTGTATCTGCCGCAGGAGGCCCCAGCTGCGGCCTCGCCCGAAGACGCCTCGGCCGGCAGCCAGCCACAGGTACAGGGCGAGCGGCGACGAATACTGGTGGTAGAAGACAACCCCGACCTGGGCAGCTTCACGGCTCAGCTCCTCGAGGACCACGGCTACCAAATCAGCTATGCGCGGTCGGCAGAAGAAGCGCTGGCGCAGTTGACTGGCCCGTCAGGTGATTTTGATGCGGTGTTTTCCGATGTGGTCATGCCCGGCATGGGTGGCTTGGCACTGGCCCGCGAACTTCGCCGCCAGCGCCCGCAGTTGCCGGTGATCCTTACTTCGGGCTATAGCGAGGCGATTGCCGAAGGCGGGCACCAAGGGTTCACCTTCCTGGCCAAACCCTACTCGGCAGAACAGGTGTGCCAGATACTCGGCAAAGTATTCGGCCACTGATACCTTGCATCGCAATGGGCGATCAACGGCGCCCTTCTGACAGCATGCGCACCGCCAGCCCCGCCAGCACCGTTCCCATCAACCAACGCTGAACCTGTTGCCACAGCGGCCTGCCAGCCAGGAACACGGCGATGGAGCCGGCCATGATCGCAATCAGCGCGTTGACCGTAACGCTGATGGCGATCTGCGTTGAACCCAGCACCAGCGACTGCAACAGCACGCTGCCGTGGCCCGGTTCGATGAATTGCGGCATGAGCGACAGGTACATGACGGCAATCTTGGGGTTGAGCAGGCTGGTGGCAAACCCCATGGTGAATAACCGCCGCGGGCTGTCGGCGGGCAGTTCACGGAGCTGGAACGGCGAACGGCCACCCGGCCGCAGCGCCTGCCAGGCCAGGTACAACAGGTACAGCGCGCCACCGATGCGCAGCGCGTCGTAGGCAAAGGGTACTGCCATCACCAGCGCCGTGATGCCCATTGCCGCGCAGAGCATGTAGATCACGAAGCCCAGAGCCACACCGCCAAGCGAAATCAACCCGGCTTTGCGGCCCTGGCATATCGAGCGGGAAATCAGGTAGATCATGTTCGGCCCTGGGGTCAGGACCATGCCGAGGCAGATCAGGGCGAACGTGAGCAGTTGCGAGGTTTCGGGCATGGCGCACTTCCTGGTTGTGCATTAGGGTGCAGCGAGTGTATCTGAAGTCATTCTGAACCGGTAAATTCAGGTCAATTGCCCGGCTATCAGGCCCAGGGCCACGGTAATCATCGCCATCCCAGACACCCGCCCGACCAGCTTTGCCGCACCCGGCCGAGTGCTCAGCACCGCTTTGGCGCCATAGCCGACCAGCGTGTAGATCACCAGCGAACTGCACAGGTGGACCAGCCCCAACAACAAGATCTGCAATGGCACAGGCCAGCTCGACTGCGGGTCGGTGAACTGCGGTAGCAGGGCCAGGAACAGCAGGAATACCTTGGGGTTCAGGCCGCTGACGCAAAAACCCTTCAACGCCCAGCGCGAGCCCGACTCCCCCGCGCCGCCCTGCCCGGCCGCCGGCAAGGATGGGCTGAGCAACAGGTTGCCACCCAGCCACAGCAAATAGGTGCACCCCGCCAGGGTCAGCAAGGTCAGCGCCAACGGGTGACCAGCCAGCAGGCTGCCAACCCCGGCCGCCACCACCAGCGTGGCCAGGAAATGCCCCGACAACATACCCGCCACGGCTGGCATCACCCAGCGACCGCGCATGCCTGCAGAGATGGCATAGGCCCAGTCTGCACCCGGGGTAATCACGAACAGCATCGACACAGCCCAGAACGCCGTCAGCACACTGATAGCCACTTGAATCTTCCTTATCTACTGCATTGGGATGTCGAAAGATTACGGATTTCGTTCGGGGATATTCTTTCGTATATTTCCCCTTAGCATTCATGAATTGGAAGATTCTTCCCAATGGATAGAACTGATCGAAAAATCCTTGCCGAGCTGCAAAAAGACGGGCGCCTGTCGGTAACCGAACTGGCCGACCGCGTAGGGCTCAGCCTGTCCCCCTGCCATCGGCGTTTGAAGACACTGGAAGAGTCCGGAGCCATTCTGGGCTATCACGCACGGCTGGCGCCAAGCGCCCTTGGGCTGAACTTTGCCGCGTTGGTGTTCGTGACGCTACGCGAGGTGACCCGCCAGCCGGTGGCGGACTTTGAAACGGCACTGGCGCAGATCCCGCAGATTGTCGAAGCGCAGCGGCTGTTTGGCGACCCGGATTACCTGCTGCATGTGGTAGCCAAGGACCTGCCGGCGTTTCAGAAGCTGTATGACGAGCATCTGACCAGTATTCCCAATGTGAAACGCTTGAGCTCGACCTTGGTGATGAAGGAAGTGATTCAGGATCGGTTGCTCCCCATGTAGCTGTTTCCTCTTGTGCCGGCCCCTTCGCGGGTAAACCCGCTCCTGCTGTAGGAGCGGGTTTACCCGCGAAGAGGTCGGCCCAGGCAACCTTTCATCTGCCCTGAAAACGCGCACATCGCACCAACCCAGCCCACCGTGATCCGGTTGCCAACCCGCCGCCCCTCTACTCCAAGGCCTTCAGCCAGCTGGCACTCTCCTTGCTACCGTCACCTGCTTAAGCTTTTGTCAGCCTTAGTTTTTTTAACGCTTATGGGTACATATTTACTAATTTCTCGTTATCCCCGCGCCCCTCATCATCGCTCCAACAAGAACGCGTCGCCCACCGCCGGCACGCCCCCGGGCAGTTCCCAATGCCCTACCTTGCCTTGGAGTCAGTCATGACCAGTGCAGCCAATTCGGCACCCCTGATAGAAAAACACACGATCGGCTACGTGCCCCCGCAAGACCGCCATGGAAAGGTAAGGGATCTGTTCACACTCTGGTTCGGCGGCAACATCGCGCCATTGCCTATCGTCACCGGCGCGCTGGGTGTGCAGCTGTTCCACCTGAACCTGGTATGGGGCATCGTCGCCATCCTCGTCGGTCACCTGGTCGGCGGGGTGCTGATGGCCCTGCATTCAGCCCAGGGCCCGCAAATGGGCATTCCGCAGATGATCCAGAGCCGCGCCCAGTTCGGCACCCTCGGCGCGCTGCTGGTGGTGGTGATCGCCGGCGTCATGTACATCGGTTTCTTCGCTTCCAACATCGTCCTTGCCGGCAAGTCACTGCATGGCGTGGTCGACGCCGTTCCGGTACCGGTGGGCATCGTCATCGGTGCGCTGGGCTCAGGCATCATCGGCATCATCGGCTACCGCTTCATCCACGTGCTCAATCGCATTGGCACCTGGGTACTGGGCATCGGTATCGTGGTCGGCTTCGGCTACATCTTCACCCATGTACAAAGCGACGATTTCCTCACCCGTGGCAGCTTCAACCTGGCCGGCTGGCTGGCCACCGTTTCGCTGGCGGCGTTGTGGCAAATCGCCTTTGCGCCCTATGTGTCGGACTACTCGCGCTACCTGCCGGCAGATGTCAAAGTCAGCTCGACCTTCTGGACCACCTACCTGGGTTCGGCCCTGGGCTCGAGCCTGTCATTCATCTTCGGCGCCGTGGCCGTGCTGGCGATTCCGGCCGGCATGGACACCATGGACGCGGTCAAGCTGGCCACCGGCACGCTGGGCCCGATCATGCTGGTGCTGTTCCTGCTCAGTGTGATCAGCCATAACGCTCTCAACCTGTATGGCGCGGTGCTGTCGATCATCACCCTGGTGCAAACGTTCGCCTACCGCTGGATCCCCACCGCCAAAAGCCGGGCAGTGCTGTCGCTGATCGTGCTGTCGGCCTGCTGCGTGGTAGCGGTGTTCGCTTCGGCAGACTTCATCGGCCACTTCGTTGACATGGTGCTGGTACTGCTGGTGGTGCTGGTACCGTGGACGGCGATCAACCTGATCGACTTCTACGCCATTCACAAAGGTGATTACGACATCCAGTCGATCTTCCAGGTCGATGGTGGGATCTACGGGCGCTACAACCCGCAGGCACTGATCGCCTACGCTGTGGGTATCGTGGTGCAGATACCGTTCATGAACACCCCGCTGTACGTCGGGCCGATTTCCGAGCACATCAACGGGGCTGACCTGTCGTGGCTGGTAGGGTTGGCGATCACCTCGCCGCTGTACTGGTGGCTGGCGAGCCGAGACAGTGCCTACCGTCGTCGGCAGACCAGCGCCAAGCTGGCAGCAGTGGCTTAATCGGTACTGGCCTTTCGTAGCAAAAGATGAAACGGCTGGGTGCAGGCGTCCGAACGCCTGGTGCAATTCAGGCGGAAAACAGCGAACCCTTCGATTGGGAATAAATGGCGAAAAATGGGCCGGCTTCAGAAGGCCGGCCCGTTTCGCTATTTAGAAGTTGAAGGTGTAGCGCATGATCAGGCGATTTTCATTAGCGCTGTCAGCGTAAGTCGAGCGGTTCGTGGAGTTACGCCACTGGAACGAAACACCCTTCGCCGGACCACTCTGAATAACATAAGAGATATCAGTGACCCGCTCCCATTCTTTGCCATCCTCCCCGTTGAGGCGGAGTGAAGCAGCTTGGCGGCTCGTCAGCAGATCAGGATTGACATCATCACCTTTCATGTACCGAGTGGTGAACAGCAAGCCCGGTACACCCAACGCGGCGAAATCAAAGTCGTACCTTGCGAACCACACTCGCTCCTCAGGGGCAGTGAATGTACTGACCAGCGATTCGCCGAACAGATAGGTATCCGTGCCGTTCACGAACGCAAACGAGGTGTCGCCCCAGGCCTTCTGGTAACCGCCACCGATGGTGTGTCCCTTGATGCTGTAGGCGAAGTAGCTACTCAGCGTTCTGTTGTCCACCTCACCCAGTTTTTTGGAGCCCGTCTCGCTGGCATCGAACACGCGAACATCCGCGATCACATTGCCTTCCCACAATGGCTTGATGACTTTAATGCCGGCGAAGTAGGATTTATAAAGATCTTCAAGTTCGGCGGCGTGCAAACTGAAGGTCATGTCCTTCGCAGGCTTGAAGTCAAATGCCAGGTAGTTGTAGTGATCCGCCTCAACCGGGGCATAGCCAGTGGCTGTGAGTGATTCGAAATCGGTGGAATTACGCTGCTTCACTGCGTTGACTCTTGTAGCTGTTACCGTCAATTTATCGATATCGTTGACGGTCAGCGAACCACCGCGAAAGATCTGAGGCAGCAAGCGGCTGTTATTACTCCAGAGTAGAGGCATCAGAGGGTTTACCCCCCCTATCCTCAACTCCGTCTTACCCATCCTCGCTTTGGCGGTGGCCACGAACTTACCGTATTCATCCTCAACCTGCCTGTCGGAATCGTAGGCCAGCAGCCCTGATCCCGTTCTGTCCGGGCTGGAATCAAGCTTCACCCCCAGCAAGCCCATCGCATCAATACCGAAGCCCACTGGCCCTTCTGTAAAACCGGATTGCAGGTTCAAAATAAAACCTTGCGCCCACTCATCGCGCTTGGACTGAGTGGCGCCATCATTGCGAAAATCCCGATTATAGTAAAAGTTACGGAGTTCGAGACTGCCTTTGAAGTCTTCCACGAACGCGGCAGAAGCATAAGGCGCGACTAGCAGTGTTGCTGAACAAGCCAACGTTTTTTTAAAAGCAATAGACATCACAGGCACCTTGTTCTTGTTGTGTGCTTGAGCATGGTCCGCCGCTAAGCGCCCCATGCAATGCCAGTCCTACAAATGGGTTAAGGCCCGCTTTAGCGGAATGATCGAAACAGTATCACCCTGCCCGACGCCAAACTTGCACAGAGCGCACGCCAGGTTTTTTATTCTGAGTGAAAGGTAGTGAATGCACGCACGGGTTCACGGCCAGTAACCAACGTGTTCTCAATGCTGCCATCATCGGCATAACCCAAGCTCATCCCACAGACGAGCATTTGGCTCTTCGGTATTTCCAGCATTTCAGTGATGATGCTGTGATATTTAAGGAATGCTGCCTGTGGGCAGGTGTGCAAGCCTCTTCCCCGTGCGGCAATCATGAGGCTTTGCAGGAACATGCCATAATCCAGCAGGCTCCCTTCCTGAAGCACGCGGTCAATCGTGAAGAACAGGCCAACAGGCGCCCCGAAGAAGCGATAATTCCGGCCGTGTTGCTCATGCATCCTTTGTTTATCGCTTCGACTGATGCCCAACAAGCTATAGAGCCCCCACCCCACCTCCCTGCGCCGCTCGATGTAGGGAGACGTCCACTCCCTGGGGTAATACGCGTAGGGATCAGAAAAGCGTTGGTCATCAGCCGGATGGTCATCAACCTCAGCAAGTGCTGCGGACAACCGTGCCTTCATATCACCGGTAACAACATGCACATTCCAGGGCTGCAGGTTGACGCCTGTTGCGCTAAAGCGAGCAACGTTCAGCATCGCTTCGATTTCCTCTAGCGGAACTGGGGTTGGGAGGAACGACCTGATGCTCCGACGTGAGACAATTGCCCAGTCGATCAAACGGGCTGTTTCGTCCGAACCTACCGGTGATTCGCGCAAGCGATCAATAAGCATACTTGGCACCTGTCTCTCAGAATTACGGTCAGGTCAGCTCGTGGGCAACCGTGGCCTTCTTCCTCACTACAGCCGAGTCCGAGCGGGATTGGTTGATCATGGTCACTGCAACAGCCCCTACCAGGCCGGCGAGCGCGATTGCCATGAAGTTCTGCTCCAGCGGCAACGCCATCGACACCAAGGCACCAATCAAAACAGGTGCGACAATCGCCCCGACGCGACCGACCCCCGATGCAAAACCGACGCCAGTCGAGCGGATGGTGGAGGGATAGAAATCGCCGGCGTATGCATAGGCCAGAAGCTGTGTGCCAAGGGTCGAGGCCCCCACGATGAACACGACGACAAAGAGCAGTTCGGTGGAGCGGGTATACCCCAGCAACGTGAGTGCGACCGCGCCCACTACATAGAACACCACCAAGACGTGCTTGATGCTGAATTTATCGCTAAGCCATCCACCCAGAATTGCACCGAAGATCGAACCGAGGTTGAACACGATGACGAAATTCAGGGCTGAACCGAGGCTGAAGCCCGCCATGGCCATCAACTTGGTGAGCCACGAATTGAGCGCATACACCATGAACAGCCCGGTCATGAATGCCATCCAGATCATGACCGTGCTGTATCCACGGCCTTCCAGGAAAAGGCTTCGTACCGGCTTGTCTTGAGCAGAGATAATCTGCGGATTGCCAACGAATTGCGTGTCATCCTTGATCACAAGGTCAGGACGAAGGCGACGCGCGATGACTTTCAACTCGTCTTGTCGCCCCTGCTTCAACATAAAGCCGATAGAGTCGGGCATTGTCTTGAGAATGAAAGGAATCAATACCACTGGCAGGACTGCCACGTAAAACACGTATTGCCAACCGTAGCTTTCGATCAGTTGTTTACCCGTCAGCGCTACCAGAATTCCGCCCACCGAATAGCCTGCGAAAACGATGGTCACCAGCCGGGTGCGAACTTTCAAGGGCGAGAACTCACCCATCTGCGCCGTACAGATGGGCAACACACCGCCAATTCCCAAGCCGGCGATAAAGCGCATGATACTGAAGGTCAGCGGGCTGTCAGTGAACCCTGCCGCAGCGGTGAAAATGCTGAACAGCGCGACACACATCGCGATCATTTTCGGCCGGCCAATTCGATCTGCCAATGTGCCTAAAAAAATCGCGCCCAGCATTGTCCCGAACAATGCTGAGCCAGCCATTACCCCGGCGCTGGTTGCGTCAATTTGCATATCGGCCATGATGGCTGGCAGGGCAGCCCCCACCACTGCCAAGTCGTAACCATCGATAATCAGAATCAACACGCACCAGAACAGAATAAGTCCATGAAAGCGGTTAAACTTCGACTCTTCGGTCAACGTGTACATATTCAAAGAACTCATACCGTGTCTCCTTCAATCTTATTGTTGTGTTTTTGAAGTCCACATACGTATAGCGATCTGGCACAACTCGACCACACGCACAGGTACGCATGGTTCCGCGTGTGAGTCGGGAGAGTTGAGAGGCACCAGCTAGACGGCGCCCGAGAAAAATCGTAGGCCTTATGGCAAGCGCCAACCATGCCCAATGGCATCATTCTGCTTGACCGGAACGGGCAGTTTTGGAAAAAACCAGATAGCTTCGAACAGAAGCGATCAGCCCAAGCGCAGCGGACTAGTCCCCTCGAGGGCTACGCAACGAGCGTCTGTAAGCACCAGGGGTGATACCCGTCCATTTCTTGAATGCCCTGTGGAACGCACTGGTCTCAATGAAGCCAACCTCTGACGCAACGCCATCCACCGTCATACCTGCCCGGCACAGCAGACTGATGGAAATATCCCGCCTTAGATTATCTTTGAGCCGTTGGTAGGTGAAACCCTCAGCATAGAGCCTTCGCTGTAAGGTGGAACTGGACATGCTCAAGTCGCGGGCGAGCTCATCGAGTTCAGGCCACGTGTGTGGAGAGAGCAGTTTTAATCGCCGCCGGATCATAATGCTCGTACTGTCGTCGTTACGGTATTTCACAAGGAAGTTACTTGGCGTGCCTTTTAGAAAGGCAGGAAGAGAAGCGGGCGTTTGGCAAACCTTGTACGCCAGAAAGCTCTTCTCGAACACAGCGGAGGTTCTATCGGCCCTCCACTCGATTTCCTCACAAAAGCGCATTCGATAGTCGCTGTCGTCCACCGGCTGAGGAGGACGCATCGATAACTTCACAATAGGAATGCGCCTGTCGCACAGCCAGCAAAGCAGGCCGTGCACGAGCACCAGCCAGGCACCGTAACAAAACACCCTTCGCAACTCACCATGATCATGAATGATAATTGCAGCATGCTCTCCCTCGCATTCCACCGACCCGTAGATGTCATCAAGGGCAGTCCTGAGAAACGCCAGAATCCGCTTGAGCGCCTGCCCAATGGTGTCGCAGCCGAGGGCCAATTGCGCCATCAGCTTGAAGCTACCTCTGCGAAGGGGATGACTGTCTGCCGCAAAAAACTCATCGTCGAGCAAATCCGCTAACGCAATCCACAATCTGGAGAACGTACCAGCAGGTACCCTGGCATAGCGCTGGTCCAGCAGAAGTGGATCAATATGCGCGTGGCTGAGCACAGTAGCGACATCCAGGCCACGCAGTTCTGCTCCTTGAAGTGCGTCCCGCACGAGGCTGATCGACGTGGTGCCTTTGTAGGCAGAAAACTCCATCTGGGGCTCCGTTGCTAACTCGATACCGAAGGCTGCCTTGCAAAGCATACACGCCGATCCATATAGCCAATACCCTATGTTCAGAAGCCACCAAGGGTTGAATTGGCGTCCAACTTCCTGGGGGCAGTCCAGATACAGCACCGTCTTCAAAAATCTGTGCTGTACCTGTGGCGGGCACGTCCGCGAAGAGACCAGTACAGTCAACCCACCTCTTGCATGGCAACACACAATTCAAGAAACCGCGAGGCAGCCCGCGAAGGCGTAGCCGCATGCGGCAACAGAATGGAAAAACGCCGCACCAGCGCCTGCGGCGCTACCTGCAGCCGGTGCAGCGCCCCATCCTCATGACGAATGGACATCGCCGACACAAAGCCAACCCCCATCCCGGCCCGGACCGCCTCTTTTACCCCTTCAACGCCCGCGATCTCCAGCGCCACACGCATCGCCACGCCATCACGGGCAAACGCCCGCTCGACGATCTGCCGCACACCCGAGCCGCTTTCACGCAGTACCAAGGGGTAGGCGCCGAGCGCCGCCAGCGTCTGCTGGTCACTGCCTGCCAGCGGATGCCCGCGGGGCACAATCGCCACGATCTCGTCCTCGCGCCACGGCGTCACTTGCGTACCCAACGGCAACTCCTGCCCGGGCGGCCCCTCGATCAGGGCGATATCAACACTGTCCAGGGCGGCGACGATCTCTGCCGTGTTGCCATGCGAGGTGGTGACCAGCACATCCGGATAACGCCCGTGAAAATCGGCGATCAGGTAAGGCAGCAGGTAACTGGCAGGCGTGGTACTGGCGCCGATGCGCAAGGTGCCGCGCTCCAGCCCGCGCATGGCCTCGCGCAATGCTTGCGCCTGTCGGAAGGTTTCGCGCAGGCGCTCGGCATGCGCCAGCAACTGCTCACCGGCCGCTGTCAGCCGCACACCGCGGCCGGCACGTTGGTAAAGGGGTTCGCCAAACGCCTCTTGCAAGAGCTTGAGCTGGCCGGACACCGCCGGCTGCGACAGGTGCAGGGCTTGAGCGGCATGGCTGATGTTGCCGTGTTCGGCAACCGTGGCGAATGTTATCAGCTGTTCTGGGGTCATTTTTGAAAAATATCAGTTTTGCGGATATTTGCCATCCTAAATTACGATTTTTTATAAGCTTATAACCAGATTAACGTAGGCCTTGTCGAAACACCTTTTCCGGAGGACTCACATGGCCACGGTTCCGTCCAACCCTGCCTTTGCCCCTACCCTCTCCACCCGAGGGCGGCTCAATGGCATTCTGTTCGTCGCGCTGTTCGCGGTCGCAGTCACGCAACTGGCGGCCCTGCCCGCTATCGCCAACCTGGGCATCAGCCCGCTGATCGTGGGTATCGTCGCAGGTGCCTTGTATGGCAACGCGCTGCGTGACGGCGTACCGGCAAGCTGGGCAGCGGGCATCAACTTTTCCGCTCGCGGCCTGTTACGCATTGCCGTGGCATTTTTCGGCCTGCGGGTAAGCCTGCAGGAAATTGCCGAAGTCGGCTGGTCGGGGCTTATCGTCTCGGTGCTGGTAGTCACCAGTACCCTGCTGATCGGTCTGTGGTGTGGCATGAAAGTGTTCAAGCTCGACCGCGATACCGCCTTGCTGACCGCCGCCGGCAGCGCCATCTGCGGCGCCGCCGCCGTGCTGGCATTCGAATCGGCGCTGCGCAGCGCCCCCCATAAAAGCGCCATGGCAGTCGGAAGCGTAGTGCTGTTCGGTACCTTGTCGATGTTCCTTTACCCACTGGCGATCAATGCCGGCTGGCTGCATCTGGATACCATGGGCGCCGGGCTGTTGCTGGGCGGCACTGTCCACGAAGTGGCGCAGGTGGTTGGCGCGGCCAGCAATGTCAGCCCCGAAGCCACGCATGTCGCCACCATCGTCAAGATGACCCGGGTCATGCTGCTGGTGCCGGTACTGCTGGTGGTGGGCCTGTGGATCAGCCGTTCGCGCAAGGCTGGCCAGGCGCAGGGCAACGGGCGCATTGCCATGCCTTGGTTCGCTTTTGGCTTCCTGGCCCTGGTCCTGGTGAATTCACTGCAAGTGCTGCCTGGCAGCGTGACCCAGGCCGTGAACAGCCTGGACACCTTTGCCTTGACCATGGCCATGACGGCGTTGGGCATGGAGACCCGCTTCAGCCAGATTCGCCAGGCTGGGCCACGGGCGCTGGCCACCGGGGCGATCCTCAACCTGTGGCTGGTTGGCGGGGGGTTGGCGATTACCCTGGGGGTGCAGAAGCTGTTGGGCTGACTGGAGACCGAGTCGGCTGCTTCGCGGGTAAACCCGCTCCTACAGGTGGGTGCTGCCCTGAAGACGGCAAGGCCCCTGTAGGAGCGGGTTTACCCGCGAAGCAGGCCACCCGGTCTCAAGGTTTTTCCACGCCCCCCTCGTTGCCGTCCACATTTCTCGGTATGGTGGTGTCAAAGAAGGATGTTTTACCCGCACAGGAAAGACTTAGATGCCTCAACGCCATGTCATCAATGCATCCGTCAGCCCCAAAGGCAGCCTGGAGACGCTGTCACAACGTGAAGTGCAGCAACTGAGTGAAGTCGGTACCGGTAGCCTTTACACACTGTTCCGCCAGTGCGCCCTGGCAATCCTCAACACTGGCGCCCATGTCGACAATGCCAAGACTATCCTTGAGGCCTACAAAGACTTCGAGGTGCGTATCCACCAACAGGACCGCGGCGTGCGCCTGGAGCTGCTGAATGCCCCAGCCGACGCCTTCGTCGACGGTGAAATGATCGCCAGCACACGTGAAATGCTGTTCAGCGCCTTGCGCGACATCGTCTACACCGAAAGCGAGCTGGCCAGCCAGCGCATCGACCTGGAAAGCTCCCAGGGCATCACCGACTACGTTTTCCACTTGCTGCGCAACGCGCGTACCTTGCGCCCGGGCGTGGAGCCGAAGATGGTGGTGTGTTGGGGCGGCCACTCTATCAGCACCGAGGAATACCAGTACACCAAGAAGGTCGGCCACGAACTGGGCCTGCGCAAGCTGGATGTCTGCACCGGCTGCGGCCCGGGCGTGATGAAAGGCCCGATGAAGGGTGCCACCATCGCCCACGCCAAGCAACGCATGCATGGCAGCCGCTACCTGGGCCTGACCGAGCCCGGCATCATCGCCGCCGAAGCGCCCAACCCGATCGTCAACGAACTGGTGATCCTGCCAGACATCGAGAAGCGCCTGGAGGCCTTCGTGCGTGTCGGCCACGGCATCATCATCTTCCCGGGCGGTGCCGGCACGGCGGAGGAGTTCCTGTACCTGCTGGGCATCCTCATGCACCCGGACAACCACGACCTGCCGTTCCCGGTGGTGCTCACCGGCCCGCGCAGCGCCGAGCCTTATCTGCAACAGTTGCACGCTTTCGTCGGCGCCACGCTGGGTGAAGCGGCCCATCGCCTGTACGAAATCATCATTGATGACCCGGCGGAAGTCGCCCGGCACATGGTCGAAGGCCTCAAAGCGGTCAAGCAGTTCCGCCGCGAGCGCAACGATGCCTTCCACTTCAACTGGCTGCTGAAGATCGAGGAGAGCTTCCAGCGACCGTTCGACCCGACCCACCAGGCCATGGCCGACCTGGACTTGCGCCGCGAGCTCCCGCCCCATGAACTGGCGGCCAACCTGCGCCGGGCGTTTTCCGGGATTGTCGCAGGCAACGTCAAGGACAAAGGCATCCGCCTGATCGAGGAACACGGGCCGTATCAGATCCATGGTGACAGCGCCGTACTGGACCCGCTGGGCCGGCTGCTGCAGGCATTCGTCGACCAGCACCGGATGAAGCTGCCCGGCGGCGCCGAGTATGTACCGTGCTATCAGGTTGCAACCTGACCACGCTGTTTTGCCGATGACGGGCATGGATGCCCGTCAAACGCGGGGGCCGAGTGACGGGAGCGCCTGTACGGATCACCCACATGGGTTACATGAAAGCTCACCCACCTAGGTGATTCGCTCATTGCCGGAGTTCAACCATCGCCCGCTCGAAAAACCGAATGCTGTCGCGCCCCCCACGTTTGGACTGGTACAACGCCACATCCCCCTGCTCGATCAACGCCGCCAGGCTCGCCGGCGGCTGATCGAACACGTTGGCACCAATGCTCAAGGTAACCGCATGGGGCGTAGGCACGGTCTTGTCGGCGTACTGCTGGAACTGCTCACGCAGCCCACTACCCAGTTCCATGACCCGTTCACTGCTCGCGCCACTGAGCAAGATGACGAATTCATCCCCGCCCAATCGCGCCGCCAGCGAGCGCTCGGGCAGCGTCGTACGGATCATCTCGCTCAAGGCAATCAGCAAACGGTCGCCGGCGATATGCCCGTGCAGGTCGTTGACCAGTTTGAAGTTATCAATGTCGATCAACAGCAATGCCCCGGGTTGCGCCGGGCTCACGTCCTTGAAGAAATGCCCCGCCCGCACCTCCAGTGCACGCCGGTTGTACAGCGCAGTCAGCGGGTCACGGGCTGCCAGCCGGGCAATCCGCTCTTCACGCCGGTAACGTACGGTGCCGGTCATCGACAAGGCAATCAGCATGATCGCCATCGCGCCTTCCACCAGCGAAACCTGAATGATCAGCCCGCCAAAGGTCGCCAGGTCAATCAGCGTGCCTGGCATGATCGCGATGGCCGCCTTGGCCACATAGAACAGCCCATGGATCAGCAACACATAGCGCAGTTGCACAGCCCCGACACTCAGCGATTTGCCATGTGGCCGCAGTAGGAAACTGGCCTTGAGCGTCAGCGAGGCCACCAACAACGAGTTGACCATCAGTATCACCTTCGACCACTGCGGGCCCACGGGCAGCAGCAGCAAGGCGAACCAGACCAGCACAATCATCAACCACGCACGTGACAAGCGCTCTTGAGTGAAGCGCAGCACGCCGATCAGGAAAAACACGTGGGCCACCACCAGCAAGCCATTGGCGAACCAGATTCCGATGAACAGAAAGCCGACCCCGCGCAACAATGCCAGGATGCTACCAACCGTAATCGTGGCGAAACCCGCACTCCAATACAGCAACGAGGTTTCGCGCACGCTGCGCCATTCAATCGCCAGGTACAAGGCGGCCGCAGCAGCCAAAGCGACTGAAATAGTCAGCATCGTGGGTGGATCTAACGCCATATACGCATTGGCCTGTCTGGTTAACGGGAAAAGGCCCGACTGTATGCGATCGTGATCACGTTCAGAGGGGCCTTGCACGGTTGCCTGCACATTGTAAACCAGCCCCAGACAAAGGGCCGTGGGTAGCAATATCATAATGACATCAATGCACCGTTCGCACCACTCTGGCCCTGTCGCTGGCTTGCCGGCGACAGGGCCAGTACAGGCGATGTCAGAGCACCCGTTTGATCAACGGTTCCAACCGGCTATAGCGCAATCGACGCAGAAACTTGCGTACTTGCTTGGGATGTTCGGCCTTCTCCCCCAGCGCCTCTGCCGAATCGATTCTCGGCGCAAAGCGCCGCAGTTCGGTCAACTCTGCTTCCCGTGGCGCCAGCCATTGACCCTGCGGGTCGTCGATCAGCAGGCCGTTCTCAAGGTCCAGGTTGAACCCGCGCGGGTTCAGGTTGTTACCGGTCAACAGCGAATAACGCTGGTCGATCCACACGCCCTTGGCATGGAAGGTATGTCCCGGGTCGTTCCAGATGCGTACTTGCAGCTGGCCGCTGGCAATCGCGGCGTGGCGGCGGCGGGCGAAGGCGCGCAGGTTGTCCTCGTACAGATAGGGCAATGCACCACTGGCACTGAACGGTTCGCCAGGGGCGATGTAGAAGTCGTTGGCGGTGCGGTCACCGACAATCAGTTCCACCCCAACCCCCCGCGCCAGGGCATGGTCAAGTTCGCGCATCACGACCTGTGGCGGGTTGAAATACGGTGTACTGATGATGATCTGCGCGCGCGCCACTGCCAGCAAGGCGCACAGCGCCCGGTTCAGTGGATTGCCACGGCCCACCCCCAGCAGCGGGATTACCTGCAAGCCCTGCCCCGTCACGCTGGCCGGTACCTCGTAGGCCATGCGCCGCAGCCGTGCGCGCAAACGCCGAATGTCACCGCGCAAGCTGCGGGTAGAGGGTGGCGCCGGCAGGTCGAGGCGCGGTGTGGCGGTATGGTGCAGCAACCGCTGAACCAGGCCGACCATGGCATCGGCCAGTGCCGGTGACTGGAACAGGTGATAGCGGTCCAGGCGATAGCGGTCGAAACGATGCAGGTAGACGTTGTTCAGACTGGCGCCGGTGTAGATCACGCAATCGTCGATGATGCTGCCTTTGAGGTGCAACACCCCGAACAGTTCGCGGGTCTGCACTGGCACCCCATGGATCGCGATGTCCAGCCCACGCAACTGGCGCTGGGCCTGATACCAGGCGGCATTGCCCGGCTGACGCCCGGCCCCCAGCAGCCCGCGCCTGGCGCGGAACCAGTCGACCACGATGGTGATCTCCAGGCCTGGCCGCGCGGCCTTGGCCTGGTACAAGGCATCCAGCACTTCCTGACCGGCCTCGTCCTCCTGCAGGTACAGCGCAACGATAACGATGCGCCGAGTCGCCGTACGGATGCGCTCGAACAGGCAGGCGCGGTAAGCCCTGGCATCGGGCAGCACCTGGATCGCTTCGGGGGCCATGGCGTAGCCTGGCAAGCCCGCCAGCATGGTTTCGGGGTTCACTGACGCTCACCTTCTCTGTCAATCACTGTCGGCCCAGCCAGCCGGCGGGGCCATTCCTGGCCGCTGCATCCGGGGTGTATGATCGACCCGGCAACGACCCATAACAACAAGAACCACGCGAGGCTCTGCTTTCTCACTGCCCCTGACCAACCAGGCCTCAGCTTGCACAGGAACAGCGCAATGGTCCACCCCGCTTCTGCAAACCTATCGCCGTCTAGTGTAAAGAATTGTTCGGCAAAGACCTTTGGCTTCCTTATTTTGCCCAATTTCACCACCATCGGCCTTGCGTCGGCGGTGGAGACCCTGCGCATGGCCAACCTGGCCGCGCGCAAGCCGCTGTATCGCAGTGTGCTGATCGCTGCAGACGACGCGCCGGTGGTAGCCAGCAACGGCATGCGCGTACTGCCCGACTACAACATCGCCAACGCCCCCGCGCTGGATGCCTTGCTGGTGGTCGGCGCCAACCCGATTGACCGAAGCCGTAGCAACCGCCCATTGATCGACTGGTTGCGCCAACTGGCCCGCCAGCGCTTGCCACTGGGCGGTATCTGCACCGGTAGCTACCTGCTGGCCAAGGCCGAATTGCTCAAGGGTTACCGCTGCACCATCCACTGGGAAGACCTGCCGACGTTGCAGGCACACTTCCCCGGTATCGTGATCTCAAGCCAGCTGTTCGAACTGGACCGCGACCGTTACACCTGCTCAGGCGGCGTGGCAGCCATGGACATGATGCTGCAACTGGTGGCCCGGGATACTGGCGGCCAGGACATCGCGGCCAAGGCCGCCGAGCTGTTGCTGTGCGACCGCGTACGCGGTGAGCGTGAGCGCCAGCGTGTACCGCTGCGCACCCTGCTCGGCAGCGCTCAGCCCAAACTGAGCCAGGTGGTGGCGATCATGGAGGCCAATCTGGAGGAACCGCTGGGGCTGGAGGAACTGGCCAGCCTCAACGACGTGACCGTGCGCCAATTGGAGCGGTTGTTCCACAAGTACCTGCAGCGCACGCCCAGCCAGTATTACCTGGAGCTGCGGCTGTCGCGGGCGCGGGAGTTACTGCTGCGCAGCGACGTGCAAGTGCGTGAGGTAGCGCTGGCCTGCGGCTTCAGTTCGCCTGCGCATTTTTCCAAGAGTTATAGCCGGTTCTTCGGGCTGTCGCCTTTAGGGGAGCGGCGGCAGGCCTCTCTCCATTGAATGGGGTCCTGTACTGGCTTGGCTGGCCTCTTCGCGGGCAAGCCCGCTCCTACAATGGATGCACATCGGTGGTCCGGCACAGGCCGTCGTAGGCGCGGGGTTGCCCGCGAAGAGGGCAGTGCAGGTCAACTAATCTTCAAGGGCCGCGTGCGCCGTCTCCCGACACATCAGCATGGCCACAAGCGCCACCAGTGCTGCCGCCAGCAAGTATCCTGCCGGGGCCAGCTTGCTGCCCGTCACCTGAATCAGCCAGGTGGCAATGAACGGCGCAGTCCCGCCAAACAGCGCATTGGCCACATTGAAGCTCAAGGCAAACCCGCTGAAGCGCACCCGGGTCGGAAAGATTTCGGCCAGCAGGCACGGCAAGGTCCCGTCGTTCATCGCCAGCATCGCACCGAAAAGGATCTGGATTGCCAGAATCACCAGCAGCGGCTGGCCGTCCAGCAGGCGAAACAACGGCACGGTCAACCCCAGGAACAACAGCGAGGCCACCACCAGCATGGTCTTGCGACCAAACTGGTCGGACAGCCGCCCCATCAGGAAGATCAAGCCGATATAGGTGGCCAGCGACACCGTCGAGGCGATGAACGAGTCCCGCTCGCTCATGCCCATTTCACTGGACAGGTAGGTCGGCATGTAACTGAGCAACAGGTAGAACGCAACCGCATTCAGGCAGGTGACACCCATGCCGATCGCCAGGCTGCGCCGGTGCTGGCCCAGCAGTTCGCGCAGCGGCGTCGTGGCCATGCCGGCCTTGGTTTCCAGGCGCTGCTCCATCTCCAGGAACTTGGGCGTGTCCTGCAGGCTCATGCGGATATAGCGCCCTACCAGGCCGAACGGCGCCGCCAGCAGGAACGGCAGGCGCCAGCCCCACTCATGCAGGGCTTCACTGCTGAGCAGCTCATGCAGCACCGCAACGAACGCCGCACCGAACAACAACCCCGCCGCCGTGCTGGCCGGCACGATGCTGGTGTACAAGCCACGCCGCCCAGGCGGCGCGTACTCGGCCAGGAACGCAGCGGCCCCGGCGTACTCACCCGAGGCGGAAAACCCCTGTACCAGGCGGATCAGCAACAGCAAGGCCGGTGCCCACAGCCCGATCTGCGCATAGCCCGGCAACAAGCCGATGCAAAAGGTAGATACCGACATGATCAGGATCGACCACGACAACGCGTTGCGCCGGCCGTGTCGGTCGCCGAAATGGCCCCAGACAATGCCGCCCAGCGGGCGTACCAGGAAAGACAACGCGAATACCGCGAAGGTAGCCAGCAGGCCGGTGGTCTTGTCAGTTTGCGGGAAGAAGGTGGCGGCGATGATGGTGGCCAGATAGCCGTAGGCAGCGTAGTCGAACCACTCGACGAAGTTGCCCATGAAGCTGGCCCGGGCGGCCTTGCGCAGCGCCTGGCGTTCGGCGTTGTGCGCGGGGCCGGCGATGGCGGATGGGTCTAGGGTGGTGCTGGACATGACGGGTACCCTCTGGTTCTTTTAATTGGAGGCAGGGTCTGGTGGTCATACAGGGATCTTGTTGTTGTCTGGGCCAGCCTTTTCGCGGGTGAGCCCGCTCCTACGACAACGGTGAAATCTTTGTAGGAGCGGGCTTGCCCGCGAAGCAGCCGACGCCGATGCTTATTTGCGAATGATGTTGTGCTCCGGCCCATACGGGAACCTGGTGATGTTCTCGGCGCCGCTGTCGTTGACGATCAGAATGTCATGCTCGCGATAACCGCCCGCCCCCGGTCGCCCTTCAGGCAGCATGATCATCGGCTCGATCGACACCACCATGCCCGGCTCCAGCACGGTATCGATGTCCTCGCGCAGCTCCAGCCCCGCCTCGCGGCCGTAGTAATGGCTGAGCGTGCCGAACGAATGGCCATATCCGAAGGTGCGGTACTGCAGCAGGTCGTGGCGCAGGAAGATCTCGTTCAGTTCGCGGGCGATATCGCTGCAGCGCATGCCTGGGCGCACCAGTTGCAGCCCGGCTTCGTGCACTTCGACGTTGGCCTGCCACAGACGCAGGTACTCGTCCGGGCAGTGGTCAAGGAACAGGGTGCGCTCCAGCGCGGTGTAGTAGCCGGCGATCATGGGGAAACAGTTGAGGCTGAGGATCTCGCCCTTGCCCACACGGCGGCTGGTGACCGGGTTGTGTGCGCCATCGGTGTTGAGCCCGGACTGGAACCAGGTCCAGGTGTCCATCAGCTCGGCGTCGGGGAAGCGTTTGGCAATTTCGCGCACCATCGCCTGGGTGGCGTGCAATGCCACCTCGTACTCGGGCACCTGCTCACGCAGGGCCTCGACCACTGCCGCTCCGCCGATGTCGGCCACCTGTGCACCGTGACGGATAAGCGACTGCTCCTCGGCCGACTTGATCATGCGCATACGCATGCACGGCGCAGCGATGTCCACCAGCTCGGCCTTGGGGTAGCAGGCGGCGAATTTGCCGTGGTTCTGCAGGTTCAGGTGGTCGTATTCCACGCCGATGCGCGAGGCCAGCGGCAACGCCTGCTGGATGGCGACGAAATAGTTGTCGCGCTGCCAGTCGGTGTAGACGATGTTGTCAGTGCCCACCGTGCGCCGCCAGGGTTGCCCGCCGTCGATATTGGCGCTGATCGAGACTACCTTGTCCTGGGTAATCACCAGCGCATAAGGGCGGCCGAACGAGCAGTAGAGGAAATCGCTGTAATAGTTGACGTTGTGATACGAGGTGAAGATTGCCGCCTCGATGTCCTGCTCGGCCATATAGGCCCGCAACCGGGCGTGGCGAGCAGCGTATTCCTGAGCGGAGAAGGTTGGCTGTACCTTGTCGCCATTGCGGATTTTCAGGGTCTTGGGCATTTGCATGGTCGGGGTTCCTTGTCGTTGTGAGCACGCTGTTCAGGCCGGCCGCCTGAGAAGCATTGCAACAGAACCGACGAGGACACTTTTGTATCTATCCGACCTGGAATTGGCGGGATAACCACTGGCCAAGGGGACGCTATGCGCCCCCCGCCAGGTAACGCTATTTCAAATCAAAGCGGTCCAGCTCCATGACCTTCTGCCAGGCGGCCACAAAGTCGCGGACAAACTTGTCACCGCCATCACTGCTGGCATACACCTCGCTCAACGCCCGCAACTGGGCATGCGAACCAAACACCAGATCTACCCGGCTACCGCTCCACTTCACCTGCCCGGTCTTGCGGTCGCGGCCTTCAAAGGTCTCGTTGTCCGCCGAGGTCGGTTTCCACTCCACGCTCATATCCAGCAAGTTGCGGAAGAAGTCGTTGCTCAGCGTCCCCGGCTTGTCGGTGAACACGCCGAGTTTGCTGCCACCATGGTTGGCACCGAGCACCCGCAGGCCACCGATCAGCACGGTCAGCTCCGGCGCGGTCAAGGTCAGCAACTGCGCCTTGTCCAACAACAGTTTCTCGGCCTTGATGCTGTAGCGTGCCTTGGTGAAGTTGCGGAAGCCATCGGCCAGTGGTTCCAGCACGGCGAACGACTCGACGTCGGTCTGCTCCTGGGACGCATCAACTCGTCCCGGGCGGAACCCTACGCTGCCGCTGTAACCCGCATCCTTGGCAGCTTTTTCGACTGCCGCGGTACCGGCCAGCACGATCAGGTCGGCCAGGGAAACCTTTTTGCCGCCGTTGTTGAACTCGCCCTGGATCTTTTCCAATGCCGCCAGCACCTTGTCCACGCCCTGGTTTGCAGCCCAGTCCTTCTGTGGCGCCAAGCGCAAACGTGCGCCGTTGGCACCACCGCGTTTGTCGGAGCCGCGGAAGGTCGACGCGGATGCCCAGGCGGTGGAGACCAGTTCGCCCACGCTCAAACCCGAGGCCAGGACCCTGGATTTGAGGGCCTCGATGTCTTGCTCGCTGATCGTGGATGGGTCGGCTTTGGGCAACGGGTCTTGCCACAGCAACTCTTCATTGGGCATTTCCGGGCCCAGATAGCGCGCCAGCGGGCCCATGTCGCGGTGGATCAGCTTGTACCATGCACGGGCAAAAGCATCCGCCAGCTGCTCAGGGTTTTCTTTGAAACGGCGGGCGATCGGCTCGTAGATGGGGTCGAAGCGCAATGCCAGGTCGGAGGTCAACATCGACGGTGCGTGCCTTTTACCGGGATCATGTGCATCGGGCACCATGCCTGCGCCTTTGCCATCTTTCGGCCGCCACTGGTGCGCGCCGGCCGGGCTTTTGGTCAGCTCCCACTCAAAGTCGAACAGGTTATTCAGGTACTCGTTGCTCCAACGGGTCGGGGTGGAGGTCCAGGTCACTTCCAGGCCACTGGTGATGGTATCCCCGCCTTTGCCGGAGCCAAACGTGTTGTGCCAGCCCAGGCCCTGCATCTCCAGGCCTGCCGCTTCCGGCTCGGGGCCGACGTTGTCGGCGGGGCCGGCACCATGGGTCTTGCCGAACGCGTGGCCACCGGCGATCAAGGCCACGGTTTCTTCATCGTTCATGGCCATGCGGCCAAAGGTTTCACGGATGTCCTTGCCCGAGGCCACGGGGTCGGGGTTACCTTCCGGGCCTTCCGGGTTCACGTAGATCAGGCCCATCTGCACGGCGGCCAGCGGGTTTTCCAGGTTACGCTCGGCCGACAGGTCGCGATTCTGCTCTTCACCATGCTTGGCCGGCTCGGCCACCAGGTCACCCTGCCCCGGCGGCTGCGCCTTGACCTGGTCCTTGCCGTAACGGGTATCGCCGCCCAGCCAGACCTTTTCCGACCCCCAGTACACGTCTTCGTCCGGCTCCCACACATCGGCACGCCCGCCGGAGAAGCCGAAGGTTTTGAAGCCCATGGACTCAAGGGCAACATTACCGGTGAGTACGATCAGGTCGGCCCAGGAAATCTTGTTGCCGTACTTCTGCTTTATCGGCCACAGCAGGCGCCGGGCCTTGTCCAGGCTGACGTTGTCCGGCCAGCTGTTGAGCGGGGCGAAGCGTTGCTGGCCAGAGCCCGCACCACCGCGGCCATCACCAATGCGGTAGGTGCCGGCGCTATGCCAGGCCATGCGGATGAACAGCGGGCCGTAGTGGCCGAAGTCGGCCGGCCACCAATCCTGCGAGTCGGTCATCAGGGCGGTCAGGTCTTTCTTCAGGGCCTGGAAGTCGAGGCTCTTGAACGCCTTGGCATAGTCGAAGTCCGGGTCGGGGCTGGACTTGGAGGAATGCTGGTGAAGAATTCTCAGGTTGAGCTGGTCAGGCCACCAGTCACGGTTGGTGGTGCCGCCACCTGCGGTTTGATGGAACGGGCATTTCGATTCGTTCGACATCTGCGGGTACCTTTGGGTCGGTTATCCAGATTTCCGGTCTATGCCAGTGTTCTTTCAGCCGAGCGGGTGGGCTCGTACTACCCCTCATCAGGTGTACACGGGGCTTGCGAAGCTGTCACGGCGGGGGGGCACGGTCTTGCACGCAGGTGCTGACGCGCTGCCCTGTCGCGGAATTCGCGGGGCCACGAGAAAGACTAGCCGAGCTTGGGCAGAGTTCTAATAGAGTGGCTGTTGGTGCCTGATAGGCTGACTCTGTCAGGCGCAGGCCTGTATTGGCCGCATCGTGGTCAGGCCCGCGATGAGGCCGGCACATCCATACAAGGCACAAGGCCCTGCACCATGCTTCAATACACAGCCATACCCTTTGCCCAGGACGCCGAGCCCTCATGAACCGCAACGACTTGCGCCGCGTCGACATGAACCTGCTGGTGCTGTTCGAAGCCCTGATGATCGAACGCAACCTGACCCGAGTGGGTGAAAAACTGTTTATCACCCAATCCACCGTCAGCGCCGCCCTCGCCCGCCTGCGCGAGCTGTTCGACGACCCGCTGCTGATCCGCAGCGGCCGGGCCATGGAACCCACCCCACGGGCCATGCAGATCTTTGCTGAGCTTGGCCCGGCCATGGACGTGATTTCCGCCGCCATCAGCCGCGCCCGCGAGTTCGACCCGGCCAACAGCTGCAACGTGTTCCGCCTGGGCCTTTCCGACGATGCCGAGTTCGGCCTGTTTCCGGCCCTGCTACAGGCCCTGCGTGAAGAGGCCCCGGACATTAGCGTGGTCGTGCGGCGGGCCAATTTTCTGCTGATGCCTGGCCTGCTGGCCAGCGGCGAGATCTCGGTAGGTGTGAGCTATACCACCGACCTGCCGGCCACCGCCAAGCGCCGCAAGCTGCGCGACATCGGTGTACGGGTGCTGCGCGCCGACGACCGCCCGGGGCCGCTGACCCTCGACGAATACTGCGCCCGCCCGCACGTGATGGTGTCGTTCTCCGGTGACATGAGCGGCAACATCGACCTCGACCTGGCACGCATCGGGCGTTGCCGCAAGGTGGTGCTGGCGGTGCCGCAGTTCGGTAGCCTGCGCGCCCTGCTGCGCAACACCGAGCTGATCGCCACGGTGCCGGACTATGCCGCTTGTGCCCTCGCCGACGACGGCAGCCTGCGCGCCGACCCGGCGCCGTTCGACATCACCGAGGCCGAGCTGTCGATGGTCTGGAGCGGCGCCCAGGACAACGACCCCGCCGAGCGCTGGCTGCGCGAACGCATCCTGCAGTTCATGGCCACGCAGTGATGCCCTCTCGCAGCGCAACGCTGCTCCTGCGGGTCGTACGGCCTGAAGTACGCGGCTGCTATTTGCTCCGCTGCATCCACGCGGCGCCAAGCCCGCTGAGGCAGATCACCGAAATCCCCACCAGACTCAGGGTATCCGGCACCTGGCTGTACACCACGAAGCCAAGCAACCCGGCAAAGACGATCTGGCAATAGCTGAACGGCGCCAGCAACGCCGGCGCTGCATGGCGGAAGGCCTGGGTCAACAGCAGATGCGCAGTCATGCCAAAGCCGCCCAGTGCCAGCATCAACAGGGCATGGTCCCAGCGCGGCACCTCCCAGAAGAACGGCACCAGGGCACTCATTGCCAAGGTGTTGCACAAACCCGCATAGAAGTTGCTGGTGGTCGGGCTGTCATGCGCCGCCAGAATCCGCGTCAGCAACTGATAGAAGCAGAAGCCCAATGCCGAACCGAACGGATACAGAATGGCCGGGGTAAACATCGCCCCACCAGGGTGCACCACCACCAGCACGCCGATAAAGCCCATCACCACCGCCACCCACTGCCCCACTGTCACTCGCTCTTTCAGCAGCGGCGCCGACAGCGCGGTGACCAGCACCGGGGCAAGGAAGTTGACGGCCGTGGCCTCGGCCAGTGGCAGGTATTGCAAACCGGTCGTGAACAGCAGGCTGGTGCTCAGCAGGCTCAGGGCCCGCAAGGTCTGCAATACCGGCCGGCGTGTGCGCAATACATTGAGCCCAGACTTGGGCAGGAAGATACCGGCCATCAGCAGCGTGTGCACCACATAACGCGCCCACACCACCATGACTATCGGGTACAGGCCACCCAGGAATTTGGACAAGGCATCGTGGCTGGCGAACAGGAACGTCGCCACCACCACCAACGCGATGCCGCGCAGAGGTTGGTTGACGCCGGACAGCGGTGTGCTGGAACTCATGGCTCTCTCGATGACGGCGCGGCAGCATGCCCCGCCCAAGGAAGGCCGCGCAGGCATTGCCTGGCGGATGTAACAGCTGGGATTCTAGAAGAGATGGCGCAGAATAAGGAAGTTCATTTGCCGCTTGACCCGGCCAAGTGCAATTTCTGTTCGCTGATCGACCACTTTCCACGTTGTCTGCATGGTCCGTGCACGGTTGATCGCCGACCATCGACCGACCCTGCACACCCTACAAGGAATTTACATGCAAAGGCTCAGCACCCGCACCGGCCTGGACCTGCCCGCCATCGGCCTGGGCACCTGGCCAATGACCGGCAGTGAATGCACCCAGGCCGTGCGCCAGGCACTGGACGTGGGTTACCGGCACATCGACACTGCCACCGCCTACGAAAACGAAGCGGCCGTTGGCCAGGCGCTGCGTGACAGCGACGTGCCACGCGAGCAGATCCACCTGACCACCAAGGTCTGGTGGGACCGCCTGGAGCCCAACGCCATGCGTCAGTCGCTGGAAGACAGCCTGCGCGCGCTGGGTACCGAACAGGTCGATCTGTTCCATATCCACTGGCCAGGCACGGACTGGGACCTGGCCCGCAGCATCGACACCCTGGTAGCGCTGCGTGACGAAGGCAAGGCGCGCCACATTGGCGTGGCCAACTTCCCGTTGGGGTTACTGCGCCAGGTGGTGGAAACCCTGGGCGCGCCGTTGTCGGCGATTCAGGTGGAATACCATGTTCTGCTCAGCCAGCAACCGCTACTCGACTTCGCCCGCAGCCATGACCTGTTGCTCACCGCCTACACCCCGCTGGCACGCGGCCAGGCAGCGGCCCAGCCGGTGATCCAGGCAATTGCCCGCAAGCATGGTGTGCTGCCCAGCCAGGTGGCGCTGAAATGGCTGCTGGACCAGGACGGCGTGGCGGCGATCCCCAAAGCCAGCAGCCGCGATAACCAGCTGGCCAACCTGGCCGCGTTGACCGTGCAGCTGGATGACGAAGACCGCGCAGCCATTGCCGGGCTGCCGAAAGACCAACGCGTGGTTAGCCCGCCGTTTGCCCCGGACTGGAACAGCTGAGGCCGCCGCGCTAGTCATTGTTCTTGGGTGATGACCTGCTTCAACCGCTCGCCCGCCGGTGCCGGCCGCCCGTAAAAGTAGCCCTGGAAGTGCGAACAGCCTTCCGCCGCGAGCCGGCGCATCTGCTCCTCCGACTCCACGCCTTCGGCCGTGGTCTTGATCATCAGGCTGTTGGACAGCTCGGTAATGGCGCGAATGATCGACATGGCCTCGCGGCTGTCGCACATGTCATGCACGAACGACTTGTCGATCTTGATCCGGTCGAACGGGAATGAACGCAGGTAGCCCAGCGATGAGTAGCCGGTACCAAAGTCATCCAGTGAAATGGACACGCCCAGGTCTTTCAGTGCGCGCAAGGTACGCACGTTTTCCTCGCTGTTGCCCAGCAGTACCGACTCGGTAATTTCCAGCTCCAGCCGCTGCGGCGGCAGGCCCGAGTCGGCCAGCGCGAGGGCGACGGAATGCACCAGGTCGCCGTTCTTGAACTGCACCGCCGACAGGTTGACCGACACCGTCTGCTCACTGTCCCAACTGGCCGCCTCCTGGCAAGCCAGATTCAGCGCACGGTTGCCCAGCTCGTGGATCAACCCGGTTTCTTCGGCAATGGGGATGAAGTCCATCGGCATGACCATGCCACGGGTCGGGTGTTCCCAGCGCAGCAGCGCCTCATAACCGGTAACGCTGCTGGTCTGATGATCGACTACCGGCTGGTAGTGCAGCTGCAACTGCCCCAGGTGCAACGCTGTGCGCAGGTCGGTTTCCACCAGGCGGCGCTGACGGGCAGCAACGTCCAGTTCGACATCAAAGCATTCATAACGATTACGGCCGTTACGCTTGGCCTGGTACAGGGCCATGTCGGCGTAACCCAACAGTTGCTCTGCCTGGTCATTGTCATCAGGCGCGATGGCGATGCCGATGCTCACCCCCACCACGAACTGATGCCCTTCGATCTGGAATGGCGGGCTGATGGCCTTGATCAGGCGCTGGGCGGTATTACACGCGGCATCCCGCCCCTCCAGGCCCGTCAGCACCACGGCGAACTCGTCGCCACCCAGGCGGGCCAAGGTGTCGTGCTCACGCAGTTCGCGGCGCAGACGCTTGCCCAACTCGCGTAGCAGCTTGTCACCAAAGGCATGGCCCAGGGAGTCGTTGATGTTCTTGAAGTTGTCCAGGTCCAGGCACAGGGCAGCCGTCAGCTTGGCGTTTTCGCTGCCGCGCAACAGGGCCTGGCGTAGCCGTTCGTGGAACAGCGTACGGTTGGGCAGCCCGGTGAGCGCGTCATGGTGCGCCATGTGATGGATCTGCGCATGGGCGGCCAGCTCTTCGGTGGCATCTTCAGCCACGAACAACACGTAATCGGCCTGCCCCTCGCGGCTCTGGCTGAGCAGGGTACGGCTGCGCAGGGTGCGAGGGCCACGGGCGGTGTCGACGCGCGTTTCGGCGGCGTGCCCTTTGGTACTGCGGGCACCACGCACAAGTTGCTGTTCCAGGTAGTCACCGGCAGCCGGTGCCAGGCATTCCCTGGGCAACTGGCCGATCATGCTGCGCTGAGGCCCGCCGAACAGACGTTCGGCCTGCTGATTGGCCAACAGGATGCGCTGGGTTTCCAGGTCCTGGACGATGACGCTCGCGGGAATGTTGGCAATCACCGAATCGAGAAACTGCGAAAGCTTGGCCATTTCCTGGCTGTACTGCTCGGCCAGCTCTTTGGCCTGCAGCAGTTCGAGCTCCTGGCGGTGACGTTCGGAAATGTCGCGGGTGACCTTGGCGAAACCCACCAGTTGCCCGGCATCGTCGTAAACCGCTTCGATGACCACATGGGCGTGGAAGACCGTCCCGTCCTTGCGCAGGCGTGCGCCCGTTTCTTCAAAGCGTCCGGTGCTGCGCGCCTGCTCCAGGTTTAACGCCGGCAACCCGGCTACGCGCTCGGCATCGGTGTAGAACAACGAGTAATGCTGACCGACGATTTCCTCGGCACGGTACCCCTTGGCGCGCTGGGCGCCGGGGTTCCAGTTGGCGACGATACCTTCAGGGGTGAGCAGGTAGATGGCATAATCCACCACGCTCTGGATCAACAGCCGGTACATGATGTCGGGGTTTGCTGCGAGCGACATGAACTTTACCTGAACCTTCGAAGCGCATGAAAACGGACCCCGGCACGCGGCGGCCGGGTCTTGGAAAGCGATGGTGGCATTATGCCGCTCACGAGCGTTTTGTGAAGCACATCACAAAAATGGCGCTATCCCTTATCCACCCCACGAAAAGGCGCCCCCCCTCAATGGCGGGTGCCGGTCACCAGAAAATTGAGCAAGTCCGGCTCATCCCCCAAGGCGATAGCCTGCGCCGGCCGCGGCAGGCTCGCCAGCACGGCATTGCAGAAAGCCACGGCGGGCAGATCCTGTGCGTAGCAACGCAGCAGCCAGTCACCCTCCCCCCCCAGCAACTGCAACGCCACCGCTCGGCCGATGCCCTGGCGACGGTACTTCTTCAAGATGAACAGGTCGGCAAGCTCGTGCGCATCGATGCCAGGCAGTTCGCTGCGCTCGACCAGCACGAAGCCGGCGATGAATCCGTCCACCAGCACCAGATACGCGCCCCAGCCGTCGTCCTGCCAGTAGCGGTGCAGGTGCTCCTCGTGGATGTAGAAACGGCCGTCCGCCTCGACGTCTTCCTGCTCCCAGTCGGAGGACTCGTAGCAATAGAACTGGTAGAGGTTGCGGATCAGCGGAGCCTGGTCGATGGTGGTTGGCAGCAGCGCGAGGGGGAGCATGGTGTGGGGCCTGAGCAAAAAGACGATTCTAGATCACCAGGCCCTTGCAGCAAAAAGCCCGGGACCTCCCCGCACGGAAAGCCCCAGGCAAAATCACAGTGACAAAACCTCGGACTCAGCCCTCCTGCAACGCCCGCGGCCGGTGGCTTCGCTCTTCGGCGTCAGGCGACTGGGCACCCTGTAAGCGGAAGTCGAATGACAACTCGGCAAAGCGCTCGCCCTGCACGTCGCGGTCGCGTGCCGCCGCCGCATCCTCGACAAAACGCAGTTCGCCGATCAGGCCGTCGCGGGTGGCATAGGCAAAGTCGTCCCACAGGTACTTGTCGCCCGCAAAGTTGATCTGCGTGGTCAGGTGGCGGTGCCCCGGTGCCGAGATGAAGAAGTGCACGTGCGCCGGGCGCTGGCCATGGCGGCCGAGCAGGTCCAGGCATTCCTGGGTTGGGCCCTGCGGGTCGCAGCCATACCCCGATGGCACGATCGAGCGCGCGCGGTAACGGCCCTCGGCATCGGTGATGATACGCCGGCGCAGGTTGAACTCGGACTGGGTCGAATCGAAGTACGAATAGGTGCCCTGGGTATTGGCGTGCCACAGGTCGACGGTGGCACCGGCCAACGGCTTGCCGTCGGCATCGAACACCTGGCCCTGAAGGAACATCACCACGCCTGGGTCAGTGCCGTCGTCCATGCGCGCTTCGCCTTGGGCCAGCGGCGCCCCGGCAACGTACAACGGGCCTTCGATGGTGCGCGGGGTGCCGCCGCCAAGGCCGGCTTCGGCATCCTTGGCATCCTGCAGCAGGTCGAGGAAGTGCTCGATACCCAGGCCAGCAGCCAGCAGGCCTGCCTCGTTACGGCCGCCCAGGCGGTTGAGGTAGTGGACGGCGTGCCAGAACTCGTCCTCGGTAATCTCCAGGTCTTCGATCAGGCGGGCGGTGTCCTGCAGCACGCGCAGAATGATCTGCTTGAAGCGCGGGTTTCCTTCGGCATGGTCCAGGCCAGCTACCCGGTTGAAGAAGGCTTGAATGTCGGCAGTGTGGGAAATTTTCACGGTCATCGTGCTTACCTCGTATTGTTCTTGTCAGGCATACAGGTGCGAATCAGCGATCGTCGCTGTGAATAGACGAGGGATGCCGACACAGGCCGTCGACCTCGATGTCCATGTACGGGAACAGCGGCAGCTGCATCAGCGTGTCATGCAATGCCTCGACGCTGGGCACATCGAACACGCTGTAGTTGGCGTAATGCCCGGCAATGCGCCACAGGTGGCGCCAGGTGCCTTCGCGCTGCAGGCGCTGGGCCAGTTCCTTTTCGTCGGCCTTGAGCTGGGCGGCCTTGGCCGGGTCCATGTCGACCGGCAGCTTTACGGTCATCTTCACGTGGAACAACATGGTTATCTCCTTGCTTGCTGATCAGCGACGGGCGAAGCGCGCCAGGCGCTGTTCGTCCAACGTCAGGCCCAGGCCTGGGGTGTGGGGGATGTGCAGCTGGAAGTCGCGGTATTGCGGCGGTTCGTTGACGATCTCCTCGGTCAGCAGCAGCGGCCCGAACAACTCCGTACCCCAGGTGAGCTGGCGCAGGGTTAGGAATGCATGGGCCGAAGCCAGGGTGCCGATCGAGCCTTCGAGCATGGTGCCGCCGTACAAGGCGATGCCAGCGGCCTCGGCGATCTGTGCAGTGCGCAGCACCGCGCGCGGGCCACCATTCTTGGCGATTTTCAGGGCGAAGATGCTGGCGGCGCCGTCGGCGGCCAGGCTGAAGGCGTCCTCGACGCTTTCGATCGACTCATCGGCCATGATCGGTGCCGGGCTGCGCTGGTTCAGGCGGACCTGGCCACCGCGGTTGATACGCGAAATCGGCTGCTCGATCAGGTCGATGCCATTGTCGCCCAATACCTGGCAGGCGCGGATGGCCTGGGACTCGTCCCAGTACTGGTTGACGTCGACCCGCACGCTGGCGCTGTCACCCAGCTCGCGCTTGATCGCGACCACGTGCTTGAGGTCCTGCGCCACCGGGTTGGCGCCGATTTTCAGCTTGAACACCCGGTGCCGGCGAATGTCCAGCATGTGCTGAGCTTCGGCGATGTCGCGGGCGGTGTCGCCGCTGGCCAGGGTCCAGGCCACCTCCAGGCTGTCACGTACGCGGCCACCCAGCAGTTCGCTGACCGGCAGGCCCAGGCGTTTGCCCTGGGCGTCGAGCAAGGCGCTTTCGAGGCCGGACTTGGCGAAGGTGTTGCCCTTGGCCAGCTTGTCCAGCTTGAGCATGGCGGCATTGATGTTGTCTGCCGGCAGGCCGATCAGCGCCGGGGCGAGGTACGCGTCGATGTTGGCCTTGATGCCTTCGGGGCTTTCGTAGCCATACGCCAGGCCACCGATGGTGGTGGCTTCACCGATGCCTTCCACGCCATCACTGCAGCGCAGTCGCAATACCACCAGGGTCTGCTGCTGCATGGTGTGCATCGCCAGCTTGTGCGGGCGAATGGTCGGGAGATCGACGATAATTGCATCTATGTGTTCAATCAGCGCGCTTGTCATTGTTGCCAGGTCCCGTCAGGTCGGGCTTCCAGTCGCAGGCCCGTGTGATGCGTTTACTTGATTGTTGAAGGATTGCGCGAGACCCTGACGACCGTCCAATATCAAATGAATCTCCCACCATACCCTGGAGGTCTGATGGAGCTGCGCCACCTGCGTTACTTCAAAGTCTTGGCCGAGACCCTGAACTTCACCCGCGCCGCCGAGCTGCTGCACATCGCCCAGCCACCCCTGAGCCGGCAGATCAGCCAGCTGGAGGACCAGCTCGGCACCCTGCTGGTGGTGCGCGAACGTCCGCTGCGGCTGACCGAAGCCGGCCGCTTCTTCTACGAGCAGACCTGCACCGTGCTGCAGCAGTTGCAGAACATCAGCGACAACACCCGCCGCATCGGCCAGGGCCAACGCCAGTGGCTGGGCATCGGCTTTGCGCCCTCTACCCTGTACACCGTGCTGCCGGAGCTGATCCGCGAACTGCGCCAGGACAGCGAGCTGGAACTGGGCCTGAACGAGATGACCACCTTGCAACAGGTGGAGGCGCTGAAAAGCGGGCGTATCGACATTGGCTTCGGGCGCATTCGCATCGACGACCCGGTGATTCACCAGCAGGTGCTGTGCGAGGACCCGCTGGTGGCCGTGCTGCCCAAGGGCCACCCCCTGGCGGGCAGCCCCCTCACTCTGGCCCAGCTGGCTGGCGAAGCGTTCATCCTCTACCCAGCCAATCCCCGGCCCAGCTATGCCGACCACGTGCTGGCGCTGTTCGCCCACCACGGCATGAGCATTCGTGTCAGCCAATGGGCCAACGAACTGCAGACCGCCATCGGCCTGGTAGCGGTTGGCGTCGGGGTGACCCTGGTGCCAGCATCGGTACAGCAGCAGCACCGTACCGATATCGAGTATGTCGGCCTGCTTGATAGCGGCGCCGTCAGCCCCATCATCCTCAGCCGGCGCAAGGGTGATGTAAGCCCGATCGTGCAGCGGTGCCTGGCGTTGATCGGGCAACAGGCCATATGAACACACCATGCCCCTCGCGGGCGCGCCCGCGAACACGGGCAGCGCAATTTCAAGGCTTCGGCGGTCAATGAGGTTTTGGGGCCAATGAGCTTGCAATCATTGTCAAAATGAACATGGCCATTTGCTACATCTCCCAATGCCTACTAGATTCTTTGAGCGCCGCCATCGTGTCACCAGGAAGGTGGCCCCTCATACCCGCCAATCAATGCAGAATGGAGTTCTCAGAATGGCTATCAGTGCCAAAGTTAACGCTGAATTTTTGATCGACAAGAAGACCTACGAGGCTTCGCTCACCATCCCTGACTCCGCACCCACTGCCGATAAGCCGTTCACTTTCACTGTTACCTCGAAGGGCCCTGAAGCAGGGGCGGTAGAGCAGAAGCTTCTCGAAGTCGCTGTGGGTGCCACTAACCAGGTATACGTTGCAGTTGCACCACCAATGGACCTCATCTCTGATGCCATTGGCGGTGACGCCAAGGTCGTTCAGGCGCTGAACGTGGAAGTCTCCGAAGGCACCTACAAAGACGGGAAATTCGTCGTCACGCCTTGACCCTTCTCGGTGGGGCATACTTCTGTGCCCCACCGCTTTGATTCACCAGCCTGCGGGAGGGCACCTTGCCCATGGATATCCGCATTACGGCGCACTTTGCCTGGTCGGAGATTTTTGGTGGCATGTTTGCCACCCAGAGCAAGTGCCAGCTTGACCTGTCACGTCAGTACAGCCTGATCTATGCAGACTTGGGAACAGGGTTAGCAGAGGGATGGGATGTTTTGGCCGTAATAAACAGAGCCTTCAAAACTGACCTTCCCACCGGGCATCTACGGGTCAACGATGCCGGTTTTTTTACCTTCAGCCACTTCGGCGAAGGATCGCCCCCCCCTAAAACCTACCTGGATAGTATTTTCCCGCAGTCACCGGTCCCATCCAGCGTATCCGGGACCACCGCGCCGATGGACAATACCGCGGGCTTTTGGCTGACGGTTAGCCTAAAGGACATCGAGCTATTCGGTAGTCTGATTGAAATCGGCTACGACTCGCCAGCAGGCGCGGGGGACAAGCTTTCACTGTCGGCGGTGCTGTCCAAAGGGACCGTTGCCGGCACCGCAGTCAAAGAGGCCATCTATTCGGCAAGTTTGCCCAACATCCGCCTGTTCAAGATTTTCGGCTTCGAGAACGTCGAGGTCCGTTACCGCTTCAGCACTGCCAGACAGCTCGCTGTCAAAGGTTTGCTGCGTGTATCACTTTTCGATCAGAAGGAGTATCTGTTCCAAGGGGCGCTGATTTCAGACGATGTCAATAAGACGTTCTCGGCCTGCCTGCAGAGCGTCGAGCCAGACGAAAGCGTCCCCCGGCTTTTCGATGGCCAGATGCGCGGTATTTCGTTCCGGCGCCTGGTCTTCGGGGTGTTCGCCAAGTATGGCAGCACCGACGCGCAGAGAAGCATCCAGGTGCAGGGTACAGTTCAGGTCGGCTCCGCCCAGCTTACCGGGTACATCTACCTACAGAACGGCAAACCCCAGGTGGCCAGCGTCAAGGTCGACAAGACCCTGTCGATCGGCGATGTGTTCAACCAATGCATCCCCGGAGCGCTGTGGCCCACTTCCCTCATCGACATCACATTCATGGCGGGCACCGAGCTGTACTACCGCTTAGCAAGCGACAAGCAGCCTGAAAGGCTGGAGACATTCGCCTGCCCTGCCACAGGTGAACTTCCCTCAGCCCCCCTCGCGAGCAGCATTGACTATCAGAACGGGTTCAACATCAGAGCGTTGTTCGAACTGAAGCTGGTCGAGACCCTGGAAGTGATCGGCACTATCCAGATTGGTAAGGATGGCGTCACTGCCGACATCGGCCTAGGGAAGCCCATCAACCTCTTCATCGTCACCATCGCTGCCGCACACGCCAGCGAACCCAGCGGCGGGCCGGCCTTCGAGCTGTCCACAGTCGAGGGTAAGTCATCGATGGGGTTCGTCGGCAGCATCTGGTTCATGCAGGCGCCATTCGGTGTCGACGTCAGTGTGAAGACCATCAAGAATGCCAAGGGCAACTCACAGATCGACTGCGCGCTCACGGCCCTGTCCGATCATTCGCCGTTTCTGCCCAAGGGCACTTCCCTAGGGCTTCGATACAGCAAGGACGGAGGTTTCCAGGTCACGAACTGGCCGAGCTTCGAGTACCTGACCAAAGCCATCGACTTCATCAAGACCTTACAAGAACTGTCCAAGGAAGGCAGCCCCGGTTGCGGCAAGCTGGTCGGATTCGCATTCGAGAAGTTGCTGCAGTCAAAATTCAAGATGAGTGTCTCGTTCAGTACTCAGGAGAATGATAAGGGCGTGAACCTGCTACTCAACGGGACCTACACCCTTTCCGTCGCGGATACCTCACTCACCGCCGTGGCAATACCCTTTCCTGAGATCGTGAGCTTCCCCCTACCAAACACAATTGAGTTCTCGGAACTTGGCGACTACATAGAGCGCGCGCTTGCGTCAGCAGCAGAGTCATTTGTCCGAGGCCTGCTGAAGAACCGTGAGGCCATTGCTGCCGTCATCGGCCTGACGGCGGGCAAGGCCGCAGCGTCCTATGCGGCCACCCTTGCATGCCAGTCATTGATAGACGGCGCAGCAGCAGATGCCGTTGTTGCGACCGCAGCCGAGGCATTTGCAGCGGCCACGGCCGCCGAGGCCGGCGGCGCCGCAGCCGGAGCATTGGTGGCCGGCGCTGTAGCCGCTGTCACCAGTTTCTTCGGTGGGACTGGCACTGGCACTGGCACTGGCACTGGCACTGGGACTGGGACTGGGACTGGCACCGGTACCGGTACCGGTACCGCGACACAGAGCCCACCCGACAATCCGCGAGTCAGCATCAGCAATCGCGTCGTTACCCTGACCTGGGGTGGAGGCCAAGGCAACGCAGGCTATCACGCGCAATTGCTCGACAGCGCTGCGAAGGTCCTGCTCGATAGACCGGGCCTAGATGGCGCCACCCGCAATAGTGCGTTCGAGTTTGACGTGCAGTGGCCGTCCGGCCCCTACAAAGCACAGGTCCAAGGTGTTCGTGGTGAATCAGCCACCGATTGGGCGGGGGCCCCATTCAATCGACTGACTGCGCCAGACCAACCACGCGCTCAACAAAACCCAGCCGTCAATGCGCCGGATTACGGCGTGCAACTGAACTGGCCTGCCGTTGCGGGTGCCTCGTCCTACGAGCTTTCAATTACCCAACCAGGAAGCGGAATCGAAAAAGAACCAATCAGGCCTGACCAGCAACAGCCCCTTCCGCCCACGACATACGCGTTCATTTTCAACGAGGCTTCGCCGGCAGGTGATTACGGTTTCAGCGTTGCGGCACAAGGCGGGAATACGTCCGTAGACAGCCCTGACAGCCAGACGCTGACACTGGTTCGTCCAGATCAGCCTCAGGAGCTGCAAGCCAGCAGTGCCGGCAGCAGCGTAGTGTTGCGCTGGCGCGCCGTGGCCCAAGTATTCCGCTACCAGGTTTTGGCCAAGAGGGAGGGATCTTCTCTTCTGGTCATCGATCTGCAAACCCGCGACGAAGGTGGCGTAGTGCATGCCGAGTTCGCCTTGGCCAGTGTGTCGAACACCCCTGTTGTCTATCATCTGCAGGTCCAGGCCCTGCCCGGCGCCGGCCAGGTCGACTACGTCGCGGGTGTGCCATCGGCTGTAGTCGACGTGACGATCACGTCTTATTCGACCGCAGCAGAAATGGCGGCAGCGCTCAACGCCCTCCATATCGAAGGCAGCCAATGCGGCACTCGGTTGCTCGCGGCGTTCCCGGCGCTCACCCCGAACACTTTGGCCAGCGCAATGGCACAAGGCGGTTACGCTGCGCAAGACACGAGCCAGGGCCTGATTGCCGTCTGGCCAAAGACTTCACCCTCGGACCTTGCCGCGGCATTGGCCTTCGCATACTCCGGCCCAGTGGACTGGGCGCGACGCATGTTCGCCCAGGGTGTTCCAGCTACTGAGTGCGCGAGTCAGCTGGTGCAGAGGTTCAAATCCCTCACGCTGAGTTCATTGGCCAATGCCCTGGCCCAAGGTGGATACACATCCTTAGAAACCAGTAAGGCACTGCTCGCTGTATGGCCGGGCACCCCCCCGCTTGAGTTGGCAGCTGCGCTTGCCCTGGCGTACCCGGACCCGGTGCAGTTTGCAGCCTCTCAGTATGCCCAAGGCATCATGGGTGAAGCGTGTGCAGTCAATCTGTTGAAAGCATTCCCCCACCTTGGCGCTGCAGAACTGGCAAGCGCTATGGCAAAAGCAGGCTACCTCGTGACAGACACGGCAACCGGACTCAGGGCTGCCTTCAGCGACATCTCGCCCGCGGAGCTATCAACTGCGCTAGTCAGCGCATATCGGTAAAGGCGGGAGCTTTTGACGCTCCTGAGCATTCATGCGCACCGCTGTATCGCTACAACGAGCAACAGGATCTACCCGTTCACATGCATCACTCACCCAGTCAGTGTCTACGAAAGGAATCCAACATGAGCATCGAGTCTTTGATCAGCATCCTGCAGTCGTTGAAACAGCAAGGCCTGAGCCCTTTAGATGCGATAAGAACCGCTCTTTCCCAGCCCCAGTCGCAGTCTCGGGCCCTTGGATCAACCGAGGACAGTACCACCGTGGCTGAAGCCGTGATTGAAGTCTTCTCCCCCCTGACCGCGACTCAGCTGGCAACCATCCTGCATTCGCTCTATCCCGCCATGACCGCACTTGAGGTCGGGACGACCATTCTCAGCCCAAAGGTTTTGCCAGCCACTCCGGCTACTGAGATGACTGAAGCACTCACGAAAGCAGGCTTCAGCGCAGAGAGCGTCAGCGATGCGGTCAACATCCTGTACCCGGTCGCCGTGACCATCCAGGCTAACCAAGCCTGGCAGGAAACTGGAGTCACATTGACAGGTCGTCAAGTCACCCTGATAACTGCGCAGGGCTCCTGGACGGCCAACCCTGCCACAGGGAAGGTAGGCCCCGCTGGCAACACTAGCTACCGCGCAAAAGAAGGCTACACGTTGCCCGGTGCATTCGAGGGGGCGTTGATCGGTCGCCTCGGGACCAACGCTCCGTTCTTGGTTGGACCGCAGATCAAAGTGCCGGCAGGACAGTCTGGTCCATTGCTGCTGTGTATCAACGATGACATCAACGGGATTTATGGGGCAGGCCTAAAAGACAACCAGGGTAGTCTGCAGGTGAAGATCGAGACACAAAGCGAATGACCGAAACTGCCAGCCCGGTGCCCTCCCCAACCGGGCTCGGCAGTCTCAGTGCCCCAATGATCGGTCACGCTCGCCATAGAGCAGGGTCACATTCACCCGTTGGTTGACGTAGCCCGTGCGAAAAGCCAGTGGCGCGGTCGCGTGGAACAGGTCGGAATTGAAGATGATCGCTCTATTGCAACGGTAGGGAATGAACGCTGGGCGAGCCCCAGACTCTTCCAGGAACGCCACAATCCGGTCACCGTGCCGATTGTAGGTTTCGAAGTCCCAGTCCGGGGGCGCTTGGACGTCGTAGATCACAAGCCCTCCAGAATCGTGATCAAGATTGGCCTCGTCAGGTGTAATCCAAAAGTTCACGTTCACCGCGGCGAAGTCAGCGTGTGGGTTTGTCGCTGGCTGATCATGCTGGTACTTGAATCCCCACATCTGCAGGAGTGGGTGATGCACGCCTATCAGTTCGGGGAAGAAACGCCGAATTTCCTCTGCGACCTGCAGCAATAGCGGGCAGTTGAAGCCATCCCTGAAGAACGCCCCTAGTCGACCATGTGCATAGCGGTCGGTGTGCCAGATGGTGGATTGCAAACAGAACGCCTGCAGGAGCGCCAGCGCATCTACTGACAGAAAGTCATCGATCACGACAAGGCCCAGCGGGCTTTCCTGGTAATCCCGCTCTGCCTGGAGCAGAGCCGGGCTCAGGTTCAAGGCCCCTTCGGGCAGGCGCGGCGCGTTCAGTTGGTGGACATTCCGCCCGTAGGACGCTGGCAGTGGCGCGTCCACGACCGGTGGCCTCAAAGAATTGTCAGCTTGATCGTATCGTTGGAGAACTGCCTCATACGCGCCAATTTCCGCCACAAGCTGCGGACCAATCAGCCCATGGTCTCGCAAATAGCGTAACTGCTCGAGGTCGTGGGCCAGCTTCGCCCGCGAAGCCCTAGGAGGAACATCAGAACGCTGGGAAGTGTCGGGTTGAGATAACGTCCGCTCAACCCCGCGAGTTGCAGTGGCATAGTGCGCGGCCCACACACCCGCGTCGACAAGATCGTGAGCCCGCAATGAGGTGCTGACGAGGTTATCCAGGATTTCTGGATCGCGCGGGTACAGTTCTTCGAGCATCCTCCACATTGCTCGGGCCGAGTCATGCTGCCCTATGTAGCCATATAGTGTTGCAAGTAGAAAAGCCAAGTTAGCCCTGGCCAGGTTGAACGTTGGCTGCAGGCTGATCGCAACTTTGTAGCTCGAAATCGCATCCTCATTGCGCCCCAACTGCTGTAAGGCCCAACCAAGATTGTTGTGGCCAGCAGCCGAGTCAGGGATCTGCTGCACAATGGCGCGAAAGCAGGTCTCAGCGGCCTCATAATCCCCCTGGTCGCAGAGGCTACAGCCCTCCGCCAGTCGGACCGATATCGCCTCCTGCGAGCAGCTCTGCGGGAGGTGCCGGAGCACACCATATTTCGCAATCGGGTCTCGCACACTCACGCAAGGCCCCTGAATTGTTCCAGGTAAAGCCTCATCATCCTCGCATCATCGATAGCTTCGTTGACAGTATTCTCAACACCGTCATTCCAGTCATCACCAATCGCAGCTCTGGCAACATCGGTATCCGTGAGCGCAGCCCAGGTGGACTCGGTATCCAGAAGCCCGGTGACATCGAGTAGGCGCCGTTGCCCATTTTCCGACGCGTTGAGTAAGAAGTCGTAGTTTAGGAGCAAGCTGCTTTCGATCAATTTCCCAAGCATGCCTTGGCATTCGATGTAGCCAACATAGACCTCGCCTCCAGCAGTCGCAATCTCTAGGCCGTTGTTAGTCTCGACCCCGCCAAGAGTACGCATTTTGTAGATCTGGCCACCAGGCTGGGAGTGTTCATAAAGCCTTTGCCTGATTGAGCGCGAAGTGAACCCGCAGTAGAAGGGGAGACAAGTGCCCTGCCTGCTGTCCGTGACAAAATAGATCACATAGATGCCCGGGCTTTGTACCCCGGCATTTTGACCGGGAGACAACGACAACGCGCTCCCGCCGTAGGCCCGAATGACACCGGTAATGTTTCTGCTATCCCTTTCAGCGTCCATGACTTCGTCCTTGTAATTGCGCACCAGATTGCTCAGTTGAGCAGAGTGCTAAACGCTCAGCTTAGCCACTATAGCGCCACTAGCCAGGGCAGGCGACGAGTGACTCCAAGTAGCCAAGAAAGGCCCTCAGCCGGACATTGTTCCGCGAGGGCTGAGCAGCGCAGAAGATGCCATTGTCCTTCGAGCGGGTTGGTGCTGTGCAGTCGCTGCCGGTGCGCCTTGGGAAACGCCCGACGGCATGTACGTCAGCCATTGGGTATTGTTCACCGCGTTACGCTATGGATTTCCAGCTGATCACCGCGTAACCAGTCGATAAACCGTGCAAACAACTCCGATTGCGAGTTGATACCAAGCTTCATGTACAGGTTCTTGCGGTGCATGCGCACGGTCTCCGGCGAGATACCCAGCTCCTGCGCAGTAGATTTCACCGAGTGCCCGCGCAGGATCATGTGCGCCACTTCCCGCTCGCGGTCGGTCAGCACCTGGCAGCCAAAGCTGTCGAACGCTGCCTGCAGGCTGCCGCGCTCGGTTGATGCAGTGCCCGGTTCCAGGTTGTGCCGGGCATAGCGCACCAGCAGTTCGCGCACCATCGGCTCCAGCGCACGCAACAGGTCGACCTGCCCGGCGTTCAGACGCGTGCCGCTGCAGCATTGGAACAGGCTCAGCGACAGCTTGCGGCCTGCGCTGATGTCGACGATGTAGTAGCTGTCTTCACTGCAACCTGTACCCAGGTAATAGGCCTTGTAGTAGTCGCTGTCGAAGAAGTTGTCGGGGGCGATTTCCTGCAGGTGGTAAAAGCCTTCGGCCAGGCCGCTTTGCACGGCAAGGCAGAAAGGGTCCAGCAGGTAGCCGGCGCTGAAATAGCGCTCCAGCACGGCAGCCCGATGCCGTTCGGGAATGCCTTGCTGGTACAGCAACTGCGGCGCCCGCCCCTGGCACTCAAGGCTGATCATCATCGACTCCACCCGCACCAACTGGCCGATGGCTGCGGCCACATACTCCAGCGCCTCGGCGGTTTCGCCATGGGCCAGGGCGCGCTGCAACGCCGCGTGCCACTGCTGCAGCGCGCCCATTGTGAGGGTAAGCGGGGTATCGGGGGAGGCTTGGGTCATGCCCGGCAGTCTAGCCTGCCAGGCACGCCCGCGCACAGCCCTTTGCGCCAGGTTCATCGGCCTTGGTACAGGCCAAGCGCTGTGAGTTCACGCGCGGTTTCGAGGATGCACTGGCGCAGGGTCTCGACGATCTCGTCCACCTGCGCATGGGTGATGATCAATGGTGGCGACATCACGTTCAGGTGCATGATCGGGCGCACCAGCAACCCTTTTTCCTGCGCTTTGCTGTGGATGCGCTCGCCGATGTTCACCTCATCGGCGAACAGTGCCTTGCTGGCCTTGTTGGCGACGAACTCGACACAGGCCATCAGCTTCATGCAGCGCACATCCCCCACCAGCGGCAGATCGCGCAGGCTCTGCAAGCGTTGCTCAAGGTAACCCCCCACGTCCTTGACATGATCGAGCAGTTGCTCGCGCTCGATGATCTCGATGTTCTTCAGCGCCGCCGTGCAGCACACCGGGTGGCCGCTGTAGGTAAAACCGTGGGTGAAGCAACGGCCCTTGCCTGGCTCGGCAATCACTTGCCAGATACGCTCGGAAAAAATACACGCACCCAGCGGCAGGTACGCCGAGGTCAGGCCTTTGGCGGTGGTGATGATGTCAGGGATGACGCCAAACAGTTCCTCGCTGGCGAAGAAGGTGCCCAGGCGCCCGAACGAGGTCACCACTTCGTCGGCGACGAACAGGATGTCGTAGGTCTGGCACAGCTGCCACATGCGCTGGAGGTACCCCTCGGGCGGAATGATCACCCCGCCCGAGCCCATGATCGGCTCGGCGAAGAATGCCGCCACGTTATCGGCACCCAGCGAGAGGATCTTGTCCTCGAACTCGGCCACCAGGAAGTCGAGGAACTCCGCCTCGTCCATGTCATCTGGCGCGCGGTACGGGTTGGGATTGGAGACGTGGTGGATCAGGTCGTGGTGGTAATCGAACTCCGGCACCCGGTCGGCGGCCTTGTTGCCAATCGACATGGTCAGGGTGGTGGAGCCATGGTAAGCGTTGTAACGGGCGATGATGTGCTTCTTGTGCGGCTTGCCTCGGCAGTTCTGGTAGTACTGGATCAGCCGGTAAGCCGTATCGACCGCGGTCGAGCCGCCCGTGGTGAGGAACACATGGTTCAGGTCACCCGGCGCCAGCTGCGCGAGCTTCTGGCACAGTTCGATGGCGACGTCGTTGGCCATGTCGGAGAACGGGTTGGAATAGGCCAGCTGGCGTACCTGGTCGGCGATGGCCACGGCCATTTCCTCACGGCCCAGACCAATGTTGGTGCACCACATGCCGCCGACGGCATCGAGGAAACGGTTGCCGTGGGTGTCGCGAATGTAGGCGCCTTCACCGGCGACGATGTTCAACGCACCTTGCTCGCGGTGTTCGTCGAACACATGGTAGCCGTGCATGTAGTGGGCCTTGTCGGCGTCCACCAGCGGGTCGTGGGCAATGGCGAATGCTTTGCTTGGGGTGGCCATGGGCAGCTCCTTGGCGGGAATTTTTGGGCAGTGTTCAGAAACCGGTCTTGACCGTGCTCCAGACCCGGGTGATGGCGCGCATGTCCTTGGGGCTCTGGGTTTTCTGCGCGAAGAGGCGCTCACGGGTTTGTGCGTCGGGGTAGATGGCCGGGTCCTGGCGGATGTCATCACGCACCAGCGCGGTAGCGGCAGCGTTGCTGTTGGCGTAGTGGATGTAGTCGGTGACCTTGGCCATGGTCTGCGGCTGCAACAAGAACTCGATGAAACGGTGCGCGTTGGCCGCGTGCGGCGCATCCTTGGGGATGTACAGGTTGTCGAACCAGATCAGCGAACCTTCCCTGGGGATGAAGAACGACAGTTTGATGTCCTTCTTCGCTTCCACTGCGCGGGCCTGGGCGGTGGCATAGTCACCGGACCAGGTCAGCGCCAGGCAGACATCACCATTGGGCAGGCTGGTGAGGTAATTCACCGAATCGAACTTGCGTATGTAGGGGCGGATGCCCAGTAACAGTTGTTCGGCCGCCTTGAGGTCGGCCGGCGACGCGCTGCGTGGGTCCTTGCCCAGGTACTGCAAGGCCAGCGGGATGACCTCGGTGGGCGCGTCCATCAGGGTGACACCGCAGTCGGCGAAGCGCGAGACGATCTTGGGGTCGAACAGCATGGCCAGCGAACCGATCGGCGCGTCGGGCATGCGCGCGGTGATCTTGTCGACGTTGTAGGTGACCCCCGAGCTGCCCCAGGTGTAGGGCGCCGAATACTTCAGGCCAGGGTCGTAGCCCTGCAGGTCGTTCACCACCTGCTGGTCGAGGTTGTGCCAACTGGGCAGTTGCTGCTTGTCCAGGGCCTGGAACACACCGGCGCTGATCAGCGGGGGTACCAGCGAGGCGTTGAGCATGACCAGATCGTAGCCGGAACGGCCGGTGAGCAGCTTGGTCTGCACGGTTTCGTAGCCATCGAAGGTGTCGTAGATGACCTTGATGCCGGTGGCCTTCTCGAAGTCGGCCAGGGTGGTTTCACCGATGTAGTCGGTCCAGTTGTACAACCGTAACGTGTTACCGCTGTCCACCTCTGCCGCCTGGGCCAGGCTGGCGCCAGACGCCAGCAGCAGACCGCCAATCACCTTCAGTACCTTGCGCATGGCAACTCCATCGTGTGAGTGCTCCGGATCGAGCCGATGGGTTCACTATCGGTGGATTGGTCCAGGGGTGACATACCCCGAATGTGTGGGTGGTCGTTTTTTGGCAGGTGGCGCTGGAAGGTTTGCAGCCCTTTCGCGACACAAGGCTGCTCCCACAAGGACGGCGCAGCCTTCGAAGCTGACGGTAATCCTGGGAGCGGCCTTGTGTCGCGAAAGGGCCGCAACGCGGCCCCAGTGTTCAGTACAGGAGAAAGGTCACGTCAGCGGGTACAACGCTTCATCGAACTGCGCCAGGCGCGGGAACACCAGTGGCTGGTCGTCCGAGAGCTGCTCCAGACGCTGCCGGTATTGCTGCAGAAAGTCCTGTCGCGCATCAGCACTGATGTACGGCACATGCCACGCCACGAACGGCGGCAGCACCTCGAACCCGACATAGGCCAGCGTGCCCCGCAGGATCGGCCGCAGCATGTCTTCCAGCGGCCCGTGAATCGCGCCGTCGCCAAACATGTGCTCTCGCCCGCCCAGGGTCACGGTCACCAGCGCCCTCTTGCCGGCCAACCCGCCCTGGTCGTAGAAGCGCTTGCCGCCATAGCACACCCCCGACACCAGCACCCGGTCGATCCAGCCCTTGAGCATGGCCGGGGCCGAGAACCAGAAGATCGGGAAGTTCAGCACCAGCAAGTCGGCCCACAACAACTTGTCCAGCTCCTGCTGGATATCCGCGGCAATGGCGCCACGCTTGACGCCCTGACGCTGCTCCAGCGCATACACGAGGTACTCGGGGTTCTCGCGCTGGGTAAAGTCATCGGCACTGGCCACCGGGTTCCAGCCCATGGCGTACAAGTCACTGACCTGCACCTGATGGCCTTGGGCGCGGAAGGTTTCCACAGCCTGGTCACGCAGGGCTGCCGTGAACGATTGCGGCTCGGGGTGAGCGTGGACGATCAGTACATTCACAAACATTCTCCTCACACAAAACAGGTTATCTTGCCGCAGTGGTTCAGCAGCGCGCGCCGTCCTCCTGGCCCGGGCAACGCGTACGCTGGACGGTGTGTTCACGCATCCGTCTGCCCGCGCATCAGTTCGCCGGCGCAGCGGGCAATGCGCTGGCAGGCATCGACCAGCGCCTCGTTGCCCAGCACCAGGCCCAGGCGGATATGCCCGGCAGCGCTAGGGCCGAATGCCTCGCCAGCGAGCACCGACACGCCTTGGCTATCCAACAGGTAGTCGGCGAAAGCCTGGGCGCTATGGCCGGTTTCACGGATGTCGACCATCACGAACATGCCACCATCGGGCTTCAACGCCTTCAAACCCGGGCAGCCGGCCAGCTGCTCGCACACCAGATCGCGCCGCTGGCGGTAGGCTTCGCGCATGGCGTCCAGTTCGGGCAACGGGTGCTCCAGCGCCACCACGGCGGCATCCTGGACGAAGTCCGGCAAGCCGTAGAGCATGCACAGGGCGAGGTTTTCCAGATGCGTGGCCAGTGCTGTCGAGCCGACCACCCACCCCATGCGCCAGCCAGTCATGGCATGCGATTTGGACAGGCTGTTCAGCGTTGCAGTCCGCTCGGCCATACCCGGCAGGCTGCCGGGGCTGACATGCTCACCTTCATACAGCAGCTCGCTGTAGACCTCGTCAGAGATCAGCCACAGATCATGGGCAACGCACAGTTCGGCCAGCGCCTCCCAGGTGGCGCGCGGCAGGCTCGCCCCTGAAGGGTTGTGCGGGCTGTTCAGGGCCAGCGCGCGGGTGCGCGGGGTAATGCGCTCGGCGACGTCACGCGGGCACACGCGAAAGCCATTCTCGGGCTTGACCGGTACCGGCACCACCTTGGCGCCGCAGGCACCGAACACAGCCTCGTAGGTGACATACATCGGTTCGGCAACGATCACCTCATCGCCTGGGTCGAGTATGCACTGGGCTACGCAGAACAGCGCGCACTGGGCACCCGCCAGCACGGTCACCTGGTCGACGCTCACCGCCTGGCCACTGCGCTGCCGGTGACGGTTGGCGATGGCCTGGCGCAGCGCCAGCTTGCCGCGTACATCGGCGTAATGAGTATGGCCAGCGCGCAGGCTGTCGATGGCCGCCTCGACGATAGGCGCGGGAGTGTCGAAGTCCGGGTCCCCCACCGACAGCAGCAGGATGTCCTTGCCCTCGGCCTGCAGCGCCAGGGCGCGGTAGTGGATGTCCCAGGCCGCAGCGCCGTCGCCGGCGATGCGTTGGGTGAGCTTGGCGTAGCGCATGGCAATCTCCTTTCAATGGCAATTTCAGTCGACGAGCATCTTCGGGTTGGAACTGCCCCATACGGTGTACAAATCGGCGAGCAACGCGCCGTTGATTTCTTCCATCTCGGCCTGGGTGATTTCGCCCCCGGCCTGCTTGCCAAACAGCACCACTTCGTTGCCCCCCTTCACATCAGGGAAGTCGGTGACATCGACCATCAGCGTGTTCATCGACACCTTGCCCACAACCGGCACACGGTGGCCGTTGATCAGCACATGGCCCTTGTTGGTGAATACCCGGCGGTAGCCATCGGAGTACCCGACCGTAATGTTGGCCAGACGCGAATCACGGGCCAGGGTGAAGGTGCGGTCATAGCCCACGGTGTTGCCAGCCGGATAGCTGTGCACCGCCGCCACATGCGATTTGAACTGCATCGCACGCTTGTACTCAGTGCGCCCCGGCACGGTGTCGCCGAACAGCGCGCCCCCCGTTCGCACCATGTCCAGGCGCGCTTCCGGCACCTCCAGCGTAGCGAACGAGTTGGCGGCGTGCAGGGTGAGCTTGCTGCGGTCGAGCTTCGCGTGCTTGATCAACCAGTCGGTCTGCTCGTTGAAGGCTGCCAGGCCCTTGCGGACATCGTCCTTGTCCTCCACGGCGAAGTGGGTCATCAGCGCGACCAGCTTGAGGTGCTTCTGATCGGTGATCTGCAGCGCTTCGCCACGGCCGGACCAGGTGGCCATCTCCACTCCGTTGCGGCTCATGCCGCTGGAGTTGAGCGCCATGTGAATGCGCAGGGTCTTGCCATGGCGCGCGGCGATGGCATCGGCCTGGCGGGCGAATTCCGCGCTGCCCACCAGCTCCTCCATGTCGTACTGCAAGCCATCTTCCAGCTCGCTGAGGCTGGCCAGGCGTACCCGCACCAGTTGCCCGGTGAAGCCACTGGCGCGGACCACGCGGGCCTCCTCGTTGCTGGCCACCGCCACGCAGGGCACGCCCTGGGCGATGATCGATGGCATTACCAGGCCGATACCGTGGCCATAGGCATCGGCCTTGAGCACAGCGCACAGCTTGGACTTGCCGGCCAGCTCGGCCTGCAGGGTGCGGATATTGTGTTGCAGAGCGCTGGCACTGACCTCAACCCAGGCGTTGCTGTTCTGCACGGTCAGGGTGTTGGTGCCGTTGTCCATCGACAACGGGGGGGCCGCATACAGGGGGGCCTGTCCGGTGATCAGAAGTGCCAGGGATGCAGCCAGAAGGGTACGGCGAAAGGGCATGGTGGTTACTCGTGTTCTTGTCGTTGTGCGCGCCTTAACAGACGCAGGTGTGTTTGAGTTCGATGAACGTCACGCCGGGGGTGGCGAAGCCGCTGGCCAGGTCGGCCTGCAATGCGTCCAGGTCGCGTGGCTGGTGCACGGTGCAGCCGAAGGCGCGGGCCAGGCCGATGAAATCCGGGTTGCGCGGCAGCACGCCGACCGGCTCGATATCCAGACCGAGCATATCGTCGCGGATCTGGCCGAGGGCGTCATTGTTCCAAAGCAACACCACCAGCGGCCGGTGCAGCTCCTCGACGGCAGTTGCCAGTTCCTGGGCGGTGTACAGGAAGCCGCCATCACCCACAAGTACCAGGCCGGGGCGGTGGTCGCTGGCGAACATACCACCGATGCCAGCCGGCAGGCCGTAGCCGAGGGTGCCGTAGCCGGTGGGGTGCAGCCAGCTACGTGGTGCCCGGCTGGAGAAGGCGTAGTTGCCGGTATAGGCCAGCTGGGTCATGTCGCTGCTGATGAAGGCATCGTCGGGCAGTACGGCGGCGATACGGTCCAGAATGGCCTGGTGCGTGGCCTGCAACGGGGCATGCCCATTGCGGATGGCCTGGCGCAGGGTGGCCACCGCCGCGCTGGCCTGGGCCGGGTCACGCTGAAGTGCGGGCAGGTGTTCGAGCAAACCGTCCACGGTTTGCCGGGCATCGCCCTGCAGGGCAATGGCACAGGGGTAGAAATCGTTGAACTTGCGCGGGTCGATGTCGACGCGCAGCAGCTCGCCGCGGATCGGCAGACGTTCGCGCCAGAAGTCGGTGTCGGCCATTTCGGTGCCTACAGCAAGCACCACATCAGCCTGGCTGATCAACTGCCAGCCGGGTTCGACGCACAGGCTGGCGCCGGCATTGAGTGGCGCGTCTGGCGGCAGCAAGCCCTTGCCGGCCACGCTGGTGAACAGAGGCGCTGCCAGCCGTGTACTAAGTTGCTGCAACTGCTCAGCCGCGTGCAACGCGCCCCCCCCGGCAATGATCATCGGCCGCTGGGCGGCGGCAAGCTTCAGGGCAGCCTGCTCGAGGGTTTCGCGGCGCGGCTGGCCACGCCCGGGACGGCGTACCACCTCACCGCTCCAGTCCCGGCTGACCGGTGCCGCCAGCACGTCCAGGGGCACCGAAATATGCACCGGGCGCGGTCGTTCGCTGTCGAACACGGCCCAGGCGCGGGCGATCAGCTCGGGCAGGTCATCGCCGCGCAACGCCACGGCCGAGAACGCGGTGATCGGCGCAGTCATGGCGCGCTGGTCCTGGGTTTCGTGCAGGCAGCCCCAGCCCTTGCCCAGGCTGGCGGTGTGGTTGACGCTGGAGATCACCAGCATCGGCACCGAGTCGGCATAGGCTTGGCCGATGGGGGTGGCGACGTTGGTTACGCCTGGGCCGGTAATGACGAAGCACACTCCGGGCTTGCCACTGACCCGCGCGTAACCGTCGGCCATGAAGCCGGCGCCTTGCTCGTGGCGGGTCAATACATGGCGAATGCCGCTGCCCGGCAGGCCACGGTAAAGCTCCAGGGTGTGCACGCCGGGGATGCCGAACACAGTCTCAACGCCGTAGTTGGCCAACAACCGCACCAGGGCCTGGCCGGCCGTCAGGGTAAGGTCATTCATGTCGTTCTCCTTGCGTCTGGCCGAGGCGGATCAGCGCGTCGACTGCGGTGGTGCCATTGGCACCGACCATCAATGGGTTCACATCCAGCTCCAGCAACTGCCCGGCGTTTTCGCAGGCGTAATCGGCGACTGCGCGGATGGCCAAGACCAAGGCATCGAGGTTGGCGGCCGGACGGCCACGGAAGCCTTGCAGCAGGCTGGCACTGCGCAGGTTCAGCAGCGCTGCCCGGATGGCGCTGTCGGTAGTGGGCAGCAACAGGCTGACACTGTCCTTGAGCAGTTCGACCAGCACGCCGCCGGCACCGATCACCAAGGCCAGGGCAAAGTCGTGTTCACGCTTGATGCCCACTATGAGCTCGGCCAAGGGCTGCTCGGCCATGGGCTCGAGCAGCACCTGATCAAACGCAACCTGGGGGGCGTAGGCAGCGATGCACTGGCGCATCTGCACCAGTGCAGCTTCCAGGGCGCGGGCATCGCGCAGGTTCAACGCCACAGCGCCAGCTTCGGTCTTGTGCGGCAGCTGCGCGCTGACCGCCTTCAGTACCAAGGGGTAACCGACATGGGCAGCGTCTGCCACGGCGCGTTCGGGCGTACTCAGCACGCCCGCAGGCACGGGCAGACCGAAGGCGCGCAGGGCCTGCTTGGATTGCCATTCGTCCAACAGTCGGCTTTCGCCCGTGACGGCCTGCGGGCACAGCGGTACCCGCGCAGCCTCGCCCTGGTCCAGCAACCGCTGGCGGTTCCTTTGGTAAGCGACGATACGGCCCCAGGCCGCCAGGCCGTCTTCCACGCCCTGCAGGGCAGCGATACCCCGCGCATGCAGGCGCTCACGCGCACTGGCAGGCAACAGTTCCGGGAAAGCCGAGGTGACGAAGCCGATCTTGCCGTGGCGTTCAACGGCATCGCAGTACAGCCCCAGCAGCAGGTCGCATTCCTTGCGCTCGCCGGTGAACGCCGCCGGATAGTCCAGCACCAGCATCGCCGCGCCCGCGGCGCCGCTCAGGGTGCTGTCGAGCATGCGTTGCAGGGCGGCTTCATCGCCCCAGATGGCAGTGGTGAAGTCCAGTGGGTTGACCAGGTTGGCATAGCCCGGCAACACCTCGGCCAGTGCCGCCACCTGCCCTTGCGCGAGCTTCGGCAGTTGCAACTGGTTGCGTTCGGCATAGTCGGCAATCAGGCCGGCATCGCCGCCTGAGCAGGCCAGCGCAATCAGCTCGCCATCTGCCGGCAAGCGTCCGCAGGCTGCGGCCTTGAGCGTTTCGACAAAGCTCACCGGGCCGCTGACGCGGATTACGCCCAGGCGCTGGAACAGGCTGTCGTACAACGCATCGGAGCCGGACAACGAGCTGGTGTGGCTGAGCGCCAGTTCAGCGCCGATCTGCGAAACGCCAGTCTTCAGGGCAATGATCGGCGTACCCTGCTGCAATGCCTTGTAGGCGGCGCGTGCAAAGCCCGGCACGTTCTTCAAGCCTTCCAGGTGCAGCCCGATGGCCGTTACCCGTGGGTCGTCGAGCAGCACGTCCATCAGCTCGGCCACACCCAGTTGTGCCTGGTTGCCGACCGAGGCCATGTAGGCCACCGGCAGGGAGCGGTCGCTCATGGACAGGTTGTAGGCGAAGTTGCCACTTTGCGTGAGGATCGCCACCCCCTTCTCCACTTGCTGGCCACCATGCGCCACCGGCCACAGGGCGGCACCGTGCAGGTAGTCGAGCAGGCCATAGCAGTTAGGGCCGAGCAAGGCCATGTTGCCGGCGACGTCGAGCAGGCGTTGCTGCAACTGGCAGCCCTCCTCGCCGCTTTCGGCAAAGCCCGAGGCGTAGCAGATGGCGCCACCGGCGCCACGTGCTGCCAGCTCGGCAACGCACTGCAGGGTCAGCTCACGGTTGGTGGCGATGAACACCGCGTCCGGGGCGTAGGGCAAGTCGGCCACCCGGGCCACGCAGGGGATGCCTTCGAGGCTTTCATGCTGCGGGTTGACCAGCCACAGCTCACCGGCAAAGCCACCTTCGGCGCAGCGCTTGAGCGCCCGCGCCATGCTGCGCCCGCCGACAAAGGCCAGGTGTCGGGGCGCCAGCAGGCGCTTGAGGTTGTCACGAATCGATTGCGACATGGGTGTTCTCCTGGCGCTCAGCGCAGCAACGGGCGCAGCAGTTCGCGGGCGATGATATGCCGCTGGATTTCCGAAGTGCCCTCCCAGATGCGCTCGATACGCGCATTGCGCCAGATGCGCTCAACCGGCCCTTCATCCATCAGGCCCATGCCACCGAAGATCTGCACGGTTTGGTCGGCGACCTTGCCCAGCACCTCGCTTGCAAACAGCTTGGCCATGCCGGCCTCACCGTCGGTCATGTTGCCCTGGTCCATCTTCCAGGCGGTGTGCAGGGTGAGCATCTCGGCCGCGCGGATCTGCGTGGCCATGTCGGCCAGCTTGAACGACACCCCCTGATAGCTGCCGATGGCCTGGCCGAACTGCTTGCGGTCGGCGGCCCATTGCAGCGACAGGTCGAGGGCGCGCTGGGCCTGGCCCACGCAGTTGGCGGCGACCATCACCCGACCGGCGGTAAGCCAGGCGTTGGCCACTTCCCAGCCCTTGCCGACTTCGCCCAGTACCTTGCTGGCCGGCACCCGGCAGTCGTCGAAAAACAGCTCGTAGGTGTGATAACCACGGTTGCTCACGCACTTGGGACCACGGCGGATGGTCATGCCCGGCGTACCCCGGTCGACCAGCAAGGCGGTGACCGCATTGCGCTTGCGCCCGTTGTGCTCGTAGGTGTCGGTGACAGCGAAGACGATGGCGAAATCGGCGTGGCCTGCGTGGCTGATGAAGTGCTTGCTACCGTTGATGACAAAGTCATCGCCCTGACGTACGGCGCGGGTCTTGATGGCATTGGCATCAGAGCCGGCGCCCGGTTCGGTGAGGGCGAAGCAGTCGATCTTCTCGCCCTGCACGCACGGCAACAGGTAGTCGTTGATCTGCTCGTCCTTGCAGGCCATGAGGATTTTCGACGGCCGTGCAACGAAGACATGCAGCGCCCAGGACACCTTGGACAGCTCACGTTCGATCAGCGCCTGGGACAGGTAGTCCAGGCCGCCCCCTCCCACTTCCTCGGGCATGTTGAAGGCATAGAACCCTGCAGCGATGGCCTTGCCACGGATCTGCGCGGCCAGTTCGGGTGACACGGCGTCGGCGCGGTCCACCGCTTCCTCATGGGGCAGCAGTTCTTTGGCAACAAAGCTGCGTACCGCTTCCACCAACATTTCTTGTTCTTGGGTCAGTTGGAAATTCATCTGCGAAGGTCCTGATGAGGGTCGGGTATCGGATTACTGGCCGGTAAAACGGGGGGCGCGACGTTCCACCGAAGCTTGCAGGGCCTCGGCGCCATCCTGGCTGCGGCCACACAGCAGGCCGGCGTGGCGCTCGGCTTCCAGCTGTTCAGCCAGCGTGCGCCGGGCACCGTCGCGTATCAGCCGCTTGGTCTGCGCATAGGCGAAGGTCGGGCCATTGGCCAGGCGCCCGGCCAGTTCGGCGGCAACGGCAGGCAACTGCTCGTCGGCGCAGACTTCGCTGACCAACCCGGCGGCCAGGGCGCGATCGGCGCCCCACAATTCGTCCAGGAACAGCAGGCGCTTGGCCTGCTCGCTGCCGATCAGCCGTGGCAGGTGCCAGCTGGCGCCGGCATCGGGGCTGTAGCCCATGCTGGTGTAGCCGGCCTTGAAGCGCGCCGAGGCGGCGGCGATGCGCAGGTCGCAGCACAGGCTGAGGTCCATGCCACCGCCCACGGCGGTGCCGTTGATGGCGGCGATGGTGGGTTTGTCGAGGCTGTGCAGGCGCAACATCAGGGCATGGGCAGTTTCGGTCCAGCCGTAGCTTTCCAGGGTGCCCGCCGCTTCGGCGGCTGCCCATTCGGCCAGGTCGGCGCCAGCGCAGAAGCTGCGGCCGCTGCCGGTCAGCACCACCACGCGTACGGCGGGGTCGTCGGCATGGCTGTCGAGCAAGGCGTGCAGTTGCTTGAGGGTGGGAATGTCCAGCGCGTTGCGCTGCTCGGGGCGGTTGAGGGTGATCCAGGCAACGCCGGCTTCGACCTTGCTCAACAGTGACGACGACGGGGTGGTCATGGGGGGCCTCGGTGTTGTTGTGATGGTGTTGGAGGGCTTGACGAGGGAGATACTAAACGAGTGTTCAGCAAGGCGGGATGGGCTGTTACAACTTCGCACAACTCGGTGTCTGGCGTTACACAAGGGCGTTCGTCCTGACGGCTTTATGGCCTGTGAGATCGCGCACCGCACAGGCGGCGCTCGACCTCACAGGCGCTGAAAATGCAGCGACCAACACCTGCCGACGACGAGCTGCGGTGTCAAACCCCTGGTGCGCTGGGCTCGAAGGCCCCCTGCCGGCGGCGGTTGACGAAGAAGTACGCCGCATAGCACAGGGCAATGAAGCCAAAGCCCCAGTACAGCGACGGCCGCTGGGTTTCATCCAGCGCCAGGAACACAAACAGCGAACTGCACAGGGTGATGCACAGCAGCGGCACCAGGGGGTACAGCGGCGCCTTGTACTTCAGGTCCTGCAGTTGCCCGCCGTCACGCAGCCATGCCTTGCGGAAACGGTACTGCGCCAGGGCGATGACGATCCAGGTCACGGTGCCGGACATGCCGCTCACCGCCATCAGCACCATGAACAGCGTGTCAGCCGCGACGAAGCTGGTCATCAGCGAGATCAGCGCAAAGCACAGGGTGATGCTCAGCGCCCGCAGCGGCACGCCACGCTTGCTCAGCGGCGACAGGCTTTTCGGTGCCATGCCAGTCTTGGACATGGCCCAGAGGATGCGCGTGGAGGCATACAACCCGGAGTTGCCCACCGAGAGGATGGCCGTGAGGATGACGAAGTTCATCAAGTCGGCGGCGTAAGGGATGCCGACCATGTCGAACACCTGCACGAACGGGCTTTCCATCAGCCCGGCCTGCTCGTGCGGCACAATCGCCGACAGCACGGCAATCGCCAGCACATAGAAGATCAGCACGCGGAACACCACATTGCGCACCGCCCGCGGGATGCTCTTTTCCGGGTGCTCGGTCTCGCCAGCCGCCACCCCCATGATTTCGCAGCCCTGGAAGGCGTAGACCACGGTCATCATCACCGCGAACACTGCCGACAGGCCATGGGGGAACAGCGACTCGCCCACCAGGTTGTTCAGCATCGGTGCGGGTGCCCCGCTGCTCAGGGGGATGGCACCGAAAATCACCAGCAGGCCAATGACGATGAAGCCGAGGATGGTTGCCACCTTGATGCCCGAGAACCAGTACTCGGCCTCGCCAAAGGCACGCGTGGCCAGGGCGTTGAGCCCGAACAGCACCACCACGAACAGCGCCGACCAGTACCAGATCGGCACCTCCGGGAACCAGCGGGTCATCAACATGCCGGCAGCGGTGAACTCCAGGCCTACGGTGGTGGCCCAGCTCATCCAGTACACCCAGCCGATCATGAACCCGGTGGCCGGGCCAATGTATTTGGTGGCGTGGGCCTGGAACGAACCGGACACTGGCATCTGCACCGACAGCTCGCCGAGGCAGACCATCACCAGGTACATCAGCAAGCCCGCGACCAGGTAAGCCAGGATCGCGCCCACCGGCCCGCCCTGATTGATGGTTACGCCCGAGCCCATGAACAGGCCGGTTCCAATAACCCCACCCAGCGACAGCATGAAGATGTGCCGGCTTTTCAGGGCGCGGGTGAGCTGGATTTTTTCAACGCTGTCAGTCATGGCACACCTCGCCATTGCGGCCGGTGCGTGGGAGGGTTCGAATGAGGGGCTGAGCGCTACGGCATGTCATTATTCTTGTCTCCAATAAGCCTCATGGACCGTGTGCAACACGGTTGCCATGGATTATTGGAAACGGATGTAAGGCGCCGTTGTACGAACGGATCGAAGATGTAAAAAGTCGTAAGCTTTTTGTACGTCAGCTCTGAATCAACTGTTCCAGCGTGGCACTGGCCTGACCTAGCTGGGTAGCCAACGGCTCACCGAGGGCTTGCATGGCCTGTACGTCATGCTGCCGGGCCGCCTCCTCCAGACCACGCAACACCGTCGCCAGCCCGGTAAACCCCAGGGAATCGCAACTGCCAGCCAGGCGGTGGGCCAGGTGCAGCACTTCGGTGAAGTCCTGGGCTGGCAGCGCCTCGGCCAGCGCCGTGGCGTACTGCTGCAGTGACTGGCGCAGGACCTTCAGCAGGCCTTGCAACTTCTGCTCCCCCAGCAGTGAACGGTGGGTGTCGAGCAATGACCAGTCCATGTCTGCGCCAGCGCTGGCCACTTCACCGGGTGCTACGTCAGCCAACGCTTTGCGCAGGTTGTCCAGCCGCAAAGGCTTGGCCAGTACGCCCTGCATGCCAGCGTCCAGATAACCCGCTACCTGGCCCGGTTGCACGCCGGCCGTCAGCGCCAGGATCCGACTGTGGCGGTTCGGCCCAGGCGAGGTACGCAGCTGTCGGCACAACGCCACCCCGCTCATGCCCGGCAAGTGCACGTCCAGCAGAACCAGGTCGAAGCGCCGCTGCGCGCATGCCTGCAGGGCTTGGCTGGCGTCTTCGGCAAAGCTTACCCGGTGACCGTCGCGCAGCAGCAGGCCACCGGCAACCTCACGGTTCAGGGCAACGTCTTCGACCACCAGGATATCCAGGCTGGGCAAGGGCGAAGGAGCTGGTGCCCCCGCTGAGACAGGCTGCCCGCGAGCCATGTCGAGCTCGAACCAAAAGCAGCTGCCCTGCCCTTGAACGCTCTCAAGGCCGATGCTACCGCCCAGTTTTTCCACCAGGTGCTTGCAGATCGCCAGGCCCAGGCCAGTGCCGCCATAGCGCTGGGTCACAGCTTCGCTGGCCTGGACGAAACGGTCGAAGATCTTCGCCTGAACGGCGGGTTCGATGCCGATACCGTTGTCACGGACCGACAGCCGCAAGCGCTGCGAGCACTCGTTATTGGCAAGCACCTGTACCGTCAGCTGTACCTGGCCGTGCTCAGTGAACTTGATGGCGTTGGCCAGCAGATTGCTCAGCACCTGTCGCAGGTACTGCTCTGCGCCGTACTGGTACGCGGCCAGTTGCTCATCGACCTGCAGTTGCAGGGTGTCGGCATTCTCCATGGCCATGGGTTCGAGCAACGCCAGCACCTCCTGGCACAACTGACGCAAGGAAAACACCACCCGTTCGGTGCGGCTCTCGCCTTCTTCGAGCCGGGCGAAATACAGCACTTCGTTGAGAATCGCCAACAGCCCTTCGCCAGCCTTGTACAAGGCCTCGACACGCTGGCGGTCGGCGACCTCCAGGCGCCCGCCGCGCAGCAGTTCGGCCATGCCCAGAATACCGTTGAGCGGCGTGCGCAATTCATGGCTCATGGTCGCCAAAAAGCGCGACTTGGCCAAGTTGGCAGCCTCGGCCTCGTCCTTGGCCCGAGCCAGGCTGGCCGTACGCCGCTCGACCATGGCCTGCAATTCGTCGCGTTTACCCTGCAGTTCCAGGCGGTCGCGCTCACGGCGCTCGATATCGCTGAGGATGGCGCGACGCATATCGTCCAAGGCATTGGCCACAGTGTCGATTTCGTCGGGGCGCGATGATCGGCGGCGGCCAAGGCGCAACGGCTCCTGCCACTGGCCGGCGCCAATGCGGCGGGCGAACTCGGCCATCACTTGCAGGTGGCGGGTGACCAGGCGGTAGAACAGCCCTGACAGCGCCACTGCCAGGCCGCACAGAAACACGCCCATCCACAACAGGCTGGCAAGGCCCGTGGCGTAAAGCCGCCGGTGTACCGCGCCAAGGTCGATGCTGACCTCCAGTTCGCCCAGGTGCCTGACCGGCCCTGAGGGCGGCTGATAGTCGAGGGGGAAGCGCTCGATGCGCAGCGGCCCTTGGGGCTCGGGCTCACCGCGTAACAATGGGAAATCCTCACTGACCAGACGCACCCGCGCCACATCGGAGAAGTCCACCAGGCCGCGCAACTGAACATCCAGCTGCGCCTCGTCGAGGTCCCACAGGCTGCGCTCCAGGCTGGCCAGGTAGCCGGCGCGGATCAACGCCATGCGTGCCTCTATATCCCGCATTTCGCGACGGTACTCGAAGTAAAGCTGCACGCCGCTGGCCAGCACCGTGAAGCACAAGCTGAACAGCAGGATGAACAGCAGCAGGCGGCGCAGCAGGCCATCTGTGCGCAGGCGGATCATCGTGCATCCGCCGGCAGGTTGATCATGTCGCGGTAAGTGACTTCACTTTGCTCCAGCCAACGCGCGATCTCGCCCGCTTGGTTCATCCGCTGCAACTGCGCGTCGATTTCACCCATGTGCTGGCTCAAGGGTGACTGTCGCGATACCGCCACCCGCAGGTAGTCGACGCTCAGTGCCGTGGGCAATACGCGGATGTCCTGCGCGCCGGGCAGGTGCTCGATGAACAGTTGGCCGGTGCGCCGCTCCTGAATCACATAGTCAATGCGCCCGCGGATCAGCTTGCCGAAGTTCTGTTGGCTGGACGACACCCGCTCGATGTTCTGGTGGCGGGCGACGAAGCGGTCAAATTCGGCGCCATAGCTTTCACCGTACAGCAGGCCGCCGCGGTAACCCGCCAGGTCCTCCAGCTGCTGGAACTGCACCGGTCGCTTGCGGTTGTAGAACACGGCCACTTCCTCGCGCAACACCGGCTCCGTGGAAAAACGCATGCGCTGGTCACGCTGGTCGCTGTTGTAGGCCAGGACCACGTCCACCCGCCCGGCGGCGGCGTCCATCAGGCAGCGCTTCCAGTTGCCCAGCACCACGGTTTGCACCTCGTAGCCCATGCGCGCGAACAGTTCGCGCACCACGGTGGGGGCCAGGCCGCGCACCTGGTGGCCGTCGCTCCAGGAAATGGGCGGGTACACCGGATAGTCACAGTAGCGCACCGGCTCACTGGCACTGGCGTGCAGGGTGGGCAACGTCAAGGCCAGCGCCAACCGCCAGGCGCGAGGAATCATGCTGCCACACTGGCGGTGAACAGGTAGCCGGTGCCGTGAATGGTGATGATCAACTGCGGTTCGGCCGGGTCGTCATGCAGCTTGCGCCGCAGGCGGCCGACCAGCACGTCGATGGAGCGGTCGTTGGGCACCCACTCGCGGTTGCGAATCTGGTCCATCAACTGGTCGCGGCTGAGGGTGTGGCCGCTGTTGCGCAGGAACACGCTGAGCAACTGGAACTCACCGTGGGTCAGCAGGGTTTGCCCGCCACAGGCGTCGATCAGGCGCCGGCGGTCGGTATCCAGTGCCCAGTCGGCGAACTGCTTCAGCGACTGCGGGCAGGCCGGGGCGGGGTGCGCCTCGCGGGCATGGCGCACGCGGCGGATCAGGTTTTTCGCCCGGGACACCAGCTCGCGGGGGTTGAGCGGTTTGATCACGTAGTCATCTGCGCCGCATTCCAGGCCAACGATGCGATCGATGTCGTCATTGCGCCCGGTGACGAGGATGATGCCAACCTCCGAGCGCACCCGCAGTTCGCGGGTCAGGGTGAGGCCGTCCTTGCCGGGCAGGCGGATGTCCAGCAGCACCAGGTCGACATCCTGGCTGGCGAGCAGGGCTTCGGCCCTTTCCGCGGTGTCGGCGCAGTGTACGTCGTAGCCCTCCCGGGACAGGTAGGCCTGCAGCAAGTCACGAATAAGCGGATCGTCATCGACGATCAATACCCGAGGCGTCATTGCGTGTTGTCTCTTTTTTATTGGTGTTGTTCTACACACTCGCGACAGCAGCGTACTCGTTACTGAACAGGTGATCAACAGCCCTCGGACAGGCTGAAGCGCCTCCGGCCACCGGCCTGCAGGCCGTCGACCCAGGCCTCGCAGATGATCACGCCCTGCTCGGGGGTGAAGGTGCCGGGGTTCAGGCCCGACTCCAGCCACAGGCCATCAAGCAAGGCGCTCAGGCTGATGGCCGCCAGGTCGGCATCGAAGCCCTGCCAGCCCTCCTCCTCGGCCAGCCTGGCCAGTAGCTGGCCAAGTTCGTTGCGGTACTCGCCGTAGGAGTGGTCGTGCACCTGGTTGATCGCGTCGGCGGTCTTCACCGCCCCCCAGAAAGCCAGCCAGGCATCGAGCAATTGCGGGTCGAGCAGCTCGGCGCAGAACGAGGCACGGAAGAACGCCGACAACCGCTCGCGGGCATTGGGCGCAGCCTTGGCCATGGCCTCGCGCAACAGGCTCATCACCCGACCGGTGACGGCCATGTAAGCCTCTGCCACCAGTTCGTCCTTGCCCGCGTAATGGTGGCTGATCAGCCCGACCGAGACCCCGGCCTCGGCCGAAATCTTGCGGATCGAAGCCCCCTGGAAACCATGGCGTTTGAGGCACACCAGGGTCGCCTCGACCAGGTTGGCTTTGCGCAATTCCGGCAGCATGCGGTGGTAGCGGGCTTCCTGAGTCATTGGTGGGTCTCTGGTTAGGGGCTGGACTGAACGACTGTACAACAAGCCGGACTGCGTGATAAACCCTAAGCGCCACTGCCCGGCAGGGCCCCCTCACAACAACAAAAGCGGCTGCCATGAACGACCTGATCACACGCGAGCTGGACCAAGGCCTGCTGACCCTGGCCTTCAACCGCCCCGACAAGCTCAATGCCCTGAACACTGCCATGTACCAGCTGCTGGGCGACCTATTGCTGGCGGCAGATGAAGACCCCGCTGTCGATGCCATCATCATCACCGGTGGGCCGCACTGCTTCAGCGCTGGCAACGACCTTCGCGACTTCCTCGACAACCCGCCCAGCGACCTGGACAGCCCGGTGTTCCGCCTGATGCGGGTGATCATGGGCCTGGACAAGCCGTTGATCGCAGCGGTCAGCGGTGCCGCGATCGGCATCGGGGCCACCCTGTTGCTGCATTGCGACCAGGTACTGGTCAGCCGCTCGACCAGGCTGCGCATGCCTTTCGCGCCGTTGGGTGTGTGCCCGGAGTTTGGTTCCAGCCTGCTGCTGCCTCGTGTGCTTGGCCAGGCCCGCGCGGCACGCTTGCTGCTGGCCAACGCATTGCTCGATGGCGAACAGATGCTGGCCTGGGGGCTGGCCAATGAGCTGCATGAAAACGGCGAACAGTGCCTGGAAGCTGCCCGCACGCTGGCGCGGCAGCTGCAAGGCTACCCGCAAGCGGCGCTGCGGATCAGCAAGCGGCTGCTCAAGGACAGCCAGCGGGCGGAGCTGGAGGCCACGGTGGCGCGGGAAAGCCAGTTGTTCATCGAGTGCTTGCGTACTGAAGAAGCGCGGGCAGTGCTGCGAGGGCTTATCAAGGATTGAAGGGTCGGGCGCGGTCTTTATGGGAACAACTGTCTTGCTCAAATGTTGTTGCACTAGTACCCGGTCATCTCCAGATACCCGCGCCCGCCCGCACTCCCGTTCAAGCGTACCGGCCCTTCCCAATACGGGAACCGTGTCTGCATCCATGCCTGCGGCTCCACGGCATCGACCTGCACATCCACCCCATGCTCCGGCACTTGCACCCGCCAGCGCGTCGGCACCTGCTTGCCGTTTTTCTGCGCAGACCAGGCCAGCGCCTGCAGCTGGATCTGTGCTGCGTCCAGCGCCACCACCTCACCCTGTGGCCCGACCCAGGTCCCGGCGCGATAAGGTTCCCCGTGGGCCTCCCGTACCTGGAACAGCATCAGCTTGGCGCCACTGTCCAGGTGCAGGGAGAACCAGTCCCAGCCGGTCTGCCCGGGGGCCAACGGCTGGCTGCTCCATTCCCGGTCCAGCCAGGCCCGCCCGGTCACCGCGATGCACAGGCTGCCACGCTGGACGTGCCCCTGTACGCGGTAGAAAGGCTGGCTGTAATAGTACGAAGCCTGGCCCTTACCTGATTTTTCGCTGTAGCCCTGCTCACCATGCAGCACCAAGGGAAGATCGCTGTGCAACTGCAGGTCATAGCGAAAACCATCGCCACTTGCGCCCATCTGTAGCTGTTCAATACCGCCCTGGCCCTGCAACACCCAGTCATTGATCCATGCGCGAAACGGCTGGGCCTGCACGCCGGCCTGGCCGATCCCCCCCCGCGCCAGGGTTTCAGCAGCCTGATGGCCACCCGGCCCGGTCAGTGCTGCATGCCCCATCCACAGGTTCGGGCTGTTCCAGCCGCTGGTCTCCGGACCGGGGCGCAAGGCCGAGCGGAACAGTGTCCACTGGGCGCCCCAGTCACGGCCCTGGGCGTCCTCGAGGTTTGCGGTGACATACCACCACTCGATACGAAAGCCGTCGTGGGGGCCGTGGTCATGCGGGAAGACCAGACGATGATCGCGGGTCACCTGGCTGAACTCGCCAGCCTGCTGCCCGAGCCCGGCATAGCTCTGCGGTGCAGGCTGATCACAGCCGCACAACAAACCACTCAGCAACAGCCACGCATTAAGCTTCATCGGACAACGGCCTCAACAGTTCACGCGGCTGGCGGCGCGCCAGCTGCCACAGCGGCCAGACGCAGGCCAGCAGGCTGGTGAGCATGCCCAGCACGGTCAACTGCAGCAGTTGCATGGGGAACACATAGAGCGGTAACCGCCAGCCGAAGGCCTGCACGTTCACCACCGCGACCAGGCACCAGGCCAGCAGCAGCCCAAGCGGAATTGCCAGCAGCACGGTGAAGCTGCTGAGCATGAGTGTCTGCCCCAGGCTCAACCAGACCAGTTGCATGCGCCGCCCCCCCAGCGCCCACAGCGGTGCCAACTGGCCCAGCCGCGCCTGACCCAGGGTCAGCAGGTTGATGAACAACGCCACACCGGCCACGCCAAGGGTAAGGCTGTTGAGGGCTGCGGTGGCGGCAAAGGTGCGGTTGAACACGTCGGTCGACCAGCGTTTCAGGCGCGCCTGCTCGACCACCCGGCTGTCATCCAGGGCAAAGTGCCGTTGCAGCGCGGCCTTGAGCGATGCCACCCCTTCAGCGCTCAGGTCGACACTCAAGCCGGCCAGGGTTGCCTGTGGCCAGTGGGCGCGCAACCAGTCGGCATTGACCAGTACATGCCCCTTGGGGTTGCCGTAATCGGCATAGATCCCCACCACGGGCAAGGCTGGCATGCCTGCGGGCAGCTTCAGGCTGTCACCCAGTTGCAGGTTCAATCGCCTGGCCAACTGCTCACTGAGCATTACGGCTTGTCCGCTGGCCAGTTGCTGCCAGGCGCGCGAATGCTGTTCCAGCAATGGCCAGCGCGTACGATAGGCAGGGTGATCGACAATGCCCTGCACTTGCACCGGCCAACCTTGCAGATGCATGTCTGCGCGCCAGCCGGGCAGGACCACGCTGGCCCCGGGCTGCTGCTTGAGCCACTCGACTATCTGCAAGCCTTGGGCCGTGTCCCGCGGGGTGACATACAGGTCGGCGGAGAGACGCAGGTCAAGCCAACCGACAAACGTCTTGCGAAAACCCTCGGTCATGCTGCCCACGCCAACACTGGCAGCCAGGGCCAGCAAAAGGGCGACCAACGCCAGGCTCAGCGCTGGCAACTGCTGGCGGCTGTCAGCCACGAACCATTGCGCCAATGGCCGGTGGCAACGACGCGCCAGCCAGGCCAGTACCCGATCGAGCAACGCCGGCAACAGCAGTGCCGCCGCCAGCAGCAACCCTGCCAGCATACCGAACGCGCTAAGCAAGCCAGCCCCGAAGACACCACAGCCCAAGGCCAGCAACAGCAGCAGGCCCGCTAGCAAAGCCTGCCGTTGCAACCATGGCCCCTGCGCCAGTCGCCAGGCCTGGGGTTGCGCCAGCGCCAGCAAAGGCAACCGGGCAGCGCGCATTACACTCTCCATGCCGGCCAGCAATGCCCCGAGGACACTCACCAGCACACCCAGCAGCCACCAGCCCGCCGGCAGGCTCAACGTGCCGGCGACCTGGGCGCCATACAGGCCACGCAGGCTGGCGGCCACGTCGGGCAGCAGCCACGCGGCCAATGCGTAACCACTGGCCACCCCGGCCAGCCCACCCAGTGCCGCGAACAGGCCCAGCTCCAGCACCAGGGCACCCAGCAGGGTCTTCAGGCTGACGCCGCACGCGCGCAGGTTGCGGATCAGCCCACGGCGCTGCTCCAGCGCCAGACCGATTGCGGCGTGGGCAATGAACAGGCCGACGACGAACGCCAGCAGGCCGAGCGCGGTCAGGTTGAGGTGGAAACTGTCGGTCAGGCGCTGCAAGCCACCATCGTCCTGCCGCGGCTGCAGTTCAAGGTAGCGGGCGATATCTGCAGGCAACGGCCCGGGCGTATCGGCCAGCAGCAGACGAGACAACTGCCCCGGTGCGTTCAGCAACGTCTGCGCGTGGCCGATGTCCACCACGATGACCCCGGGTGCCAACGCAGGCTGCAAAACCATAGGCGGCAGCAACTGCCCTTCACTGTCGCGGGTCGGCGACCCGGGGCTTGTGTTCAGTTGACGCAAGGTGTCTGGCCCAACCCAGGCTTGCCCGGGCGAGCCGACGAACGCTTGCAGGTCGAATGCCTGCACCTGCACTCCGGCAACGCTGCTGGCAGGCGGCAGGCTCAACGGCTCGATGCCGATCAGGCGCACACTGCGTGCGGGCTCGCCCGGCAAGCGCAAGCGCCCTTCCAGCACCGGCGAAACAGCCCAGCCCAGCCTGCGCAGTTGCACGTACAACGCCTGATCAAAGCGCTCGCCATTGCGCGCGATCAGTTGCGCCTGCAACGGCCCGGTCAATACCGCGCTGGCCCGGGCATAGTCGCTGCGTGCCTGGCTGTTCAACGCCTGCACGCCGGTCCACAACGCCGTGGCCAGCCACAGGCCAGTGAAGATGCTGAAGCACTGCACACGATGGCGCCGCCAGTGGCTGAGCAGCGCCAACAGGGCCAGCGACAAAAGCTTCATCAACCCTGCTCGGGCCGAACACGGCCGGCCTGCAGGTAGCACCGGTGCTGCAAACGCGCCGCCAGCCGCGGGCTGTGGGTCACCATCAGTACGCCGCTGCCGGCTTCGGCGACCAACTGCAGCAACAAACTCAGCACCTCGTCACTGCTGGCTTCATCGAGGCTGCCGGTCGGTTCGTCAGCCAACAGCCAGGCCGGGCGCCCGGCAAGCGCACGGCCGATGGCGACGCGCTGCTGCTGGCCGCCAGACAGTTGTTCCGGGTAACGCCCGAGCAGGTCCGCCAGGCCAAGACGCTGCGCCAGGTAAGCCGCCCAATGCGGGTCATGCCGCCCGGCGAGGCGGGCCTGGAAAGTGAGGTTCAGGCCCACGTCCAGGCTGCTGATCAGGTTGTACTGCTGAAACACCAGGCCGATCCCCTCCCGCCGCCACTGCGCCAGCGACGCTTCCGAACGGCCATCGAGCGGAACGTCGTCGATCAGAATACGGCCACTGTCCGCTCGGTCCAGGCCAGCCACCAGGTGCAGCAAAGTACTCTTGCCGCTGCCCGACTCGCCCATCAGCGCCAGGCTGCTGCCCCGCGCCAGGCGCATGTCCACCCCCTGCAAAATGGGGAGCGGGCCTTGGGGGGTGGGGAATGATTTGTAGAGATGTTCGATGGCTAGCATCGAGTGGCCTTGATGGGTTGGGTGTCCCTTTAGGCATAGCAGGTTCGGCCAAGGCTGCTCCTGCACCGGCCGCATTGATCGATCTCGCCGGTGCCCTCCTGTTCAAACGACGTGCTGCTGCAGCCGCCCCCTCTGATCGCAGGGTCCCTCCAATAATGGATCCACTAAGAACCGATAATCGCACAGAATTCGCATTACCCAAGCAAAATTCGTTGACCTAGCACGCCCATCGCAGCCTTAATGGATCCATTAAATAAAAACAAAACCCGGAGAGCCTCCCATGTACCCTAAAAACACCTGGTACGTCGCCTGCACCCCCGACGAAATCGCCACCAAACCCCTGGGCCGGCAGATCTGCGGGGAAAAAATCGTTTTCTACCGCGCCCGAGAGAACCAAGTAGCCGCCGTCGAGGACTTCTGCCCGCACCGCGGCGCACCGTTGTCGTTGGGCTATGTCGAGGACGGCAACCTGGTGTGCGGCTACCACGGCCTGGTGATGGGTTGCGACGGCAAGACCGTGTCGATGCCGGGCCAACGGGTGCGTGGCTTCCCCTGCAACAAGACCTTTGCGGCGGTCGAGCGCTATGGCTTCATCTGGGTCTGGCCCGGCGACCAGGCGCTGGCCGACCCGGCGCTGATTCCGCATCTGGAATGGGCGGTGAATGATGAGTGGGCCTACGGCGGCGGGCTGTTCCACATTGGTTGCGACTACCGCCTGATGATCGACAACCTCATGGACCTCACCCATGAAACCTATGTGCACGCCTCCAGCATCGGCCAGAAGGAGATCGACGAGGCACCGCCGGTCACCACCGTCACCGGCGACGAAGTGGTCACCGCCCGGCACATGGAAAACATCATGGCACCGCCGTTCTGGCGCATGGCCTTGCGTGGCAACGGCCTGGCCGACGATGTGCCGGTGGACCGCTGGCAGATCTGCCGTTTCACCCCACCTAGCCATGTGCTGATCGAAGTGGGTGTAGCGCATGCCGGCAAGGGCGGCTACCACGCCGAGGCACAGCACAAGGCGTCGAGCATTGTGGTCGACTTCATCACCCCTGAGAGCGATACCTCTATCTGGTACTTCTGGGGCATGGCGCGCAATTTCGCTGCGCACGACCAGACTCTGACCGACAACATTCGTGAGGGCCAGGGCAAGATTTTCAGCGAAGACCTGGAAATGCTCGAACGCCAGCAGCAGAACCTGCTGGCCTACCCCGAGCGCAACTTGCTGAAGCTGAACATCGATGCCGGCGGCGTGCAGTCACGCAAAGTGCTGGAGCGGATCATCGCCAGAGAGCGTGCGCCGCAGCCGCAACTGATCGCCACCAGCGCCACCCCTGCCTGAGGAACAGCCGACATGATCGATGCCGTAGTGGTCTCCCGTAACGATGAAGCCCAGGGTATCTGCAGCTTCGAGCTGGCAGCGGCAGATGGCAGCCTGCTGCCGGCGTTCAGCGCCGGCGCCCATATCGACGTGCACCTGCCCGACGGGCTGGTGCGCCAGTATTCGCTGTGCAACCACCCCGAAGAACGCCATCGCTATCTGATAGGCGTGCTCAACGACCCGGCTTCGCGGGGCGGCTCACGTAGCCTGCACGAGCAGGTGCAGGCCGGTGCCCGGTTGCGTATCAGTGCGCCGCGCAACCTGTTCCCGCTGGCCGAGGGGGCGCAGCGCAGTGTGCTGTTTGCCGGCGGCATCGGCATTACCCCGATCCTGTGCATGGCCGAGCAGCTGTCCCACAGCGGCCAGGCCTTCGAGCTGCACTACTGTGCCCGCTCCAGCGAGCGTGCGGCGTTTGTCGAGCGGATTCGCAGCGCGCCGTTCGCTGATCGGCTGTTCGTGCATTTTGACGAGCAGCCGGAAACGGCGCTGGACATCGCCCAGGTGCTGGGCAACCCGCAAGATGATGTGCACCTGTATGTATGCGGACCGGCCGGGTTCATGCAGCATGTGCTGGACAGCGCGAAGGGGTTGGGCTGGCAGGAGGCCAACCTCCATCGCGAGTACTTCGCCGCAGCACCGGTGGATGCCAGCAACGATGGCAGTTTCTCGGTGCAGGTGGGCAGCACGGGACAGGTGTTCGAGGTGCCAGCCGACCGGACCGTGGTGCAGGTGCTGGAAGAGAACGGTATCGAGATCGCCATGTCGTGCGAGCAGGGTATTTGCGGCACCTGCCTGACACGCGTGCTGCAGGGTACACCGGACCATCGCGACCTGTTTCTCACCGAAGAGGAACAGGCCCTGAATGATCAGTTCACGCCCTGCTGCTCGCGCTCGAAGACGCCGCTGCTGGTGCTGGACATCTGACCCGGCTTACGACGAGGGCAGGATGACTTTCATGCCCGCGTCCGCCGCAGCCCCGCCAAAGGTTTCGGCATAGCGCAAGGTGGCATTGGCGTGCTCGCGCATGATCGCTTCGGCGCGGGCACCCTGGCGGTTGACCAGGGCGTCGAACACGGCGTGGTGCTGCATGTGGGCGAAGTTGAAGCGCCGGTACTCGCGAGCCAGATCATGGCGGTCCACCGCCAGTGCGGTGACCGAGGCGAATGGCAGGTGGTCGTTGCGCGCCAGGGCAACGGCAATGGCCGGGTTGTGGCTGGCGTCGATGATCACCTGATGAAAGCGCATGTTCAGGTCATGATAGACCTGCAAGTCGTCTTCGCTCACAAAGCCCTTGTCGAACAGCTGATCGCCGTCGACCAGGCACTGTTGCAGCGCAGCGCGTGCTTGCACCGACAAGCCACGTTCTGCAGCCTGACGCGCCGCCAACCCCTCCAGCACACCGCGCACCTCGACCGCACCCGCGATGTCATCGGCGCTGACCGAGCGCACCTGAAACCCCCGGCCACCAAAGCGCACCAGCAGGCCTTCCTGTTCGAGGGTGCGAAATGCCATGCGCACCGGCATGCGTGAAACGCCGAACAGTTCGGCGGTTGGGACTTCCATCAAGCGCTCGCCGGCCGCCAGCTCGCCCGAAGCGATCATCTTGCGCAACGCAACCAGCACCATCTGACCGGGTTTGCTCATCCAGGCGACTTCCAAAGACATGAACGGGCATCTTAGCGCAAGCCGAGGGGTTGCAGCAGGCCTGTGTAGGAGCGGGTTTACCCGCGAAGCAGGCGACGCGGAACATGGCACCGGCTACGCCGGTGTTCGCGGGTGAACCCGCTCCTACGGGGGGGCGCGCCAAGAAGCCAACCTGGCGCAAGACATGCGCTGTAAATGTAGGAGCGGGTTTACCCGCGAAGCAGGCAACGCGGGGCATGGCACCGGCTTTGCCGGTGTCCGCGGGTGAACCCGCTCCTACAGGGTCAGCGGGTAGCTGACGATCAGTCGCGTCTGGTCGAAGTCGCTGTTGAAGCTGCGCCGGTTGGTCGCGTTGTTCAGCCGGATGTTGAGGTTCTTCAATAACCCACTCTGGAAGGTGTAGTTCACCTCGGTATCGCGCTCCCACTCCTTGCCATTGCTGCCCGCCGCCGTGGTGGCGTTCTCGCCATGCCCGTACCGCACCATGGCCAGCAGCCCTGGCACACCAAGCGCGGCAAAGTTGTAGTCATAACGCACTTGCCACGAACGCTCGTCAGCATTGCTGAAGTTGCCGTTGAACATGTCGTTGCCCAGGGTTCGCCCACTGCTGCCGTAGACCGACATCCACTGACTGTCGCCACTGACCTTCTGCAACCCCAGGTACAGCGTGTGGCCACTGTGCGAAGCTGACAACAAGGCGTAGCCGGTGCGGCTCTGGATGTCGCCGATGCGCGCCTGCCCGTCATCCCGGTCGATGAAGTAGCCAAGGTTGGCCCCCAACGTCCACTCCCCTACCCGCTGACTGTGCAGCAGGTTGAAGTAGCTTTGCTGGTAGATGTCCTCCAACTGCGAGTGCCAGGCGCCGATCAGTGTGCGCTGCTGGTTGAAGCGGTACTCGGCGCCGGCGTAGTTGAAGCCGTCCGAAGTGACCCCGGGCGCGGCCCAGGCAGATAGGTCCTGCATGTCCGAAGAGTTGCGCAAGCTCACCTCGCGGTACTGGCCGGCCTGCAGGCTCAGGCCTTCGATTTCGCGCGAGTCGAGCATGGCGCCACGGAAGGTCTGCGGCAGCAGGCGGCCATCGTCGTAACGCAGTAGTGGAATATCCGGCAACAACTCCCCCACCTTCAGCTCGGTCGAGGAAATACGCAGCTTCGCCGCCAGCCCCGCCCTGCCGTAGTCGTCGGCCGCACGCCCGTCATCGTGCACCGGCAGCAGTTCAGAGCCGCTGGTACCGCGGCCGCTGTCCAGCTTCACGCCGAACATGGCGATACCGTCCAGGCCAAAACCGATCAGCCCCGGCGTGTAGCCAGAGCTGAACTTGAAGATGAAACCCTGGGCCCATTCTTCAACCTTGCCCTTGGCCGCCCCTGGGTCACGGAAATCACGGTTGAAGTAGTAGTTGCGCAGTGTCAGCCCACCCTTGGCATCTTCAAAGAAGCCCCCCTCTTGCGCCCAGGCCGGCAAACCAAGGCCAAACGCCAGCGAAACTGCCAGGACCGAACGGGCCAGCGTGCAAGTTGTGTCCATCATTATTATTGTTCTCCACGTTCAATAGGCGCAGCAGACCGCCCCAGGCCAGCATGACCCGGAGCAGTAAGTTGCATTCAGATACCCGGCAAGGCCGGGTTGCACTCAGTGACTCAGTGCATCAGCAGGCAAGGCGGACGCAGGCTTGGTCGTTGGGCGCAACAGCAGCAGGCAACCCGCGGCAAGCACGAACACGCTGGCGAACACGCCGTACAGATGCAGGGGTTGCCAGCCACCATCGAGCAGCACGCCAGCCACGGTCGGCGACAGGATCGCGCCCATGCGGCCGATGCCGATCCCCCAACCCACGCCGGTGGCGCGTACCGACGCGTCATAGACCACCGGCGACAAGGCATACAGCCCAGCCACGCAGCCGTTGGAAAACAGCCCGATCAGCAGGCCCAACGCCAGCGCCGCAGTGACCGAGGCACCATTGGCCACGAACAGCACCAGCAGCGCCGCAGTGATGAGCATGAACAACGCCAGCACGCGGGTCAGTGGCCAGCGCGAAGCCAGGCCGCCGATCAGCGCCGCGCCAAGGATGCCGCCCACGCTCAACAGCACCCCGCCGGTGATGCCTTGCTGGGCCGACAAGCCGGCGGCCACCAACAGTTTCGGCGTCCAGCTCATGACGAAATAGAAGCCGAACATGACCAGGAAGAACAGCAACCAGATCACCAGCGTGGTGCGGCGCATGTCCGGTGTCAGCAGCTGCTTGAAACCGCTGCTGACACCTTCTGCCCTTGCGGCAACAGCCGGCAGTTGCGCCAATGCCGGCTGGCCGAGGCGCACAGCCAGCCGGTTGACCCGGACCAGAGCATTGGCCGGCCGGCGTGCCAGCAGAAAGTCCAGCGACTCTGGCAACCACAGCAGTACCAGCGGGATCACCAGTACGGTGACGATGCCGCCAAACAGAAATACCGAGCGCCAGCCCCAATGCCCCAGTAGCCATACCGCCAGCAAACCGCCCAGGGTCGCACCCAGCGCATAGCCAGTGGACTGCAGGCTCACCGCCAAGCCGCGCCAGCGTTTGCTGGCGTATTCACTGGCAATCACATTGCTGCTCGCCAGGATGCCACCGATGCCCAGCCCGGTCAGGCCACGCAGCAGCGCCAGTTGCAACGGGCTCTGGCTCAGTGCCGAGAGCAGCATGCCGATACCGGACAGCGCCAGGCACAGCAGGATCAGCGGTCGTCGGCCAAAGCGATCAGCCCACGGCGCGATGAACAATGACCCGGCCGCCATACCGAACAAGCCGGCACTGAGCAGAAGCCCCACCTGCGCCCCGTTCAGGTTCCACTCGGCAGACACCGAGGCGGCGGTGAAGGCCATGACCAGCACGTCGAAGCCATCGATCATGTTGAGGATGATGCAAATACCAATGGCCAGGCACTGAAAGCGACCCATCGGGTCGTTGTCCAGACGTTGCTTGAGATCGGTATTCATGGGGTCACCTGCCGGCCAGGCTTGGCCACAGGCGAGAGGAACGATGCGCACGCGCAGGCGCAACGGGAGGAACCCTGACGGTTCAGTGCCGCTGGATAGCCATTCATGACTGGACCCTTTTTGTAATTGTTATCGCATACGGCAGGAGGGCTCCGGCCGTTGTCAGGCGCTAATCAACCAGATAATGGATCCACAGACAACGTGACGAAAGCACTATCAATCAATCAGGCGTGACCAATTCCAGTTCATCGCCAGCAAAAATCATAGTTATTGTTAATAAATTCAATAGGTTAAAAATTCGCAACCACCGAAACTTGATGTTCGGTTACCGAACAGAATCGATTTGTGGATCCACAAATCATAAAACCCCCCCCCTGACTCGCCATCATGACTCCGCAATGAACAAATCTTCATATTCCACCTCAGCGCCCTGATCATGGGGGGCACAGCCGATGCCAGCCAGCGGGCAGCCGGGACTCGTCTTGAGGGTGCGGTACGGGTTGCGTAGCATCCGCGGCCCGATCGCGCGCGTATTGCCACCCCTCTGGATCGATTCACAGATGCCGCAACCCATCCCGCTAAAGGACCACGAAAAGGAAAAGCACCTGGTCAACCGTCGGCTTCTGGCCTGCGCTGCCATGGTGTTCAGCCTGTGTGCCGTCCTGGTGGGCCGGCTCTATGTGCTGCAAGTGCTGCAGCACGACCAACAAACGGCCGTGTCGGAAAACAACCGCGTGCACGTGCTGCCCATCGCCCCCGAACGCGGGCTGATCTACGACCGCAACGGCGTGGTACTGGCCGACAACAAGCCCAGCTTCGACCTGACGATGACCCGCGAGCGAGCAGGCAGCGACTCGGCCAAGGTGCTCGACACCCTGACGCAGGTGCTGGGCCTGACCGAAGACGACCGTAAGCAGTTCGACAAGGACCTGCGCCGTGGCCGCAAACCGTTCGAGCCCGTGACCCTTATGGTGGGTCTGAGCGAGGAGCAGATCGCCCTGGTAGCGGTGAACCAGTTCCGCCTGCCGGGCCTGGAGGTGGAGCCGCAGTTCATCCGCGAGTACCCACTGGCCGGGCATTTCGCGCATTCAGTGGGCTATGTGGGGCGCATCAACGAGAAAGAAGCCAAGACGCTCGACAGCACTGAGTACCGCGGCACCCAATCGATTGGCAAGACCGGCATCGAGCGCTTTTACGAAAGCCAGCTGCATGGCCACGTGGGCTACGAAGAGGTCGAGACCAACGCTCAGGGGCGGGTGATGCGCGTGCTCAACCACAAGGACCCGACCCCTGGGCAGGATATAGTCCTCACCCTGGACGCCCATTTGCAGATAGCCGCAGAAAAAGCGCTGGGTGACCGCCGTGGCTCGGTGGTGGTATTGGATCCGGCCAATGGTGACGTACTGGCGATGGTCAGCAACCCCAGCTTCGACCCCAACCTGTTCGTCAAGGGCATCAGCTTCAAGCAGTATGCCGCGCTGCGCGACTCCATCGACCGCCCACTGTTCAACCGCGTCCTGCGCGGCCTGTATGCGCCTGGCTCGACCGTGAAGCCTGAAGTGGCCATCGCTGGCCTCGACAGCGGGGTGATCACCCCTGGCAGCCGGGTATTCGACCCGGGCTACTACGAACTGCCCAACTATGACCACAAGTACCGTAACTGGAACCGCAGCGGCGACGGCTGGGTGGACATGTACACCGCCATCATGCGTTCCAACGACACCTACTTCTACGACCTGGCGCACAAGCTGGGCATCGACCGGCTGCACGACTACATGGCCGAGTTCGGCTTGGGCCAGAAGGTGTCACTGGACATGTTCGAGGAAGCCTCCGGGCTGATGCCCTCGGCCGAGTGGAAGCGCGCCACGCGACGCCAGGCCTGGTTCCCGGGCGAGACGCTGATCCTTGGCATTGGCCAGGGTTACATGCAGGTCACCCCCCTGCAACTGGCCCAGGCCACCAGCCTGCTGGCAAGCAAGGGCGTGTGGCACCGCCCGCACCTGGCCATGACCGTGGGCGGCGATACGCCGATCGACCCAAACCCCATGCCCGACATCGTGCTGCACGACAAGCATGCCTGGGACCAGGTCAGCCAGGGCATGCAGATGGTCATGCACGACCCGCGCGGCATTGCCCGCGCTGCGGCCGCCGGTGCCCAGTACCGAATTGCCGGCAAAAGCGGTACAGCGCAGGTGGTGGCGATCAAGCAGGGTGAGCGTTACAACCGCAACAAGACCCTGGAGCGCCACCGCGACAACGCCCTGTTTGTCGGCTTCGCTCCGGCTGAGCACCCCAGTGTGGTGGTGGCGGTCATGATCGAGAACGGCGAGGCTGGAGGCCGGGTCGCAGGGCCGGTGGTGCGGGAGGTGATGGATGCTTATCTGCTGGATGAGCAAGGGCACCTGAAGCCGGAGTATGCGGGCGGCGCACCCACTCGGGGTGTGCCACACACATGATTTGGCGTGGCCGCTGTGGAGGCGGCTTTAGTCGCGAATGAGTCAGGATGCCGTGCGCGGCATCAGCTCATACGGGTGTTTCCACCCCGGCAGCGCCTGGATCCGGGCTTTCCAGGCCTCGATGTGCGTGAACTCTGCCAACGGGATACCGGTGTCTTCTGGCATGAACACATACCCCGCCAACGACAGGTCGGCGATGGTCAACCGGCCACCGACCATGAATGGCGTCTTCGCCAGGTGTGCGTCGACAATACGGTAAGCCGCCGTGGCACGCTCGCGCAGGAACCGCGTGACATCGGTTTCGCCGGTGTTCTTCAGGCAGAACAGAAAGCGCAGCGCAGCGTAATAGCTGGTGAACTTATGGTTGTCGAACAGCATCCAGCGCCAGATCTCACGCTTTTCATCTTCATCGCGGGGCCCGAACTGGCCGGTCTGTTCGGCAAGGTATTGCAGAATCAGCGCAGACTGGGTGAAGCGCTTGCCAGCATGCTCCATCACCGGCACCTCGCCCTGCTCGTTCACCTCATCGCGCCAGGTTTGCTCACGCGTCTGGCCATGGAAGAAGTCGACGAACACCGGCTGCCAGTTCTGGCCGGTGAGTTCAAGCATGAGCGCAGCCTTGTAGGCGTTACCGGATTCGGCGAAGCAGTGCAGCTTGTACTCGGACATGGGCGAACCTTCAGTTTCCTTTGAATGATCGGCAGGGCGCTCTGCGGGTTTGCCCGCGAAGCCCATCCACTCAAGCAAATCACGCGCGTCCCGACGCGGTCAATCCATGACGCGCTCCGTCGACACCTTGAAAACCGTGCGTTCAGCCATATCGTCAGCGGCAGGTGCACCTTCATCCCCGACACGCTCCTGCCAGCAGAACGGAACTACCCGAACGCCTCAACCGTCTTAGACACTGAGTGGTTTAATTCCCTGTACTTCACGTTATTGGAGAACACGACATGCGCCACCTACTGCTCGCCCCTGCGCTGCTGCTCCTGATGCCTGCCGGTGCTGCCCTGGCCCGCGTCGATGCGGGCGACGTCGCCACCTCGGCCGGTGTTTCCGCTTCGCTGTATTCGACCTTCAAGGATGACAAACGGATCATCCCGGCCCGTGACGAACTTTCAGCGTTCGTCGCCAGCGGCGGTGCCATCCGCGGCGCCTATGTGGAGTCGGCGCTTGAACAGGCCCGCAAGGACCATCCTGGGCTGCAGGCCAACGATGAAGAGCTGGCCCGGGCCATCCTGTCGCAAGATGACCCTGTGGCTGACCATTGAGTAAACCTGTACCGGCCCTTTCGCGGCGGTTCGACGCGAGAGGGCCGATACAAGGCCGCTTCACCCCCAGCCATCCATACGCATGGTCGCCCTGACCAGGCGCTGCTCTTCCTGCTCGATCTCCCGCAAACTGTCGCGTATGCCGTTGATATGCTCTCGCGCCGCCCGCTGCGCCTGTTCGGGCAGTTGCTCCATGACCGCGTGATACAACCGCGCATGCTGCCGATCAATCTGGCGTTTCTGCGCTGGCCGGCAGTACAAGTTGTTGACCGACGCAAACACAGTGCTCAACGTCAGGTCACTGAGCGATTGCAGGGTATGCACCAGCACCGGGTTATGCGACGCCTCACTGATCGCCCGGTGAAAGGCATGGTCACGGCGGGCATGCTCACGGGCATCGAGCGCCTGCGCAGCCTCGTGCGCAGCCAGCATTTCTTCGTAGCGCCGGCGGATCAGCAGGCGGTCGACGTCGGTAGCCCGCAACGCCGCCAGCCGCGCCGACTCAGCCTCCAGCAACGCCCGGACCTCCAGCAGGTCGAACAGCGTGCGCGGTTGCGAACTGAACAGGTGCATCAAAGGCGTAGCACCCGCCTGCCCGGTGAGATCGGCGACGAACGAACGCCGCCCCTGTTCGGTGTCGATGATGCCGCGCCCACGCAAAACGCGCAGGCCCTCGCGCAAGGCCGAACGTGAACAGCCAAGCTTTTCCACCAGCCGCCGCTCCGACGGCAGCGCCTGGCCCACCTTGAGCACGCCTTCGACGATAAGCCGCTCGACCCGTTCGGCCACCTGGTCGGCGACCTTGACCTTGCCTTCAGTACCCACTGCACACACTCCTGCTGGTAGGACCACTTTGACTTATAGCGCCAATCTAGCCGGACAGAGCCGTGAGTAAACAGCACTGTTCGAAGAAACTGGTAGGACCAGTCAACATCTCACTCGACCCCGGCCGCTAGCAGGCGCACGCTGCATCAGTGACCGCTTTGCCAACAACAATAAAAACCGTTGCCGAGTGAGCCGATGAATATCTTGTACGACGAACGCGTCGATGGCGTGCTGCCTGACGTGGACCGGGCCGCCCTGTTGCAGGCGCTGCGCGATGCCCTGCCGGACCTTGAAATCCTGCACCGCGATGAAGACCTCAAACCGTACGAATGCGACGGCCTGTCGGCCTACCGCACAGTGCCATTGCTGGTGGTGCTGCCCGAGCACCTGGAGCAGGTGCAAACGCTGCTGAAGCTTTGCCACCAGCGCGGCGTACCGGTGGTTGCGCGTGGCGCCGGTACCGGCCTGTCCGGTGGTGCCCTGCCGCTGGCCAAGGGCATCCTGCTGGTGATGGCGCGCTTCAACCGCATCCTCGAGGTCAACCCGCAGGGGCGCTACGCCCGCGTGCAACCGGGCGTACGCAACCTGGCCATTTCCCAGGCCGCCGCACCCCATGGCATGTACTACGCACCAGACCCTTCCTCGCAAATTGCCTGCTCAATCGGGGGTAACGTCGCCGAAAACGCCGGTGGCGTGCACTGCCTCAAGTACGGCCTGACCGTACACAATGTGCTCAAGGTGGACATCCTCACGGTCGAGGGCGAACGCCTGAGCCTGGGCAGCGATGCCTTGGACAGCCCCGGCTTCGACCTGCTGGCATTGTTCACCGGCTCCGAAGGCATGCTCGGTATCGTCACCGAAGTCACCGTCAAGCTGCTGCCCAAGCCCCAGGTGGCGCGGGTGATACTGGCCAGTTTCGAAAGCGTCGAGGACGCTGGCCGGGCAGTCGCCGACATTATCGCTGCCGGCATCATCCCTGGTGGCCTGGAGATGATGGACAACCTGGCGATCCGCGCCGCTGAAGACTTCATCCATGCCGGCTACCCGGTGGACGCGGCGGCGATCCTGCTGTGCGAACTGGATGGCGTGGAAGCCGATGTTCACGACGACTGCGAGCGCGTCGCCGCCGTGCTGACGCAAGCCGGGGCCCGCGAGGTGCGCCTGGCCTGCGACGAAGCCGAGCGCGTTCGCTTCTGGGCCGGGCGCAAGAACGCCTTCCCGGCCGTAGGGCGCATCTCCCCCGACTACTACTGCATGGACGGCACCATCCCGCGCCGCGAGTTACCACGGGTACTCAAGGGCATCAGCGACCTGTCCGCGGAGTACGGCCTGCGGGTGGCCAACGTGTTCCATGCTGGCGACGGCAACATGCACCCTTTGATCCTGTTCGATGCCAACCTGCCCGGCGAGCTGGAGCGTGCCGAAGCGATCGGCGGCAAGATTCTGGAGCTGTGTGTGAAAGTGGGCGGCAGCATCACCGGTGAACACGGCGTGGGGCGCGAGAAGATCAACCAGATGTGCGCGCAGTTCAACAGCGACGAAATTACCCTGTTCCACGCGGTGAAGGCCGCCTTCGACCCCCAGGGCCTGCTCAACCCCGGCAAGAACATTCCCACCCTGCACCGCTGCGCCGAATTCGGCGCCCTGCACGTGCACCAGGGGCAACTGCCCTTCCCCGAGCTGGAGCGCTTCTGATGAGCATGGACCGCGACATGAGCCAGACGCTGTTGGAGCAGGTCAACCAGGCGCTGAACGAAGGTACGCCGCTGCGTATCCAGGGCAGCAACAGCAAAGCGATGTTGGGTAACCCGGTGGCTGGCGAAGTCCTCGACACCCGCAACCACCGCGGCATCGTCAGCTACGACCCCACCGAGCTGGTACTCACGGCCCGCGCTGGTACTCCCCTGCGCGAGATCGAGGCAGCCCTGCACGAGGCCGGCCAGATGCTGCCCTGCGAACCACCCCACCTGGGCCCCGAGGCCACCTTGGGCGGCATGGTCGCGGCCGGGTTGTCTGGCCCGCGACGGCCGTGGGCCGGGTCGGTGCGCGACTTTGTACTGGGTACACGGGTGATCACCGGCCACGGCAAGCTGCTGCGCTTTGGTGGCGAGGTGATGAAGAACGTCGCCGGCTACGATGTGTCACGCCTGATGGCGGGCAGCTTCGGATGCCTGGGGCTGCTGACGGAGGTTTCGCTGAAAGTGCTGCCACGGCCGCGCCTGTGCCTGAGCCTGCGCCTGGCGATGGGCCGCAATGAAGCGCTGGTCGAGCTGGCCGAATGGGGCCAGCAACCACTGCCGATCAGCGCCGCCTGCCATGACGGCGAAACGCTGTACCTGCGCCTGGAAGGCGGCGAAGGGTCAGTGCAGTCGGCACGCCAGCGGCTGGGGGGCGAAACGCTCGATAACCGCTTCTGGACCGACCTGCGCGAACAGCGCCTGACGTTCTTTGCCGACGACGCCCCTCTGTGGCGCCTGTCCGTACCCACCGTTACCGGCGAGCTGGACCTACCCGGCCAGCAACTGATCGACTGGGGGGGTGCTCAGCGCTGGCTCAAGACCTGTGCACCGGCGCAGGCCATTCGCGACCAGGTCGCCAAGGTGGGCGGCCACGCCACCTGCTACGCCCCCGGTGCAGCCAGCAGCCCGCCGCTGCCGGTTGCACTGATGCGCTATCACCGCGCCCTCAAGCAGCAGCTCGATCCCCAGGGGGTGTTCAACCCTGGTCGCCTGTACCCGGACCTGTGAGGCCAGCCCATGCAAACCAACCTTAGCGAAACATCGCGCCGTCTGGCCCGCGCCGACGAAGCCGAGCGCATCTTGCGCACCTGCGTACATTGCGGTTTCTGCACTGCCACCTGCCCCACTTACCAGTTGCTGGGCGACGAACTGGACGGCCCGCGCGGGCGCATCTACCTGATCAAGCAGATGCTCGAAGGCGAGCCGGTCACCGCCAGCACGCAATTGCACCTGGACCGCTGCCTGACCTGCCGCAACTGCGAAACCACCTGTCCATCCGGGGTGAAGTACCACGATCTGCTGGACATCGGCCGCGCAGTGGTCGAGCAGCAGGTGCCACGCCCGCTCGGCCAGCGCCTGTTGCGCCAGGGCCTACTTGCGGTGGTACCGCGCCCGGCACTGTTCAAGGCCCTGACCCGCAGCGGCCAGGTGCTGCGCCCGCTGCTACCGGCCTCAGTCAAACGCAAGTTGCCGGCGCAGGTCACCACACCCGGCCAGCGTCCGGCAGTGCGCCATGCGCGCCGGATACTGATGCTGGAAGGCTGCGTGCAGCCGGCCCTGTCACCCAACACCAATGCCGCTGCTGCGCGCCTGCTCGACCGCCTGGGTATCAGTGTGCAACCGGTCCGGCAGGCCGGATGCTGTGGCGCGGTGGACTACCACCTGAATGCTCAGGAGCAAGGCCTGCAGCGGGCACGGCGCAATATCGATGCCTGGTGGCCCGCCATCGAAGCGGGTGCCGAGGCTATCGTGCAGACCGCCAGCGGCTGCGGCGCGTTTGTCCGCGACTATGGCCACCTACTGGAGAAAGACCCCCATTACGCTGCCAAGGCGGCACGGGTCAGCGCCCTTTCCCGCGATCTGGTGGAGATCCTGCGCGATGAGCCGATCGAACAATTGGCCCTGTGCGCTGAACAGCGGCTGGCCTTCCACTGTCCATGCACCCTGCAGCACGCCCTGAAACTGGGCGGCGCGGTAGAAGCGTTGCTGACGCGGCTTGGCTTTACCCTGACCTCGGTGCCCGATGGCCACCTGTGCTGCGGCTCGGCGGGGACCTATTCGCTGACCCAGCCTGAACTGTCACTGCAACTTCGCGACAATCGTCTGAATGCGCTGGAAAGCGGTAAACCGCACCTCATTGCCACAGCCAACATAGGCTGCCAGGCCCACCTCGACGGAGCTGGTCGCACGCCCGTGCGCCACTGGATCGAAATCGTCGAAGCAGCCTTGAACCCGGAGCCCGACCATGCTTAGCAAGTTCGTTATCGGTCAGACCGAAATCGCCCGTGTATTGACCGCCGCCCGCCAGGAAGCCCAGGCCCGACAGTGGAGCGTGACCATCGCCGTGGTCGACGACGGTGGCCACCCGCTGGCCCTGGAACGCCTGGACGGCTGCGCACCGGCCAGTGCCTACATCGCGCTGGAAAAGGCCCGCAGCGCCGCACTGGGGCGCAAAGAGACGCGGGATTATGAAGAGATGGTCAATGGTGGCCGTACTGCATTTGTGACCGCCCCCCTGCTGACCAGCCTTGAAGGTGGCGTGCCGCTGCGGGTGAAAGGCCAGGTGGTGGGCGCCATTGGTGTATCCGGCGTCAAATCCGAACAGGATGCCCAGGTGGCCAAGGCGGGGGCTGCTGCCTTGTAGACCCTGGGGTTCGACCACCGCCCAGCATCTTAAGAAGTTTCCTACGCCTCCCTCAGAAGCGCCCTACTTGCCGCCCCTGCCCACAGAAAACATGATCGGCACTGGAGGACGCAAGGTCGCGACCCAGAGGAGGCTCCGCATGCACCCGTACGCCCGCCCCATCGCCGAACTGCGCAGCAGCCTGCGCGAAATGCTGGCCCATGACATGACCAACCCCGACAACGACCCGCACTTGTCGGGGGTCATGTTCTTCTGCGCCACCGATGAACATTCCCGTCAATTGATCGAACGCATCGAGTTGCTGGCCAGCGAGGTGTTCTTCGACGCGAACGGGCGGGCCATTTCAGAGCATATGAAAGCTTCGACGGTTGAAGGCGTGCGCATCAAGCGCAACCGCAACGCGCCGGAAGACGAAACCGTGATACGCATTGCCCTGGCAGAAAAAGGCTATATCACCGTCAGCACCGCTCGGCTCTGAGCGGTTGGCTCGGCCTCTTCGTAGCCTGTGACAAGCACCTGAGTCGCAGCCAATCCGCTATCCTGAGCAATCCTCCGCTCCGGACCCGCCCATGGAACTGCACATTCGCCTGGATGGCCGCAAAGGCCTGGCCGATCAGCTCTACCAGCAACTGCGCGATGGTATCGACAGCGGCCACCTGGCCGCCGGCACCCAACTGCCGCCTACCCGTCTGCTGGCTGAACAACTGGGCGTATCGCGCAAGACCGTGGCCGAGGCCTATTCGCGGCTGACCTACGATAACCTGCTCAGCGGCGTGGTCGGCCGTGGCACATTCGTCACCCCACGCCATCCGCTGCGCAGTAATGAATCAGCCACCCTCCCCTTGGCCGGCGCCGCCTCCCTCGAGCGCTGGCAGCAGCGCGCCACCGTGCTCAGCCAACGCCAGTTGCAGGCGCCATCGCGCTATGACTTCGTCGGTGGTGCTTCGAGCAAGGCACAGTTCCCGTTCGACCAGTGGCGTAGTTGCCTGAACTACGCCCTGCGCCGTAGCCAGCGCCACCATGAGCGGCAATTCCCGGCCCAGGGCTTGCCGGAACTGCGCGAAGCCATTGCTCACCACATCGCCTACTCGCGCGGGGTGCACTGCAGCGCAGCCGACCTGCTGGTGTGCAACGGCGCCCAGCAGGCGCTGGACCTGATCGCCCGGGTGCTGGTCGAACCGGGCTGCCAGGTGGCCATGGAAGATCCTGGCTACCCGCCGGCACGGCAGTTGTTCCTGGCCCTGGGTGCACGCCTGCAATCGGTGCCGGTGGATGATGAGGGCCTGTGCGTGGAACAGATCGCCGACGGCACCCGGCTGATCTACGTCACACCCTCGCACCAGTTCCCGCTGGGCATGCCGATGAGCGAGCCACGCCGGCATGCCCTGCTTGCGCGGGCCGCCGAGCTGGGTGCACTGATCATCGAAGACGACTACGACTGTGAGTTCCGCTACCACGGGCCAGCCTCGGACCCGCTGCAGCGTCTGGACCGGCATGGACTGGTCGCCTATGTCGGGACCTTTTCCAAGACCTTGCTGCCCGAGCTGCGCCTGGGCTATGCCGTGTTACCGCCTGCCGTACTGCAGGCGGCTTGCGTGGCCAAGCACCTTAGCGACTGGCACAGCCCTACCCTGCTGCAGTGGGCGCTGGCGCGCTTCCTTGGCGAAGGCCACCTGAACAAGCACATCCGCCGCTGCCACGAGGTCTACAGCGCACGCCGCGAGCGCATCCTGGCGCGCCTGGGCGGCGATCTGGCACCGTGGTTCAGCGCCATCCCCGCCAGCGCAGGCTTCCACCTCAGTGCCTTGGCCACACCCGGGGTGGATGTGGAGCTGTTGGCCAATCTCGCGCGCAAGGTAGAGGTCGGCCTGTATTCACTGGCTCCCTTCTTCAACGAGGCGCCGTTACGCCCGGGGCTATTGATGGGCTTCGGCGCCATCGAACTGCTGGACATCGACCCGGCGCTGGACCGGGTGCGCGATACCCTGCAACGCCTCAGTTGACCGGTGCGGCCTTGCCGGTTGCGGCCGGCCGGGCGATAGCCGCCGCATAGCCGCGCGGGTTGAAGCACGCGGTCACCAGCAGCATTGCCATCACGGTCACGGTCAACAGCGTCCACGAAGCCTGGAAGTCGCCACTGACATCCCGCAGCCAACCCGTGATATACGGCACGATGCCGGTGATGATGAAGCCGATCCCCTGTACGAACGCCGCCAGGCTGCCGGCTTCGGCAGGCGTTTTCAGGTGTTCCAGGGTCAACGTCAGGCACTGGCTGAAGCAGGCGCCCAAGCCAAAGCCGATCATGGCGACCCAAAGCCCGGAAGCCGCCGCAGGCACCAGCAAAAGCCCCAGGAAGCCCGCCAGCTGAATCGCCAACGCCAGCCACAAACCCGGGCGTCTATCGGCCCAACGTCGCAGAAGCAGCGGCAGGCCAAGCGCACCGAGCACCTGGAAGACGGTCATCAGGCCCACCAGGTCGGCACCGCCCTGAGCGCTGCCGCCATGCTCGATGTGGTAAGCCGGCAACCAGGCCACCATGCTGGTATAGCCGCCGTTGATCAGCCCGAAGTACAGGGCCAGCAACCACGCCCGGCGGGTGCCGAACCAGTGCCCGCCTGCGACCCCAGCCAGTTTTGGCGCCTCCTGCCTTGGCCGCAGCACGGCCCAGGCCAGCACCGCCAGCACGGCCGGGATCGCCCAAACGCCCAGGCCCGCCTGCCAGTAACCGAAATGGCCGCTGATGTGCGGCCCGAGTACTGCAGCCAGGCCGCCGCCGCTCATCAGCGCCGCCGAGTACAGCCCCATCGCCCCGGCCAGACGCCCGGGGAACCAGCGGTTGACCAGCCCCGGCATCATGCCCTGCACCACCGCCACGCCCAGGCCGGCGACCAGCGCACTGGCGATCAGCGCCCAGGCACTGTCCAGCTGCAGGCGCCACAGGCAGGCCAGGGCAATCGCGGCCAGACCCGCAAGCATGCCGCCGTGCTCGCTGACCCAGCGTCGCAGCCACGGTTGCAACAAGGGCACCAGGCCCATGCACAGCACCGGTAGCGCCGCCAGCAAGGCGGCCTGCTGGTAACCCAGGCCGGTGCTGGCGCGCATGGGTTCGAGTAAGGGGCCGATACTGGTCAGGATCGGCCGCAGGTTCAACGCCAGCAGGATCACCAGCAGCAGGTTCAGTACAGCTCTCATTGTGAGTCGGTTCTCTTGTAGCAGGAACTGGCCATTATCCCGGCTCGGCTGGCTTGGCAGAAATGAAGAGATTGGATGCAGGTCAGTGGCCACCTGAATGGACGGTTGGCCTCCCGCTTATGCGCAAAATTGGCTATCGGGGTGGCCAAAGAGCGGCGCTACAGTAGCGCCATGTCCATACCACACTTTTGGAGACTGCCATGCACAACCGTATCGAATGGGCCAAACAAGCGCCGCAAGCCTACAAAGCCATGGTCGGCCTGGAGCAGGCGCTGGCTAACAGCGGCCTTGAACACTCGCTGCTGGAGCTGATACGCCTGCGCGCTTCGCAGATCAACGGCTGCGCCTACTGCGTCAACCTGCACGCCAACGATGCGCGCAAGGCCGGTGAGACCGAAGCACGCCTGCAGGCCTTGTGCGTGTGGCAGGACACCAGCTACTTCACGCCGCGTGAACGTGCTGCCCTGGCCTGGGTCGAGAGCCTGACCCGCTTGCCTGAACGGGGTGCGCCGCAGGAGCAATATGAAGCCCTGCAGGAACACTTCGAGCCGGCCGAGGTGGCCAACCTGACCTTGGCAATTGCCACCATCAATGCCTGGAACCGGTTCGGCGTCGGCTTTGCCATGCTGCCGGCCTGATCCTTTCGGGTGGCCTGTGCTGGCCTATTCGCGGGCAAGCCCGCTCCTACAATTCTGTGCGTGCCCTGTAGGAGCGGGTTTACCCGCGAACACCGGCAGAGCCGGTGCCATCCACCGCGTTGGTTTCTTCGCGGGCATGCCCGCTCCCACAGGTAGAACGCAGGCCGGCCAGCCGCGCCCGGTAGCTCCCTGGGCTCTGCCCGGTCCATTTCTTGAACGCCCGGTGGAACGCACTTGGTTCCTGAAACCCCGCCTGCTCGGCAATTTCGGCAATGCTCAACGCGCCGTCGCGCAGCCGTTCGAAGGCCATGGCCCGGCGCACTTCATCCTTGATTTGCTGGTACGAACGCCCCTCCCGCTCCAACTGTCGGCGAAAGGTACTGGCACTGATCCCTTGTTGCTGCGCCAGTGCGGCCAATGTCGGCCACTGTCCATAGCGCAATGCCCGCAGGTGCCGATACACCTCAGCCACCAGCCCGTTCTGATTGCGAAAGCGGATCACCAGCCCCTGAGGTGCACTGCGCAGAAAGGTCTTCAGGGCTGCCCGGTCCTGCACCACCGGCAGGCGCAGGTAGGCGCTGTCGAACTCCACCTCGGTGCGTCCGCTGCCCAGGCGCAGGTCCGGCCCCCACAGCAGCAAGTCGTCCTCCTGGGCCGGGCGCGACACCGCGAGCTCCGTGCGGTCGATGGCAATCCGCCGCCCGGCCAGCCAGCACAGCATGCCGATCATCAGCACCAGGTAGGTTTCTTCGGCATAGACCTGGGTCAAGGGGTCGGCAATGTTCGACTGCACGCTGATCAACGCCCGGCCGCCACGTATCGTCAGGCTGCCACGCAGGTCACGCAGGAACAGGCCGAAGCCCCCCATGCACTGGCGCAAGGCCTTTTCAAGGTTCGGCTCGAGGATCAAACCCCGGCAGATCAGGGCAAAACTGCCCAGCGGCATGCCGTGGCTGTCGAGGCCAAAGAACTCATCGTCCAGGCGCTGGATCAACGCCAGCCACAGCTGGGCGAACGCCCTGGCCGGCACTCGCGCCTGAGGCTGATCGAGCAGCTGCGGGGCGATGCCCACCGCACGCAGCTGGGCATCACGCTCGGCGGGGGTGTCGCGCAGGGCGTGGAGCATGGCGTTGAGGAAGTACACGGCGACTGAATCGCTTTCGCGCATGGCGGTTTTCGCTGTCTATGCTGAGTGGCAAAAAGTGCCAGGTTGTTTGAACAGATTCGGCATAGGCTGCAACAGAGCCTTTGCCTAGACTCGAACCCACTTCGGGGCCGCCAACCATTCTCGCAGAGCCTGGCCCGGTCCCGCCACGCCTTCGCAATCGGAGCCCTTATGAGCAGCGCAGAAATCTACGTCGTCAGTGCCGTCCGTTCAGCCATTGGTGGCTTTGGCGGTTCCCTCAAGGACCTGCCGCTGGCCGACCTGGCCAGCGCCGTGACCCGCGCCGCCATCGAGCGTTCGGGCCTGGCCGCCGAGCAAGTCGGCCACCTGGTGATGGGCACGGTAATCCCCACCGAACCGCGTGACGCCTACCTGGCACGGGTTGCGGCAATGAACGCTGGCATCCCCAAGGAAACGCCGGCATTCAACGTCAACCGCCTGTGCGGGTCTGGCCTGCAGGCTATTGTCTCTGCGGCCCAGGGCCTGTTGCTGGGCGACACCGATGTGGCCGTCGCGGCCGGCGCCGAATCCATGAGCCGTGGCCCTTACCTGCTGCCACAGGCGCGCTGGGGTGCACGCATGGGTGACCTGCAAGGCATCGACTATACCGTCGGCGTGCTGCAGGACCCGTTCCAGCACTTCCACATGGGCATCACTGCCGAGAACGTTTCGGCCAAGCACGGCATTACCCGCGAAATGCAGGACGAACTGGCCCTGACCAGCCAGCGCCGCGCCGCTCGTGCGATTGCCGAGGGCCGCTTCGCCAGCCAGATCGTTGCGCTGGAACTGAAAACCCGCAAGGGCAGCGTGCAGTTCAGTGTCGACGAGCATGTGCGTGCTGATGTGACCGCCGAACAACTGGCCGGCATGAAGCCGGTGTTCAAGAAAGACGGCACCGTCACCGCCGGCAACGCCAGCGGTATCAACGATGGCGCCGCCGGCCTGGTGTTGGCCACCGGTGACGCGGTGCGCCGCCTGGGCCTTAAGCCACTGGCACGCCTGGTGGGCTATGCCCACGCCGGGGTGGAACCCGAACTGATGGGCCTTGGGCCGATCCCGGCCACCCGCAAAGTGCTGGAAAAAACCGGCCTGAACCTGCAAGACCTGGATGTGATCGAGTCCAACGAAGCCTTCGCTGCCCAGGCCTGCGCCGTCGCCCGCGAGCTGGGCTTCGACCCGGAAAAGGTCAACCCCAACGGTTCGGGCATCTCACTGGGCCACCCGGTGGGTGCCACCGGTGCGATCATTGCCACCAAGGCCATCCATGAACTGCAGCGTATCCAGGGTCGCTACGCCCTGGCCACGATGTGTATCGGCGGTGGCCAAGGCATCGCCGTCGTGTTCGAGCGCGTCTGAGGGAGGCTGACACATGAGCATTGAACAGATCGCCGTGATCGGCGCGGGCACCATGGGCAACGGCATTGCCCAGGTGTGCGCCATTGCCGGCTACCAGGTGCTGCTGGTGGATGTTTCCGACGCTGCGCTCGAGCGCGGCGTGGCCACCTTGAGCAAGAACCTCGAGCGCCAGGTCAGCAAAGGCACCCTCGACGCCGACAAGGCCGCAGCCGCCAAAGCACGCATTCGCACCAGTACCGACTACACCCAGCTCAGCGCTGCACACCTGGTGATCGAAGCGGCGACCGAGAACCTGCAGCTCAAGCAGCGCATCCTGCAGCAGGTGGCAGCCAACGTTGCCGCCGACTGCCTGATCGCCACCAACACCTCGTCGCTGTCGGTGACCCAACTGGCCGCCAGCATCGAGCACCCCGAGCGCTTCATTGGTGTGCACTTCTTCAACCCGGTACCGATGATGGCGCTGGTGGAGATCATTCGTGGCCTGCAGACCAGCGACCACACCTACGCCCAAGCGCTGGTGGTGACCGAAAAAGTCGGCAAGACCCCGATCACCGCCGGCAACCGCCCGGGCTTCGTGGTCAACCGCATCCTGGTGCCAATGATCAACGAGGCGATCTTCGTGCGCCAGGAAGGCCTGGCCAGTGCCGAGGACATCGACACCGGCATGCGCCTGGGCTGCAACCAGCCGATCGGCCCGCTGGCCTTGGCTGACCTGATCGGTCTGGACACCCTGCTGGCGATCATGGAGGCCTTCCATGAAGGCTTCAACGACAGCAAGTACCGCCCTGCTCCACTGCTCAAGGAAATGGTCGCGGCCGGCTGGCTGGGGCGCAAGAGCGGTCGCGGTTTCTTCACCTACTGAGGACCAAGCGCCATGCCCCCGGTCAATGCCGCAATGCGCTGTGCCAACTTTGAGGAGCGACGTGACCGGGCCATGGCATTGTTTGCCGAAAAGGGCTTTGGCCAGGTCAGCATGCGCGAGCTGGCGGCCCATGTGGGGCTGACCGCCGGCTCGCTGTACCATCACTTTCCCAGCAAGCAGGACCTGCTGTACGACTTGATCGAAGAGTTGTACGAAGAGCTGCAGGCCACCCTGGACCAGGCCCGCCGGGCCATGGCCCGTGGGGCATCGGCGTTGAGCTGCCTGATTGCTGCGCACTGGCAGCTGCATGCCGAGCGGCCTCTGCAGTTCCGGCTGGCCGAACGGGATTTGTGTTGTTTGAGTGAGGCGCAACAGGCGCACCTGGCGTCGTTGCGCAAGCGCTATGAGGCAGGTTTGTTGCGCCTGATCGCACCGCAAGCGAAACTGCCGGGGCAAGCGTTGGACGCCACAGCGCATGTACTGGCGACGCTTCTCAACCAGTTGCCGGGATTGCTCAAAGCAATGCCTGAAGAGCAGGGGTTGGAGCTGATGGAAAACTTGCTGGTCGGGGGGATTGAGCGGACGCTGCGATAGCCTGCAACGGTCTTTTCGCGGGTTTGCCCCGCGAAAAGACCGGATGCCTCAGCGCAACAGCGACTGGATCTGCTCGTGCAAGGTGTCCAGGTCAAACGGCTTGGCCAGGATAGGGGCCTTGCGGGTGATCGGGCTGCCAGATTCGAGAATCTCCGCCGGGTAGCCGCTGATGAAAATCACCTTCAGGTCGGGCCGCAACTTCACCGCAGGCTCGGCAATGTCCACGCCCGAGATCCCCCCCGGCAAACGGAAGTCTGTCACCATCAGGTCCAGGTGCGGTTTGCTGGCCAGGATGGCAAACGCCTGCTCGCCATCTTCGGCCACCAGGACGTGGTACCCCTCACCCGCCAGGTAATCGCGCAAAATCATGCGAATCGCCGGCTCATCCTCGACGACCAGAACCACATCTTGTGCATCTTCACTCATGTTAACGCCTTGAAATACTTACAGTTGGCCATCAGACCCCAGGCTTACACAGAGGTTGCCCGCGCCTGGTCGTTTTGTTCTTTGAATGTTGCCAGCGGCAATTGCAGGGTGAATGTGGCACCCTTGCCCTCCTCGCTTTCAACCTGTATCCGACCACCGTGCGCCTGGACGATCTGCTCGGAGATGTACAGCCCCAAGCCCAGACCTCCGCTGGCCTGCTGGGCCGCGACCCGCTCGAACTGCTGGAAGATCCGCTGCTGGTTGGCGGCGCTGATACCGATGCCGTGATCCTGCACCTGCACCCAGGCCATGCCGCCCTGCTCGAACACCCGTACCTGCACCGGATTGCGCTCGCCGTAACGCATTGCATTGGACAACAGGTTGGCCACTACTTGTTCAATCCGGAATTCGTCCCACTCCCCCTTCAGCGCTTCGCAACGCTGCAATTCGATGTGTGTTTCCAGGGCCATGGCCTGCGCCGTGAAGTTTTCCACCAGCCCACGCACCAGTTGGCCCAGATCAAACAGTTTGGGCCGCAGCGACAGTTTACCGGTACGGATGCGCGAAACATCGAGCATGTCCTCTACCAACCGGATCAGGCTGTTGATCTGCCGTTCGTCGCGCTCGACCATGGCCTGCAGCTTGTCGACACTGAACGCGTCCAGGTTGCCCCGTGCCAGGTGCATCTTGCGCAACTGGGTTTCCAGGATCAGGCCATTGAGCGGCGTACGCACCTCGTGGGAGACGATCGACATGAAGTCGTCACGCATGCGCACGGCGTGCTCCAGCTCACACCTTGCCACCTGCAGCTGGCTGAGCAGCAGCTCCTGTTCCTGGCGGCTCTGCTCAAGGGCCTCTAGTTGACGGCCAAGCACCTTGCGTTGGCGGAACAGGTCGACGAACACCGAGACCTTGCTTTTTACCGCCAGGGTGTCGAGCGGCTTGTGTAGAAAGTCCACGGCCCCGCTCTCGTAGCCCTTGAAGGCATAATTCATCTCGCGTCCCGCCGCACTGACGAAGACGATCGGGATGTGCTTGGTCTTGTCGGTACCGCGCATCAGCTCGGCCAGTTCGAAACCGTTCATGCCCGGCATCTGCACATCGAGAATGGCCAGTGCGAACTCGTGCTCAAGCAGCAACGACAAGGCTGCCTCGGCAGACTGTGCCTGGTGCACCTCACGGTCCTCGCCCTGGATCAGGGCATCGAGCGCCAGCAGGTTTTCCGGCAAGTCGTCGACAATCAGCAGTTTGGCGGTGGTGTGGCTTAGCATGCGCTGTATTCCAGGGTCGCGAGCAACTGCCCGATACCGCTCAGAGTAAGGATATGGTCGGGCTGGTGCTGGGCCAGGGCGGCCTCCGGCATCAGGGCAACCTGTGCGTCACGAGGGTCCTGGACGATCGTGCGCCCCCCATTGTTCTTGATGTAGGCAAGGCCCCTGGCGCCGTCTTCGTTGGCCCCGGTGAGCAGCACACCCAGCAGGCCATCGCCATAGGCATCGGCCGCCGAGATGAACAGGAAATCGATCGCCGGGCGCGAGAAGTGCACGGGTTCTTCCTGGCTCAGCGACAGCGTCAGGTCGCGCTCCACCGACAAGTGGTAACCCGGCCCCGCCACATAGATCTGCCCGCTGCTGATGCTCTCCTTGTCACGTGCCTCACATACCGGCCGATGCAGCCGCCGCTGCAGCACGCCAGCCAGTTGGCTGTGGCGGTCGTCCGGCAGGTGCAGCACGCAGAGCACCGGTATGGCGAACGCCGATGGCAGCGTGCCGAGCACCTGGAACAATGCCGCCACGCCTCCCGCCGAGGCGCCGATCACCACTGCGCGTACGCCGCTCATGATTTACGGAAGATCCGTTGGGGCTTGACCAGCGGCTCGAAACGATCGCTGTAGGCCGAAAAGTCCACCGATTCCTTGCTACCCAGCACCAGGAAACCGCGGTGGCAGAGCGACTCATGGAACAGGCCCAGCGCCCGATCCTGCAGGTCCTTGTTGAAGTAGATCAGCACATTGCGGCACGACACCAGTTGGGTCTCGGAGAACACGCTGTCGGTGGCCAGGCTGTGGTCGGCGAAGGTCACATTGTCGCGCAGGCTGCTGTCCATGATGGCGTTGCCATAGGCGGCGGTGTAGTACTCGGCGAAGTCACGCCGGCCACCGGCCAGGCGGTAGTTTTCCTCGTACTCGCGCATGCTCTGCATCGAGTAGATGCCCTGCTTGGCCCTGTCCAGCGAATGCGGGTTGATGTCGGTGGCGTAGATGATGGTGCGTTCAAGCAGCCCTTCCTCACGCAACAGGATGGCCATGGAATACACCTCCTCCCCCGTGCTGCAGCCCGCGATCCAGACTTTGATCGACGGCCAGGTGCGCAGCAGCGGCACCACTTCGTTGCGCACGGCAAGGAAGTGGTCAGGGTCACGGAACATCTCGCTGACCGGGATCGTCAGGTATTGCAGCAGTTGCATGAACATGCCCGGGTCGTGCAGCACACGTTCCTGCAACGCAGACACCGTCAGGCAATCGAACTGACGCAGCGCGTGGAGAATCCGGCGCTTGATCGAAGCGCCGGAATAATTGCGGAAATCGTAGCTGTACTTGAGGTAGATCGCCTCGATCAGCAGTCGGATCTCAATGTCGGTGTTGCGTTCGCTAGTCAAATTCGCTCCAGTTGCGGCAGCCAGACACGGATCAACGAGAACAGGCGGTCCAGGTCGATCGGCTTGGCCAGGTAATCATTGGCACCGGCTTGCAGGCAACGCTGCTGGTCATCTTTCATGGCCTTGGCGGTCACGGCGATGATCGGCAGTTTGCGCCAGCGCGGTTGCTGACGGATCAGGCGGGTGGCCTCGAAGCCGTCCATCTCCGGCATCATCACGTCCATCAGCACCAGGTCGATGTCGTCGTGCTGCTCCAGGCGCTCGATGGCTTCGCGCCCGTTGCGGCCGATTTCGACAATGGCGCCCTTGTGCTCCAGGGCGCTGGTCAGGGCGAAGATATTACGCACATCGTCGTCCACCAGCAGCACCTTGCGGCCCTCGAACACCTTGTCGCGGCTGCGCGCGGTCTTGAGCATGCGCTGACGCTCGTTGGACAGCTGCGATTCGACCTTGTGCAGGAACAGCGTTACCTCGTCGAGCAGGCGCTCCGGCGAACGTGCGCCCTTGATGATGATCGAGCGTGAATACTTGAGCAGGTCGGCTTCTTCCTCGCGGGTGAGGTTGCGGCCGGTATACACGATCACCGGCGGGAAGGCGCGGATATCCTCGGCGGTCATGCGCTTGAGCAGCTCGTTGCCGAGCATGTCTGGCAGCTTGAGGTCGATGATCATGCAGTCGTAGATGTTCTGGCGTAACAGCGCCAGTGCATCCTGGGCCATGGCGACGGCCGTGATCTCGACATCGTCATCGCCGATCAGCCGGGCGATGCTCTCGCGCTGCAGGTCGTCGTCTTCCACCAGCAGGATGTGCTTGAGCTTTTGCGTGAGCTTGGCTTCCAGGCGAGCGAACACCTCCTTGAGCTCCTCGCGGCTGGTGGGTTTGACCGCATACCCCACCGCCCCCATGTGCATGGCCGCCTCGACGCGGTCTTCCACCGAAATGATGTGCACCGGGATATGGCGGGTGCTGGCCTGCTCCTTGAGGCGCTGCAGGACGGTCAGGCCTGAGTGGTCGGGCAGGCGCATGTCCAGCAGGATCGCATCCGGAATGTACTGGGCTGCCAGCTCGAAGCCTTCGTCGGCGCCATGGGCCACCAGGCAGCTATAGCCCAGCTCATGGGCCAGGTCGAAGAGGATGCGGGCAAAGTTGGGCTCGTCTTCGATCACCAGAATGCATCGGGTATCGAAAGGGGCCCGCTCGCGGTCGTCGGCAAAGGCCGGCGCCGGGCGCATGACAGTGGCGGCCAGCGGCACTTGCGGTGCAGGCGGCAACGCATCGACGGCCGGGCGCAGGCTTTGCGGCTCGATGTCTTCGGCCTCGGCGGCATAGCGCTCCGGCAGAATCAGGCTGAACACGCTGCCTTGCCCGGGGCTGCTGTCGACATTGATCTGGCCACCGAGCAAATGCGCCAGGTCACGGGAGATCGACAGACCCAGGCCAGTGCCACCATAACGGCGATTGCTGGTGCCATCGACCTGGTGGAAGGCGCCGAAGATCGCCTGCTGTTGATCGGCCGCAATGCCGATGCCGGTGTCACGGACTGCGAACACGATACCGCTGCCAGCCTGGAAGCTGACGTTCATGCTGACCTGGCCACGCTCGGTGAACTTGAGGGCGTTGGACAGCAGGTTCTTGAGGATTTGCTCCAGGCGCTGACGGTCGGTGAACAGCGTGACCGGTACCTGCGGCTCGACCTTGACCTCGAAGGCCAGGCCCTTGTGACCGGCAAGCGGCTGGAACATGCCGCGCAAGCCCTCGACCAGGCGCTCGACCTGGGTGGTTTCGGGCCGTACTTCGAGCTTGCCGGCCTCGACCTTGGCGATATCGAGAATGTCGTTGATAAGGTTGAGCAGATCGTTACCGGCCGAGTAGATGGATTCGGCGAACTTGACCTGCTCCTCACTGAGGTTGCCTTCACCGTTCTCAGCCAACAACTTGGCCAGGATCAGCGAGCTGTTGAGCGGCGTGCGCAGCTCATGGGACATGTTGGCGAGGAATTCGGACTTGTACTTGCTCGATCGCTGCAGGTCGTCGGCACGGGCCTGCAGCTCCAGCTGCGCCTGGCTCAGCTCATCGTTCTTGCGGTCCAGCGCATCGGTGCGTTCCGACAACTGCTCGTTGGTCTGCTCGAGTTCGGCCTGTTGGGTTTCCAGATGGGCTTGAGACTCCTTGAGCACCCGTGACTGCTCTTCGAGCTCTTCGTTGGCAGTCTTGAGTTCTTCCTGCTGCACCTGCAGCTCTTCATTGAGTTGCTGGGTTTCAGCCAGCACTTCCTGCAAGCGCTGACGATAACGGGCACTCTCGATCGACATGCCCAGGTTGCCGCCGACCCGCTCCAGCAGCTCTTCATCCCGTTCTTGCAAGGGGCGCAGGAAACCCAGCTCGATCACCCCGTTGATCTGCCCGTCTTCGGTCGCCGGCATCAGCAATGCACTGCGCGGCAAGCCACTGCCCAGGCCGGAACTGAGGCGATAGAAATCTTCGGGCAGTTCCTCCAGGCGCAGCAAGCGGCCTTCGCGGACCGCCTGGGCCAACAGGCCATGGTGATCCGACTCGATCTGCTCGCGGGCCTGCTCTTCGGTACTCAGGCCATAACAGGCCACGCGCACCAGCCGGCCATGCTCGTCGCGCACGTACACGGCGCCCACCACGCTGCCCAGATAAGAGGCAAAGAAGCGCAGGATGTTCTCGCCAAGCATGGGCAAGGTCAGCTGCCCGAGCACCTGCTGCGTCAGCTGGGTCTGGCCGGTGCGCAACCAGGCCTGGTGCTCCAGGCGCTGCGCCGAGCGTTGCTGGGCTTGCAGGTTTTCAGCGTAGTTGGCCGAAAGTGCCAGCAGGTCACGACGGCCCAGGTAGGCCAGCAATGCACTGAGGCCGACAATGAACAGCACGAAAGCCGAAATCGCCGTCACAGTGACGGCACTGACTTTTTCGTTACGGGCCATGCGCAGTTGTTGTTCGGTAATGATCAGGTCATCGAACTCCTTGCGGATTTCATCGGTGATGCGCTTGCCCCGGCCATTGCCGATCGAGGCCTGGTAATCGCCCTGGCTGCGGCGCAGGCTGATCATCTCGTTACCGAAGTCGTTCCAGGCCTGCTGCAAGGCCATCAGCCGGTCAATACGGTCAACCTGCTGCGGGTTGTCCTCGACCATGCTGCGCAGGCTTTGCAGGCTGCCGAGAATGCGTGGCTTGGCCACCTCGTAAGGGTCAAGGAAGCGCTCGTCGCCCGTGATCAGGAAACCGCGCATGCCCGTTTCCATGTCGATCGACAGCTTGACCGTTTCGTTGGCATTGCCGATCACCCGGTCGGTGTGCTCGACCCACTGCATGGCCGAAAGCAGGTAGTTGATCACCGCGACGAAGGCCACTGCCCCCAGCAGGCCAACCCCCAGGGGGAGGCCGATGTTACGGCTCAACAGCTTGCGAAAGCTTCGCTGGTCCATCGTGGCTGCTTGAATCATGAGAAGACGCCCGAGCTAGAAAAGTCCATTGAAAAGAGTGGCCGATCAGTCGTTATTGTTATCTGCCACTGCGCTGTCCTGATAAGCGAGTCTAACCAGCTTTGACAGCTCTGGCAGGGCATTTAGCCAGTATTTGAAGGTTGCTTTCGGCAATCGTTCCATCTATTTGCATGGAGCGGTATCCTCGGGAACTTCTGATGCCGCGCGGTGCACAGATTAAAGACACTGATTTGTACAGGATTTGAACCATGCACCTTCTGGTAGTCGAAGACGACGACATCGTACGTATGCTGATGGTCGAAGTGCTCGACGACTTGGGCTACAAGGTCATCGAGGCAGAAGACGCCACAGCCGCCCTGCGTGTACTTGAAGACCCCAGCCAGGCGCTGGCACTGATGATGACCGATGTGGGGCTGCCGGACATGCGAGGTGAGGTGCTGGCGGGTAAAGCGCGCGAACTGCGGCCGTTATTACCGGTGCTGTTCGCCAGCGGCTACGCCGACAGTCTCAATGTGCCGGAGGGCATGCACCTGATCGGCAAGCCGTTCAGCATCGACCAGTTGCGGAACACGGTGGTGGGTATTCTGGGTACCCCTTGAGCACCGCGTCGCCTGTTTCGCTCGTAGGCGCGGGCTTGCCCGCGAAGAGGCAGGCACATGCAACCCACCTCACAGCTCTCTGCGCAGCAGATAGGTATCCATGATCCACCCCTTGCGCGCCCGCTCCCGCTCGCGCACTTCCAGTATCTGCACCTTCACCGCCTGCAGCGGCCCGGCAATCAGCACTTCATCCTCGGTCCCCAGGTACGCGCCCCAGTAGATGGTCAACGCCGGGTCATCGAGCCCGGCAAAGGCGCACTGCCCGTCGAGCATCACCACCACATTGTCCACAGGCCCCTGCTCGGCCAGGCGTCGCCCCGGCAGCACGGTCAGGGGCTCGCCGATGCGGTTGAGCGGCACCTGGTGCCGCGCCGCCAGCGCCTGCACACTGCTGATGCCAGGGATGACCTGCAAGCGCAGCGTCACGCCCTGTTCGCGGACCAGGTCGAGTATGCGCAGGGTGCTGTCGTAGAGGGTGGGCTCGCCCCACAGCAGGAAGGCACCTGTTTCACCGTCGCCAATTTCCTCCTCGATCAGGCGCGCATACAGCGCAGCACGCTGCCGGTGCCAGTTCTGCACCGCGCCAAGGTAGTCATCCGCCTGCACATCGCGCAACGGGTCGACCACCGGCACCAGGCGATAACCACCTTCGGGGCGATAGCGCTGCAGAATGGCCTTGCGCAGGCGCACCAGTTCATCTTTGTCGTCGCCCTTGTCGAGCACGAAGAACACGCTGGCACTGCGCAGCGCATCGACCGCTTCATAGGTGACCTGGCGCGGGTCACCCGCGCCGATGCCGATCAACAACAGGTCTTTCATTGCCCTGCCCTTTGCGGGAACCCGCCACCATTGTCAGGCGGCTACCGGTATTTGGCAAAGCAGCCGCTTAGAAGATCGAGAAGTTGTAGCTGACAATGACCCGCGTCTCATCCATGTCACGCGCCCACCTTTCATAGTTACTGCGGTAAGTGGAATTACGCAGACGTACGCTGACATCCTTGAAGGTGCCACTTTGCACCTGGTATTTGAACTCGGTGTCGCGTTCCCACTCCTTGCCTTCGGCACTGCTGCCCGGCACCTTGATATTGTCGCCGTTGATATAACGGGTGAAGAAGGTCAGGCCGGGTACACCCAGCGCCTTGAAGTCGTAGTCATAGCGAACTTGCCAGGAGCGCTCCTGTGCAGCGGCGAAATCATTGACCTGGGCGTAGTTGACCAAGTACGGGTTGCTACCATCCAGGTACGGCATGGCACTGTTGCCATACATGCGCTGCCAGCCGGCGCTGAGCTTGTGGCCACCGAGGCTGTAGCCAAGCATGCCGCTGAAGGCGCGATGGTCGATTTCACCCGCATGGGCATTGCCGATGTCATCACTCTTGATCAGGCGCACGTCAGCCGACAGGCTGCCCACCGGCAGCGGCTGGCTGGCCACCAGGCCGAGGAAGTGCTGACGGTAGATATTCTCCAGTTTGGCCACTTGGTACTGGGCGCTGAAACGCTCGTTAAAACGGTAGTCGACACCGGCCAGGTCGAAGTGGTCGGCGTCGGTATCGCAGGCATAACGCTTGTTCTTGCAGTGCACGCGGATGTCCTGGCGATCGGTGGAATCCCGAGCGGTGTATTTGTCCAGGCGAGCCAGGGTGAACTTCAGGTCGTGCAGTTCTTCAGAGGTGAGCATGGCACCCTGGAACAGGGTCGGCAGCAGACGGCCATCGTTGTACTTGAGCAACGGGACATCCGGCATCATCGAACCGTACTTGAGCACGGTATTGGACACCTTGATCTTGGCCGCCAGGCCCATCTTCGCATACTGGTCGGCCGAGTGCCGGGGGTCGTGGCCAGACGAGGGCAGCAATCCACTGTTGCTGTCGGCCGGGCTGGAATCCAGTTTGAAGCCGAACATGCCCAGCGCATCCACACCAACACCTACCGGACCTTGCGTATAACCCGATTGCACATTGAGGATAAAGCCTTGCGCCCACTCTTCGCGCTTGGATGCGCCCTGGCTGGAACTGCTGTAACCGTCCCGGAAGTCGCGGTTGAAATAGACATTGCGTGCTTCGACCTTTGCACTGCCGTCTTCAAGAAACCCGGCAGCCTGGACGTTGACACCGGCACACAACAGAAACAGGCCGGTAACACGGCGCCCAGGGGCGAGGGGGAAAGGGGAAAACATGCGAGGAAACATCCAGAATGAAGACGATTTAACAACCTGTGGCACGTGTTGGCCACGGTACTGCGGCAGGTCCGAACATGAGTCAGCCATCATCTGAAATGATCGCGCAAAGGCTCTGGCGCGGGCCATTGGACCATGGTCTAGGCCCCCTGTCGTGCAACCGCAGAAAAACCGGCAAATACCGCGCGCAAAACTAGGAAAGTTCCCGCCTTACTTGCAAAAAGTTAGCAGTTTACCCAGTAGCGATGAATGACTACACTCGATATCAGCGAACAGTGGAACCCAACTGCGTGGCCGGCGTTTTTACGCGTCTTCAATGTTCGTCACGCCCTGCCACGACCGACGTACAGGAGTGATTACAGTGTCCAGACTTGCAGAGTTTCGTGCTGCCGAAAAAGCGCTCCAGGAACAGATGGCACAACTGGAAGCGTTGAAAAAGGATGCCGGCCTCAAACGCGAAATCGAATTCGAGCAGAAACTAGTCGGCCTGATGAAAAGCTATGACAAGAGCCTGCGCGATATCATCGCCATCCTCGACCCGAAGGCTGTGGCCCGCGCTTCCAGCACATCGCCCAAGCAACAACGCCGCCCGCGGGTGGTCAAGGTCTATCAGAACCCGCACACCGGCGAGCGAATCGAGACCAAAGGCGGCAACCACCGCGGCCTCAAGGCCTGGAAAGAACAGTATGGGGCCGCCACGGTAGAAAGCTGGGTACGCTGATGAAATGCCCACACAGGCTTCACACTTTTTTCACAAGGGCTGGCTCAGTATCGAAACAGCTAAAGGACTAGCGACCCCATCACGCGCCCGCACATGCGGGCCTCTAATTTCAGCGCCCTGCCTTCGCAGGGCGCTTTCATTTGCGCAATCGGCGCACTGCCGTATCATGGCCAGCCTGTCTGTTTTGCCGGCGCCCTGTGCCCGGCCCCGTCTCAGGAGTTCCCATGAGCCTGCACGATCTGCAAACCCTGCCTGGCGTCACCGCGCAACCTGACGCCGCCACCGCCCAGTTCGTCTTCAACCACACCATGCTGCGGGTCAAGGACATCGAGAAGTCGCTGGACTTCTACACCCGCGTGCTGGGCTTCCGCCTGGTGGACAAGCGTGACTTCCCTGAAGCCGCTTTCAGCCTGTACTTCCTGGCCCTGGTCGACCCTGCCCAGATCCCCGCTGACGACACCGCCCGCCACCAGTGGATGAAGGCGATCCCCGGCGTGCTGGAGCTGACCCACAACCATGGCACCGAAAACGATGCCGAGTTCGCCTACCACAATGGCAACACCGACCCACGCGGTTTTGGCCACATCTGCATTTCGGTACCCGATGTCCGCGCCGCTTGCGCGCGTTTCGAGGAACTGGAAGTGCCGTTCCAGAAACGCCTGCAGGACGGCCGCATGAACCATCTGGCCTTCGTCAAGGACCCGGACGGTTACTGGATCGAAGTGATCCAGCCAACCGAGCTCGAAGGCTAAGTGCTCGTCGCGGCGCGCTCGTCAGGCCGGGAACTCCCGGCCTCTTGCTGTGGTATATGAAGGTAACTGCTTCACAAACCACAGCGAGGTAAGGACGATGCAATCTCTTCACTGTGAATACCGCGAGCACACTATCACCGCCAGCGTAATGCCCCATCCCGACTCCCCCCTGCCCTATGCCGCCGGCTGCCTGATCACGGCACCGGACGGGCACACCAGCAAGCGCATGTCGATGCCAATGCAGTTCTTCTCCGACCTTGAGAATGCACAGCGTGTGTCGCTGGCCCATGGCCGGGCACTGGTCGACAAACAGCTGGATAACGGGCACGACGTGTTCTGATCCGGGTTTCACCTGTACCCCCTTCGCGGCTGATGCCGCGAAGGGGGTAGGCGTCATCAGGTCGCCCGCGCGTATGCCACCGCCGCATCCACCTGCTCCTGCGACGGCCTGACCCCGGTGTACAACACGAACTGTTCCAGCGCCTGCAGCGCAATGACCTCCAGCCCAGTGATCACCGGCTTGCCCAACGCCTGAGCCCGGCGAATCAACGGCGTCTGCGCCGGCATCGCCACTACATCGAACACCCGCTCCGCCGCCGAGATGGCGTTCTCGGGAAACGCCAGCTCTTCTGCCTCCTGCCCGCCTGCCATACCGATCGGCGTCACGTTCACCAGCATCGGCGGGCAGAGGTCACCTGGCTCAGGCACCCAGCGATAACCACAGACATCCGCCAACTGACGCCCGGCCTGCTCGTTGCGTGCAACGATGATGCCTTCGGCAAACCCGGCATCGCGCAAGGCGCTGGCCACGGCCTTGGCCATGCCACCGCTGCCTCGCAGGGCAAAGGCCGTGCCCGGATCGACCTGATGCTGCACCAGCAATTGGCGCACGGCCAGGTAATCGGTGTTGTAAGCCTTCAGGTGCCCATTGCAGTTGACAAGGGTATTGACCGACTCGATGGCCGCCGCCGAGGGATCGATTTCGTCGACCAAGGCCATGCAGGCCTCCTTGTACGGCATCGACACCCCGCAGCCGCGAATACCCAAGGCGCGGATCCCTGCCACGGCCGCCGGCAGGTCATCGGTGCGCATGGCCTTGTAGTAGAAGTCCAGGCCCAACTGCTGGTACAGGTGGTTGTGAAAGCGCACGCCGAAGGTGCCAGGGCGACCGGCCAGAGAGATGCAAAGCACGGTGTCCCGGCTGGGAGTTGTCGGCATAAGAGGCTCCTTGGTCATGACTGAAACGTTTATTCAGCGTAACAGAGTCAGCCACTGGTCGTCCCTTACACAACCTTTACCGTTCCCCTGTGCTCAGCTGACAGACACCGGAGTCATAGTAACAGGGCCCCGGACGTGGGGTTTTCCTGCGGGGTTGTTTTATGAACCGTCTCATTCCCGGAATCGTCCTGCTGGTCGGTGCCCTGGCCATCAGCGGGCCTGCAGCAGCTCACGGTGGCTATGGCAGCCATGGGCACGGTGGTTGGTATGGGCCGGGGCCCCTGCTGGGTGCGGCAGTGGCCGGCGCGGTGGTTGGGGCGACGGTTTATGGCGGCCATGACCGTACTGTGTATGTTGAGCGCCAGCCGGTCTACTACGCCCCGCCGGTGTACGTACAACCGCCTCCACAGCCGGTGTACTACCAGCCCTACTACGCGCCTCCTCCGCCGCCACCGGGCTACCGCACCTATTATGGGCCGCCACCGGTGTATTACGGGCCACCGCGCTGGTAATGGTTGACAGGACCAATGATCACTATTGAGGAAGTTGATTTCAAACATATCCGGCTGCTGCGTATGGTAGAGCCATGTTTTAAAGGAGGTCCCAATGGCCACTATCCAGATCATGTCCGTTGTCGGTAGCGCCGTTCCCGCCTCACTGCGTGAGCAGGGCCTGCTGGCGTGCTGGTACCTGGTTCGCAACGGCGAAGCCGTGAGCGGCCCGATGCCGACCCGCGCCTCAGCCCAGGCACTGGTCGAACAGTTGCAACCAGGCACCTTGGTTGCCTGAACCAAATTTGTTGTGCGTTGCTCCCTGCGCCCTTGTCGCCCGCCAATTTGGCGGGCTTTTTTTCTTCACGGTTTGACCGGGCTGCCAGCTCATGTTTGGCCGCTACTGCCCAGCTTACTGGTCAGCACCATGACCTTGCCTTGCAGCCGGCCTACGGTCATCACCAGCTCGTTTCGCTCCCTGGTGAGCAGATCAGCTTTTGCCTGCGCCTCCCTTCTCGCATCCCGTTCGATGTCCAGCAGCTCTGTCAGGTGGCGGATGACGGCAATTTCTGCAGTGTCCATTGCGCGGTCGACTGCATCCCTCGACAACCATTTGCGCAGCCACAAAAACGCACCCAGCAATACAGTCCCCGTACCGCCCAGCCAAGTGACGGTGCCCGGGCCGAGGTCGGTCGGATCCATGTGAACCTCATTACAGATGATGATGTGATCAGCCGTGGAGAAAAATGTCTCGCTAGCTTTCCTTGTTCGTGCGCTTAATTTAGCCTACAGCTAACAACACGACAAGAGCAGATTTAGCCATGCGCACATTTAGCAGCAAGCTAAACACTGGCATGCTTCACCCCATGGACATCTACCAAATTCGCAAGCACAACCTGGTGAAACTGATCGGCAGCCAGAGAAAGGGGACCTGCGCAGAGCGCTGGGGGATGGCGCCTGCACACCTGAGCCAGATCCTTTCCGACAAGACTGTAAAAAATCTGGGCGATGACGTGGCCCGTCGCATCGAGGGCATCGAAGGCTTGCCACGGGGCTGGTTCGACGCGCTGTCGCCAGGCGAACACATGCAAGCGGCTGTCGAGCCAGGTGACAACAAGCTCTCTGCAGCCGACCTGGTCAGACAGATGCTTGCCCGAAGCGGCAAAGGCATCTCCGAAGAGACCCGGCAAAGGCTGCTGGCAGCGGCGCAAGAGCCTGCAGATGCCACGCTGCTGGAAGCCGAGCCGCTTCGCCCCGGCCTGGTCGGTGACGAAGTGTGGATCGCCCACTATGACGTACGGGCAGCCATGGGCGGTGGCCAGATCCCCCACGACTACCCCGAGATGTTCAAGGACGTTCGCGTCAGCCCCAGTCACCTGCGCGAACTGGGCGTGACGTTCAGCGAGCACCATCACCTGAAGATGGTGACCGGCTGGGGCCAGTCGATGGAGCCGACCATCAGGCACCGCGACCCGCTGATCGTCGACGTCAGCATCCGCGAATTCGTCGGCGATGGCATCTACTTCTTTTCCTGGGGCGATCACATCTACATCAAGCGGCTACAGATCGCGGACGAGGACCACTTCGAGATGATCTCCGACAACTCGCGGCACAAAGACCGTATGATTCGTCGGGAAGAGACCTACATACAGGCCAGGGTCCTGCTGGTGTGGAATGCCCACCTTGTATAAACCGAAGCCCGCCCTGACCGGCGGGCTTTTGCTGAAGCTCAGAACGGTGCAGCCTCCCCGACCTGCGCCTCGCAGTCGCGTTCGACGATAAAATCATCACGCTCTTCCACGCTACTGCGCGCCCATCGCACCGTCACGCTAGCGTCATCATTGAACGTCAGCTGCAACTCGGGCATTTCCAGCAGCTGGCCCATCACCTCCTCCCATTCCGCTTCACCGTCGGTATCCAGACGATGCACCACTACCCAGCGCTGCGTCTGTGCGAGCGGGTGGTTGATCATTGACGATACCCGCAGACTAAGCCGCTCTATTCCGGTCATCTCCTGGCGCTGTTGGGGTTCCGACTTCATGTGGCTTGCCATATTCTCATCCTGATAGCTGTATATTCGTACAGTACTCAGCGAAAGCTTAGCTCACTGCCAAATCCTGCGTAAAGCCCCCCATTGCGGAAAAATTTCGCCAGTAGGTAATTTCCCGTGGAGCGAAAATAATTTAGCCATAAGCTATTGACCGTTATTTAGCTTGAGGCTAACTTTGTGTTCAGCCGTCGCTTGTACGGCTGCTATGCCACTCAAACCTTTTCGCCAGGAGTTCCCCCATGGCCGTAGATATCAGCCACCTCACCATCGCCACGCCGGTAGCCGTCTCCTCAACCAACCCCGTTGCTCTGGAGCTGAACGGTGCTGAAGCGATTGCCCGCTTTCCCAGCATCGTGACGGTGCTCAGCGATGGCTCGATCCAGTTCTCAGCCCCAACCAAAGGTGCTTCGAGCAAAAGCACCCACAGGACACGCTGCGAATGGACAGAAACGCAAGACTGGACGCTGGCCAGCGCCCAGGATCACTGGAATCGCCAGACAATGACGCTGACCAAGGTCAACTCGGCGCAGAAGGTGGTCATCGCCCAGATGCACGTACGCGGGGACGACGGCCCGCCGGTAAAGGTGTTCTGGAACAAGGGCAACATCACCCTGGGGTTTCGGCGCACCTTCAACCAGACCGACCCGGTGAATTCCCCAATCCTGAAGGGGGTGCCACTGGGTGCGACCTTCCACATCAGCATTCACACCACGTCTGAAGGTGTGGTAACCGTGACGGCCGAATGCAACGGGGTATCCGCTTCGTCGGGCGATTTGCAGCTCGACAGTACCTGGGCTTCACGCCTGTTCGAGTTCCACGGCGGGGTCTACAACCAGGTCGACTACACCGACGCAACGCCCGCCGAGGATGGCTCGATCTGCATCATCAGCGAACTCTCGCTCATCCATCGCTGAACGCGAAGGCCGGCAGGGCATCCCGATGCCCTGCCCTGATATCGAAAGCCCTGATGCTGTTGCAGGTATGCAAAAACCCAACACGGGGTCCATCCCATCCCTATCTGATGGGTGAAGAATGGGTACAGGATTAAATATCGTTCACTTTGCGCCCTTTAGTCATAAGGCATTCGACAGTAATTCAGCCATACTCCAGAATGCATCGGTTTTTAGGGGGAAAACCCTTGCACAGCCAACGACATACCAACTTTTAGTGAGCCTCAACGTGAAAACTTCCCTGTCCATCCTCAGCCTGCTGCTGTTGCTCACAGGTACCGCGACCCTTCCGTCGACTGCTGCTGCACAACCCCCGGCCCAGGTTCAACGTGACCCATCCAAACTGCATCTGGCTTCAGGCAGCGCTCTGCTGATCGACCTGAACAGCAACAAGGAGCTGTATTCGAGCCATGCCGACCGCGTGGTGCCGATCGCTTCGGTAACCAAACTGATGACGGCGATGGTGGTGCTGGATGCCAAGCTGCCCATGGATGAAATGCTCACCATGACCATTGCCAACAACCCGGAAATGAAAGGCGTGTACTCGCGCGTGCGCCTGGGCAGCCAGTTGGACCGTCGCGAAACCCTGCTGATTACCTTGATGTCGTCGGAAAACCGTGCGGCCAATAGCTTGGCCAACGCCTATCCCGGCGGTTATCCGGCGTTCATCAAGGCAATGAATGCCAAAGCCCGCAGCCTGGGAATGGCCCATACCCGCTATGTTGAGCCGACCGGCCTGTCGACGCAGAACGTATCCACTGCCCGCGACCTGGCCAAGCTGCTGATGGCCTCGCGCAAGTACCCCATGCTGAGCGAGCTGTCGACCACCCGCGAAAAGACCGTCGCCTTCCGCAAGCCCAACTACACGCTGGGTTTCCGTAACACCGACCACCTGGTGAACAAAAGCAACTGGGATATCAAGCTGACCAAGACCGGCTTCACCAACGAGGCCGGGCACTGCCTGGTACTGCTGACCCGCATGGATAACCGCCCGGTGGCCATGGTCATTCTCGATGCCTTCGGCAAGTACACCCACTTCGCCGATGCCAGCCGCATGCGTCAATGGCTGGAAACCGGTACCGCCAAGCCGGCACCGGCGGTGGCCATGCAGTACAAGGCCGACCGGCAGAACAAGGGGCGGTTGGCGGCCGAATGACCGCCATATCCTGGAACGAGCGGGCTTGTTCGCGAAACAGACAACGCGGCGGATAGCACGGGCTTCGCCCGTGTTCGCGGGTAAACCCGCTCCTACGACGACCTGCGCCCAATCACCAATGTATGTCCACCCTCAATAGGTGTAGGAGCGGGTTTACCCGCGAATACGGTAGCGGCGGCAACGGTGAACGGCGGGTGAAATTGGCCAGCAGGCCCGGCCCTTTCGCGGGTGAACCCGCTCCTACACGACGGCCTGCGCCCAATCCCCCTGTATGTCCACCCCCGCGCCTACAGGCGACTGCGCAGGCTTTTAAATTTTGAGCAAGACCGCTGTCAGGCCGTAGCGCTGACCATGCCTCCCGCACTGCTGCCGCCCTCTTGCTGCAACAGCTCCAGCAACTGCGCCGTGGCCGCCATGATCTGCCCGTTGAGGGTGGCAATGCTCGCCTGCTTGGCACCTATCGCTGCCGCCTTGGCAGTCTCGTCCATCTTGCTATTCTGCAATGCCACCAACTGTTTCTGCTCTTCTGCCAGCTGCTTCTGCAGATCCTTGATCAATTGACGCAGCTCGCTCACAGCCCCCGATTCGCCACTGCCTTCAGTGTCGGTGGATTGCGCCTGGCTACCCGCCGACACCCTCATGCTGTCACTGCTGATGCTCAACGGCCCCACCGCCTCACCGGCCTGTTTCGCCTGTTCACGCTCGGTTGCTGCATTCGCGCTCAGCGTCTGTGCTGAAACACCATTGATCATCAGGTTGCTTGCCGTGATGCCGCTCATGTCGATTCCCTGCCTGAAGGATTGGTCCTTGCCGTAACCAACACATCGGCCGCCTCACGCTGTTCTTTAGCCCGCTTAAATTCCCCCTCGGCTGGCTCGTTCCAACTCATGTACTTGCGCAGGAGCCGGAGCCCCGGCGGGCGTCCATATTCGACCATTCAGGGAATCGCAGCCATGAGCCAGTCCTCACAGCAGGAAACCATCAAAGACATGATCGGCGTGGGCTTCGGCCCCTCCAACCTGGCCTTGGCCATCGCCCTGGAAGAGCTCGCCGAATCCCGGGGCCATGCGCTCGACGCACTGTTCATCGACAAGCAGCAAGACTACCACTGGCACGGCGAGACCTTGGCTACCCAGAGCGAGTTGCAGATCTCGTTCCTCAAGGACCTGGTGTCGCTGCGCACCCCGACCAGCCCGTACAGCTTCGTCAACTACCTGCACCAGAAGCAGCGCCTGGCCGACTTCATCAACCTCGGCACCTTCTACCCCTGCCGCCTGGAGTACAACGACTACCTGCGCTGGGCCGCCGAGCATTTCACCTCTCAGGCGGTGTATGGGCAGGAAGTGTTGCGCATCGAACCGCACCTGCATGCAGGCCGGGTCCAACACCTGTGCGTGATCACGCGTGACAGACAAGGCCGCGAATACAGCCGCCCCACCCGCTCGGTGGTGGTGGGCAGCGGTGGCACACCGAAAATTCCGGAAAACTTCGGCGCCTTCAAGGACGACCCGAGGGTCTTCCACCACTCGCAGTACCTGAGCAGCCTGACCAAACTGCCGTGCACGGCTGGCAAACCCATGCGCATTGCCGTGATCGGCTCAGGCCAGAGCGCCGCCGAGGCGTTCATCGACCTCAACGACAGCTATCCGTCAGTCAAGGTCGACATGATTCTGCGCGGCTCGGCTCTCAAGCCCGCCGACGACAGCCCCTTCGTCAATGAGATCTTCTCGCCCGACTACACCGACCTGGTCTACAACGAACCGGCCGACCAGCGCAGCAAACTGCTAGGCGAATACCACAACACCAACTACTCGGTGGTCGACCTCAACCTGATCGAGCGCATCTACGGCATCCTCTACCGGCAGAAGGTTGCCCATCAGCACCGCCACAACGTGCTGTGCCGGCGCCAGGTGGAAGCTGTGGTGGCCACCCGCGAAGGCCTGGAACTGACCCTGCGCGACCTCGCCACCGGCCAGCAGCAAACCCACCGCTACGATGCCGTTATCCTCGCCACCGGCTACGAGCGCCGCTCGCACCGTGAATTGCTGGCGCCGCTGGCCGATTACCTGGAGGACTTCAGCGTCGACCGCAACTACCGCGTACTGGCCAGCCCCGACCTGCAAGCCTCGGTGTACCTGCAGGGCTTCTGCGAAAACAGCCACGGCCTGAGTGACACCCTGCTTTCGGTCCTGCCAACCCGCGCTGCGGAAATTGGCCGAGCGCTGTACCAGGATCTGGAGCAGCTGCACGAAAAACCCCAAGCAGCAGTGGCGCTGACCCGCGCCTGACCCCTCTGCAACCCGCCATCAAGGCCGGACTGACGCCTCGTGCGCAGTCCGGTTTTTGTGCTTTGAAACATTTAGTTTCATTTTAACCTGCAGGTTTTCAATTCTCATTCGTCCTTATCAGTACAGCACTCTTTGGTTGGCACACGCTCGACCACCAATAGCAGAAGACCGTCTGATGGCCAAATCACCGAAAAAATCCAAATCCAGGCTGTGGTTCCTGGTCCACAGCTGGCTCGCCTTGCCGATCTGGTTCTTTGTCCTGATCGTCTGTTTCACCGGCATGCTCGCCGTGGTCAGTCAGGAAATCGTCTGGCTCGCCGATCCGGCCGTGCGCGCCAACAAGCCAGACGCGAACACCGAGCGCATGAGCTTTCAGCAGGTACTGGAGGCCTTGAACAAGGCCGAGCCGGACATGGTGGTGGAGCGCCTGAGCCAGCCGGATGGTTCGCACTTCGCGGTAAAAGCTAATGTAACCCTGCCTGATGGCACCAGCCCGACGCTGTATGTAAACCCCTACACCGGAACCATTCAGGGCAAGACCCCAGACTTCAACTTCGAAGCCTTCACCCGCGCCCTGCACGGCTGGTGGCTGGTGCCGTTCACCAACGGTTTCAGTTGGGGCTGGTACCTGGTATCGCTGCTCGGCCTGCCGATGCTGGCCTCGCTGGTCACCGGCCTGGTGGTTTACAAGAAGTTCTGGAAAGGCTTTTTCAAACCCGTGCGTACCGGCCATGGTTCGCGAATCTTCTGGGGTGACCTGCACCGTCTGTCCGGGGTGTGGTCAATATGGTTCATTGCGGTCATTTCCATCACCGGCACCTGGTTCCTGATCCAGGCGATCCTGTTCGACAACCACATCACCATTTCCAGCCGACCCATCGTGCCGGTGATCGCCCGTGAGGAGGTACCGCAAACGCCAGATGGCAGCCCCGCCTCGCGCATCGACCTGGACGAAGCGGCGCGCCTTGCCGGCCTGGCGATCCCGGGGCTGGAAGTGACCTCCATCTCGCTCCCCGCCACTGCCTACAGCCACGTCACGCTGTCTGGCCCGGGCTGGTACCCGTTGATGTTCCAGAGTGCTTCGGTGAATCCGTACACACGCAATGTCGACAGCCAGTTCCTGATCAGCGACCGTTCGGCCCTGGAGTTCGTCACCGAGTCCATGCGCCCGCTGCACACCGGCGACTTTGGCGGTTTGCCGATCAAGCTGGTGTGGTTCTTCTTCGGCCTGATCCTCACCCTGATGGTGCTTAGCGGCCTGCTGATCTGGACCAAACGCACCGCCCAGGCCACCGCCGCGGCCCTCAAGCGCAGCGAGCGCGCTCCACGTGCGGCACACAGTGAAACCACCGTGGAGATCCACTCATGAGCCAGGCCCTGCCCGCCAGCCCGCTGAAGCAGCTTTGGCTGAAGTGGCGTTTTCACCTGAACATCCTGCTGATCCTGATCCCGCTGGGCTTCATGCCCAAGTACTTCGCCGACGCCAGGCTGTTCCGCGGCGAGGCGGGCCTTGGCGCCAACGTGATCAGTGACATCCAGGTCGGCCCCTACAGCCTCGACCTAGCCGAACTGCGTGACGAGGCGCCACGCGCCGACGGCCCGGCCGGCTACTTCAAATCGTTCAATGCAGCGTTGTGCAAGGCCTGCATAAAGGACGTCAAGGCCTCCTACCTGCGCATCGGCAAGCCACGCAGCCTGCGCGCCGCCGGCACCATCTTCTTCGGTGCACCGTACAACATGGGCACCTCGTTGCCGATCCCGCCGCGCACCAAACCCGATGCGCACATCTGGATCACCCTGGAAGGCTGGGACGGCAGCATGCACCAGGCGTCGATCCCCCTGGCCAAGGCATCGCCAGCCACCGTTGCATGGCTCGAGAAACAAGGAGGCAACAAATGAAACACCTGATGCGCACCCTGACGCTGCCCTTCCTGGTACTGGCCGCCAGCCCGGCGCTGGCGCACAACCCGATGTGCGAATGCGAGGAACTGGCCAACGGCCAGGTCAAGTGCACCGGCGGTTTCTCGGACGGCAGCGGTGCCCCCGGGGTGACCCTGGACGTGATCGGTTATGACGAACAGGTGTTGGTCGGCGGCAAGCTTGGCGACGACTCGACGCTGACCTTCAAGCGCCCGGACGGTGAATTCTATGTGCTGTTCGATGCCGGCCCCGGGCACGTGGTGGAAGTGGACTACGCCGATATCGCCCAACCATGAGCCGCGCCCAAGTCATTCGCCCGGCCGGTGCCGGGCACGAAACCCTGTACGTGCTGCTGGCAAGCCTGCTGATCGTGGTACTCGCCGCCAGCGTGGTGCTGCTGCGCGGTGAGCGCGAGGACGAACAGGCCATCGCCAGCTACCAGATCGACGCCCGCCGCGACCTCACCGCCGCCGAACAAGGCCTGTACACCGACCTGCGGGTAGCCTTCGACGAGATCCAGCTACTGCGCGAAGAAAACGCCGTCACACCCAGCGTAAAGGCCCTGGCCGAAGAAGGCCTGCCGCCGTTCGTGGTCGATGCCGGCAGCCAGAGCCGTGGCGCCCACCAATGGTCATGGCTGGAACCCGGCGCCTACCTGGGTCGCAGCCAGGCCCCGGAAGTTGCCGGCAGCCTGCTGCTGATCCTGCCACCCGACAGCACAGGCCAAGCCGATGTCTGGCTGCGCCGCGACAGCGCCGCCGTTATCCCGGACGACCTCGGCCAGGCCGCCCTGATCGCCGCTGGCTGGCAGCAGGTGGTCAGCCACTACGACGCCGGTGTTACCCGCGAACACCGTCACTGAACCCAAGGACCCGCCCATGTTTCGCTCCGCCCTCGCCCTGCTCCTGACCCTTGCCCTGCCGGCACTGGCCCTGGCCGATAACAGCAAGCCGCTGCGAATCGGCATCACCCTGCACCCCTACTACAGCTACGTGAGCAATATTGTCGGCGACAAGGCCGAGGTGGTTCCCCTGATTCCGGCGGGCTTCAACCCGCACGCCTACGAGCCGCGGGCCGAGGACATCAAGCGCATCGGCACACTGGACGTGGTGGTGCTCAACGGTGTTGGCCATGACGATTTCGCAGACCGCATGATCGCCACCAGCGAAAAACCCGACATCGCCACAATCGAAGCCAATCAGAACGTGCCGCTGCTGGCGGCCACCGGCATTGCCGCGCGCGGTGCCGGCAAGGTGGTCAACCCGCACACCTTTCTGTCGATCAGCACCACCATCGCCCAGGTGAACAACATCGCCCGTGAACTGGGCAAACTCGACCCGGACAACGCCAAGTTGTACACGCAAAACGCCCGTGCCTACGCCAAACGCCTGCGCGCCCTGCGTGCCGAGGCCCTGGCCAAGGTCACCGAAGCCCCTGGCGCAACGTTCCGGGTCGCTACCATCCATGCCGCCTATGACTACCTGGTGCGCGATTTCGGCCTGGAGGTGACCGCTGTCGTCGAGCCGGCCCATGGCATCGAGCCCAGCCCGGCGCAGCTGAAAAAGACCATCGACCAGCTCAAGGCGCTGGACGTGCGGGTGATCTTCTCGGAAATGGACTTCCCGTCGGCCTATGTCGAAACCATTCAGCGTGAGTCCGGTGTGCGCCTGTATCCGTTGACGCATATCTCCTACGGCGAGTACACCAAGGACAAGTACGAGGTGGAAATGAAGCGCAACCTCGACACGGTGGTCCGCGCCATTCAGGAGAACCGCGCATGACCGCTGCCGCCAAGCTGGCGACAGCCTGCGGGCCGCGCATCGAGTTCACTGGCATCGACCTGACCCTGGGGCGCACGCGTATCCTCGAACAGGTCAGTTTCAGCGTGGCAGCAGGCAGCGTGCACGCCATCGTCGGCCCCAACGGCGGTGGCAAGAGCTCGTTGATCAAAACCCTGCTCGGGCAGATGCCACACCAGGGCCAGCTGACCTTGCATTGGCCAGGTGAGCACGAAGTGATTGGTTACGTGCCGCAGGCACTGGAGTTCGACCGCGGCCTGCCCATGACCGTGGACGATTTCATGGCCGCCATGTGCCAGCGCCGCCCGGCCTTCCTCGGCCTGTCGCGGCGCGTGAAGCCGGCCATTGATGCAGCCCTGGTAAAGGTTGGCATGCTCGACAAGCGCACGCGGCGCATGGGGGCACTGTCCGGCGGTGAGCGCCAGCGCGTGCTGCTGGCCCAGGGCCTGATCCCCGAGCCGCAGTTGCTGGTGCTTGACGAACCGATGTCGGCCCTCGATGAAGCCGGAATCCAGGTGTTCGAACAGTTATTGCAGGGCTGGCGCCAGGCCGGCACTACCGTTCTGTGGATCGAGCATGACCTGGAAGCCGTGTTGCGTCTGGCGGACCGGGTAACAGGCCTGAACCGCCAGGTGCTGTTCGATGCGCCGCCTGCCCAGGCCCTGACCCCGGAGCGCCTGCTCGGCCTGTTCTCCGTTCACCCGCGTAGCGAGAGCCTTGCCTGATGAGTTTTGAAATCTTTCGCCAAACGGTCCAGGGCTGGGCCACTGCCGGTTATCTGCCCGAGGCGCTGGCCTACGGTTTCGTGGTCAATGCCTTGCTGGCCGGCCTGATGATCGGCCCGGTGCTGGGCGGCTTGGGCACCTTGGTGGTAGTCAAGCGCTTTGCGTTCTTCTCTGAGGCGGTCGGCCATGCGGCGCTGACCGGCGTGGCCATCGGTATCCTGCTGGGTGAGCCCTATACCGGCCCTTACGGCAGCCTGTTCGGCTACTGCCTGCTGTTCGGCATCCTGCTCAACTTCCTGCGCAACCGTACCGGGCTGTCGCCGGACACACTGATTGGCGTGTTCCTGTCGGTGTCGCTGGCGCTGGGCGCCAGCCTGCTGCTGATGCTGGCGGGCAAGATCAACGTACACATCCTCGAGAACGTGCTGTTCGGCTCGGTGCTGACCGTCAGCGCCCAGGACTTGCTCGTGCTGGGCATCGTCGCAGTGCTGGTGCTGGCCTTGGCGCTGCCGCTGTACAACCGCATCATGCTGGCCAGTTTCAATCCGCAGCTGGCGGCTGTGCGCGGGGTGGCGGTGAAGACCCTGGACTATCTGTTCGTCGTGCTGGTGACGTTGGTGACCGTGGCTGCGGTAAAGGTGATCGGGGCCATCCTGGTCGGTGCACTGCTGGTCATCCCGGCCGCCGCCGCTCGCCTGGTCAGCCAGTCGCTCAAGGGCTTTTTCTTCCTGTCAGTGCTGATTGCCACCATCAGTACCCTGTTCGGCATCCTGCTACCGATCGTTTTCGACCTGCCGGTGCCGTCAGGGGCCGCGATCATCCTGGTCGCCGGCATCTGCTTTGCCCTGGCCGCCCTGGCCCGCGCGCTCGTTCCCCGCCTGCAAGGAAACCCGGCATGAACTTCAAACACCTGACCCTGGCGCTGGCACTGGCCGGCCTGCCGTCCCTGTCTTTCGCCACGCAAGTGCTGACGACCCTGCCCGTCACCCATAGCCTGGCCAGCGCCTTGCTCGAAGGCACTGCGGTGCAACTCCAGCGGGCGGCACCGGCCAACCTGCCTGCCAGCCGCCAACCGTCGTATTTCAGCGGGCGTGGCGGCGCAGGCCTGCACAAGGCCGCCCAGCAGGCAGATGCGGTGATCGCCGTGCGTTCGATCTGGCGCGACGACCCGCTGTACCCGGTGGCTCGGCGCAGCAATATCCGCATTGTCGAGATCGATGCCGCACGACCGGTGGATGGTGCCCTGCCGGGCATTGCGGTGAGCGGTGACGATGCCTATGACGCTTACCCCTGGCTCAACCCGACCAACCTCGGGCGCATGGCCGACGTGGTGGCCAATGACCTGGAGCGCCTGGCGCCTGACGACAAGGCAAAGATCCAGGGCAACCTGGCAGGGCTCAAGCGCCAATTGCTGGAGCTTTCGGCCAGCAGCCAGACGCGGTTGGCCAAAGTCGACAACCTGACGGTGGTGAGCCTGTCGGAGCGGCTGGGGTATCTGGTCAACGGGTTGAACCTGGATGCGGTCGAGCAGCCACTGCCGGCCGAATGGGATGCAGCCGCCCTAAAGGCGCTAGGGGACAACCTGAAGGCGCAGGACGTGGCACTGGTGCTGGACCATCGTCAGCCGGACGCGGCAGTGGCCGAGGTGATCAAGGCGGCCGGGGCCAAGCTGGTGGTGGTGGAGAGTGACCCTGAAGATGCGATTGCGGGGCTCGAGGCCAGCGTTGACCAGGTGGTGGGGGCATTGGGCGGGCGCTGATCGGACAGGCTCGCGCGGCTGCGGTGGACACGCACCGGTGGTTCGTAGGAGCGGGTTCACCCGCGAAAGGGCCGGGCCTGCTGGCCAATTTCCACCCGCCGATCACCGTTGCCGCCACCACCGTATTCGCGGGTAAACCCGCTCAAGGATCGCGGTTGCTGCCAGGCTAACGCTTCATGCACCGCTGATAGCGCTCATCCACCCGCCCGGCAAACCAGGCCGTGGTCAGCTTGCGGGTAATCTTCGGGCTCTTCAGCTCGATGCCCGGTAACACTGCGCGGGGCACCGGTTTGCCGGCTTTGGCATCCGCCAGGGCGAACACCCCGCTATACAGCTTGCTGTCCTCGAACGCCAGGCTGTCGGCCTCCTCCAGCTGGCTTCGGATCTGCGGGTTACGCAGCCCCAGCTTCACCCCCAGCTTGCGCGCGGCCAGTTCAGTCGTCCCCGGCATGATCGCCCCCGGCGCCACCAGGTCGCCGTCCAGTGCCAACTTCACCCCCGTGACCTTGCTCAATGCCGCCTGGAATGCCGCATTGCGGCTGGCGTACCAGCCCGCGTTGAAATCGGCGAAACGGTAAAGCTGGCGCTCGTAATTGGCCGGGTAGCCCAACAGGTGGGCAATACCGAAGTACATGCCGCCGCGCCGGCTGAACACTTCCTGCCGAATCGTGCCTTCATGGCTGTAGGGGTAATCCCTTGCATGCTTTTCGGCGAAGTCGATGCTGACCTGCATCGGCCCACCGGTGTGCACCGGATTCAGCCCGTCCAGCAAGGTATTGCCCAGCGGCACGCGTGCAACGACTTCGTCGTACAGTTCACTCAACTGTTTTTCGCTGCGCACCGTCTGCAAACGCTGCTGGTAGCTCTGGCCGTTGCCCGACGGCGTTTTCAGCGCACCGTCGACCAGCAGCTTGGGAATATGCAGGCGCGCAGCGCGGCGGTCGATCTCCTGGCGGGCGATACGCCCAAGGTTGGGCACCTGCGGGTCCGCAGTGAAGGTCGACTCCTGTTCGGTCACCGCCAGCACTGCGCACAGGTTGCTTTTACTGGGCGCTATGCGCTGGGCTTCGAAGGCTGCCTGAATATCGTTGGCCCAACCCTCGCGGTCCTTGACCTGGGCGGGTAACAGCCGCAACAGCTGCGCACGGATTTTGGCCGGGTCCGCTTCGGGCGCTTCTTCGCGGCGCCCGGCACAGCCTTGCAACAGCGCCAGGGCCATCAGCGAAATGGCAAGTAACCGGCCGTTCAGGGCTGTTCACCGACCAGATAGGTTTTGCTGATGTGGCGGAACTGCGGGTGCCCGGCACTGCCCATCAATTCGAACAACACCATCTCGCGGGTCACTACCTGCGCGCCGGCAGCACGCATGCGCGCCAGGCCTGCGGCCTTGCTGGCCGGGGTGCGGCTGTCGCAGGCATCCTCGACCACGAACACTTGCTTGCCCAGCGCCAACAGGCCGAGCACGGTCTGCAGCACGCAAACATGGGTTTCCATGCCGCAGACGATCACCTGCTCGCGGGCCATCAAACTGGCTGGCAGGCACTCGGCAGCCACGCAGGAAAAGTGACTTTTTTCCACCACTTCGGCTGTCGGCGCTGCGGCCAGCAGTTCGGCCAGGGTATGACCCAGGCCTTTGGGGTACTGCTCGGAAATCACCGTCGGCAGCGCCAGCTCGGCAGTCGCCGCCAGCAACCAACGGGCCCGTGCCCGAGTGCCTTCGGGGTCGCTCATGGCACCGATCAGTTTCTCCTGGATGTCGACGACCAGTAGCGTGGCCTTAAGTGGATCGATCAGCATTGTCTGCCTCTTGCCTGGGAAAAACCCTAGCCTCCCCCAGGCAAGCGGTGACGTCAATCAGGCAGACAGCCGAAGCGGTTGCAGCGACGCGGTCAGCGCAGCGAGCACACGGTCTTCCTGCTCATGGATGAAGAAATGGCCACCCGGGAACATCTGCAGCGAGAACGCGCCTTGGGTTTCACTGCGCCATGCCCGCAGTTGCTCATCGCTGGCCCGGTCTTCCACGCCACCCAGCACATGCAGTGGGCACTGCAACGCCGGTCGCTGCCGGTATGTGTAAGTGCCGCACAAAAGAAAATCGGCGCGCAAGGTCGGCAAGGTCAGGCTCATCAGCTCAGCGTTGGCCAGCACTTCTTCAGGCGTGCCCTGCAGCGCGCGCAACTCGCTGATCAGCTCGGCGTCGCTCTTGGGCTCGCGCCAGTTGTTGCCGTCGTAGTCCTCACGCCGGGTAGGTGCCGCGGTGCCGCAGGCGAACAAGGCCAGCGGCGCCGGGCAGCCCAATGCCTGCAGCTCATGGGCCAGCTCGAAGGCCAGCAGTGCACCCAGGCTGTGGCCGAGCAACGCGTAAGGAGCGCTTGCCGCCAGTCGCTGCTCGCTGGCCAGTTGCCGAGCCAGCACTTGCATGTCGGTGTGCAGCGACTCGGTCATGCGCGCCCCCCGCCCAGGCAATTCCACCGGGCGCACCTGCAACCATGCCGGCAGCTTGCGCCGCCAGCGGCTGTAAACCATGGCGCTGGCCCCGGAGTACGGCAGGCACAGCAGGTTCAACACGGTCACTGGGCGGCAGCTTCAGCCATTTTCTGGCGCAGGCTCAGCGGGCGCATGTCGGTCCAGACTTCATCGATGTAGGCCAGGCAGTCCTTCTTCAGGCCGCTTTTGCCCACAGCTCGCCAGCCATTGGGGATGGCTTTGTAGTCGGGCCAGATCGAGTATTGCTCTTCGTGGTTGACCACTACCTGGAACTGGATATCGTCGCGGTCGAAAACGGAAGTCATTGCCTGTCTCCTTAAATGATGATGCCGCTGCGCGCCTGGCGCAGGGTGGCTTTCAAGTAGACGTAGCAAGCGGTGTAAAAATTAACGGAATTGACGCGCCCCCATGTGGGCGCGGCCGATGCCGGTATCAACGCTCAGGTATCACGCAACAGGTCATGCGTATCGAGCAACCGGAACGCAACCTGCGGATTACGCTCCAGCCCGCGCCGGATCGCCGCCGGGATAGACTGCCGGGTCTTGCGGCACAGCCCGGGCTGATCGTCCAGTTCGATGACGATGCCGCGCATGGTCCGTACCTCGTTGTAACCGGGGGCGATGTGCACGCGGATGCCGAGGTTTTCGTACAGGCGCTGCTGCAGACGTTGAAGGTCTTCCAGGTCCTTCAGGTTTTCCAGCCGTTCGAGCAGGCGTTTTTCTTCCTGCCGGGTCAGCAAGAGGATGCGCTGGGCGGCCTGCGGATGGTCGGCCAGTTGCTCGCGGCCGCAGACGCAGGCGCCAGGGGGGCAAGGTTGGCGTAAAGGAACGGGTGTACTCATAGGGCAAGCATAGCCTGTAGCAACGGTCAGAGCTGCGCCAGCCGCGCGCGCAGGAAGCTGACAAAACCCTGCACCGGCCGCGCCACCTGCCGGTGCTGCGGATACACCGCCGACAGCTGCAGCGCGGGCGGGCGCCACTCATCCAGAACCGTCACCAGTTGCCCCTCCGCCAACGCCTGCCCAACGATAAAGGTCGGCAGGTAAGTGACCCCCATCCCGGCAATCGCAGCCCCCCGCAGCAACTCGCCATTGTTCGCCCTCATGCGTCCAGTCACCTGAATTGCCTGGGTTTTGCCACCTTTGTGAAATTGCCACTGCACCTGCCGCGAATGCCCATAGGGCAGGCAATCATGCGCGGCGAGCTCATCCGGTTTTCCCGGCACTCCCCGTGCTTGCAAATACGCCGGGCTCGCACAGTAGACCCGCTCGACACTGGCGATACGCCGGGCGATCAGGCTGGAGTCCTCCAGTGCACCAATCCGCAGCGCCAGGTCATAACCTTCGCCAATCAGGTCCACGGCGCGGTCGCTCAGGTCTACCTCCACATCAACCTGGGGGTGCAACTGCAGAAACTCGGTCAGCAGGCAGCCCAGGTGCGCCATGGCAAACGACAGCGGCGCGCTGAGGCGCAAGGTGCCGCGCAAGACCTGGGCCTGGCCGCTGATGTCGTGTTCGACCTGCTGCACTTCACCCAGCAGGCGCAGGGCCGACTGGTAGTAGTGCTGCCCCAGTGGCGTGGCATCGAGGCGCCGGGTGGAGCGGTTGAGCAGGCGCACGCCCAGGCGCTCTTCAAGCTGCATCAGACGCCGGCTGACCGATTGCTTGGACATGCCCAGACGGTCGGCGGCAGCGGTGAAACTGCCAGCCTCCATCACCTGGGCAAAGATCCGCATGTCTTCGTAAGGGTTCATTGTCTCACTCTTGCTGACAGTCAAACACTTTATAGCGGCTTTTTCCCACGAGTGCATCTGCCTAATCTACGCACAAGTCGCAGCGATGGCCCCTCAGGCCAGGCAAGACGCCCACTACCAACATTTGCAAAGAAAAGGATTCGCCCATGAACATTGTCCACAAAGCCCTCACCGCCTCCCTCCTGGCCCTGTCTGTTTCCAGTGCCTTCGCCGCAGGCAGCCCTGGTGTCGAACAACACACCCAGGCCTTCCTCGAAGCCCTGGAGAAAGGGGGGGGCAAGCCGCTGGAACAGCTCACACCAAACGACGCCCGTGCGGTACTGACCGGCGCCCAGGCCTCGGTAAAGGTCGACCTCTCGGGGGTCGAGGTGAAGGAACGCACGATTCAGGCCAATGGCCAGTCGATCAAGCTGCAAGTGGTACGCCCGACGAATGTCAAAGGTGATCTGCCGGTGTTCATGTTCTTCCACGGCGGCGGCTGGGTGCTGGGCGACTTCCCGACCCACCAGCGACTGATCCGCGACCTGGTGGTCGGCTCGGGTGCGGTGGCGGTCTATGTGGACTACACCCCGTCACCGGAAGCGCACTACCCGACGGCGATCAACCAGGCCTACGCCGCGACTCGCTGGGTGGCCGAGCATGGCAAGGAGATCGGCGTGGATGGCAAGCGCCTGGCGGTAGCCGGCAACAGCGTTGGTGGCAACATGGCGGCGGTTGTTGCACTCAAGGCCAAAGAGGCCGGCACCCCTGCCCTGCGCTTCCAGCTGCTGCTGTGGCCGGTGACCGATGCCAGCTTCGAGACAGCATCGTACAAGCAGTTTGCCGAAGGACACTTCCTGACCACCGGGATGATGAAGTGGTTCTGGAACAACTACACCGTTGATGCAAAGGCGCGGGCGCAGATCTACGCCTCGCCGCTGCGGGCGTCCGCCGAACAGCTGAAGGGCTTGCCACCGGCCCTGGTGCAAACGGCTGAGTTCGATGTGCTTCGGGATGAAGGTGAGGCGTATGCCCGCAAGTTGAATGCGGCGGGCGTGACAGTAACCTCGGTGCGCTACAACGGAATGATTCATGACTATGGGCTGCTCAACCCGTTGAGCCAAGTGCCGGCAGTAAAGGCGGCGCTGCGGCAGGCGGGCAACGAACTTAAAGTGCATCTGCAGTGAGGCGATGAGCAATAGACCCGCCTGGGCGGGTCTTTTGCTTCTATTTGCGGAAACGCCCCGCAGGCTTCAATGTATCTGCCATCGATGCGAAAGGGCCGGCAAATCCTGCTCAGGGCTCAAACCCTTCCACAATGATCACCTCAGCCTTCGCCACACCTTGCCGATGGCTGCAAGCCTCCTGATACAGCTCGGACCGATAACAAGCCACCGCTTGTTCGTACGAATCGAACTCGATCACCACACTACGCTGAGGCGTAACCCTCCCTTCCATCGCCTCGCTACGCCCGCCACGGGCCAGGAAGCGACCGCCGAATGCCTTGAAGGCTGCCGGGGCGCGCTGGGTGTACTGCTGGTATTGCTCGGGGTCGGTCACGTCCACATGGGCGATCCAGTAGGCCTTCATGTGCAGCTCTCCTGTTACGGCGATATTTGTGTATGATGGTATACCATAAAATTCACCCCACCACAGTGAGCGTGCACCATGGCTTTCAACACCATCGAGGAACTTCTCGAGGACTACCGGCAAGGCAAGATGGTCCTGCTGGTGGATGACGAGGACCGGGAAAACGAAGGCGACCTGTTGATCGCCGCCGAGCGCTGCGACGCCCAGGCCATCAACTTCATGGCCCGCGAGGCACGCGGGCTGATCTGCCTGACCTTGACCGACGATCACTGCCAGCGCCTGGGCCTGGAGCAGATGGTTCCGGCCAACGGTAGCGTGTTCAGCACCGCGTTCACCGTGTCGATCGAGGCGGCCACCGGGGTCACCACCGGCATTTCCGCCGCTGACCGGGCACGCACCGTGGCAGCGGCCATGGCCCCCAACGCCCGCCCCGAAGACTTGGTGCAACCTGGCCACATTTTCCCCCTGCGGGCACGCGAAGGCGGCGTGCTGACCCGTGCCGGCCACACCGAAGCTGGCTGCGACCTGGCACGCCTGGCCGGCTTCAGCCCGGCCTCGGTCATCGTTGAAGTGCTGAACGACGACGGCACCATGGCACGTCGCCCCGACCTGGAAGTGTTCGCCTCACGGCATGGCATCAAGATTGGCACCATCGCCGACCTGATCCACTACCGCCTGAGCACCGAGCAGACCATCAAGCGCATCGGCGAGCGCGAACTGCCGACGGTGCATGGCACCTTCCGCCTGGTCACCTATGAAGACCGCATCGAAGGTGGTGTGCACATGGCCATGGTCATGGGCGACATTCGTCGCGAACAGCCGACCCTGGTGCGGGTGCATGTGATCGACCCGCTGCGCGACCTGGTGGGTGCCGAATACGCAGGTCCCGCCAACTGGACGCTGTGGGCGGCGCTGCAGAAGGTCGCCGATGAAGGTACTGGCGTGGTGGTGATCCTGGCCAATCACGAATCCTCCCAGGCCTTGCTTGAGCGCGTGCCACACCTGACCCACCCTGTGCGGCCCTATCAACGTGGCCAGTCCAAGGTGTATTCCGAAGTGGGCACCGGGGCGCAGATCCTCCAGGACCTTGGCGTGGGCAAGCTGCGTCACCTGGGGCCACCGCTGAAATACGCGGGGCTGGCGGGGTATGAGCTGGAGGTGGTGCAGAGCATCCCGTTCGACCCGGGGATGGATGGCTGAGAACACACAAGCAATTGATTTAGCGGGGCCCTGTAGGAGCGGGTTTACCCGCGAATGCGAGGGTGACACCACCGACGCATTCGCGGGTAAACCCGCTCCTACAGGGCCCTTGGTGCTTTTGACAGGGCGGAGTGATGGCCGGTCGCCTCATACCTCTTGCCAAAATCTTGGAATACCATAATATGATATCCCGTAGACCTTGAATCTGCAGGCCGCACCTACACTCACCCACGGCCACCAGACACTTTGTTTTAGCTGCTCCCCGAACACAGTTGGCGGGCGCACCACAAGCCCCGCCTCGAATAACAAAAAGCAACGAGGGCGTAACCATGCTGTTGAGCAAACGTGTAACCGCAGTGCTGTCCGCCAGCCTGCTGACCCTGGCATGTCAGGCCGCCCAGGCCGCCGACAGCCTCAACTTCGTCAGCTGGGGCGGTACGACCCAGGACGCCCAGAAAGAAGCGTGGGCCGTACCGTTCACCAAAGCCACGAACATCAAGGTCGTGCAGGACGGTCCCACCGACTACGGCAAGCTCAAGGCCATGGTCGAGAGTGGCAACGTGCAATGGGACGTGGTCGACGTCGAAGCGGACTTTGCCCTGCGCGCTGCCAGCGAAGGCCTGCTTGAACCCCTCGACTTCAACCAGATCAAGCGCGACAAGATCGACCCACGCTTCGTCTCTGACCATGGCGTCGGGTCATTCTTCTTCTCCTTCGTGCTCGGCTACAACGAAGGCAAGCTCGGGGCCAACAAGCCGGTGGACTGGACCGCGCTGTTCGACACCAAGGCCTACCCCGGCAAGCGAGCCCTGTACAAATGGCCCAGCCCCGGCGTGCTTGAACTGGCCCTGCTGGCCGACGGCGTAGCCCCCGACAAACTGTACCCGCTGGACCTGGACCGCGCCTTCAAGAAGCTCGACACCATCAAGAAAGACATCGTCTGGTGGGGCGGTGGTGCCCAGTCGCAGCAGTTGCTGGCCTCGGGTGAAGCCTCGCTCGGCCAGTTCTGGAATGGCCGTGTCTACGCCCTGCAGCAAGATGGTGCACCAGTGGGCGTGAGCTGGAAGCAGAACCTGGTCATGGCCGACTTCCTGGTCATCCCCAAAGGCGCCAAGAACAAGGAAGCGGCCATGAAATTCCTGGCCAACGCCAGCAGCGCCGAGGGCCAGGCCGAATTCGCCAACAAGACCGCCTACGCGCCGGTCAACGTCGACAGCGTGGCCAAACTGGACAAAGACCTCGCGCCAAACCTGCCAACTGCCTACGCCCAGGACCAGGTCACACTCGACTTCGCTTACTGGGCCAAGAACGGTCAAGCCATCGCGGCCCGCTGGAATGAGTGGTTGGTCAAATGAAAGTCGCCATCAACGCCCTGCATAATGCGCAAGGCACCCCCACGGGTGCCGGCGCCCCGGGCACCGCCCCGCGCCGCGCAAGCCTGAGCCAGCGCTGGAAAGGCAGCCGCAATCTGCTGCCTGCCCTGCTGTTCCTTGGCGTGTTCTTCTTCGCCCCGCTGGTCGGCCTGCTGCTGCGCGGGGTGCTGGAACCCACCCCGGGGCTGGGTAATTACGAGCAGCTGTTTGCCAACTCGGCCTACGCACGTGTGCTGTTCAACACCTTTTCGGTGGCCGGCGTGGTGACCCTGATCAGCGTGCTGCTGGGCTTCCCGCTGGCTTGGGCGATCACCCTGGTGCCCAAGGGCTGGGGCCGTTGGCTGCTGAACATCGTGCTGCTGTCGATGTGGACCAGCCTGCTGGCGCGCACCTACTCGTGGCTGGTGCTGCTGCAGAGCTCGGGCGTGATCAACAAGGCGTTGATGGCCATGGGCATCATCGATGCCCCGCTGGAAATGGTACACAACCTCACCGGCGTGGTAATCGGCATGAGCTACATCATGATCCCGTTCATCGTGCTGCCACTGCAGGCGACCATGCACGCCATCGACCCGATGGTGCTGCAGGCAGGTTCGATCTGTGGCGCCAGCCCGTGGACCAACTTCTGGAAGGTGTTCCTGCCGCTGTGCCGCTCGGGGCTGTTCTCCGGGGCGCTGATGGTGTTCGTGATGTCGCTCGGTTACTACGTCACCCCGGCGCTGCTGGGGGGCGCACAGAACATGATGCTGCCCGAATTCATCATCCAGCAGGTGCAGTCGTTCCTCAACTGGGGCCTGGCCAGCGCCGCTGCCGCACTGCTGGTGGCGATCACTCTGGTGCTCTTCTACCTGTACCTGAAGCTGCAGCCGGAATCCCCGGTTGGCAACGCGAGGTAAACCGCCATGCTCCTGTCTCCCAATGCCATGGGCCGCCCGCTGCGTACGGGCCTGTACCTGACCACCGGGGTCATCGCGGCCTTCCTGCTGCTGCCGGTGGTGTTCATCGTGTTGCTGTCATTCGGCTCGTCACAGTGGCTGGTGTTCCCGCCACCGGGCTGGACCTTCAAGTGGTACGGCCAGTTCTTCTCCAACCCGGAGTGGATGGACGCCGCACTGGCCAGCCTTAAGGTGGCCGTGCTGACCACCATCGCCGCCGTGCTGCTGGGCCTGCCCAGCGCATTCGCCCTGGTGCGTGGCCGCTTCCCGGGCCGCGAGCTGCTGTACGGGCTGTTTACCATGCCGATGATCGTGCCGCTGGTGATCATTGCCGTGGCGGTATACGCACTGTTCCTCAAGCTAGGTTACACCGGCACGCTGTTCGCCTTCGTGGTCAGCCACGTGATCGTCGCCCTGCCGTTCACCATCATCTCGATCATCAACTCGCTGAAGCTGTTCGACCAGTCGATCGAAGATGCTGCGGTGATCTGCGGTGCCTCACGCCTGCAGGCCATTTTCAAGGTCACTTTCCCGGCCATCCGCCCCGGCATGATCGCCGGTGGCCTGTTCGCTTTCCTGGTGTCCTGGGATGAAGTGGTGCTGAGCGTGATGATGGCCAGCCCCGACCTGCAGACCCTGCCAGTGAAGATGTGGACCACCTTGCGCCAGGACCTGAGCCCGGTCATCGCCGTGGCTTCGACCTTGCTGATCGGCCTGTCGTTGCTGGTCATGTTCATTGCCGCCGCCTTGCGCCGGCGCACCGAAAACGCCTGAGCGCGGAGAAAACAACAATGAGTGCAGTGATCAAAGACAACGCGCACGGCAAAACCCTCGTCAGCCTGCGCGGCCTGAACAAGCACTACGGCGACTTCACCGCCGTGGACAACCTCGACCTGGAGATCCAGGACGGCGAGTTCCTGACCTTCCTCGGTTCCAGCGGCTCGGGCAAGTCCACCACCCTGTCGATGCTGGCCGGCTTCGAAACACCGAGCAGCGGCGAGATCCTGGTCGACGGCCAGTCGCTGGTCAACGTGCCGCCGCACAAGCGTGACATCGGCATGGTGTTCCAGCGGTATTCGCTGTTTCCGCACCTGAATGTGCGTGACAACATCGCTTTCCCACTGGCCATTCGCAAACTCGGTGCTGCCGAAACCGCCAAACGCGTCGACGCCATGCTCAAGCTGGTGCAACTGGAACAGTTCGCCCACCGCAAACCCTCGCAAATGTCGGGCGGCCAGCAGCAGCGCGTGGCGATCGCCCGGGCGCTGGTGTACGAGCCGCGCATCCTGCTGATGGACGAGCCGCTCGGCGCGCTGGACAAGAAGCTGCGTGAAGACCTGCAGGACGAACTGCGCCAATTGCACCGCCGCCTGGGCATCACCATCGTCTACGTCACCCACGACCAGGAAGAAGCCATGCGCCTGTCCCAGCGCATCGCCATTTTCAGCCACGGCAAGATCGTCGGCCTGGGCACCGGTTACGACCTGTACCAGAACCCACCGAATGCCTTTGTCGCATCGTTCCTGGGCAATTCCAACTTCCTGCGGATCAAGGCCAGCAGCAACGGCGCGGGCAGCTTCGAGGGCCAGCCAGTGGCCATTCGCTTGACCCCGGGGCTGGCCGCCTCGCAGGATGCACTGATCATGGTGCGCCCGGAAAAGGCCGTGGCCCTGACCGCCGAACAGGCCACGCGTGACCCGCTGCCGGCGGGTTGGAACGAGGTCACTGCCAAGGTTGGCGAAGTGCTGTTCCTGGGTGAAAGCCAGACCTGCCATGTGGTGACTGCAGGGGGTACCGAGCTGACCGTGAAGGCACTGTCGGCGGCGGGCATGCCGATGCAGCCGGGCGACAGCGTGAAGGTGCGTTGGGCAGTGGCAGACGCTTGCATTTATACCGAATGGGCCGAGAGCGACCTGAGCAAGTCGGCCGGGGCGCATTAACGCTCTTGTGCGTTGCAGCGCCTGCCAGATCGAGCGCCGCCCGCGCGGCACACGATCTGGCAGGCGCTGCACTATTGGAGGCGTACGCCCCGTCACATTATCATCACGCCACTGTCGTAATCTGCCGGCCAACTCTATGCCACAGGTCACCCGGCATGCTCCGCCTGCTTGTCTTGCTGCTCACCCTGCTACCACTCGCGACCCTGGCTGAGCCCCTGCACCTGCGCGTGCAAGGCTCCAACACCATCGGCGCGGCCTTGCTGCCGGCGCTGGTACAGGGGCAATTGCGCGCACAGCAGGCCACCGCCATCGAGCAACAGCCGGGCAAGGTCGCCAACGAGTGGGTGATTACCGCCCGCGACGGGCACGGCCAGCCCTTGCGCATCGACATTGCCGCCCACGGCTCGAGCACCGGCTTTGTCGCGCTGGGCCGTGGCGACGCGGACCTGGCCGCCGCCTCGCGGCCGATCAACGACAGTGAAGTGCGCCAGTTGCAGGCGCTGGGCGACCTTCGCGCAGCCGGCGCCGAACAGGTGATCGGCCTCGACGGCGTCGCGGTCATCGTCCACCCCGACAACCCAATACCCCAACTGAACATCCGGCAACTGGCGTACATTTTCTCTGGGCAGATCCAGCGCTGGGAACAACTGGGCATACCTGGCGGGGCCATTCATCTGTATGCCCGTGACGACCGTTCCGGCACTTTCGAGACCTTCAAGGCGCTGGTGCTGGAACCTCAGCATGGCGAGCTTTCGGCCAAGGCCAGGCGCTTCGAGTCCAGTGACGAATTGGCGGCACGCGTGGGTACCGACCGCCAGGCCATCGGTTTCAGCAGCCTGGCCACCGCACACGGGGCCAAGGTGCTGGCGGTGGCCGAAGGCGACGCGCCGGCCATGCTGCCGGAGCGCGCACGGGTGGCCAGCGAGGACTACCCGCTCTCACGGCGCCTGTACTTTTACCTGCCGGCCAACCCCAAGCCCCAGGCCAAGGCCCTGGTCGATTTTGCCCAGAGCCCGGCCGGCCAGGCGATCATCGCCCAGCAGGGTTTCGTTTCGCAGCAGATCAAGGCCCTTTCTGTCGCCCCCCAAGGCGACATGCCACCGCCCTATCGTACCCTGGCCCGGCAGGCGCAGCGGCTGAGTGTGAACTTCCGCTTCCAGGAAGGAAGCGCCAGCCTGGATAACAAGGCCCTGCGCGACGTACAGCGGGTGACAGAGTACCTACGCCAGGCCGGGAAGCTGCAGGGCAAGGCGGTGCTGGTGGGGTTCGGCGATCCCAAGGAAACCCCTGGGCGCGCAGCCCTGCTCTCCCGCCTGCGTGCGCAAGCGGTGCGCCGCGAACTGGCGCGCGGTGGCGTGGAGGTGCTGCAGGTGACCGGGATGGGCGATGAACTGCCAGTGGCCGGGAATGAACTGGAGCAAGGCCGGCTGCGCAACCGGCGGGTCGAGGTGTGGGTGTATTGATCCGGCCTTGCACACCCCCTGAAGCAGCCTTGTGCTGCAACGAGGCCCGAATGACAGAAGCGTTTCTCTGTCTGCAAGGGCCTCGTCGCAGCACAAGGCTGCGTCTACAGGCTGTACAGCAGGCTCCGCGTCATCAGCGGGTGACGGTGCGCATGGTCACGAACTCTTCAGCCGCCGTCGGGTGCACGCCGATGGTTTCGTCGAACTGCTGCTTGGTCGCACCGGCTTTAAGTGCAATGCCCAGGCCCTGAATGATTTCGCCAGCGTCAGGACCGACCATGTGGCAACCCAGCACCTTGTCGGTTTGGGCATCGACAACCAACTTCATCAGAGTCTTTTCCTGAATGTCGGTCAGGGTCAGCTTCATGGCCCGGAAGCGGCTTTCGAATACCTGCACCTTGTGCCCGGCCTCCAGCGCCTGCTCTTCGGTCAAGCCTACGGTACCGATGGGTGGCTGGCTGAATACCGCAGTGGGGATGTTCTGGTAATCCACCGGGCGGTATTGCTCGGGTTTGAACAAGCGCCGCGCCACGGCCATGCCTTCAGCCAAGGCCACTGGGGTCAACTGTACACGGCCGATCACATCGCCAATGGCGAGAATCGAGGGCGCGGTGGTCTGGTACTGCTCATCGACCCGGATGTAGCCGCGCGCATCCAGCTCGACGCCGGTGTTCTCCAGGCCCAGATTGTCCAGCATCGGGCGCCGGCCGGTGGCATAGAACACACAGTCGGCTACCAGCTCGCGGCCGTCCTTGAGCGTGGCTTTGAGGCGACCATCCTCAAGCTTGTCGATGCGCTGGATGTCGGCGTTGAACTGCAGGTCGAGGCCGCGTTTTTCCAGTTCTTCCTTCAGGTGGGTGCGCACCGAGCCATCGAAGCCGCGCAGGAACAGGTCGCCACGGTACAGCAGTGTGGTGTCGGCCCCCAGGCCCTGGAAGATGCCGGCGAATTCGACGGCGATATAGCCCCCACCCACCACCAGCACGCGGCGCGGCAAGTCCTTGAGGTAGAAAGCTTCGTTGGAGGTGATGGCCAGTTCCTTGCCAGGGATGTCCGGTACCTGCGGCCAGCCACCGGTAGCGATAAGGATATGCTCGGCGGTGTAGCGTTGACCGTCCACTTCCACTTCGTTGGCGCCCGTCAGACGCGCGTGGCCTTGCAACAGGGTCACCCCGCTGTTGACCAGCAAGTTACGGTAGATGCCGTTGAGGCGCTCGATTTCCCGATTCTTGTTGGCAATCAGGGTGCCCCAGTCGAAATGCCCCTCTTCCAACGTCCAGCCGAAACCTGCGGCTTGCTCCAGCTCATCAGCAACGTGCGCGCCGTACACCAGCAGTTTTTTCGGCACACAACCGACGTTGACGCAGGTGCCCCCCAGGTAGCGGCTTTCAGCCACTGCCACTTTTGCGCCAAAACCGGCAGCAAAACGCGCTGCGCGCACACCACCGGACCCGGCGCCAATCACGAACAGATCAAAATCGAAGGCCATGTATTCACTCTCCCAGGCAGGCGTCCAGCATACCGCCGTTGGCCGCCGCAAACAAAAAAGCCACCCCGAAGGATGGCTTTGAGGCCAGCAGGGCTTATCAGTAAGCCTTGCCAGTCTTGTAGTAGTTCTCGAAGCAGAAGTTGGTCGCGTCGATGTAGCCTTCGGCGCCACCGCAGTCGAAACGCTTGCCCTTGAACTTATAGGCAATCACGCACCCATCCTTCGCCTGCTGCAGCAGGGCATCGGTGATCTGGATTTCACCGCCTTTGCCTGGCTTGGTATTGGCGATGATGTCGAAGATATCCGGGGTCAGGATGTAACGGCCGATGATCGCCAGGTTCGAAGGCGCGTCTTCCGGGGCCGGTTTTTCGACCATGTTGGTCACACGGAAGATGTCGTCGCGGATCATCTCACCGGCGATCACACCATACTTGTTGGTTTCCTGCGGGTCGACTTCCTGGATGGCGACGATCGAGCAGCGGTACTGTTTGTACAGCTTGACCATCTGAGTCAGTACGCCGTCACCTTCCGGGTTGACGCACAGGTCGTCCGCCAGCACCACCGCGAACGGCTCGTCGCCGATCAGTGGGCGGCCAGTAAGAATCGCGTGGCCAAGGCCCTTCATTTCGGTCTGGCGCGTGTACGAGAAGGAGCACTCGTCGAGCAGACGACGAATACCGACCAGGTATTTTTCCTTGTCGGTGCCCTTGATCTGGTTTTCCAGCTCGTAGCTGATGTCGAAGTGGTCTTCCAGGGCACGCTTGCCGCGCCCGGTAACGATGGAGATCTCGTTCAGACCCGCATCCAATGCTTCTTCAACGCCATACTGGATCAGTGGCTTGTTGACCACCGGCAGCATTTCCTTGGGCATGGCTTTGGTAGCAGGCAAGAAGCGCGTGCCGTAGCCGGCTGCCGGGAACAAGCATTTTTTGATCATATACGTCCTTACAAAAGGCTAGGCCTGTGGAATTCGGCGCAGTCTAATCAGGCGGCAGTCACCTTACAATGCCCCCGACAACGACCGTTGCCATCATAGAGATATCCCAGTGTAGATAGTTCCGAGGGATCGTAAATATTGCTGTCATACATGACCGTTGGATGACAGGAAAATCAGCGTGCCGGTGGCGGCCTCTTCGACGGGCTCACGCGCCAAGAGGCCGCCACCGGCTTACCTCAGCTACCTGTCCCTTGCCCGATCAGCACCCCATCAACCTGCTGACCATACAGGTTAACCCCATCATTGGCATGAAACTTCACCCGCGTCTTCTCGATGGATCCCTCTACCAACCGCGGGTCCTGTGGCCGCTCGTGGCGGTTGATCCACGCCGCCACGTCCCAGGCCTGTTGATCGCTGAGGCTGCCCGGCTTGCCCAGCGGCATGTTGTACTTGATGAACGACGCCGCGGTATTGATGCGGTGCATGCCGGCCCCCCAGTTGTAGGAGTCCTTGCCCCAAAGCGGCGGCATTACGTACTCGCCTGCGACCTTTTGCCCTTCACCGTTATCGCCATGGCAAATCGCGCATTGTTCACGGTAAACCTGCTGGCCGCGCTTGAAGTCATAACCGCCCTTGGGTTGTGCCACCTCCGGATAACCACGTCCGGCAATCTCCACACCGGTCGGCGCCTTGGTCGACAGCCAGTATGAATACACCGCCAATGCCGTCATCTGCGGGCTGTCAGCGGCCGGCGGCTTGCCGTTCATGCTGAACTGAAAACACCCTTGGATACGCTCGGCGAAGGTGTTGACCTTGTCATTCTTCTTACGATAGGCCGGGTACATCGGGTAGGCCCCCCACAGCGGCGCCGAGTGCGCCAACCGCCCCTGATCGAGGTGGCAGTTACTGCAGTTCATGCCGTTGCCCACCGCCTCGGGCATCAGTCGGCGGGTGTCGACGAACAAGGCGTGGCCTTCACGCACCATTTTGCCAAAGGCATTATCGGGCAACTCACGCTCAGCAGGCGGCACGAACTGCGGTGTCGCCTGCACACCGGGAACCTTCAACTGCGACTGGTCTTCCATGGCGATCGGCGTGGCCTGGGCGCTGCCCACGGCCAGCAGCAACAAGACGGGAATCAGGTTATTCATGGCGTGACCTCCTGACTGGCGGGGCGGGCGAAGAACTCGGCAACGGCCTTGATCTCCTCATCGGTCATGGCCTTGGCCACGCCGACCATCAGCTGGTTGGGGTCATTGCTGCGGCTGCCGTCGCGCCAGGCATTGAGCTGTGCCACCAGGTAACTGGCGGGCTGGCCGGCCAAGGGCGGGAAGTGTTCGCCCACCCCGCCGCCACCCGGCCCGTGGCATTGCACGCAGCCAGGAATCTGCCGGCTCCAGTCGCCGTACAGGGCTATGCGGATAGTCGGGTCATCGGCAATCTGCTGGCGGTGCAGGTCGCCAGCGGGCGCTGCCGGCAGGCTGGCCAGGTAGGTACTGACGGCCTTGATTTCGTCGTCGCTCAGGGCCTTGGCCAAAGGTTCCATCACTGGCTGCTTGCGGCTGCCGTTGCGCCAGTCCTGCAACTGCTTGGCAAGGTACCCGGCCGGTAGCCCGGCCAAACGTGGAAAGCCGGCAGCCGCAATGCCATTGCCGTCCGGGCCATGGCATCCCAGACAGGCCATGGCGGCGGGGTTGGCCCCACCCTGGGTGAAGACCTTCTGACCATCAGCGGCATGTGCCGTGGGCCAGATCAGGATCAGCAAGCTGCCGATCATCACGCGTCTCAACGGTGTCATCACGAATCTCCTTTTCTTTTGTTATATGTTTAGGCTTAAAACATATAAGCAGAGAAAGGAGGACCCGTTGCTTCAGATCAACTTCCGGAGATGCACTGCGTTGCGGCAGTGCGCACATCGCCAAGGCGCAGCGGGAAGTTATTCAGCCGCTCGTGCAGTTTGATGCTGCTGCCGCTGCCGCGCTTGTCGATATCCACCAGCGCGGCCGGGCCGGCACCTGAGGTGATTTTCTGCGGTACGATCAGCCGCAGGCCATCGCCACGCTGCTCTTCGGTCAGCGGGTCACGCGTATCGGCAAGCTTCTCCTTTACGCAATCGGCATAGGCGCGTGGGCTCTTGCCAGAGATCACATCCATCGTTTCACGCGATTGCTCCAGCTCCGCGACGCTCACGCAGCCACCGAGCGTCACCGACAACGCCGCCACCATCCACTTCATTTGCTGCACCTCTGCCTTCAAGAATTCGCTTCGACCACATCCAGGCGGTTTTGCTCCCTGCTTTGGCAGAATTATCTACGCCCGGCGATCAACGCGGCAGTGTAACGGCACATCGTGGTATCTTTTGCTTTTGCAGATCCAAACCTTGCGGAGCATCACATGAAATTCGTACACCAGCGCGAGCACCTCAACGAGGACGATATTGTCGTCATCGAGTGCTCCCAGCGCTGCAATATCCGCCTGATGAACGACGCCAACTTCCGCAGCTTCAAGAACGGCGGCCGTCATACTTACCACGGCGGCCATTTCGAGAAGTTTCCGGCGAAGATCACCGTACCCAGCACCGGCTTCTGGAACATCACCATCGATACCGTCACCACTCGCCCGATCTCGGTCACCCGCAAGCCAACGCTGACCCACAAGATCAAGATCATCCGTCGCTCGTCGTCGAAACTCAGATAAGGCCACCATGACCCAGACCATCAAGTACGTCATCAAATACAAGCTCGACGGCCAGCGTCGCTGGGATTTCGCGCTGATGCCCGATGCCTCGCAGGAGCAAGCCCTTGAGGCCCTGCGCAAGATCCACGGCGAAGACGCCGAGAAAATCAGCGACATCCAGGTCAGCAAGGCCCTGTAAGACTCGCCGCAAGCCCCCGCCGCATCGCTCGCCCCACGCAAGGAGAATCGCATGAGCCACTGGCCCGACCGCCGTATCCTCGACCTGCTGGGCATCGAGCTGCCCATTCTGCAGGCACCCATGGCGGGGGCGACCGGCTCGGCCATGGCCATTGCCGTGGGCCTGGCAGGTGGCTTGGGCGCCCTGCCCTGCGCCATGCTCAGCGGCGAACAGGTGCGCGCCGAGATCGCTGCATTCCGCGCCGGCTGCCCGGGGCGCCCGCTGAACCTGAACTTCTTCTGCCACCAGCCGCCAGCGCCCGATGCCGAGCGCGATGCGCGCTGGAAGCAGGCGCTTGAGCCTTATTACAGCGAAGTGGGCGCCGATTTCACGGCGCCCACGCCGGTGTCCAACCGTGCGCCTTTCGACGAGCAGAGCTGCCTGCTGGTCGAAGCGTTGCGCCCGGAGGTGGTGAGCTTCCACTTCGGCCTGCCGCAGGCCGAACTGCTGCAGCGGGTAAAGGCCAGCGGTGCCAAAGTACTGTCCAGCGCCACGACCGTGGAAGAAGCGGTCTGGCTGGAGCGCAATGGCTGCGATGCGATCATCGCCATGGGTTATGAAGCCGGTGGCCATCGCGGCATGTTCCTCAGCGATGACATCACCAGCCAGATAGGCACCTTCGCTCTGGTACCGCAGGTGGCCGATGCCGTCGGCGTGCCAGTGATTGCCGCCGGTGGTATCGGCGACCACCGCGGGCTGTTGGCGGCACTGGCCCTGGGGGCCTCGGCAGTGCAGATCGGCACGGCTTACCTGTTCTGCCCCGAGGCCAAGGTGTCGCCAGCGCATCGCCAGGCGCTGGACAGCGCGCCTGCCAGCGACACCGCCCTGACCAACCTGTTCACCGGCCGCCCGGCGCGAGGCATCAACAATCGCCTCATGCGCGAGCTGGGGCCGATGAGCGAGCTTGCACCGCGCTTCCCGCTGGCGGGCGGGGCATTGATGCCTTTACGGGCAATCACCGATCCGCAGGGTAATAGTGATTTCAGCAATCTGTGGTCGGGGCAGGCGTTACGGCTGGGCCGGCACATGCCGGCGGGTGAGCTGACCCGGGAGATTGCCGGCAAGGCACTGGCAGTAATCGGTCACCAGGCATTCTGACAGGCAGGCCTGGCCTCTTCACGGCCAATGGCTTATCGCTATATAGTTAAGGCTATAACGATAATCTCAAGGAGCTGTCTTCATGCGTATCCGCTCGCCCCAGTTGACCTTCACTGCCCTGGCCAGCCTGCTGGCCTTCAACACTGCCTGGGCCGACGAAGTCCAGGTCGCGGTCGCAGCCAATTTCACAGCCCCTGTCCAGGCCATCGCCAAGGAATTCGAAAAAGACACCGGCCACAAACTGGTCGCGGCCTACGGCGCCACCGGGCAGTTCTACGCGCAGATCAAGAACGGTGCACCGTTCGAAGTGTTCCTCGCCGCTGACGACACCACCCCCAAGAAGCTGGAAGCAGAAAAGGAAACCGTACCTGGCTCACGCTTTACCTACGCCATCGGCACCCTGGCCTTGTGGTCTGCGAAGGAAGGCTACGTAGATGCCAAGGGTGAAGTACTGAAAAAGAACGAATACAAACACCTGTCCATCGCCAACCCGAAAGCGGCACCTTACGGCCTGGCCGCCACCCAGCTGCTGGACAGGCTGAAGCTCACCGAAGCCACCAAAGGCAAGATCGTCGAAGGCCAGAACATCACCCAGGCCTTCCAGTTCGTCTCCACCGGCAACGCCGAGTTGGGCTTCGTCGCCCTTTCGCAGATCTACAAGGACGGCAAAGTAACCCATGGCTCGGCATGGATCGTGCCGTCCAACCTGCACGACCCGATCCGCCAGGACGCCGTCATCCTCAACAAAGGCAAGGACAATGCGGCCGCCAAGGCACTGGTCGAATACCTCAAAGGCCCGAAAGCCGCAGCGGTGATCAAATCCTATGGTTATGACCGTTGATGCCACTCGATGCCAGTGACCTGGGCGCCATCTGGCTGACCGTAAAACTGGCCAGCCTGACCACCCTGATCCTGCTGATCATCGGCACACCGGTCGCCTGGTGGCTCGCGCGCACGCGCTCTTGGCTGCGCGGGCCGGTGGGTGCGGTGGTGGCACTGCCGCTGGTACTGCCACCGACGGTGATCGGCTTTTACCTGTTGATCGCCCTTGGCCCGCACGGCTGGCTCGGGCAGGCCACCCAGGCGCTAGGCCTGGGCAGTGTGGTGTTCAGCTTCACAGGCCTGGTGATTGGCTCGACGGTGTACTCCCTGCCGTTCGTGGTGCAACCCTTGCAGAATGCCTTTGGCGCGATCGGCCAGCGCCCCCTGGAAGTCGCCGCCACCCTGCGCGCCAGCCCACGGGATACCTTCGTTCACGTGGTGCTGCCGCTAGCCCGCCCTGGCTTCGTCACTGCCAGCATCCTCGGCTTTGCCCACACGGTGGGCGAGTTTGGCGTCGTACTGATGATCGGTGGCAACATCCCCGACAAGACTCGCGTGGTTTCGGTGCAGATTTTCGATCACGTCGAAGCCATGGAGTATTCGCAAGCCCACTGGCTGGCCGGGGCCATGCTGGTGTTCTCATTCCTGGTGCTGCTCCTGCTGTACGCTGGACGCCGTGGCAAAGCTGGCTGGAGCTGAAATGACCGCATCGATTGTGGCGCACCTGAAACTGGCACGCGACGATTTTACCCTGGACGTCAACCTGCACCTGCCCGGGCGCGGCATCAGCGCGCTGTTCGGCCACTCTGGCTCCGGCAAGACCAGCTGCCTGCGCTGCCTGGCCGGGCTGGAACGGGCCGCCAGCGCCTATATCGAAGTCAACGGCGAAGTCTGGGAAGACAGCACCCGTGGCTACTTCCAGGCACCGCACCTGCGCCCGGTGGGCTACGTGTTCCAGGAAGCCAGCCTGTTCCCGCACCTGTCGGTGCGCGGCAACCTGACGTTCGGCTGGCGCCGGGTAGCGCCCGCTGCACGCAAGGTCAGCCTCGACCAGGCGTGCCAACTGCTGGGTATCGGCCACTTGCTGGACCGCCGCCCGGCAACCCTGTCGGGTGGCGAGGCGCAGCGGGTGGGTATTGCCCGCGCCCTGCTCAGCAGCCCACGGCTGTTGTTGATGGACGAGCCGCTGGCAGCCCTCGACGGCCCGCGCAAGCGCGAGATATTGCCCTTCCTGGAGCGCCTGCACGACGAACTGGACATCCCCCTCATATATGTCAGCCACGCCCAGGATGAAGTCGCGCGGCTGGCCGACCACCTAGTGTTGCTGGAACAAGGCCGGGCGATCGCCAGCGGCCCGATCGGCGAAACCCTGGCTCGCCTTGACCTGTCGCTGGCCCAGGGCGACGACGCCGGCGTCGTGTTCGAAGGTAGGGTGGTTGGGCACGACCCACACTACGGCCTGCTGGACCTGCGCCTGCCCGGCAGCAGCGGGCCGCTGCTGCGCATCACCCACGCGGCGCAGGTGATGGGCAGCACCCTGCGCGTCAAGGTGCAGGCCCGGGATGTCAGCCTGGCACTGGCGGCGGACAGCGCATCGAGCATCCTCAACCGCCTGCCGGTGCGTGTGCGCGAGAGCTGCCCGGCGGCCAACCCGGCGCATGTGCTGGTCAGCCTGGATGCTGGCGGCAATGCCCTGCTTGCACGCATCACCCGCTTCTCGGCAGACCAGCTCGGTTTGCACACGGGGCAGATACTGTTCGCCCAGATCAAGTCGGTGGCCCTTTTGGGTTGAGCATCCTTAGCGCGCGTATTGTCCATTGATCAGTGACCTGATCGAGGCCCACCGCCCATGCTTGACTGCCCCCTGCCGCGCACCCTGCACTACGTTGACGACAGTCAGCCGGGCCTGACCCGTCGGCGCTGGCGCGACCGTTTCATCTACCTGAATGCCGATGGCCAACGAGTACGCGACAGCGAAACCCTCGCACGCATCGCCGCACTGGTGATCCCCCCGGCCTACACGGATGTGTGGATCTGCGCCGATCCGCAAGGCCACCTGCAAGCCACCGGCCGTGATGCCCGTGGCCGCAAGCAGTACCGCTACCACGCGCAGTGGCGCGAACTGCGCGACCAGCACAAATACGGGCGCATGCTTGCGTTCGCCCAAGCCTTGCCAAAGCTGCGCACACAGCTGGAAGCCCACTTGGCGCGGCCAGGGCTGGACCGGGAAAAGGTCATGGCGCTGGTGGTGAGCCTGCTGGACCACACCCTGATCCGCATTGGCAACCAGCGCTACCTGCGCGATAACCGGTCGTACGGATTGACCACCCTGCGCAATCGCCATGTACAGATCAAAGGCAGCAGCATTCGCTTTCAATTCCGCGGCAAGCGCGGCGTCGAACACAACGTCACCCTCAACGACCGGCGCTTGGCCAACCTGCTCAAACGCTGCATGGAACTGCCTGGGCAGGCACTGTTTCAGTACCTGGATGAAGACGGCCAGCGCCATAGTGTCGGCTCCACCGAGGTCAATCAGTTTCTGCAGCAGTTGACCGGCGCCGACTTCACTGCCAAGGACTATCGCACCTGGGCCGGCAGCAGCCTGGCATTGAACCTGCTGAAGCCCTTGGCCTGGGAGCCGGAGAGTGAAGCCAAACGTCAGGTCGCCGCAATAGTCCGCCAGGTAGCCACGCGCCTGGGCAATACGCCGGCAGTGTGCCGGCGCTGCTACATCCACCCGGCAGTCCTGGAGCACTATGCCTTGGGGCGCCTTGCCAATTTGCCGAAAAACCGTGTGCGCAAAGGCCTGGACCCGGAGGAAGTGGCCTTGCTGTTGTTTCTTCAGGCACTCGAGGAACAGGAGGCCCATTGAGCTTGTCTATTCAGCCCATGATGCGAAGAAATTTCCCATTAGCCGCCAACCCCCCTATTCTTGCCAGCGAGCACCTTGGCCGACAAACCGTTGACGGTTTGCTTTGGCACCTGCAACTGAAGACACGCAACAGAATTTGTCTGTCGGGGAATTACTATCCGCCGAAAGCGTCTTTAATGAGAAGGAAGAGGGACAAGCTCCCGCCGCCACGGCAACTAGCCCGGCGGACTTTTACATCACCAAGGAGAACTACATGCTGATACTCACCCGTAAGGTTGGCGAAAGCATCGTCATCAACGATGACATCAAAGTCACCATTCTGGGCGTCAAAGGGATGCAGGTGAGGATCGGTATCGATGCACCGAAAGATGTTCAGGTCCATCGAGAAGAAATCTTCAAACGCATCCAGGCCGGCAGCCCGGCTCCGGAGAAACACGAAGACTCACACTGAGCGTCACCCGAGGGGCATGGATGCGCTCGACCGCCAGCCTCAGGTGCCTATTAACTGATGCACCGTGGCGATCATCTCATCCATGTCGAACGGTTTGTCGAATATTGCGGCAAACAGGGCCGGGCATCCTTGGCTGGCCTGTGCGCCGCTCATGAGGATGACCGGCAACTCGCTTAACGCAGGGTCCTCGCGGATGGCACGCGCCAACTCCTCACCGTTGAGTAGCGGCATCATGTAGTCGGTAATCACCAGCTGCACGCGTTTTTCCTTCAACGCCTCCAGTGCTTTGCAGCCATTGCTCGCCTTTTCCACCAGGAAACCTTCGTCCTCCAGGGCAAACCCGAGGATATCGGCGATCAGGTATTCGTCATCGACAATCAGGATGGTGTTCATCGGCTCGTCCGTCACCCGCTCTCCTGCGGCGTCGGCGTTCCCGAAAGCACACCGCAGGCACCTTCGAACGCCTTGCGCAAGGTAATGCCTTGCGGCCCGATCAGCAGCTCGTGCAAGGCCGGGTCATGGTGACTGTCACGCACCTTGAGGACCGACAGCATGCGCCGTAGTTGCGAGTCCAGTTCGACAAAGCGCATCAGCATAAGGTTGTCGACGATACTCGACAGGTCCGGCGCGGGGGCGCTGATTTCCGCGCCGAAGATGTCGCGCATCTCCCAGGTCAGCATCACGCTGATATCGCGCGCGCGCAACTCACCCGCCAGCGCGCGGAAAAACGCATTTAGCCGCGTCGGGTCAATAGCCAGGCGGCTGAATGCGCCAAGGCTGTCGATCACCACGCGCTTGCTGCCCTGCGCCGCTACACGCTCCAGTAGTCGCGCGCCAACCTGGTCCAGCAAGCCCTCGGTGGTCGGCTGCCAGCACAGCTGCAAGCTACCGCCCTGCTCCATCGCGGCAAAATCGTAACCGAGCGAAGCGGCCTTGCTGCGCAGGCGTTCGGGTGTTTCGTAAAAACCGAAATGCAACCCCGGCGCCTGCGGGGTGCTGGCACCCAGAAAGGCCAGGCCCAATGATGTCTTGCCAATCCCCGAAGGCCCCATCAGCAGGCTGACTGACCCGGTGGCCAAGCCTCCGCCAAGCATTTCATCGAAGGTTGGTACGCCGCTGCTGATACGCGCCAAGGTGCCACTGCCCAATTGGCTGGGGTGGCTGAACAACGCTTCCAGGCGAGGATAGACCTGCATGCCGGACTCATCGATAAGGCATTCGTGACGCCCCGACAACGCACCACTGCCGCGGGTCTTGCGCAATTGGACATGGCGCACGGCGCGGCTGCCGACCAGTTGCTCACCCAGTTCGATCACGCCATCGACCATGGTGTGTTCCGGGCTACCCTCGTCGAGCCGGGCACTGGTCAGCAACAGTACGGTGCACCCGGCGAAGGCCGCATGCCCCTGCAGCTCAGAGACGAACTTCTTGGTGTCCAGCGCGGTTTCCGCACGTACCCGGGCATTGAGCACACCGTCGACGATCAGCAGGCTGGCCTGTTGCCGGGCAATTTCCTGGCGCAGCAAGCGCACCACCGCATCCAGCCCGTCCTGCTCAAGGGTATCAAAGGCGCTGACGAACTGGATTTTGTCACCGACCAGCGCCGGGTCGAAGAAGTCCAGTGTGGACAGGTACTGGAACAAGCGTTCATGCGACTCGCTCAGCAAGGTGGCCACCAGCACCCGACCACCGCCACGCACGTGGCCGCAGGCCAGCTGATTGGCGAGGATGGTCTTACCGGCCCCCGGCGGCCCCTGGATAATGTAGGAGGCGCCAGCTATCAGGCCACCCTTGAGCAACGCGTCGAGCCCGTCGATCCCCGTTACCAGTCGCTTCAGTGCCTGCGCCATGTTATCTACCTGTCGAGTGGGCTATCCGTCTGGTCCTGATACATTGGCAAGTACAGTCGCATGCAAGTTCCCCGGCCAGGCTCGCTGTCGACACAAATGGCACCGCCACTTTGCCGGGCGAAACCATAGACCTGGCTGAGCCCCAGGCCGGTACCCTTGCCGAAAGGCTTGGTGGTGAAAAACGGCTCGAAGATACGCGGCAGTATCTCTGTGGGTATGCCTTCGCCGCTGTCTTCCACCTCGAAGCGCACGAAGCTGCCCTTCAGCCCTTCAACTTCGCCGAACAGCTCGACCACATCGACTGTCAGGCTGATGCGGCCATGCCCGTCGATGGCATCACGAGCATTGAACAACAGGTTGAGCAACACCATCTGCAGTTGCCCGGCATCCACCTCGATCAACGGCAGGTCCGGTTGCAGCAACACCTTCAAGTCAATCGAGCTTGGCAATGCATGTTCAAGCAGGCCACGCGTAGCATTAACCAGCTCTGCCGGGGCAACGCTGGCCACATCGAACTTGCGGTGACGGGCAAAACTGAGCAGTTGCTGGGTCAGTTCGGTGCCACGCTGGCTGGCATCGAGGATGTGCTGCAACATACGCTGGGTGCGTGCCGGGTCCTGGGTGGCCAGCGCCAGGCGCGCCGAGCTGATGATGATGGTCAACATGTTGTTGAAGTCGTGCGCCAGACCACCGGTCAACTGGCCGAGGGCTTCAAGCTTCTGCGCCTGGAACAGCTGGGCGCGCACTGCGTCGAGCTGCTGCGCCGTCTCGCGACGGTCAGTGATATCGCGTGTCACCTTGGCCAGGCCAATGATCTGGCCATTTTCATCACGGATCACATCCAGTGCCGCCAAGGCCCAGAACTGCGTGCCGTCCTTGCGCACCCGCCAGCCTTCGTCCTGCGCCACACCCTGCTCCAGCGCCTGGCATAGCAGACGCTCAGGGCGGCCCTCCGCACAATCCTGCGCCGTGAAAAACAACGAAAAGTGCTTGCCGATCACTTCATCTCTACGGTAACCCTTGATCCGTTGCGCACCTGCGTTCCACGACACCACATGGCCAGAAGGGTCGAGCATGTAGATGGCATAATCCACCACCGACTGAACCAGCTGTTCGTAACGATGGGCAGGCATGACGGAAGCATCGAGGCAGTCAGCTGAAACCATGCAAACTCCACTGGCACAGCAGGAGGAAGGAAATGAGCGTAGCCCGGAGTGTCTGCCAGTAGACAGCTGAACGACTACAGGCAGTCAGCGTTCCGGCTCGGCCAGCGTCGGACTGATGCATCGCGGCATGGCCACTTTCAGCAACCACAGGCTGAGCAGCATGATCATACCACCGCCGGCCAGCGCCAACATACGCTGCTGCTGTGAGTGCTCCGCATCAAAGCCCAGCAACAACAGATAAACGCCCAGGCTGATCAGGCTGATGTAAAGAAATGCACCCAGCACGAGCACTTGCGCGAACAACAGCCGCCAGAATAACCGGGGACGCACCACACCTTCACCAACCCGGCCCTGAGTCATTACGCAACACTCTTGGATCCAATGATGGGCGACAGTGGCGTAACGACAGCACGGTGTCAATTGCCGGTTCGATCACCCTTCTATCTGTTGATCATAGGCGCTGCAGTTGACTCAACTATAACAATGGGTTATAAAGCGCGCTTGATTGCGAAGCCCTTCTGCTTAGAAGCGAGCTGGTCGTTGCGACCCCTTCAAGCGTGCGAGTGTGGTGGAATTGGTATACACAGCAGACTTAAAATCTGTCGGCGTGAGCCTTGCGGGTTCGAGTCCCGCCACTCGCACCAAACTTCGTTGAAAAGGCGCCCCTGCGGCGCCTTTTTGCTGCCTGAAAGCAATGTCTGGCGTAGCTGCTAAAGTGGAGCTTGTCCCCGTCCACTGGAACGCCGCCATGCGCTACTCCCTGTTCGATGGTCAACGCGACATCATTATCCTGATCGCCCGCGTACTGCTGATGATCCTGTTCGTCTTGTCTGGCTGGGCCAAGCTGACCGGCTTCGATGGCACGGTAGGCTACATGACCTCGCTCGGCGCCCCTGCCCCGATGCTGGCAGCAGGGATTGCCGTCATCATGGAGTTTCTCGTCGCAATCCTGTTGATCCTCGGTTTCTACACACGGCCGTTAGCCTTTCTGTTCGCGCTGTTCGTGCTGGGCACGGCGCTGCTGGGCCACCCATTCTGGAACATGGTCGACCCTGAGCGCAGCGCCAACACGACCCAGTTTCTGAAAAACCTCAGCATCATGGGCGGCCTGCTGTTGCTCGCGGTAAGCGGGCCCGGGCGGTTCTCGGTGGATGGTCGCTGAGTCAGTCGTCGCAATCGTCGAACCAAGCTGGGTGATCGCGCTCTTCGTCATCGAGGTCATTCAGCGTTTCTTCGTCTTCCTCCACTTCATCCTCGGCGCCTTGGGCATCTGCCTCGGGCTCCACGTCGTCATAGAGAAATTCGTGGTCAAGCAGGTGATCATGCTCGGGTTCGTGCAGGTCGTCTTCGTCGCGCATGCTGGCTCCTGGGATAATGACAGGCCTGTATAGGCTGATCAGGGTGCCGGGTCAATGCGTGGTCGCTTAATCCTGGGTTAACCGGACCGGCGCAACCTGCAGGCTCTCCCTTCAAACGTCTTTTGCCCGCCTTCCATGGCGGGCTTTTTTCACCATGACTCCAGCACCGAACTTTGCTTGACTACGCCATAGCCAGATACAGCAGGTTTATCAATAAGTTAGGCGGATTCATCATATGCAGTAAGCCAAGCACGCAGGAAGGCATCGCCCTGGGGCTGACGGGCTGCGCGCAAATTTTTGGCCAGCCAGGAACCTGGCGTAGTGGCACGGCCACTGACAGGCCGTTCGCCGTTGCTGACGACCTACTTGCTGCGTCCGGAAGGCGAGCCTTCGGAAGTGCTCGCCCGCTTCATCGAATGCTTAATTCGGATTTCTAACGAACTGTATTAGTGGCTGCCAGGCTCGCCCTGCTGCTTTGATGAACTGCTGCAGCAAATTTGAGTAGTAACGACCTGATTTGCGACTCATTATCTGGCAGGCATAAAAAGCTCACGACTTCCTCCGGGGATTTTCCAATGAGAGGGATGCGTAACAACAGATGCTCAAGTTTGCAACAACGCCGTATTCGTTGACGCTTCACGTGAGCTGCCTGAGATAGCCAAAATTTTCACGATGTCCTCTTTGCCCGAACGAATTCAATTCAGCTGCTGGCAGTCGGCTGCGACAGACCTATAACGAAACGAATGCTGCGACCAAACCAATCCCACATGCTGGAAGCATTCACGGCCCGGGCGCTGGGGTTCCAGCGTCATTGAGGATAATCAGACCACGCTCGTCCGGTTTCTAGGCCATGGCAGGCAGGTGGACAGCGCGATCAGGCCGAGCACCGTTACCGCGCCGCAAAGCACGCCAAGGCCGGTGCCGAAGGCCGCGCTGACCCCCATTGCCACCAGCGCGGCGCTGCCGATCTGACAGAACCCTACCAGTCCTGACGCGGTGGCCGCATGCCCGTGCTCACTCGCAATGGCCCCAGATACCGCCAGCGACAGCGACGAACCATTGGCGAGACTGACCAGGCACATCGGCAGCACCACAGCGGCCGCGCCATGTAGCCCCAGAGCCAGCACGGCCAGGAATGCCGCCCCGCCAAGTACGAAGCACATGATGCCGACAGCGAGGATACGGTCGTAGTGCCAGCGATCAAGCAGCCGCTTGGTCAGCAGGTTGGCAGCGATGATGCCGGCCGTCAGCGGCAGGTACAGCCAGCCGCTTTGCTCCTCACTCAAGCCTTGGCGCGCAAAAAGAAACGGCGATTGGGTCAAGTAGACGAACCAAGCGCAATAGATCGCGCAGACCACCAATGTATAGCGGCGAAAAGTTCGGTCGTGCAGGACATGACTGAAGCCGGCAAAGGGGGAGGTACGGGTACGGGCCGCGATGGGTAGCGTTTCCGGTAGCAGCGTCATTGCCATCAGCAGTGCCATGCCACCGAACGCAGCGACGAACAGGAAATCAGCTCGCCAGCCGAAGGCCGCTGCCAAGTGCCCGCCTATGGCCGGTGCCAAGGCTGGCGACAGCGACACCAGCGGGTAGATCACCGCATAGACCTTGGCAGAGGTGCGCTTGTCGCAGGTGTCGGCGATCAGGGCGCGACCCACGACCAGGCCCGCAGCCGCGCCGACTGCTTCCAGCATGCGCCACGCCAGAAACCCGTTGTAGGTGGTGGAGGTGGCACAGCCCACCGAGCCGACGATGTAGAGGGCGATGCCTCCCAGCAGTATGGGCTTGCGGCCATTGCGATCCGACAGTGGCCCGTAGGCCAACTGGGCAAATGCCAGTGCCAGCAGGTAGAACGAGATGGTCTGCGGCATCTGCCAGTCGGCGATGCCGAACTCGGTGGCCATGCTTGGCATTGCGGGTAGATAAACGTCCGAAGCAATCAGCCCGAAGGCACTCAGCATGGCGACTGTCAGGATGAAGGGTAAGCGAGGCATGGTAGCTCCCCGGCAGCCAGGCGGGCCGGCTGCGCGTCAAAGGGTTCAAAAGGGATTGACGCAATGCTACGGAGACGCCTTTCATGTGAAAATGCATAAAATAGCAGCATATGGCTGCATATTTGCAGCCCCAACAATGGGGGTAGGAGTGAACTGGGACGACGTGCGGATATTCCTGGCAATTCAGCGCGCCAGCACCTTGCGCGGGGCAGCGCAGCAACTTGTCATCGACCAGACCACGGTGAGCCGGCGTCTGACCGGATTGGAGCGAGCGCTGGGCAGTCGGCTGTTCCTGCGCACCACGGGCGGCTTGGTGCTAACGGACACCGGCCAGGAAGTGCTGCGTATGGCCGAGGACATGGAACGCATGGCAGTCTCCTTCGAGCGCCGCGGCGAAGGTGCCGATGCGCGCGTGGCCGGTGAGGTGCGCGTGACCACCACCGACGCCCTGGCGGTGGACTTCGTGCTTCCTGCCATTGAACACCTGCGCGCCAGCCATCCTGAAGTGCGGGTGATCCTGAGTACTACGACGCGGTTGCTCGACTTGGCACGGCGGGAGGCCGACATTGCTGTACGTACCCTGCGGCCAGAGCAACCTGACTTGATCGTTCGCCAACTCGGCTGCTGGGAAGTCGGCCTGTACGCTACCCGAAGCTATCTGGAAAAACATGGCGAACCACAGCCCGGACAAGGCCTTGCGAATCACGATATTGCACTTTACCAGCAGGGTGTGACCAGCCGGCAGGACAACACGCTGGCGGGTGAATCCAGAGCACAGGGGCGCGTGGTTGCCGAACTGGATTCGAGCCTGATGCTCGCGACCTTCGTGCGCGCCGGCCTAGCCATAGGCGAGTTACCCGAGTACCTGGCCCAGCGCGATCCCGCGCTGGTGCGGCTATGGCCGGGGTGCCGGCGGGCCAAGTCCTACGAGGCGTGGCTGGTGTTGCACCAAGACTTGGCGCGCACGGCCAGAGTGCGTGTCGTTGTGGAGGCGATCACATCGGCTTTCTCCGATTGAACGTCAGGCATGGCTCACAACGCCGCAGCACCGCAAAGTGGCGCGAAGTTCAGCTAACCCGGCGCCCGATATAAGTTTCTGGCCTTCAGAAAACCCTCGCAAATTACTTGACGTCGGCCGTTTTTTTGTGAGCCTGCGCACTTCGGTGCAGATGATGACAGCCTCATCACCTGACCTTCACGAAATGTCGACATCCGGATGGGCACACTGGCCCTGCTCCGTATGTTCTTGCAGCCCGCCGCATCCTTGCCGCGGGCTTTTCTTTTTTCTGCAAAGGCCAGTCAGGTATACGCAGGTATTTTGTGGAAGCGCCCACCATGACCATGACCTGAAGCAATTTTGCCTGGCCCGGCAAGGTCTATGCTGTCCCGACGATAACCCAAGCTCACATCGGATAGACACGGAGGCTCTCATGAAAGCTGCTGTCGTTGCACCAGGCCGTCGCGTGGACGTGATAGAGAAAACCTTGCGCCCTCTCGAACACGGCGAAGCGTTGCTGAAGATGCAGTGCTGCGGTGTGTGCCACACCGACCTGCACGTGAAAAATGGCGACTTTGGTGACAAGACCGGTGTAGTACTGGGCCACGAAGGTATTGGCGTGGTCCAGGAAGTTGGCCCGGGCGTCACCTCGCTCAAGCCAGGCGACCGTGCCAGCGTTGCCTGGTTCTACCAGGGTTGCGGACATTGCGAATATTGCAACAGCGGCAACGAGACCCTGTGCCGCGACGTGAAGAATTCCGGCTACACCGTGGACGGCGGCATGGCCGAGGCCTGCATCGTCAAGGCCGACTACTCGGTCAAAGTACCCGACGGCCTCGACTCCGCTGCCGCCAGCAGCATCACCTGCGCCGGCGTCACGACCTACAAAGCAGTGAAAATCTCCAACATCCGCCCCGGCCAATGGATCGCCATCTACGGGCTCGGCGGCCTGGGCAACCTGGCCCTGCAATATGCCAAGAATGTGTTCAACGCCAAAGTGATCGCCATCGACGTCAACGAAGAGCAACTGCGCTTCGCCAGCGAGATGGGCGCGGACCTGGTCGTCAATCCGCTCAACGAAGATGCCGCGAAGGTCATCCAGGCCAAGACCGGTGGCGCACATGCTGCCGTCGTTACTGCCGTGGCCAAAGGCGCGTTCAATTCTGCCGTCGATGCCTTGCGCGCTGGCGGGCGACTGGTGGCCGTCGGGCTTCCGTCGGAGTCCATGGACCTGAATATTCCTCGCCTGGTGCTTGATGGGATCGAAGTGGTGGGCTCGCTGGTAGGTACACGCCAGGACCTGCAGGAAGCCTTCCAGTTTGCCGCTGAAGGCAAAGTGGTGCCCAAGGTAACGCTGCGACCGATCGAGGATATCAACCAGATCTTTGACGAGATGCTGGAGGGCAAGATCAAAGGCCGGATGGTGATACAGTTCGAAGGCTGACAGGCCGAGCCAGGTCATGTGAAACCACAGCAAAGCCCGTAGATGACCCTCTACGGGCTTTTTGCCTTCTCAATTGTCAAAGGAACAGACCATGACCGTCGACTGGCACGCCGGGCCGATCACCCGTACAACTCCACTGGACAAGCATTACCGCAACACGCAGAAGGTTCGTCAGTTTCTGCTCAGCGAGTGCGGGGCAGCATTCAAGTTCGACCGTGGATTTATGCTTTGGATCAAGAGTGGCACCCCATCAACCATGGGTGACGTCGCGGACGAATGGCTACGGAGGTATGGGTGACGTTCTGTATCTGACGGCTGCAGGCAGGCCTTGGCTGCAGCCGTTGCGTTCAGCATCTTGTCCAACGATTCAACCATGCTGGAATAATCCATTTCCTGACTCCCTCGATGGTGGAATTGGCTTTGAGCCCAACCATAGACTGCGAACATTTCAATATTTGATGAGGAAACCTGGAAATATCACTCATCCTTCATGCTGAAGACCGACGCCCGCGAGGTGTGGTTCAAGAAAAGTGCTCAACCTGCAAGGGCGAGCCTGTGCATATGAGGAGATCGGTATGTCCATTCGAAGCTTGGCGAAGCACCTGCCGCCGGACCCTTCGCGGGAAGGCTGGGTCATCGGATGGGGAGTCCTGAGAGACCGACATCCATGGCATTTTGTCGACGTTTATGCCGACCAGAAGACGGCCAAGGCAGAGGCGGAACGCAGAGGAGACGGCTACGTGGTGGAGTTCGGCTCGCACCGCTTGGGGACGCATGAGTTTATCTGCGGTGTAACCTTACCTGAAGGCTGACGCTCGATCGAAAAAGGTCATGGACAGGACCTCAGGGAATTATCTGCCCATTGGCAATAGCACTGGCTTCGAGCTTGGCACGCTCCGCGTCCAGAAAAACATAAGCGGCTTGTAGCGTGGTGATCTTCGTTTGAATCTCGGCCATCTTGGCGGCGACCAAGACGGCACCTTGCGCGCAGTCGATCGTGTTACCCCGCCTGGCCACAAGAATGTCCCCAATCTCAGCAAGTGAAAAGCCCCCGCCCTGGGCACTCTGTATAAAAGCCAAGTCAGCAACGGTCTGTTCACTGTAACTACGATAGTTGTTGGCTTGTCGCTGTGGCTCAATAAGCCCGAGCTGTTCGTAATAGCGCAATGTATGGCGGCTGAGCCCACTCCGGCGCTCCAACTCTCCAATATTCACGTTAAAAATCCTTGACTGTAGAGCAGGCTCTACACCTTAGCCTGCGCCCATCATCCAAACAAGGGTTCAAACATGAGTGTGGAATGCTTTGTCACCGGCGGCAGCGGCTTTGTGGGGCAACATTTGCTGGCCAGTCTTACTGCGCAAGGGCACAAGACCTGGGTACTGATGCGCAGCCCCGGTAACATCGAACGCCTCAAGGAGCAGGTAGGCCAACTGGGGGGTAACCCGGAGTATCTCCATGCCGTTGAAGGCGATATCAGCCAGGAGGGGCTTGGCCTCAGCGAAGCAGACAAAGAACGCGTCACTGCGACCGCTGTGTTTTTCCATCTCGCGGCTGAATTTTCCTGGGGGCTGACACCGGAGCGCGCCCGCACAGTCAATGTCCAAGGTGCTCTGAGCGTGGCCAGGCTTGCGGCCAGCCAGCGCATCCGACTGCTCATGGTAGGCGGCTTCATGCTGCAAAACCTCAACCACCTTGCCCGTATCGGGGTTGATATTCAGTGCCCTGAAAACACAAACTGGCCCGCGGTCTACGCCCGTGTAGGCGGCTACGAAGGCAGCAAACTCGAGTCCCATTTTGCAGTCATCCGCTATATGCAAGACGCGGATGCGGATTACACGATTGTTCACCCTGCTACGGTGTGCGGCCACAGCGAGAACGGGCATATCCTGGACGGACAACCGCTTGCCGAACTCATTCGCAATCTGGCACAAGGCCGATTCAAAGCTATTCCCGGTTCCGCCAGTCACTGGTTGCCATTGGTCAGCGTCGATTATCTGGTGAAAATGATAACTTGCGTGGCGTTCGACCCCTCCATGGCCAACCGGCAAGTTCTGGCGCTGTATGAGCGAACACCGAACTTGCAGGTAATGCTTGGGCAGATCGCAGACACGCTAAAGGTCAAGGCACCCCGCCGCCATATACCCATAGGGTTGCTCAGGTCGATATTGACGATTCCGGGACTGGCGACCCGCTTGGCGATCAGCGCCGAGTCATTGAACTTTATTCAGACGCAGCGCTTCGACATGGGAAACAGCAGGCAATTGGAGCGAAAGTACCAGTTTACGCATCCCGACATGACACGAGCCCTGGAAAACACGGTGCGCTATGTCAACGGCTCCTTGATGAAAAAATCCAAAAGTGAGGGCGCTGGCCAGCGAGGATGACGGGCCAGGCTGATGATGCCCACTCTGTCGGATAGCTGAAAGTGTGGCGACGCAGGCATTTCACGCACTGCGTCTTCGCTGATGACAGTAAGTCGCCGCTCGACCTCCGGCGCTGCGCGCCTCCGCTATTTCGAGCCAGCCAGAAAGCCTGCCGCAGGCGCACCTTCAGCAGCGACACGTCGGGCTCGGCCAACGCCCCACGCCAGCGCCCTGGTCATCGACTCGCCAGGGCGAGAATCGAAGGCCTCTTCAAGGATAGCCATGCCACCAGGGGCGTACACCCCGATGAACATCTGCGTTTTGCCTGTCCGCGACAGCCGCGTCTGAACATCAATGTATGTCCCATCGTCGAGCGTCTCGTCTTGAGTTCGGTGATGAAGCGTCGGGTCAGCCCAGGCCCAGAAAACATCACCGCGTATTCTCATGAGACGCTCCTACGACTTTAGTTGTAGTCAGGTGGTTTATTGCCACCATAGCGAACGTGCAGTTTTACGCAAATTCGTCTGACTCATCTGTGAGCTGAATCGGACAATCGGCTATTCAGCAGCCCCGCCAGAGACTCAACGCTTGTCGTGAAGCTCGGGCGGCCAAGCGCTCAAGAACCACATGACTCCTGGCGTCAATACATAGATCCAGTGCTGACCAGGGTAGATGAAGATGCCGACAGCCCAGATGGCGAGTAAGGTTCCGCCCGCTCGCCTACGCCGCCTCGGCGTGAACCATTCCTGAAACGCCTTATGCCTCTCCCGCAGTGTCATTACCACCCTCCCTGTTTGGTAAGCGGCGAAGCATATCACCTCTAGTTCAACGATAACGCGTCCCCGGCAAGGGCGGCGCCGGACCGGGTCATCCGCCAACATCTATGAGCTCAAGCAGTCCTCTATCGTCACTTACACCCTCGTCCCACTGTCCGCTCGACTCAGACTGTGTGAAAACCCAAATTTATCTCTGAAGCGTGCGAGCGTACGTGAAATCTGTAACGGCTTGGTTATTCAGCTAACCCAGATTTAGCGCAGGAGCGCGAATTTATGGTCGTTTTCTAACCAGTCGGATCGCGCTGAACGTTTTCACACAGCCTGGACCCAAAGCGGCCTCTCGCTAAGGACAGCAATCGGTCAATAGCAGCCAGCAGCTTGAAGGAGTCTCCGAGTCTATGGTCGATTCAGGCTGCGATGCTGAGCACTTGCGTCAGTACTGCGCAGTTATCGGACGCAGCCTGTGATTCCCCTGCGAACCCTGAAGCGCAAACCCAAGCCTAGGCCAAGCTGCCCTGGAGCAATTAAATGCTTATCCACTTGCGCGGTCGCTGCGACCGTGCGCGGCTATGAACATAGCGACGGCCGACCGGCAGTAGGATTCAATTTCGTTTTCGTCCTCTGCTCTCGCCTGATCGAAGCGGGCGATCATCAGTAGATCGGACCCTTTGAAGAGCGCGGCAAACAAGCGGGCGGCTTGGAGGGAATCGGGCACGTTGAGAAGCGCCTTCGCGTGAAGTTGGCGCAACAGGGTCTCGATGTCGGCGATGACATGGGCGGCGCCGGCTTCGTAGTGGCGCTTGCTCAAGGCGTTTTGACTCGTTTTATCGGCCATGACCATGGCTTCGATACTGCTCACGTCTGGTCTCAACAGCGTGCGCAGCAGTGATGTTCCCACCGCCATAAGTTGGTCTTCGACCGAACCTTCGGCACCTTCAAGCAGGGCCTGTGGTGCAAACGACTCCTGGCAACCAGCCGTGATGGCTGCGCTGAACAGCGCCTCCTTGTTCTCGAAGCGCTTATAGATGCTGAGCTTGGATATCTTCGCCCGCTGGGCGACCTTGTCCAACGTCGTCGCTTGAAAACCCAATTCCACAAAAAGTTCGCTCGCGGCGTTGAGTATCGTTTGGGCAAGCGCCTCATTGGTGGGCCGGCCGCGCCGGACCTGTATGGTCTCAGTCATGATATTGGTACTTTGCAGTATCTTAATTTAAGGTATACGATACCACTCGGTATCTTAAATTTGCAATCCAAAGGCTAGGTTTCAACCTGCCCTCCAGCGGAGCCCATCACCATGAATGACGTCATCATCATCGGCGGAAGTTTTGCCGGTCTCGCCGCCGCTTTACAGCTCGGCCGTGCCCGTCGCAAGGTCATCGTTCTTGATACCGGCTGCCCGCGTAACCGTTTTGCCGGCCATTCACATGGTCTGCTTGGTCACGATCACACACCGCCGCTGGACATCCTGGCCGCGGCGCGGCAGCAGTTGGCGCGCTATCCAACGATCAGGCTGGTCAATGCCCGGGCGAAGAAAATTTCTGGCGTAATCGACGATTTCTGCGTTGTCACTGACGAGCACGAAAGCCTCAAGGCCCGCCGCGTAATCCTAAGCTATGGCGTCGCAGATCAGATGCCTGATGTTCCGGGCTTTGCCGATAGCTGGGGGACGTCCATCGTCCCCTGCCCCTATTGCGACGGCTTTGAAGTCGCCGGGCAACATTGGGGCCTCGTGTGGTCCGGCCCGCAATCTCACAACCAGGTCAGGCTGTTCCTCGATTGGACCGACAGGTTGACTGTCTTTGCCGATGGTCACGACATTGCGCCTGATATCCAGGCCGATCTGGCTCACCGCAACATATCTGTCATCGACGGGCGGATCGTCGAGATCGCCCATCACCAAGGGCATATCGCTACTGTCAATCTCGACACTGGCTCCACTGTTGCGGTCGACATCCTGTTTGCTCATCCGCGCAACAAGCCATCCGCAAACCTGCATGAATCGCTGGACCTCGCCACGATGGATACGCCAACCGGCGTCGTCCTCAAGGTCGACGAACGCCGCCAAACCAGCACACCCGGCATCTACGCCGCCGGCGATCTCACCACGCCCATATTGCCCTCGGTCACCCAGGCATCATCGCAGGGCGCGATGGCGGGTATTTTTGCCCAGCAGTCGATGCTGGCTTGAGCGCTTAGAGAGGAAATGAACATGGCCGTCGAACCGGACAGCGCGGGGGTGCGCTTACCTCCGCCCTTCATCTATCTAGGAGCGTTGCTGTTGGGGCTGGCGGCGGATCGGTTCGTCGCCCTGAGCTACTTCGGCATCGACCGGTGGTTGCTGGTCGCGACGGGCGCGCTGCTGTTCGCTGCCGGCGCGGTGATGATGCTTGCGGCGGCGGGGCTGTTCCGGCGTCTGGGCACCAACATTCCGCCGTCGCGACCAACGACCCTCATCGCAACGACCGGCCCTTATCGGAGGACCCGCAATCCCATGTATCTCGGCATGGCGCTTGTCTATGCCGGCATTGCGGTCGGCTTCGACGGAGCAATCGCCTTGGCTTTGCTTCCATTGGTGCTGATTGTGATCCAGAAACAGGTAATCGCCCGCGAGGAGCGCTATCTCGAATCCAAGTTCGGCGACGACTACCGCCGTTACAAGGCCAAGGTTCGCCGCTGGCTCTGACTATTCCGCAACTGCTGCATGCGGGATATCCTGATAACCAACACCGACTTTCTCGCCACGGCTACTGAATGGGCCCTGATTTCGTAGAATGACTGAAAAGGGGACAGATTTATTCCCCCTAGCCCAGATTAAATCGCCTCAGCGTGGTTTATTGAGGGTAGCTAGGGCGGACAAGACCTTTTCATGTATGTGAAGTGTCCCCTTGGTTTCGAGACGCTGCACCACGATCAAAAACGATAGGTTGCCTGGACTGATACTCCATGTGCGTGATTCTGATATTCAGCCGAGTACTGCGGCTGGAGTCCGGTTTTGTTTTCATGCTTCACTGAAACCCTGGCATCCCAGAGGTAACCGTAGGCGAAATCAATGGTGAGGTCCACATCAGGTGAGTAGGCACCGCCCACGGTCACAGCTTGGCGATCGCCCACCGGAATGCGCACGCTGCGGTCGGTGTTTCCTACCGGTGCAGGGTCATAAGCGTAACCAGCCCTCAACAGCCACCGTGATGTCAATTGGGTGGACACCCCTATCGCCGCGGACCATGTATCATGCCAGTTCAACGACTCCCCCACTTTCCCGAAACCGAGTAGTTGGCCGGTGGATGAAACACCACTGTTGACCGCCTCAAACTTTTGAAGCCGGCTCCAACGGGTCCAGGTGGTTCCCAGATATCCGGTCCAACGGCTGTTGAACTTGTGAGTAATAGAGGTATCCAGAGACTCTGGCATTGTGAGATCCATCGACGCGGCATACTTTCCGTCCAGTGACAGTGCGCTGGGCGCCCCGGATACCTCGGTATGCCCTTCGAGGTGGTAGCTGACTTTTGAATGATAAGTCACCCCCCAGCGTGTCGACTCGCTGACATCGACAAGCACGCCGACGTTGTAGCCAATCGCCACATCATCGCCCTTGATGGTTACCAGCGTGTCCTGGCCATTCAAGGGGCCTGTAGCCAGAGCGTTCTCAAGTTTCGCATTGAACCGATTGATCGTCGGTCCTCCACCAATCGACAATACGTCATTGACGCGATAGGCGATGGTCGGTTGCAGGGTCATTTCCTTGGTCGTGCTGTAGGAGCCGTGGTAACGCCCCTGAAATGAACGTTCATAATCATTGACCAGCCCACTCGGCGCATAAAAACCCAGGCCAATCGATAACTGCTCGTCAATGGGTGTGGATGCATAGCCGAAGGGTATGGCCGCCAGAGGTACCGAGTCGCCTTTATTCGTCCCTGAAACACTGCTCCTGGCATGGCTGATATCGTCGCTCACTGCGAGTGAGGCGAATCCGCCGGACAGTTCACTGCGCTTCAGCTTGGTCAACCCGGCAGGGTTACCGTAAAGAGTGCTTGCATCCAGTGCGGAAGATGACCTGCCTGCGTACGCTGTTCCGGCACTACTGGAACTTTGCTCGTTAAGAGCAATGCCATTGGCGCTAGCAACGCCAGAGGCACCCAGTACCAGCAACGAACCGAGGAGTTTTATCGACGGACTCAGTAGCACATGACCAACGACAAAGATTGAACGGTTTGCCGAACATCCGGCTGCAGCAGATTTCCTGCTTCGGGGGCTCGGTCTCGTCCAGCTCCAGGCAAGGCGTTCCTGCCAGTTCGCGGGCAGTCTTCTCTACCACCACACTAAATTTCTGTCGCAGCGTCCTGGCATCAGCCTTGGCCAGATCCATCGCCGTATGAATGCCCATCGCTTGAAGGTGGGCAGTCATACGGCGGCCAACTCCCCACACCTCTTTCACCTCGGTATTGCGCAGCACCCAATCTCGCTTGAACGGATCGGTGATGTCGACCACGCCGCCGGTCTGGGCCTGCAGGCGCTTGGCCATGTGATTGGCCAGCTTGGCCAAGGTCTTTGTGCCGGCGATCCCAACCCCCACAGGTATGCCAGTGCACTGGAAGATCCTGGACCTCAGCTTTCGCCCGAACTGGGTCAAGTTTTCCTGAATACCGGACAGATCAGCGAAGCACTCGTCGATGCTGTAGATCTCGGTGGCAGGCACCATCGACTCGATCAACGACATGACACGCTCGCTCATGTCGCCGTAAAGCGCGTAATTACTGTAAAGGCTATGATGCCGTGCCGACGTAACTTGTCCTTCGCCTGGAAGTACGGTTCGCCCATCTTCACGAAAGGCTTGGCGTCGTATGACCTGGCAATCACGCAGCCATCGTTGTTGCTCAGTACGATGATCGGCGTCTTGGCCAAGTCGGGCCGGAATACACGCTCGCAACTTGCGCAAAACGAGTTGCAGTCAATGAGTGCGAAAACTGGATCACTGCGCATGGTCGCGAACGCTGTAACGCACGACACCCCAGATGACGAGCTCGTCGCCCTCCATGATGTACCGCGGTGGGTAGGTCGGATTCTCCGACTTGAGGACCACAACGCCATCGCGTCGGTGCAAACGCTTGCACACAGGTTCGCTGTTAACGGCAGCAATCACGATGTCGCCGTGCTCAGCCTCAAGGCCTCGGTCTACGATCACGAGATCACCCGAGTAGATGCCTGCGCCTTGCATGCTGTCGCCTTCAACTTTTACCAGGTACACATGGGGCGCCCGGAGGTCGAATAGCTCATCTAGGGAAATGTGGCCTTCCAAATGGTCCGCAGCAGGCGAAGGGAAACCGGCCGGGACATGGAACGAATACAGCGGTAGCGGTTCGGTAACACCGGTGGGCGTACCTAGAAATGTGATGGTCATGATGGAAGGCCCAATGCGAACTGTATGCATATACAGCAAATCCGGCATCGGGAGCCCGGTCAATCCTGAGTGGCGAAAATTCTGACGGGCGAGAGGTGGGATATGTGCGGACGGTACCCGATCTACGAGTCGATGGATCACTCGCTATTTCAGTTCCGCGATATTCGGCCGAAGGCCGCACCGGAGATCAACGACCTGAACGAGACAAGCGTGCTGCTGGGTCATTCGAAAGAGGGTATTACCAAGCATGTTTACCGGCGCGTCGGCGCGATCGCAAAGCCCTCGAAAGGCTGAAGTTTCGGAACTCTTGCCTTTTTTCGACCCATAAAGAAAAACCCCGCAGACGTTAATCTGCGGGGCTTTCGAATGGTGGAGGCCGAGGTCGGAATCGAACCGGCGTAGACGGATTTGCAATCCGGTACGAACCTGCTATTTTGCTAGGTGCAATCGCTCAAGCCCCTGTATTTATTAGCTTTAGCGTCATTTTCCTGCATCTTGATTCATCATCATTTGGGACATTCAATGTCCCAGTTTTGTCCCACGCCTCCTGCCCCCTCTACCGGCGTTCTGCTGACCGTTTCCCTTCCTTTATATAGCTACTCATAGGGCGGCCCCATCCAGCGCCCACAGCCTGGCCGAATCGACGATCTCCAGCATCTCGACAAGGTCGCCCTCATCGACTTCCTGTCTCCGGTGAGCGGCATAGGCCATTTCACTGAGCACAGTCGCTCGCCCATCAGGATCAGTTATCAGGGCCGTCTGGTCGTTCAGCTCATCCAGCCATGCTTTCGGGATCCCGGCCATCATTCTGCCCTGCACCACCAGGACTGCGCGTAGAGCACGCCGTCGATCTCCTCCACCCCGTTGATGTTGATGCCGAGCTGGGCCATGCCGTTGACCTTGGCATCGTGCAGCCGCGGGATGATGTCCGGCCCAGGCGACGGGTTGAACACCCAAGCCTGGGTCGATACCCGGCCCAGCGGCTCGCTGTGGTGGTCGCCGATGTGGATGTCGGCCCGAATGGGTGTGATCTTGCCGAGCTGATTCGTAGGGATGGCCACGCCATTCACGCGGCGGCGAACGAGGAGGAAGTACATAGGGCACCAATACTGTATGGATAAACAGTATCGTATAGGCGGGATCGGTCGCGGGCAATTGCCGATCAGCGGATCAGTGAAGAGGCGGCAAGTCCTTGCCTCGGGCCTTGGCGATGACGCGGAGCTGGTAATCGGACACCACCTGGAACAGTGACTCAGCCAGCAGACGCAGGCGCTCGATCTCCTCCGCCGGCGCACCGCGATCCTGGGCCTGGTGATACTCCAGCATGGCGTCGATGGCCTGCTGAATTAGCGGCTCCCCTGCTTCAATCAACCCTGCTAGAGTTCTCCGCTCCACGAACCTATCCCATATAGTGGCTACCTGAGAACAATAGCGGATCAGAATGGAATTCCAATACATCTACGTTGAAGCGGCCACGTCTACCGATTGGTGGGAGCCCGTTCTCGCAGTTGCTTCCGGCATAGTCGCGCTATGCGCTCTTGGCGCATCGCTGTATCAGGCCTACCTGTCCAGGCTGCACAATCGTCTCTCGGTGAAGCCACACCTGGCTCTGCATTTCGAGCAGAGACCTGGAATATACAAGATCGAGCTTCGAAACGATGGCATAGGGCCTGCCATTATCACTTCCGCTTCGTTGATGAATCGAGGAGCAGTGGTCCCGGGTGACGGCCTGGCATTGATCGCAAATGCCGTGGCGCTTGTGCCGGAATGCAAGCTCGTCCAGACCGAATTTTTCAAGCCTGATTTTGTGCTCCCGGCGGGAAAAGAAATTGCGATCGCCACAATCGAACACAACCCAATAATTAGTGACTTCAATGCTTATCTGTCTGGTCATCTGGAGCTGAACATCACCTACAAATCTGCCTATGGCGAGAAATTCACCTTTGATTCCGAGCGACCTAAATAGAACCAGCCATAGGCATGCCTTTAGTGCAGCAAATAGTCAATCGCTACGGGCTTTAAACCGATCAACCACGGCCTCGCACGCCAGCCCAGCTATTCGACTTCGCTCAAGCGCTGCTGCGCAGCTGCCCGCCATTCGGTCAGCCTCTTCAAGCAATCCCCCGAGCACCACGACGGCAGAGGTTCCTGCCTGGCGCTGCTGGGTAGAGATGGTATCGCAGGTGGCTCGGTGGCCGGCGCGCAGTCGGGCGATTTCCCCGCGCAGCCCACTAGCAGCAGACTCAGCAGTAGCGGCGCGGCCTTGGGCCAGTTCCAGTTTCTGTCGTGCACTCTCACCCTCCTCGTCCGCCACGGATTGGCGGCGTTGTTCTTCGGCTCTGGCCTGGGCGGCAGCACGGCGGTCACGCTCGGCAACCAGCAGGCGGTAGTCGGCCAGTTCGGTGCGGGCCTTTGCGGTTTCGCCGCGGGCGACCGCAGCCTCAGACTTTCCCGCTCCTACGCGAATTTCCTGGCCTCCAGCCACCAGCACCAGGGCGATCAGCCACCAGCACCAGGCCGGGACCGGGCCGAGCCAGGTCATGCCAGCGCCCCGCCGAGCTCCACCCACCGCCCTAGCAGCTTGTCCAGGCGATGCGGGTTCTGACCGTAGGTATTCCCGGGGAAGCTGGCCCAGATGTTCGAGCACTTGGCGATTGCCTGCTGAATGCGGCCAGCCTTTATGTCGTCCAGGGCCTTACGTTCCCGGATCTGCTGCAGCGCGATGCGGTCCTGATTCTCTGGCGTAAATCCGCCCGCCAGGCGCAGGCTGGTCCGGTATGCGTCCCAGTAACGCTCGAGCAACTGGTACCGGCCAGCGGCGGTGCTGGTAACCGGCTTGCCGTTGATGGGGAATGTCAGCTTGCGCCGTGGGTGGTCGGCATAGCCTTGGAACAGTCCGCCGCCGTACAGCACGTTGTAACCATCGTCGCTGATCGTGATAGTCGAGGTGCCTTCGGAAAAGGCGATCAGATCCAGAAAGCGGAGCACGTTCGCGCCTCCGGTCTGGGCTTCGGTGAGTCTGGCCATGGTTTCTCCAGGCATAAAAAAACCCGCTTATGCGGGTTCTTGTGTTCATCGTTCGGTAACTATTTTCCGATACCTAGGGCTTCGGCAAAGTAAATCACGGCGATTCCAGCAACTATCGGAATCACCAGCAGGACCCAAATGCCTTTTGCGATTTTTTTTCCAGGACTTATTGGTGGAACCGGATTTTTGCCTGCTGTGTTTCTCAGAACCTCCAGATCCCCATCAACCCTCTCAATATCTGCAAGCCTTTGACCACCAGTATCGTTGTCGTTGATCTTGGCGCTACCAGCGTGCTTTATGGTGACAAATGGTTTATCAGTCAAAGTGCCGCTCCACGATTCGCCAAATCATCCATTGGATAGCCCTTGGGCTGTAGATGTACACTGGAGAACCGCAGCGCTCCAGCTCTACTGTAGAGCGATTCCACTGGTTTTTTTCAAGCGAGATGTCACCGCCGCCATCGAAAACTACAGGCTGGTCCTGGCCGTAAAATTTTGAAGATGACACATTCAATCCAGCGGCGCTTTTCACTTCGATGCCTACCCCAGAGCAGGCAATTGTCGAGTTCTCTAGGGATAGAACCATCCCTGGGTTATCTAAAAACACTGCCGGCATACCGATCTCGCTCTGTGGTGAAGGAGGATTCCAAACCATATCAGCAGAGTCTTTCGCCATAGGCAACCCGCTTCACTAGACCATGATCCCGAACCTGGTCATCCGATTTCGGACTGGTACCAAGTTGCTGGCCAGCTCGGCATCCGTATGGTAGGCCGAGAAAATTCCAACGAAACTGATGTCGACAAGTCCGGCGAATCCAGTCGTACCACTACCAATCCGGAACTTTGTCCCGGTGAGCACCCTTGCGTTGCTACTTGTGCCAAGTTGCACGATGCCTTTGGTTACGTTGCGAAGCTCGGTCGGGACGCCAGATTTTGTTCTCAGTACGCGGATCGACCAGTCGGTGGGCACTTCGCCGGTCAGCGATACGGCAGCTGAGGTGGCTACGTTCGATCCGTTGTTCCGACTGGCAATGCCGGTCAGCCCGGCGGGCGCGACGTGGTACATGGACGTGCCGAAGGCGCCGCCGGATACGCCCGGCGTAACTGACTGGCCCTGGTAGTTGCCCACATAGAACGGCGTGTTCGCATCGCCGCCTGCAGAGGCTCCCGCAGGGATGGGGGATACTGCGCGACCAACCACGATGAGGGTTTGCTCGTCCGTTTCGGCAATATCGGTCTGGATGTAATTGCTCAAGCCCTTGAAGCGGCCGTAGCCAGGAAAGGCCTCTGGGGTTCCGATAATTGCAGCAGCAGCCTTGCCCGCCACATGGTTTTGATTGAAGCGAGTGACATCTGTGTCGAATGTGAACCAGCCCTCAAGCCCGCGCGGAGCCGGAGGGACCACGATGCTGTTCCAAGGCAGGACGATGTCGTTTGAGCGGAGCGCCAGGGTCATGAGTTATTCCTTTTAAATTATGTTCGTAGCTGCGGCTGCCACATACGGGGCGATAGCTTCAAACAGCGCCAGGCGCGCTGCCTGGGCCGGATGGATTGAGTCGGACCAGTCCGCGACGGAGAATCCGTCAAGACCGATAGAGCCTGGCGCGTAGACATAACCCGCCTCCGGATTGGTCAGGGCCCAGATCGGCGCGAGAATGAATTTGGCGTCAGCGCGGTTCACGGCCGCCTGCTGCATGGCCCGGATGATCGGAACATAGCGATTGGTCCATACGCCGTTGCGCTCGGTGTTGTAAGCCGTGCCTGGGATCGACCGGATGATCTTGGCATTGGGCCAGGCGGCACGGATCTGGTTGTGCATCAGGGTGTCGTTACTCAGCACCTCGTCATAGACAGTCGCGTCAGTTCGATCCCTGGCGTCGTTGGTGCCAAGCAAATTGAGCACGATGTCGGGGGTTTGAAGTCCGAATCGAGACTGGTAGAAGGCAGGGTCAAACACATAGCCGTTGCGAATGATCGACGCCGGGTCGGCGCCGGTAGCCGCTCGCAAAAATGGGTTGCGAGGCCACTTGTCGGTTTTTGTCATCTCCTCATAGGTTGACTCATCGCCTGCAGCGACGACTAGCGCGCGGTCGGTAACGGCGTAAGTGAAATCTCCGGACTCCCAACCCTCGCGCGCCTCGCCAAGAACCCCGGCAGCGTTGTTGGAATTGTCCGGTACCGCTGATCCGTTAATGGTTCCGATGAAGACTGGGGTGAACCCGAGATCCTCCAGAATTTGCTTGATGAACAACCCGCCCTGACGATTGCTGATGCTGTCGCCGATGATCAGGATTTTGGGGCTACTGGGGACTGATTGAGCTGGAACGTTCTTCACGTTCACCGACATCAGCCGCCTCGCGTCAGGGGCGGACACATCCCTCAGATTGAGAACGGCAGAATCCCCGTATTCACCTGGATTCATGGTCAGCACCGGGCCTGTATCCATAGCAGCCGTGTCCTTGCTGGCGATGGATGCTACGACTTGAGGCTCCAACTCTCTTTTGTAGAGCATGTTTTTGAGGTAGAGGCTTTGCCCATAACCCTCGGCAGTGACAACAAGTGGCGCGAACAGCGGCGGCAGTGCAAATGGGTCAGCTACCGAGTCTTGCCCATTAAAAAATACGAACTGCCCCAGGACCACCATATTGTCGTCGATGTAAATCGACGCGTTCCCTTCGCCGTCGCCTACCCAAAATCTGCCCGGACCATCATTGTAAATATCGAATGGCACTGTCCGAAGGCGCTTGGTGGTCAGCATTGAGCCGACGTTTCCTTCCTTGTCGGAAGTAACCTCAATCACGGTTTCGGGGGCCGAAACAGGGACAGAGGAAATCAGTGCGGTGACGGCCCTTATTGCGTCTGAGTTCGGGTATGTGTCGACCAGAACAGCTTCCCCTGCGACGTTTCTGTACACCTGGACGTACTCATCCTGCGCGCTGGAAACTACGCTGAAGTTGGTCCCGTCAGTTGTTCCCGCAATACCGAGCGCGACCGATGCATATGGCATCGCGCCGCCCAGCAGGGTTGCCAGGTTCGTCATCACCATTGCATTGGTCGGTCGCATCACGCCCCCGCCAACGTCCATCATCTTCACTTCGGGCGAAAGCAGTAGCTCGTTCGTCGTCCCGACAATCCGGTCCAGCTCTTGAAGAGTCTCTTGGCCGCTCATCAAATCTTCCTCAATAAAAAGCCCGCACTGGGCGGGCTCGGTAACTGCTGCGGCGTCATGCCGGCGGGAACTGGTCGTCGTAGGTATAAACACGGGCGTCGTAGGGCATGCCCTTCATCGCCGTGTTGCCGTTGGCTGGGTCGGAACTGGTGACCAGCACCGGGTAGGCCCAGCGCGAGGCGGGACCGAACAGGATGTGAGGTGGCTCCAACGGGCCATCAACCTCCGGCGTGAAGTCGAGCGCGTCTACCCGCACCGTGTACTGATCCACCTGCGTGGCAGTCCATGGCCCGGACAGCGTGCCGTCCAGCTTGCGCACACCGATTCGGTGCTCGCCGCCGGCGCTAAAGTCCAGTGGTTCCGATGAGGTCAGGAGCGTTCCAGATCCGGTTACCTCGAAGGCCAGCAGGATTGCGCTCTGGCACCGCTTGGGCGCGTCATCAGCAACAGCTGCGAAGCTCAAGTAGCCGCTGTTGCTGCCGTCCATCTCGGTTTCCCAGGTGTAGATGTCGGTCCTGAACTTCTGGTGTCCGCGCCGGCGCATGCCGATGCGCCAGGCTCTGGTCTTATCGCTGACACCCGGCATCTTGATCTTCTCGACCTTAGTGCCGAGGTCACCTGGCCACCGGCACTCGACCGTTTCCCAGGCCCACGTCTCTCGGGAGAAGTACTCCACATCCACGCCGTCGAAGTCGTTGATCGACGGCATGGCGCCGCTGATCTTGAGCATCTTGGTCATGTTCTGTGGCGAGTAGGTCTGCGTTTTCGGGCCGTAGGTCACGTCGAACGCGGCCCGGGCACTGTCTCGAACCGGGCGTAACAGGCCCCGGAAGGTCACCAGCTCGCCAAAGCCGCACGCCAGTGCGTTGTTGATCATGTCCTTGACGGTGATAGTCGACTCCAGCGTCTCGTCGTAGGTATCACCGCGGGCTACGCAGGTATTGTGGAAGGCCTGCCACTCGGGCAGATCCAGGTCATCATCCGTGTACCCGCGCTGCTTCAGCTGGTAGATGCACCAAGGCACGATGTCGCGGCTGGGCCCGGTACCACCCTCCATCAGTGGCAGGATTCGGGTGGCCTCGACGCTGACCTGGCTTTCCGACTGCGCTGATAGCCGGTCACCACCCCGGATATTGCAGGTCATCACAGTGAGGCCTGGATAGCTGGTGGGCGAGTTCTGGAGGCGACCACGCAGGTCCGTCCATGTGGCGTCATCTCGCGCCTCATCGTTGATCCGTCCTGGCCTGTCTACGTAAAGCTTCCTGATCCTCCCTTCTGGACGCATAGGGTACGGGGCCGTCGTCCTGTTCGTGAATCCCTGAGCGTCAAGCGATCCGCCCCAATGCTCCTTCTCGATTACCGTCCATTCACCAGCTGTATTCATGTCCCTGTACTCGAAGGCATGGTAAGCAGGGATCTCATAGATTTGCCCTTCTCGCCCGATTCCACACAGACCGTTCGCATAGGTAACTGTCCATTCGATATCGGTTACCAGTTCTCCCTCTGGGCACAGTGCAAACGGCCCGCGGTAGCCGCCTTGCAGGTTCGAGGCGTCAAGCGTGATCAGGCCGTTCACCGTCTGCATGCTGTTGAAGCCCGGCCATCCCGCATCGGTCGAGCCGGAAGAGGTCAGACGCTCCACCTCGAGCAGGCTCGTGCTGAAGGCCGTGATCCGGTACCGCAGCCCGCGCGGGCCTATGGTGGCCAGGCCCTGGCCCAGTGCCAGACCTACCACAGGCGACCCGCCGTCGTAGTCCAGAGTCATTTCCGCTGGCTGCTCGGGAATAGCGCTGGTCGTTGCTGTGCCGGTAACGCCGACAGGAGACGACCCCAGAATGGTCGATGCGCCGGTGGTCGTGATGGCCTGGCCCGCAAACGGGGTCAGCTCAACGAAGCGCAGAAGTCCGCTGCTCTGCTGGGCCTGGAATGGCGTCCCGCTGAGCATGGTATTCAGCGCAGATACCAGACCGGTGAGGTCGGTCGCGGCTGTGTTCAGTGTCACCGGATAGGTGGACGCGCCCCGTGCCAAGCTAAAGTTCAGCGGCGTGACGTCGAAGTCGTACCTGCTGGGCGCGGCCGAGCCGGTCAGCGTCGACGCGGTGCCGGGGTTGGCCGGTACGCCAGGGCTGTATGGCGTGTAGCTGTTGACCACGTATAGGCCAGCGTTCGCCCCGGCCACCTCGATGAGCATCCCAGCCGTGGGATTCAGCATCTCCAGCGGGCCACGGATGATGTCGCGGCCTGCGCCACCGTCGATCACCGTGTAGGTGTAAGGCGCAAGTACACGGACGATGATGCCGTTCGACCAGTCGGCCGGGAACTGGCCAGAGCCGGACGGCACGCTGATCGTATCGCTCACGAACTGGTACGCCGAAGCCGTGGCCGATCTGGTGAGGTCGGTAGCCATGGTCAGTTCCAGGCCGGCCGAGCCGCTGGAGCTTGCCCCTACCTCGGGCACGTTGAACCAGTTGATGTGGGCCGGGTCGCCCGACAGATCGGCGCCTGGCGGGTAAATCGTGAACGTCGCATCGGATCCCAGGGAGATCAGCGGGGTTTCGCCAACCTTGACCTTGGCCAGCGGTACCTCGTACTCGCCTTCGCCGATGTACAGCAGCATTTCCACGCGCTGGTCACGCGGTGCGATATGCGCCCGGCGAGGCTGGGTCAGGTACGACGGATAGACCCGCTGGTGCCCGGCGATCTGGCGCACCGGGTCACCCAACTTGACCTTGTTGCCCTTGGCGCTGGCCTCGGTGAGTGGATCGCCCTGCTGGGTGCCGGCGCTGGATGGCATGCCGGGCATCTTGGGCATGATCGACTTCAGCACCGCCTTGGCGCCTTTGAACAGCGCGAAGGTGATGGAAAACGGGTCGGTGCCCTTCGGCTCGCGGTAGATCTGCAGAAGGTCCGAAGGCTTGAACTTCACCTTGTGCCACAGGTGCTGCTCGATCACCTCATCATTGAGGGCAACGCTGATTGGCGGACTTTCCCGGCGCTCATAGGACGGGGCCAGGGACTTCAGCCACTCCTCAATCGACATGCGGCGGTCAGTCTTCCAGGTACCGAGCGGCGCCGTGTCACTCAGCTTGTTCGGATAGAACTCGATCACGGTAATAGACCACCTTGGGGTGAGCGGCTTCAAACTCGCCAGTTGTCCGGAGGCATGCGCCGCCGGGATTTGTGTCCAGCACCTTCAGCCGGCCTTCGCTTTCCACGACCACGCCGACGTGCAAGCACAGCGCGCCGCGGAACACCGCGGCAATGGCGCCAGGCTCTGGGGCGCATTCCTCCATACCCTGGCGCAGATCGTGATAGGCCTCGGTGTTGGCCCTGAGCTTGTTCTTGCCCACGGCGCCGAGGCTGGGCAGCAGCGGCAGGCCGAATACCTCGTGGCGCACCGCGATGCACATCCCCCAGCAATCAAAGGCAATAGGCCCCCGTGCACCCTCGCGATACGGGGCGCGCATGAATTTTTCGATCATGGTCAGAGGTACTTCAGGCCAGGTGCCAGGGTAGTGGTCAGCACGGTGCGCAGACCGTTGGTGTTGAGCAGGTCGAAGAAGCCGGCGGTGAGCTTGGCCACGTCGTCTTCATATTCCCGGCTGAGCAGCGTCATGCGGTACCGCTCTTGCGGGAACGTCAGGTCTTCGGCCAGGTAGCGCCGAAAGGTGATGATGAAGCGGTCATCGGCAGCCTTGGCTTCCTCAACGACCTCCTGCACCTCGCCCGTGACGTTGTCCAGGCCCAGCACCAGGTTCTGGAACGCGCTGTTGTCGTTCTTGGGCAGGGCCAGGTCCATGGCCATTGCGACGAAGGTCAGCGTCCGGCCATCCTCGGTGGTGCACACCCGGTCTTCCCAGCCAGAGCAGTAGCAGTGCGAGACTGTACCGCCCTCCTTCCGCGCCTCGATCGTGTCGACAAGCTCACCGCGCCCCGAGGCGTAACACTCTTCGATCAGACTCATCCGAAGTACTCCGTGTGCCACTTCTCAAGGATGGATTGCAGGCCGTCGTTGAACTGGTCGAGCGGCATGCCCAGGTAGGCGCCGAGGTACTGGTCCTCGGTGTAGACCGGCCGTTTCTTGAACTCCAAGCGAGCAGAGAACCGCCAGCGCTTGATCTGAGCAAGTTCACCGCCGGTATACATACCTTTGAAGTGCACCAGGTGCACCTGCATCCCCAGCGGGGTCTGAAGTGGCATCTCGAACCACTCGACGCCAAGGTTCAGAGCCCAGGTATGCCAACCCTCGAACAGCGCAGCCTCTTCCTGGCTGAAGTTGAATGTGAACTGAGCGGAGGTCGGAGGATTGCTGGTTACCCGTCGATACCGCGACCGGCCGGTGACCATCGGCGTGGCCCGCATCGGATCAACCGTGCTCAGGCCATACCCCTCCTGCAGAGGAAGTGGCAATTCTGCCGGGTATTGAATCATTGCCATTCCTCAGCTGAGGTTCGTTTTAGGTAAGAGGGCTGAGGCCCAGCGCTTCCTCGATACGGGCAAGCCGCCGTTGCAGCAGAAGCTCTTTCTCGTCAGGCGGCGCGACAGGCTCGGGCACAGTTGAGCCCGGCCCGGTATCGGCCTCTTCCGTTTCGGTGGTCATGTAATTTCCTTACGTTGGAACGCGCTGAAGACCAAAGGCCGCCTGAAGCGCCTGAGCTCGCTCGCCGTCTCCCCAGATGTCAGCGACGAAGGCGTCGATCTCAAGCTGGCCGTTGTCGCCGGTGCGCTGGTCGACTGTGCCGGCACGGGACCGGTCTTCGATCAGGTTCACGGTGACGTTTGGCTGGGGCGAGGCGGCTACTGCTGTCTGGCTGCTGCTGGCCGGAGTTGAAGAAGCTGCGCTGGAGCCGCCAGCCACCGATACCCGCTCATTCGAGTTGATCGCCTCCAGCAGCGCCCGGTTACGCTTGGTAGCCGCGGCATTCACCACGAACTCGCCGTCGCTGAGCCTGGCCATGATGCTGTCGGAGGTGCCGGTACCGGCGCCTGATACGTAGCCACCAGTGGCGAACCCCGGGATTACAGCCAGGCTGGATGCCAGGGCCGTTGTCGAGGTCAGCGCTGCAGCCGCCGGCACGGAGTTGGCGCCCAGCGTTGCAAGGGAAGCCATCGCCGCCGCCGGCGCCCAGGCGGTGGCCGTGGTTCCAGCCAAGATCATGCTCTGACTGGCTGCAGCCGTACCTAGGGTGGCATTCAGCGCCGCATTCAGCGCCATCTGCACGCCCATCTTCACGAAGCCCGCGAGAATGTCGCGCACCACGTTACCGGCAATGTCACCCAGGTTGCTGAAGGACAACTGCCCATCCATGATCGCGTCGGTGATGTCGGTGGAGATGTTGTTGAACGCGCTGGAGAAGATGTACTCCGTCTGCCCGGCGATATCCCGCGCCTGGTTGCCGAAGTTCTGTACCGCCGCTGTCCACCCGTTGATAGGGTTGAGCATGGCCTGGTCCATCTGCGCCCAGCCGGCCTGCATAGCTGCGAGCTGCTGAGGCAGGAACTCGTTGATGGCGTCGATCTGGCCTTGGAGCGCCTGGCGCTGCTTCTCATCCGTAGCGTTGGCCAGTTCGGTCTGCAGCTGTAGCAGGCGGTCGTTGGTCTGCATCTCCAGGTTGAGCCGCTGCTGCATGCGGGAGGCCTGCAGGTCACCCATTCCGATGCTGGCTGCGTCAAGCGCGTACTGGTCGCGCTCGTTGGCCAGCTGTTTCTGCAACTGGGCGCGGTACTGTTCGACGGCGGTCAGGCCTTGGGCACCCTTGATGGCTGCGGCATAGTTGGTCGAGGATTGAGCAAGAGCCTTGCTGTATTCCTCTTGGGTTATCTTGCCGCTACTGAAGGCCAGTTGAAGCTGTGCCTCCTCTTTGGCCAGAGCCCTGGCCGCCTCTGCTGCTGGGTCGTATTGGGCATACAGGCGAGAGAATGTGTTGAGCGCCTCAGGCAAGCCCTTGCCTTGCGCTGCAGCTGCCTTTGTAGCGGCTGCAGCCGCTGCCTTTGAAGCCTTCTCTGCTGCCGCCTTGGCATCTTTCTCCTCGGCGTACTTCAGGAGGAGCTTTTCTTGTTCGGGAAGCAGCTTGCCAAGTTCGCCATTCTCAATGGCGTACCTGACCTTGGCTGCCTCTGTGTTTTCCCCTTGTAGGGCGGCCTGCTTCTTTAGGCTGGCCAGCATTTTTTCGTATTCAGCGTTAACGACTGTTGCCGGCTCTTCGCCTTTTGGCTTCTGTGCGCCAGTTCCGGCCGCTGCCGACTCCATCTTGCTTACGATCGCTCTGATCGCAGTGGACTTTCCCTCAAGCTCTTTGATCTCGGCATCAATCTCTGCGCGGTCGTAGAACTTGAACTTGAAAAAGACCGTATCAGCCGGGTCATCCTTTGCCAGCCGTGACCTTGCATTCTGCAGGTCACGAATACCGGCCATGGTGACGCTGAGTTCGTTGTTCAGCCCGGCTACGGTTTGCTTGTCCTTGCGGAAGAAGTCCAAGAACTCGCCTGAGTTGAAGCCATCCATTGCGCGCGCAAGTGCCGCAATCCCACCAGCTAGCCTACTGCTTGCCCCGGTGGCCTCGTCCAGCCTACCGACCGTGGTTATCAAGGCATTATTGAAGGAGGTAATCGCTTGGCTGACGGTAAGGGTCATGGCCGAACTGAGCTCGTCGACCTTGTCTTTCTGATTCTGGAGGGCCTTAACCACTGCTTCGGATGTCAGCTTACCTTCTGCGCCCATTGCCCTGAGTTGGCCGATAGTCACTCCAAGGCCGCGAGCGATTGCCTGGGCCAGGGCCGGCGTCTGCTCCATGATCGAGTTCAATTCGTCGCCGCGTAGCGTTCCGGATGCCAGCGCCTGGCCAAATTGAACCATAGCCGCATCGGCGGCCTGAGCACTGGCGCCGCTGAGTGCGACCGTTTTCGCCACCGTCTCGGTGACGCTGGCCACATCAGAGAAGTCGAGCCCGAGCTGTCGTGCGTTTTGTGCAACCCGCTGATAGACCTGGGCAGTAACCTCGAGCGACTGCCGTGAGTTCTGGGCGACCTGGTAAACCGATTCCTGGGCGAACGCCAGCTGCTCTGCGCTTTCAGTTACCAATCGCAGACGGTTTGTCAGGTTTACGTACTGCTCAGCAGCGGCTGCAATCTTCGCAACACTGAATGCCGCCGCAATTGGTCCGGCCAGCCCGGTGACTGCCGAAGCAAGTCGGTCTGTCTGGCCTTCCAGCGTTCTGACTTTAGAGGCGCTTGTTGACGCCTGATTGCCCATCTCGCGGATGCCGGACTCGGCCCTATCCATTGCCGGGTCAACACGGTTGCCGGCTGACTCCAAGGAATTCAGGTCCTTGGTCATAGCGCGGGCATCGCGCTGAGCGCCTCTGGAGTCGATCGTAACCGCCAGGCGAGACTCTTGGTTCATACAAACTCCGGGCACAAAAAAGCCCGCGCTGGGCGGGCTTCGGTTGAATGTCTGCTCAGTCTACGACCGGCTCTAGGTCCGATGAGCAGTGTTTGCACTTGATAGCCTCTCGCTGGACTACCTCGGCGCAGTAAGGGCATTTTCGATAGCTGGCAGATGACCCGAATTTCTTCGCGATCTCTATGCTTTTGGCGTCATCAACACCGACCGGATTCACCAGCCAGATAGCAATCAGAGCAAAAATCGAGAACATAAACCCAAGCGCAAACCATGCGCCAGCGCTGCGCCCTTTCTGCTTGGCGAAATAAGCCGTGATTGCGGCTACTGCCAGCCAAACGATCACAATCTCCATGGCATCCCTCCTGTATGAGGTCTGCAATTTACCATCATCAGCATGTAGTCAAAAAACAAAACGTGACGATTCATCACGGCAAGCTTCAAGATGTCCCTCTCGTCAACCATCAGAAGGAATGGCCATGTCATGGTGGAGCAGTCTGTTCGGCGGAAAATCTGGGCGCAAGCAAGATAACGCGTCAAGCCCGATCCTGTCCGAAAATGATGACGACCTGTATCCAGGTGCCGTAGCTCGAGTCATGGAATCTGGAAATTGCTCCGTTTCTTTCGTTCAGAAAGAGTTCCGCATAGGCTTCCTTAGAGCCAGCAAGCTGATTGATGCCATGGAGCGAGACAACATCATCACCTCCTTGGATTCCGCTGGCGCCCGCAGGGTATTGAAAGATGAAGAGCGAGACAAAATAACCCGTACACTGCCGGCTAATGGCCATCGCCCTGATGCTGACGATCCATTTGACCGCGAGTTTTACTTCGTCCCATACCCTCGCATTACGACGCCGCATTCCGACCTCTTGCTTGCCGGAAGGAAATGCTACATGAGCGATCCAGTGTTCGACGAGCTCGCTACGAGGAATGGTCGCTGGGTTCCATCGAACAAGAGCGGACAAGTTTCAGATTTTTTCACCTATACCGACATTGGCCAGCTTGACTTCGCGATTAATGATTACATTGATTTTTTAGTGCAAGTCAGGGCCGCAGCTGAAAGCGAGCTGCCAGCGCACGTGAATGCCGAGATGATCAAATCTATCGGGCAGTTAACGGGCTCAGACGGACATTGCTATGCGGCGTTTATCGAAGCTCATGGCGGCATGACTCGATTCATAGCAAAAGTTATCTAGCGGCCTTTGCCTTCGCGCTTCCGCTCTTGAGCTTGAGTATCATTCCAGGTCCGGCGAAAGTCTTCGTCCAAAGCGAAGATGGCGGCGTCGAACTCTTCGCGGCATATCACTGAGGGGTAGCGGTCGAGGTATTCGGCGATGGCGGCCGGCGCAATCGGTGCCGGGGCCCCCATCATTCCGACGTACTGTCGCGATCTGCCTATGTGGCCGTAGGCCTCAAGGATCTCGGCAACCACGCCGTCGATCTCTGGCGGCTCCTGAGCCTTGAGGCCAAGGCGCTCATGCTTCCAGCGCTTCTTTTCGTTCTCGGGCCCGGCCCAGTCCCGACCCCAGCGATATGCCGCTACTGCTTTTCCGCTGTTTCTGCTGCCCGCTCCTTGGCCCTGGTCATGATGTCCAAGGCAGCCCGGACAACAATCCAGTAAACATCAGGCATCATCTTGAGCAGTTCAACGCCAAGCTTTGGCGTGTATTGGGCCGGGACTCCAGGGTTATCTGCAACGTCCACGCCCTGCCAGTCCTTGATCAGGTGGCGCGCTGCCAACTCAAAGTACAGGTCATCGCCAGATTCGATCTCGACCTCCGCCACCGCGTCCAGGCTGAAGTCCTTGGTCCCTGCCTTGGTCTGGAGATCGATGGAGTCCAAATGGCGCTGGATGATTGCCTTGTGTGACTTGAACATCGGATTACCGAAGGAAGCTACAAGCAGCTTCGCACCTGGCGCAAAGTCAACCCAGCGCTGACCCTCGAAATCCAGCTCAGGCTTCTTGATGGTGATGCCCATGGTATTCCTCTGCGGTAAAAGGCCCGACGCACACCGCAGGGCGCGCCGGGCAAAGGGTTAAGCGGTGACGGTTACAGCGCAGGTATCGGTCTTGGTGCCGTCTGCGACGCTGGTGGCCGTGATAGTGGCGGTGCCGACTGCCAGAGCGGTGACCAGGCCGGTCTCGCTCACGCTGGCGATGGTCGGGGCGGAACTGGTCCAGGTGACCTGCTGGCTGGCACCGGCCGGGGTGACCACGACTTCGAGGTCGCCGGTATCACCTACTTCCAGGCTCAGAGTGGCCGGAGTGACGTCCACGGCAGCCACAACGATCGGCGCCGGCAGACGGGTGATGGTCGGAGCAACACGGCGGGCGGTGTAGTTCAGTTCGACCTGGATGATGTCGGTCGATCCGCCATCAGGCCAGTCAGCGGTAACTTCCATCTCGGGGATCAGGAACTGGTAGCCGCCGTCGGCGTTGCCGATAGTGAACTCCAAGCTGATCGCGTCGTTGCCCTTCTGGGCCTTCCACAGCTCGTAGGCCATCTTCGACCAGCTGATGGTGATCGCGCCAGACGGGGTGAAGGTGGTGGCAATGATGTTGCCCGGGTACGGGTTGCCATTGCCGATGCAGCGCTGGGTCTGCACGTTGTTGTCGAACTGCAGGTTGAAGCTGTCGACGCAGGCGTTGCCCTCGCCAACCTGGACCCCGTTGATACGCAGGCCGCTGATGTCTTTGAAGCTGAACCGCCGCTGGCTGGACTCGGGCTGGGCGTTGACGATGAACGACGTGTTGTCGCCCTTGTCATCCCAGGAGCGCGCCGCCATGGTCATGGTGACCGTGACTTCGTTGTCGCCTGGGAAATCGAAGTTCATGTTTGCGACTTGCACGCCACGAGCAATGGCCGAGACACCGATATCGGTCGCGTAGGATGCGATCGAGAAGGTGATGCGGTCGTCGCCCATGGTCAGGACGTTGCCGGCCCAGTCCTTGCCGAAGCAGGAGGCCATGAAATCGTCCAGTGCGCCAAAGCGCCATTTGGTTTCGATATCGCCGCCCACGTCCACGGTGGTTTGGGCAGTACCCTGAGACATGCGGGTGAAGCCGATTTCGTTGTTCTCTTCCGAGTTGAAGGTCGGCATCAGGCCGTTGCTGATGCGGGTCAGCACCTTCCAGTCACCGGCCGGCGTTACGCCTGGCGTCACCTCTTTGATGGAGGCAAGCTGTACTTTTGCACCGCTCGACATGGGGTGTTTCTCCTATGAGTAGGCGTAAAAAAACCGCCATGTGGCGGTGCATTGGTCGGGCTCTGATCAGGCCGCGTCGAGCCCGAGTGTCATTTGCAACTGGTCGCGCCAGTATTCGACCTGGTGTTCCAGGCCTGACTTCTTGTTGCGCCAGCGGGCCAGCTCACGACCGCTCAGGCTTGCAACGGCCTTCGCGTCGTCCAGAGCACGGCAGGCGCGGTCAAATTGCTGCTTTTCGTTCAACTCGCCGCGCAGCAGGGCATCAATGTGTAGGTCGGCCCAGACGGCAAACTTCAAATCCAGCCATCGAGCAAAGGCCACTCCCAGCTTAGGGTGCAGCCAGGTGCCGCTCTGGTAGCGCCCGCGGCGAGTTTCTAAAAGTGACTCAGGATCACAATTAAGCGCTTCGGCTAAAACACCCATGTACTGCTTGGTTTCGTCCTGCTTCAGCCAATCGACCGGGCGTTTACCGAATCGCTTGGCTACATCAGTGGCATTGATCCAGCCATCGCTATTGAAGCGAACAGCCTGGCCTTGGTAGTGAAACGGAATGACGTTGCTCTCGATCATCTGTGACACCTCGTTCATCAGGCGAATAGAAACGCAGCCGGGGCGGACGGATGAACGAACATCCACCGTTCGGCTGTACGGGCCTAGGCTGCGTGTTTGGTTGCCTTGCGGCAGAAATCGGCGGGCTCAGTAGGCCCGGTATGGAACCCGTACGTTGACTTGGTACCAGCCGCTACCTTCGTCGCCGACGGCTTGCGGCGAGGCCTCGAAGAAGTCGAACGGGCCTTCTGGCGCGCTGTAGTACTGGAACTGGGTGACCAGCGTGTCGACTGCCCGGGTAATGGCCAGGGTGCCGCTGTAGCTCGGCACGAATAGCTGAATCACTACGATGCCGGTCTGGCGCACGCATGGGCCGATACCAACTTCTGGCGTGCTGCTCAAGCCGGGAACATCGGCCAGCCGAGCCCAGATGGCGCGCCCGGCCGGATTGAATGGCTTTGGCGGATTCGGGTAATCGACGGCGTCTGCGGGGATTCCGGCCCACTGCTGCATGCGGCCGATGACAATGGCGCGGATCTGTTCAAAGGTCATGAGTAGGCCTGCGATACGCCGTTGAAGGACACTGCATAGATACCGCCAGGCGCCTGGGTCGAATGACCATCCTCAAGCTTTTCGGCATAAGGCAAGTTTGTCTGGATGTAAATGACCGTGAAGGGCTCTAGGCCTGAAAGCTGCCGTTGCCCTTCTGCGATTGTTTCTGCTCCGACCTTGTCAATTTTGTTCGTCTGCGTGTAAACGGGACTGCCAATGCTGACAATGTGGCTTCCCCTGAATCTCCCGCCGGAGTAACCAGGGGGCGGTGGGCTTTTCCATAGATCAGGGTTACCGACCGGAGAGCGCAACACGATCTCGCCAAGCATTGCCATGGCTATGGCCCTGGAGCGCTGAGTGAGCGCATCTTCCACCACCCCAGCAAATGCGCTTGGTGGCGTGCTCCAACCTCTTCCCCTGGCCATGGTTACTTCCTCAGCTGGATCTCGTAGTGGGCCTTGGCCGGGTCAATGCCTGGGCTGACGATGCGGTATTTCACAGGCTCGCCCGTGATCAGGTCGTTGGCGGTGATTTCGTGGCCGACTTCCGGTTTGTCGGTGACCTCGCTGGCCAGACAGATCAACAGCACATCGCCCACCAAAATGTTGATGTTGTCGATGCGCCGGCTGTCGTAGCTGTCGAGCACTCCGCGCCCGGTGTAGGTCACGGGCTGGGCCGTGGTGGTCTCGCTGACCGGGTCCCAGACGCCAGGCCCCATGTAGGTGCCAGTGAACGTCGATACCGCGTCGGCCAGGTCTTCGTCGAAGGCCTCTGCCAGGTCTGCCTGGATTTCGTCACGTAGACCCATGGCTACCCCCTTTTCACAGCAAAGGCGAATGGGTTGCTGCGCCATGGCGTCAGCAGGGCAAGTGCCAGCTGCACACAGGCTGGCTGGGCGATAGTGCTGGTCTTGTCGATCGAGCCGAAGGTCTTGCTGGTCGATACCGACCCAGCCTTGACGGTCTTCGCCTCAAGCGATCCTTCGGTCTGCTGCTGGTACAGCTTCCCTTGAGACGCGCATTTGGCCAGCCGGGCGCCAGCCTCTTTCACGTCGTTAGGAATGTCGTCCATGTCGATGCCGACCAGGTTGAGCGCGGTCAGGTAGGCATTCGCCTCGAACACCGCCTCTTGCTTGAGGTCGCCAGCTGCCCAGCCAGCCCCGAGGATGCCATCCACGTCGGCCACGGTGATGTAGGTAGCCATCAGGCCTCCGCTTAATGAGTGGAGCCAAGGCCCCGGAATTACTGCTGATCGAGTTCGGCGACCTGCTTCTGTAGCGACTCTTTCGAGGCGTTGGCGCGATAGGTGACGCCAGCAGCGTCCAGCTTGGCCTTGAGCTCAGCGACCTCTTTGGCCTCGCGGTCTTCTTCGGTCTCTAGCTCACGCTTGGCTGCTTGGGCCAGCAGGTCATCCACTTGCTTCTGCAGGCGATCTGCCCTTTCAACTTCACCGTCGCGCTCGCGCTGCAGACTGGAGATTCCGGCGTTCACCGCCTCAAGCACTTCGAACAGGCGTGATGCGGTTTCACCTAACTCGCCCACCGGACGATCCAGGTTCTGAACGGCGAACGATTCAACGATCACCCCGATGGATGCGAGCTCAGCCTTCAGGCGATCGACAGCTTCCTGGCTCAGCGCGCCGGGCTCAACCAGAACGGCTACTTGGGTCAGTTCGGGGCGAATGGTCACCTCGGGCACGAACTTGGCCTCTCCACGCCGGCTCTCGGACGAGTTGGCATCCACGATGACCAGGCCGTTTTCCTTGGCCAGCGCTTTGATGTCTTCCTGGTACTGGTGGAACGGGCCCGGCAGGTACCAGATATTGTTTTTGCTCATGATCATGTCCTCAACGGGCCAGGCCGAAGCCCGGCCCGCCATCAGGTTACTTGGAGGCGTCACCGATCAGAGCCACACCGGCGGTGTGCTTGATGCTGGTGGCGGTCTTGTCCCAGTTGGTGCCGGTGGCGATCTCGGCATCGGTCGGGGACTTGCCGCCGGCAGTTGTATCCCAGGTGTAGCCGCGCAGACCAAGGCCGAAGGTGTAGTCAACCTGCAGCGTGGTCTCGATCCGCTCCTTGCCGTTGTTGGTCTGGACGTTGCTGATCATGTCTCGGCCGTCATGCACCAGTGCCGCGCCTTGTACCAGGGAGAGGATGATCTCCTTGTTGGGCGTGCCGGTTTGCATCAGCGCCGGGGCATCGGTGACCACCGAAACCTTGCCAAGGATATCGACAACGCGGACGTTACCGGCCTGGAACAGCTGCTCGGCATTGGTCAGGGCCTGGCCGATCAGCTTGTGGTAGGTGGTGCCTTGCATCACCTGGGTGACCAGGTTCTGGCTGGCATCCCCGAACTTGGCGTGGGCGTTGTTGAGTCCGACCTGAGTGATACCCGCAGTGGCCGACACGTCGTTGACTGCAGCGGCCTGGGCAGTGATCGCGGCGACCAGGGCGGCGATGGCGGTGTTCAACTGGTCCTTCAGCAGGATCTCAGCGAACGCGCGGGAGGCGACCTCGATGCCTTGGGCGGTCGGGCGCTCCAGCCAGGTCATCTGCGACGGCTCGTAGCGAACTGGGCCGAAGCCGCCAGCTACTTTCACCGAGGAGTTTTTGAGCTCGGTCAGGTCGGTGATCGGCGCGGTGCCGTTGGCGGCGTAGCGATCAACGCGGCGCTGGGCAGCGGCCAGGGTCTGGAAGAACGACTCTTGGAGGAAGTCGCCGGTGAATCCGTCCGGGGACAGCACGATGGCGCCGCGGCTGGCGGCGTTGAACGCCACGAGCATCTGATCCAGCGTCTCGATAGTCGCTGGCATGATGTACTCGTTGAAGACCTGCATTTGGGTCAGGGACATGGGTGTTTTTCCTTATTTCAGTGGGAGGTCTGGGAACCGGCCAGCGATCGCCGCCGTGCGTTCCTCTTTGGTGCCGCCGATGTTTCCTTTTGCGGCCCCGCCGCCCTTTCCAGCACCTCCGGCCCCGCCGCCAGATGCCTTGCTCCCAGCGATCAGCGGACCGAAGGCCGGATCGTTGGTGAATTCTGCTTTCAGCTCGTCCAGCGTTGCCGCTGAGAGCTTGCCTGCGGCGTCCAGCACGACGACGGTTGGTTTACCGTCGCGCTGCTCTACGCTCAGCCGGCGTTCGATATGGGGAAGCAATGCCTTGGCGCTGCCTGGTACAGCCAGCGCGGTCGCGATCTCGGTGGCAGTACGCCCTACAGTCAGATCCCGGATCTGGCTTTGCAGGGTGTTACGCTCGTTTTCCAGCGCCGAACTCAGCTCAGCTTCGCGGCGGTTGTACTTCTCGGACCAGGACTTTTCGAGCTCTTCGACGTTGCCAGACTTGCGCAGGGCTTCTTCGCGCTCCAGGCGCGCCTGCTCTTCGGCGTCCTTGCGGGCCTTGTCGGCCGCTTTCTTCTCGTCGAGCAGTTCCTGGACCTTCGACTTCAGGCCGGAAACGTCTTCCTGTTGCGGCAGGCCCTCGATGCCCAGGACGAACTTGCCGTCCTTCTCGACGTACAGGGCTGCTACCGATTCATCGACGCCTTCAAGGCTGTCCAGTTGGAATTTCAAGGTCATTGCTGTCTCCCAGAGACGTTGAGCAGGCCCTGCCTGCGGGTACAAAAAAGCCCCGGCTCAGCCAGGGCTTGGAAATTGCGCGCCACGAAATAGAGGCGCTGTGTTTTGTGGCGCGGATCAGTTCAGGCCGGCCCGCTCGAAAGCCATCGGCTCACGCTCGCGCAGCTGCTTGAGGGTCAGGGTCTTGCCGTCGTCGTCGACGAACCGGTCGATGGACAACTCGCCCTTGCTGAACAGTTCGTAACGCGCAGGCCCGAGCACGTCCTTTTGGAACGCTGCAGGCTGCCGTGCAAGCCATTCGGCGTAACTGGTCTTGCTGTTAACCTGCTCGGCACCATCAGGGCCGACAGAAGGCCTGGTTGAGCCAGGGATTTCCCGGGCGAACTCGTCTTTCAGCACCGGGATGACCGTGGTCCGGCACCGCCAGTGATACGGAGGCTTAGGCCCATCCAGCGGGATGATCGTCTGGTCGATGCTCATGCAGAACAGCGTGGTGCGGCTGTCCAGGGTGGCGATCCGGCGCATCCCCTTGAGGATGTCGTCGTTATCCTTGAGCACTTCCACGCGCGCTGTGGTGGCGATGTGGTTGGTCATGGTGTTGACCAGGGCCTGTGCCTGACCGCGCTGCTGGACGCCAAGTGACGTCAGCCGACGACTGATCTGGCCGGACGTCTCACCCAGCGCAGACCCCATCCGAATCTCGCTGATGATCTCAGCGCTCTTCTTGGTGCCGTACTGGTCGAGCGCGCCGTTGATGCTGATGCGCTGGCGGCCCTTGCCGACCTCCAGGTCGAGAGGGTCAGCAAGCGCTGCTGCGGCGATCTGCTCGATGCTCGGCCTGTTCAGCTGGACGACCGTCTTCACGACCTTACCCAGCAGAGTCATGTTGAACTCAGCCTCATAGCCACCGAATTCGGTCAGGTCGAGCACCGCCTGCTGCTTCATCTCACCGTAAACGCCCGCCAGCTCGCCCTGTAGCTCTTGGATCTGCTTCTCGTAACGTTGAGTGCCGTATCGGCTCAAACCTTCTGATACGCGAGATTTGGCGGTGCTGATGGCCTTGGTGATGAACTTGGCCAGGCGCTTGAGGCTACCTCCGGCGTATCGCTGCACGTGCACCTGGTGACGAGTCGCTGTATCGGACAGATAGCCGTCACTGCTCATCGCCACCATCTCCGGTGTCGTTGCCGGTCACAGGCGCCTGCTCGGCAAGCTCATCGTCGATCAGCTCATCGGTGCGGTCAGCCTCAAGCACGCCGCCCTGGCGCAGGTTGGTGCGCAGGTCGGACTTCGCAATCAGGCCCTGCTGCCACAGCTGGACCTGCGCGAGGATGTCCTGGGCGGTCATCGTCTCGTCGAAGAACGATTGGTTGAGCCAGAACACAGTCCCTTCCTCGTCCGGCTCGCCCATCATGAATCGTTCGGCGTCGAGGATGGCCCGTTTCAGGGCCTCGGATACGTTGCCGGCGATGGTGCCCAAAACGCTGTTGTCCGAACTGTAGCGGATGCGCACGGCCTCTGCCGTCTCAGCGCCGCCCGCCTTCTGAACGATACGGGCGCCGATCATCAGCATCTGCTCTTCCTTGTCCTTCATCAGCGTGCGAGACAGCTGGCTCTCGCTGGCCTGGACAAGCTTCGCATCACCGGACTTGCCGAGGTTGTAGCCCCGGGTCGATCCGATGTGCATGCCGTTCGGGTTCACCTTGGCGAACTCGTCGGCGCTGATATCCGTGGTGATGAACAGCGTCGGCTGGCTGCTGATGAAACCGCTTTCCTCCACAGTGGCACTGTTGCCGTAGTGCAGGATGTTCACATCGGCCAGGTCTTCCAGTGGCGACTTGTCGACGCTCGCGTCGTTGTCCTCGGCCCCGTAGAAGCTGAACAGGATGTGGTCGAATGGCTGGCCGTTCTTGTCGAGCGGCTGAGTTTCGGTATAGGTCTTGCCATCCTTCCCGTACACGCGCTGGACGTACTTGCCGTCAATCAGCAGCAGAACCCGGTACTGGGTGTCCTTGGTGCGATCGAGGTTTTCCTGGCTGAACTCGGACACGCATTCAAGCAGGCAGACGTAGACCAGGCGCAGCACGCCATCAATGACCTGCTCTTCCCAGTCGATGATCGAGGTCGCGCCGTAGTGATGGATCAGCGCCCGACGCCCCTGCATGTCGGCCATGGAGGACACGCCTTCAACTGACGGGAAGTCCACCAGAAAGCCGCCCCGCCCTGTGTCCAGGCACTCGCCAACGGAACGCTTGGAAAGCTGCTCCAGGCTCGTACCGTCGCCGCTGGCGTTCTCTTTCAGGTACTCCACGCCGGCGGGCAGTTGCAACTCGGCTGTCTTGCGGAACACTGCGCCCAGTAGGCCGGTACGGGTGCGCCCGGTGATGTTCAGGAACATCGCCCGCTTCTTGTACTGCTTGTACCGCGCCAGATTCTCCGCAGACTTGTTCTCTGGGTCCGGCATCGGCAGGTATTCATCGTGCTTGCGCACCTCTCGGGCGCCGGCCACGCAGCGCTTGACCAGCTGCCAGCCGGGCAAGGCCTCCGAGTACTCTGCCCGGGGAATGAAGTTCGGCATGGGTGGCCTCAGAAAGTGAACGTGATTGGTACGTGCTTGACCACGGATCGCTTGGTCTTGGCCACGGCGAAATAGCGGAAGGCGTCGGCCGGGTGGGACGACCAGTCATGGAGCGGCTTGTCTTTCCAGCAGCCTCGCTTGTCGTCCCATTCCTTGCGATAGCTCTCCAGGGCGGTGATGCCTTCCTCACACTTGGCTTCGTCGAAAGCGCAGTTCGCTAGGATTTCCCGGGTCTGCTCGATACCTTCATCCACGCCGAGCTTCGGTACCACCTGGAAGGTCAGCGAATAGCGCTGGCCGTCGATCTCGTAGCCCTCTCGTGCGAGTTCGCGCCTGGTCTTGCCGTCGCTACCAAATTCGCGGTTGTCGATGTCGTGGGGGCCCCAGTGCTCGCCGTACTCGTAGCCGCGATCCTTGAGCACCTTCATGTAGTGCCGCAGGCCCTCGCCGCTGTTCTGGTAGAAATCGACAACGTGGTACTCCTCGCCGACGATCCGGACGAACCATATGGCCGTTGAGTCGCCCACGCCAATGTCCCAGAACGTGTGCACCGGTAGGTGGCTGTTGTCTGGAAGCTTGCCGATGCGCTGGGCGGCGTAGAGCTTGGTGAACTGCTTGGCGTAGTAGGCGCCCTCGATCGTCTGCTGGAATGCCTCGGCAGGTATCGACGGGTACTCACGCTTCATGTCGTCGCCGAGGGTCTTTTCCTTGGCGCTGTACCAGGCGCGCTGGCCTGGATTGGTGACGATCCCGTGCTTTGCGGTCAGGTCGTCGAAGTACTTGGTCAGCCGGTCAGGGATGACGACATCGGTCGGGTCCAGCCAGTAGAGCGGGTTCCGCCACCAGCTGAAGAAGAAGAACTTCCAGTCGAGTAGGCCAAGGGGCACGCCGGACAGTTGCTGCTTCTCGGCAGACTGGCTGTAGTCGAAGAAGTACCCGGCCCGGCCTTCTGCCGTCGACTCGATGGTGACGAAGCACTCAGCGGCCACGGCCTCGAATGCACCGGTGACGATCTCCCGCGCCTTGTGCGGAAACTTGGCGCAGATCTTCCCGAACTCGGATACGTGCAGATACCGTAGAGTCCCGCCCCGAAAGGATGTGGACACGTAGAGCGATCCGCCTTTGCTGAACACAAGCTCACCAGCAGCATCGTTGCGAGCAGGGTTAGCGGCGCGTATCTCCTTGGGAAGGTGGTCGTACGCATACTTGATCTTCTCGCGAAATAGGCGCTTGGCATCGTTCAGGGTATGGGCGATTAGGGCGCACTTGGCGGCCTCGAACAACGCGGCATCCAGCTGGACGATACACACCAGCGTGGTGAAGCCCAGCTGCCGGGCCTTGAGGATGATGTTGCGGGTGTGCATCCCCTGGAAGTAATCGACCTGCTCCTGCGTCATGCGGAAGCGGACCTTCTTACCCTGCTTGTCCGTGATGAAGTACAGGTTGTTCAGCCGCCAGAACCGATCCCGGAGCAGTTTCATGTGCTCGGGCTTCATGGTCAGGCATCCTTCGATAATTCATCCATCAGCTGCGACAGTTCGTCGGCGTCTTTCGACTGCTCCTTGTCGTCCAGGCCGAATGCGGTGCGTTCGAGCACCTGCAGATTCTTCATGGCCGAGGACAGCTGGAAAAGGGTTTTGGCATTGCTGGGCAGGCTCACTGCCCCCAGCATCGCACTACGGCGGAAACCGCTCTGATCATCAGCAGTATCACGCTCGATCTCGTCTTCGATCTCTTCGCGATGCTTGATGGTGGTCAGCAGATCATCCATCAGCAGGTTCGCAAGGTTCGCGGCTTTACGAATGTCGCGGCGGTGGCTGCGAACAACCGTCGCGCCCTCTTCTGCCGCCTCCTCGATGATCTCGGCGTCACGCTCAGGGTTCGCGCATTGGTCTTCGCGAACCTCGCCGCGAACCAGCTTGTTGCGAACCTCCTTGCGCACCTGCTCGGACAGGTCCCGCTCCCAGCCCAGGGCCTTGGCCTTTTTCCGGATGGCGGTGTCGCTCACCCCGTTGCGGTCAGCGATGGTACGGATGGAAAGCGCCCCGGCCCGGTAGGCTCGTTCGATCGCCTCCCAGTCGGGTTGCTTGGTGGTCATGGATAGATCCTGATACTTGAAATGGTGGCGCTTTGCCGGTATTGGTAAGGATCAACCAATAGAAGGAACGAGCTGTGGCAATTGCAATTGATAAACTTACTGAACTTGGTGGACATCGCTATAGCGCACTACCAGACGAACAAAAGCGGGCACTAGCCGTTGCAGCCGCGCTTGAGGTTATCTGCGCTAAGGCTTCCGGCGCAGATGCCACAAAGCTAAGCGTCGAATTCGGAAGCCTTTCGGCATACGCAGACCAGATTCAAGACGCCTTGAAATTGAAGTGATACATCAGTGCCGCACTCGCCCGCGGCACACCTACCCTTCCCCGATATCCAGCAGTACATCAATCAGTTTCTGCTCCGCAAGCCTGAACATGGCCAAGGACTGCAAGTCGTCGGCAACCGGTCCGAAGGCGAAGAGATTCACCTGGCCGGATGGGTCGCGCATGGCCATCACACCGATGCTGCAAACCGGAAGCTCGCCGCTATCCAGCTGATCCGCGATCTTGCGCAGAGTCTTGGATGCATCGCGCCAATTTTCGCGCTGGAACTCGACCACCTTCATTCGACCACCATCTTGTGCGTCTCGGCGTGGGCATGGCCATGTAGCAGTCCAACCAGCAAACCCTGTGGCAGCCCCGCTTCTTTGGCGGCATCAATCGCTTTCACCAAGGTGGCATCGAACTCTGCCACCGCAAGCACGATTTCCGTGCTCACTGGCAGTTCATGGCGAATACGAATGATGTTGCTCATGACTTCTCCAAGAAGAACGCCACTAACAACCGAAGATTGAAGGGCGGAAGATCAAGGGTTCTATAACCATTCATCCAGTGCGCGCAGGCGATGAAGCGCGTGCTTGTATTTGCATAATAGGGCATACGAAGCGCGCGCGGTGCCAGCTGCACTCTCGGCGCCTATTCCGCTGCAATCAGCTTTGACATATTGCTCCCACAACGCCTGAGAATCTTGGAGCAAGGAAGGAACCGTCTCATAGGTCGCAAATGCGTCAGGATGCTTAGCCATATCCTGAGCTGTCACCATCTTTTCCTGATACTTCTGTTCGACCGCTTCGTTACTCGAGCGCACCATCGCAGACAGACACATATCGCTATCTTTCGTAGTGTGCACGTCTGGTCTCCTGAGGCACTGCTGCCATACGGCCTCCACACCTGCCGCGAACTGGCGCACTGCGGCATCCAGTGATTCCTCCCGGCCAACATCAGCATGGGCCGTACCGACCACTAGCACTGATCCCATGCAGATCGCCTTAAACAAACTTTTCACGTGCCTCACTCCTTGTGGTGGCTATTCAGGAACTGAATGGTGCAGCAAAAAGAGTATGCGCGCCACGAAACGGCGCACCTCGATTTTGTGGCGCGCTACCCCGGCTGGAACACATGCCCGCGCCGGGCGACCGCATATAGGACGATCCCCAGCTTGAGGATCACGCCGTACAGGGTGGGCACGTGACCGTTCATGGCCAGGACGAAGGAGCCAAACGCGCCGATGGCCACCAAGTAGAAAGCCACGGCCAGTAGCGGGTGGTCCATTGGCCGAATCCGGCGCAGGTAGTCGCATGCTGCGATCACCACCAGCACGCTCAGGAAGGCATTGGCGCCTATCAGGACTGAAATCAGGGTCGAGCTCATCAGGTAGCTCCTTTGGCTCCGAACGACCCCACGAGCGACTTCAGCACCGGGATGATGTTCATTGCCAGAAGGCCTATCAGAAAGGCCACGCCGTATTGGGTTTCTCCACTCGTACCGAGGTTGAAGTAGCTGATGGCGAGCGGGGTGCAGAAGATTGCAGATGCGAAGCCGGTGAAGAAGGCGGCTACAGCCTGCCCCCGGGTGAGTCCTCGCAGGAACGTCAGGGAAAGGATCGCCCCTGCGAAGCCACCAATAATCACGCCGTACTTCACCAGCAGGACGCCGGCAGTCGTGCTTGCTGGTTCGGCCATTGGTTGTCCTTGGGAATTCAGGGCCTCTTGAGGGCCTATTCGGGCAATAAAAAACCCGGCGCGGTGGCCGGGTTTGTGTGTCACTCCTCAACTAGCGCAGGAATGACAGGATGGGTGAATATTCGGCGAAGCGGCATGTCATGTCAAGCGGTCTATGCGGCGTCCTGGTCATCGAATAAAACACCCTCACTGCTCAGGATCTCGCCAGCCTCCACCAGCGCTTCATCCACCATCTTGTCCAGCCCCTTGAAGATTTTGCGGCGCCAGTCTCGGCGGGTGCGCTCTGGGTTTCCATCAAGATCCCAGGTGTTCATGTCGTAGTTGTGCGCGGGCAGGATGATCACCCCTTCGCACGGCGCTTCCTGGCGCTGCTTCAGCTTTGCGTTGATGGATTGCTGGGCTTTAGCAACAGCGGCCTTTCGCCAAGCGGGCGCATCGTCGTCAACCTCGAGCGTTACCTTGTGCGAAACGGGTCGCTCAGCCCCCCCTAGCTGCGGGTAGGCCCAGGCGGTCACCGCCTTGGTAAGGAACAGCCTCGGCGCCGGCGAGGTCACATGCGCCACGATCCGGCCTATAGCCCCAACCTTGGAAGCCATGTGCGTCGAGTAGCGCGCATTCAGAGCCAGCCAGTGCTTAGGCTGGAGACAGGAATGCAGCCTTCCGAATACCCAGCAGTCGGTGAGGAATGCCGCATCCTTGCCGACGATCTCGCCTTTGAGCTTGCTGGCCTGCACCTTGGGGGTGTAGTCACAGCCACCAGCGCTGTTGATCGTCTCAGACGCCAACGCTCGAATTACTGCGGAAATCACGTCTCGATAGATCATTGCTTACCCCCTGCCCGCTTGGCCTTGCTCAAAATGAATTCTTCGTGGTACCGCTTGCGGCGCACCGCCCCAGCCCAGGACAACGCCACACCACCCACCACCATGAGGGCGGCCAAAATCAGAAATCCCCATGCTGGTGTCATGCCGCCGCCCTCCTCAGGTCTTTGAGCTTCTGTCTGTACAGGGCCTTGATGGCCTGCAGGTCTTCGATGGTCAGGCGCTGGGGCTTATGAGGCCCTTCGAGGAACTCCACGGCTTCGGCGCCAATGCGCTTCACCAGACGGATCCGGTACTCGACCGCGTTCCCCGACAGGTTCCTATTGCACTTAACGCACTGGCGGTGGACGTTGAGCGGTTCGAACCGCAGCTCTGGGCAAGCGCCCACCGACCGGTAATGCCCGGCGTCCCAGCGGCTGCCGGTGATGAGGTCGTGGTCGCTCGGCAGCGAGTCGCAGCTGATGCACGGCAGGCCGGCGTCGCGCTCGCGGATGTACGCATTGAACGCTGTCTGCGCCTCGGCCATGTGCTCGCGGCGGGTCTTCAGCTTCTCCCGGCGCTCCTGGAGGTCCTGGCGGGCCTGCTTGGTGATGGCCTTGGCCGCAACCTTCTGCAGCTTCGGATCTTTGGCCATGGCCTTGGCGCAGGCAATGCTGCACACCTTCTGCGTGGTCATGGCTGGCTTGAAGGGCTTGCCGCAACCTGGTGCCTTGCACTTCTTCGGCTTGATCTCCTTTGCGAGCATCATTCCTCCTCCTGGCGACGACGGAATTCGGCCATCAGCTTTTCTTGGCGTCTCTTACGGCGCTTCTGGTTGAGCGGCTCCATCACTCGGAAGAACACCCACAGAAACGGAACCGAGACCGGGAACGTGATCAGCATCAGCGCTCGAACGAGAACAGCCAAAAGCACATATCCAAGTTGCTTTGCGGCTTGCCATGCCTCGACATACAGGTCGGGATCGATCAAGCCAGTGGCCGCTTGCCAAGCGATGTAGCGCATGGTGAATTTATCCCGGCTCATGCCGCCTCCTCCCCCAGCAGGTCAGCGAAGTGCACGCCCCGCGGCGTGAACTCCTCGACGATCCGGTCGGTGTACTGGCAGCCCTGGGCCCGGTCGAACAGCCGGGTGACCGGGAAGCCATCCGGCCCGAACATCGCGCATGGGCCCATCAAGCGCAGCTTCACGTCGTAATCCAGGTGGATGAATGACTCAGCCCAGCCGGTGCGGAACTCGGCGCAGCCGGCGCGCATGATCGGCACGCCCAGGTGCAGCTTGCAGTAGCGGCGCACGTCCTCGATGTCGCCCATCTCGGTGCTCTTGGCGATGCGTTCGTACATGGCGAACCACAGGGCGTTCTGATCCAGGGTTCGGTCCTTGCCCGGGCGCATGCTGACCACGACGAACTTCTTGTCGCGGAACAGGAGGGTGAGCATGGTGATAGCCTCGGACAGCTTGGCCTGACTGTTGACGCTGATTTTTTCAGCCATGTGCGCTCTCCTTGGCCATTTCCGCATCGACACCGATGTCGTAAATGTGATTTGTGCCAGGCACGCCAGGGAGGACATTTCCGTACTTCCTGCCTCCAACCCTCCGCAGCCAGCGATAACGATCTGCGTCCTCACGCAACGCTTCATTCTCCGACCTGAGCTGGTCGATCTCATCGAGCAGGGCCTGCATGTCATCGCCAGTGATCTCCATCGCGTGGTGCCCCCAATCGATGGCTGCCGCCCGGAGCTTTGCTTTGTCGATAGTCATGGCGCTACCTTCAGGCCCTGGGCCTCGATAGCATCCACTGCTTCTCCACGCATATCGTTCCAGCCACTCTGGAAGCAGGCGTAAGGTGGCGATTCGATTGCTGACGGCAATTCCACCACCACGGCCTCTCGCGAGGACTGCCAGCCTTCCCAGCGGGCGTTTTGTTCGCCGATGGTGTAGATGTTTTTCAAGCTCCAAACATCAACGACCTCGTACATCCCAATGCTTTCCTTCCAAGCCACACCGGCAGGCACTGGGAATTTGGCCTCGAACTGCTCGCGGCTGATGTCGCGCATCTTGTTGGTGTCCATCAGTGCTTCTCCTGCGCGGTCAAATCCTGGAATACCCACACCACATTCGTGCCGCTCAGGCGTGGCGGCTCGACGTAGCAGACCTGCCGGCCATCGACGAACACCTGCCCGGCATGCGTGCGCACGCGCTCGCGCTCCAGGCCATTCGCCAGCGAGCAACCCAGCACGCGCTCCACGCATTCCTCGATCTGCGCTTCGAAGCGGCGGCAGGCAGTGCGGTAAATCTCGATTGCGATCTGCATCACTTGCCCTCCTGCATCGCTTCGCCTATCTCGCTGGCAGCGCGAACGATCGCGGTTCGGAATGCTTTGCTCCGCGATTCGCGCTCGTCAGCGCCCTCGAACCAGTGATCGTCTGCGTCTTCCATCCACTTGGCATCACCAAAGCGGCCGACGTAGAAGCGTTCTCCTTGATCGTTTCGCTCGACCTCCAGGTTGAGATCGATCAGAAGCTTGAACGCATCACCATCGTCCTGAAGCGGGCGCCACAGGCGGTAGGAGTCGCGGCCACCGATGCGAAGGCAGTTGCGTGCAGACTCGTAGCAGAGCACCGGGCCGATGCCAGCAGCCTTGGCGGCCAGCTCCAGCAGTTCGCGATCTGTCAGGCTCATACGCCCTCCCCGGCCGGCTGCCCGGCGCGCTTGATGTTCAATTGAGCAATGGCGACGCGTGTCTGCCGCTTGCGCAGATAGGTTTCGATGCGGCGGCGCTGGTCTTCCTTGGCGCGCTCGCGGTCTTTCTTGGCCTTGGCTGCCTTGAGGATGCAGCGCACCTCAGCCAGCTTTTCCCGGGTCTTGGCGCTGGCCTGCGGGCGCACTTCTCCAGTCAGCAGACCGGCAATGGCCTGGCCGTCATCGGTGATCGGGGCGATGCGCAGGTCGGCCAGGTACTTGGCTCCTGTCTCGTGGGGTATGAGCTGGGCGCGGACAGCAGACTCGATGGCCACCACCCGGCGCCCAGCGTCGTAGCCCAGCGACACCTCCCACTTGGCCGGCTGATCCTCGGCACGTGCGAAGCTGACCAGGCGCTCGTAGGCGCTCATGAAGGCCATCCGGGCGCCGATCTTGTCGCCGGCCTCAAGGATTGGCTCGGAGGCGATCATGGCCTGGCGGATTTCAGTGGTGAGCACGACCGTTTCATGCTCGTCACTGGCCGCCAGGGCGATCGACCACGCCTCATCCTTTCCGGGGCGTGAGTCAGCCGCGTGGATGTGCTTGAGTACCATGCCAAGCGAAAGGCGCCCCGCAGGCTCTCTACGGCACGCACGCAGTGCGCCGATGATGACGCCAGGCTCATAGGCCGAAAGGTCCTCAGCGATGAGCTCAGCCCCTCCAGCACTGATTGCCTGACCCATCGCCTCGGCAGTGGCGCAGATGGCAATGGCCAGTTCGGCTTGTTCGTCAGAGGAAAGCATTGCGCTTACCCCCCTGACGGTTCCGGATTGCGTCCGCCGCTTCCTGCGCCGCGTTCATGTTGGCCTGGGTCTGCTCCAGCTGCCGGGCAGTCGTGGCGTTCATCTGGCGGTTGGTCACCCACTGGGTGTGGTAGGCCTCGGCCTTGGCCAGCAGGTCGCCCAGGTTGTGGCAGCCGTTGATCAAGCGCGCGTCGTTGACAGTCAGGAAGTACGCGGCCACATGGTGGGCAACGTCAATGCCGAGACGGCTGATCAGTTGGCCAACCTGCCCGCCTGCCTTGGCGTTCCACACCGGCCATGCGTGGTAGCGCTTGCGGTACGCCATGGCGTAGTTCGCCCAGGCCTTGAACGTTTTGCAAGACTGGTCCTTAGGACCTGGCATATCTGCCGGGATCTCGCAGCGCGGCTGCTGAGCCGTAAACGGAACCACGATACCCTCCGCGACCACGGCTTCAGCCTGGGTCGCAACTGGTTCAGTGACTGGTTCATTTACTGATTCAAAAGAGTGACTGGTTCTGGGTGCAGCTCCTGCACTACCCCCTAGTGAATCTGCTGCACTAGGGGGTGAACCTGCTGCACTACCCTGGTGAATCTGCTGCACTACCCCTAGTGAATCTACTGCACCACTCAAGTTGAGGTAGTAGACGTTCGAGGAGTTACCCTTAGGGCCACCCTTGCGGATCTCTTTGCGCAACAGGCCGGCACCGCACAGGGTGTTGATGTGGTTCATCACAGAGCGCTTGCTGATCTCGCACTGATCGGCGATGTGCTGGTACGACGGCCAGCATTCGCCCTGATCACTGGCATTGTCGGCCAGCTTGATGAGCACGAGCTTGCGCAGCGGATTGCCGACCTTGGTCTTCATGGCCTTGACCATCAGTTCCATGCTCATGGCGACACCTTTGGCAGAACCTGGCGACGACCCTCTGAGTCAATTGCGCTCACAACTCCGTCAGCAACCAGCCGATCCATAAGCCGGCAAGCAGACCCATAAGCGATCTTGAAATGCCGCTGAAGGGCGGAGATCGAGGCACGCCCCGATTCGCGGACGAATGCTTCAGCCCGCAGTGCCTGGCACCGCTCCTCGTCGTCGATACGCTTCATTAGCGCCGCGACTTCCGGGCTGATTGCCGAGGCCTGCGCAGCCTCGCTGGAGGCCTGCCAGGCCCACGCGGCAGCCTTGAGCATTGCGGCAGCGTCATCATTGGCCGTGGCCGTCATCTCGCCGAAGCCGAATTCAGCGCGGAAGGCGGCCAGGAACTCGGATTTCATGCCGTCTGGCATGTCGTGAAGGCTCATGCTGCACCCCGCACGGCCTTGTCGTGGGTATGCAGGCCGTCCCAGTTCTTCTTCATGGGCAGCTCGCCGGCCAGGTACAGCTCGTAGAGGCGCACGGCACCCTTGCGCAGCAGCACAGGCGTAAAGGCGACAAAGGCCTCTTTGCCGTGCGGGCTGACCGTCTGCTGGTGCTCGGTCATGTACTTGTCGCGGGCGTATGCGGCCACGCGGTAGCGGGTGCCGGACTTGCTCTCGTTGTAGAGCCAGTTGCGGCCTTCAAGGAAGTGACCCACCTGCATCACGTTGACCCCATTCAGGCCCTTGCAGAACTGGACATGGCTCATGCCTTCTTTGAACAGGTTCTCCAGACGGTCGATCTTCTTGGCCTGGGCCTCAACCTGGAAGGTGAGCAGGACGCGGGCCTTCTCCGACTCCAAGGCCATCTGGAGGATTTCCAGCTTGCTCAGGTCGGCGGGCGCCGGCGGCGCGGGTTTGGCTTCCAGTTCCTGCCATCGGTCGATGACCTTGGCGCGATGCTCATCGCTGTAGCCGGCCACGACCAGGTGAGTATCGCGCTCGGTCAGGTCGTAGACCTCGATTGGGCGCCCGCCAGTAGCCTCCCGGCGGCTTTTACGACTTGATCGCAAAAGGTTTTTGGCGAAAAGGCGCTCAATGGTGGCTACCACATCGTTGTGGCGAGCCTCCACCAGTTCAGCGATTTCGCGCGACGACATCGTGCGCGCCACGAAATCGTGGTTCGCATTTTGTGGCGCCGCCCTTGATAGGGCCTGTACACTTTGGGTCTGCATATGCATAATTCCCCTACAGAGTTTTGTATTGCAGAGAGCCGGGCCGCTATCCCGGCTTTTTTGTGCCCGCAATTCGGGCTTATCAGGGCCTGTTCAGGCCTTGCGCTGGAACGGAAGTACCGTTCCCCTCGCGTTTCGAGGTTTCGTTCGGCTGGCCAGCTCTCGATCAATCAGCTCGGCTGCTAGCGCTTCCGGGGTGATCCCCCGCTTTCGCGCCTCTCGCTCAAGCAACTCCATCGAGCCCGGGTCCAGACCGAATTGTTCGGTCGGCATAGGGCCTCCTCGCGGCCTTCAGGCTGCGGTTTGATCGCCGGTATTCTCCGAAGCCAGCGCAGCCAACTGCGCTTCCAGCAATTCGCGGCACAGCACGGCACGCTGAGTGCGGTGATACGCGGCCAATGCCTGGATCAGGTTGAAGGTGTCCTCGTCGACCCGGACCTTGATCTCGCGGTCATGCAGGTGCTTGGGATTGGCGTACATACGGGGCACTGCTCCTTGCAGGTGGTGAGTGGGTTAGGCGGCTGAAAGCGCGTGCGTCGGACTGCTGTCGATCTGGCTCCACGGGAACGAAGGACACAGGTCGGCACGATTCACGGCGCCATTCGTAAGCGCCTCAATCTGTAATGCGCGCTTGGCTGGGACCGTGCGCTCTCCTGAACACCATTGGTTGACGGTGGGTGCCGCAACATTCAGCCGGCGCGCCAATTCCGCCTGGCTGCCCAGCACGCGGGATGCTTCTTTGGCTGCTTCTGCTGATTTCATGAGTTCTCTCCTGGAGATTTACCGATGAATATAAGGCAATACCTTATTTCACACAAGCCATTGCCTAATCGCGCTGGCGATAGGCCTAATTAGGCAATGCTTACCGGACCAGAATTAGGTGCAGCCATTGATGCTGCGCGGATCGCCAAAGGCGTATCCAAGAAACAGCTCGCAGACGACTTCCAGGTGAAGCCTCCGTCGGTACAGGGCTGGGTGAAAAACGGCCGGATCGACAAGTCCAAGCTGATGGACGTGATCGCTTACTTTTCTGATGTGGTGGGCCCTGAGCACTGGGGGCTTCGCCCAGGTTTCTCCTACGAGAGCATCCAGGACGTCACTTCGGAACCTGTCGCAGAGCCGGCGCCAACCTCAGCTGCCGACATGGTTCGCGCCATGCTCGCCAAGCAAGGCAAGAACTTGTCGGATTCGGCGCGCGCGCAGTTGATTGCAGCCGCCGAAGCGACCGATGAAGGAAATGTGATTACCGTAGATTTCACCCGGCCTGGCCTGGTCGGGGACGAGGTCCGGATCGCTCACTATGATATCCGCGCTGCAATGGGTGGCGGCCAGCTGCCGCACGACTACCCGGAAATGCTCAAGGACATTCGCGTCAGCCCCAGTCACCTGCGGGAAATCGGCGTCGAGTTCGAGGAGCACTACCACCTGAAGGTGGTCACCGGCTGGGGTCAGTCGATGGAGCCCACCATCAAGCACCGCGACCCGCTGATCGTGAATATCAACGTCCGCGACTTCGTGGGCGATGGGGTGTACCTGTTTGTATGGGATGACCTGCTCTACATCAAGCGGCTGCAGGTGGCTGATGAGGAGCACTACGAGATGATTTCGGACAACCCGCGGCACAAGGATCGGCTGATCCGGCGGGACATGACGTACATCCAGGCTCGGGTGCTGCTGGTGTGGAATGCGCACTTGGTCTAGGGGCCCCTAAGCGAGCCCAGCCAGCAGATTTAGGCCGCTGCGAGGTGATGCAGACTGGCGAGAGCATTGAGCATTCAGATTCGTAACTACCTGCAGCCGCCAAAAGCTTTTTAATCAAATTAGATTATAGAATCATGAAGTTATGAGAAAGGGTTTTTTTAAAAACTTTGGATTTTCAGGAGAAAGCAACCCTCTTGGAGATCTCGGCACCAAGCTGAATAGCAGCCTGTATATTGTCATGACTGTAGTCGGCACGGTGCTACTGGGCTTTGGCAGTGCATACGCAAGCGGATTCCAGATTAGTCAAGAATGGAGTACGGCTACGACATTCGGAGAGCATGCGTCAGTCATTTTTCGATACCCGGTAGTGTGGATGATAGCAGGAACATTGCTTTCTGTAGTTGGCGGAATCGGTAACTACCTCGACTCCAACGCACTTAGATCAACTATCGACACCCTAAAAACACAGAACAACTCTATTCCAAGCTTAAACAGCGAAATCAACGGCTACCAAGAAACCATAGAGTCACTTAAGTCATCACTTAGGCTCCTTCACACAGAACTTGTAACAACTCACCTAAAGGCGGCTTACAAGAGTTTAGGATTAACAACTAATGAGCGCATATCAATATACTACGAGCACGACAGCGACTTCTATCTTCTAGCTAGACATTCAAAAAATCCAGTATTCGCGAAGTCCCACAGACAAAAATTTGCCCTCAACCAAGGGGTAATAGGTCAGGCGTGGCAGCATCAGAAACATGTAGAAAGCCATTGCCCAGCATTCCAAAACAGGGCAGAATATCTGGTATATATGGGGAAAACTTATGGCTTCAAGGACTCGCAAACCCTAGGCTTCGCCATGAAGAGCTGCAGGTACGTGGCGATAGCCATATCTGACGCAGACTCTCATACTGGGGTTATCGTCTTCGAAAGCACCAGCGAGGATTTTCTAAATGCTCCAGACAAATGCATCGAATCAGAGATTGTCGCTTACTGTTCCGAATATCAAGGAATGCACTCAAAATTCTTACGCGATGGTCTGGAACTGAATAGAGAGGCGCACATTAAGTCTGCACCTGACTCTGTAGAGAAAGATTTCCTTAAGGATTTCAAGAAAGGAGGCGCCAAATGAACAGACTTCAAAACATAGTGGCTTACCTCTGCAGCAACTACCCATACAAGAATGAGCTCTCCAAAGCCAGACTTACAAAGCTAGTTTATTTGGCAGATTGGTTTTCAGCCTTGCTAGACGGAGAGCAGCTCACAGACATTAGTTGGGTATTCAATCACTACGGCCCATACGTAGATGATGTTGTGGACTCCGCCAAAGGAAGCAGGTCCTTCAATATCATTTCTCAAGAAAACCATTATGGCTCGTCTAAGCATTTAGTAGAATTTTGCGGTGATGATCGAGAGATTGATCTTTCCGACAGAGACGTAGAGATATTAGACGCTGTAATTGAGAAGACAAAATTAATGTATTTCAATGCTTTCATTGATTACGTTTATTCTACCTACCCTGTAAAAGCAAGCGACCGATATGCTGTGCTTGACTTGGTATCTCTAGCTAAAGACTTCAGCCGGTAACGGAAAATGACCGTTCAAGCCCGCCTCGGCGGGCTTTTCTTTGCCCGTCAGAAAGGCGCCTCCTCCTCTACCCTCTCCTCCTCCCAATCCTTCTCCACGACCAGGTCGTCTCGATCTCCTGCATCCTGAGCCTCTCACCTCACCGTCACGCTCTCGTCGTCGTTGAACGTCAGGTCCAGTTCCGGCGTCTCGGCCAGCAGGCCCATCACCTCCTCCCACTCCATGTCTCCATCCGTGTCCAGGCGATGGATCGTCACCCAGCGCTGCGACTGCGCGATCGGGTGATTGATCATGGACGACACCCGCAGGCCCAGCCGCTCAAGGGCGGTCATCTCTTGGCGTGGTTGCGGGGTCGACTTCTTCTGCTTGGCCATACCTTCCTCCATTAACTGTACATCCATCCAGTATTAGGCAGAGCTTACCCGAGCCATCGAACGATGCAAGCCCGGAGAGCGGATTAGGCACTCGTGAAAAAAGTTAGGCATTACCTATTTACAAGAATTAGGCATTGGCTTATCGTTCAATCCATCGAGGCGCTACACAGACCCTCGGGAGGCCCTCAAGCCGACCGCTCTTTAAAAACCAGCGCAACAACCAACAGACCGCATTGCCTCTACCGGCGACCGGCGATCAGACAGCCCCGAAAGGCTGCCCACGACAGGGAAGACCCTGTACGGCTGACGAAGGTGAAACGCCTAAACCGAGAGAACGACCCGGGCATGCAATGCGCCCCGCCACCCCGGCGGTAATGGGACAGAACGATTCACTGAAGCACCTGGGCGACCGGGTGCTTTGGGAATCCACTGGAGATAGACCATGAAAAGAACTGCAGCTTGCGATGCTTGCAAGGCGCGGCACCCGTCGGACGCAGCGGTGGCGGTCGGACGGTTTGAACAGCTGGTGCCGACCGGCTACCTGGCCAGGGGCGTGCCTGGCGCACCGCTTCGAGCGACACGCGAAGCAGCTGTGGCCGACTTCTGCGAGCACCAGCGCCGCTGACCAAAACCGATTTCACTGGCTGGCCTTGGCGACAGGGCCAGACAGGAAATCGAGTGCTCACGCGGCGTCGCGAAGGTAAGTGAGTCAAAAATATTGAATCCAACAGTTGCCTACTGGGTCAGGATTTATGAACGCAGTAAATCTGACGAGGTAACAGCAATGACTATCGAAGCAGAGACACTCGCTCAACTTACCGAAGCGCTCCAGAAGCGCGGTATGTTCCTAGTTTCAGACGTCGCATTTACCAGAGCGCCGTACCGACATAACCACCGCTGGATCTGCATCGTAGAGTGAAAATTCTTATTGCCGGCGGCTCAGAGTAGGCCTCTACCGCCGGCTCCTCTTCTGATTCATCCCACATTCAGCAAGACCCGTTTCTTTCCTATCCCCTTCCCAACATTCGACCGCATTGGCAGGCGCCAGGCCACCTTTCACGGTGGGTTTGGTCACCCGCGCCTGGCTCCTGGCCAATGCGGTCCTGAGGATCAACACATGCACAACTGCACCGATACCCAGGCCGTGTGCCGGGGTTGCGGCCTCAAGCTGCGTGGATCGCCTTCTTGGAAAGGCGGCCTGGCCTATCACCCCGAACCGAAAGGCGAGGTACGGCAATGCCATTACGGCGGCTGGGTATGCTCCCGGCGCTGCGACATTAAGGCCTGTGTTGAGCTGGAGGGAACCATGCCCGGGTGTGGCGGCGTTAACAGCTTCGAGCGCCTTTCGCCTTACGCCAAAGAGAGCATCAACCGCCATTGGCCGGAGGCAGCATGAGCGGCTGGATCAAGTGCAGCGACAGGCTGCCGGTCAGCGGTTACGTGCTGACCTACCGCCCACAAGCACCAAGTGGCAACAAGGTGGCCACGATCAACTACGACTCCCACCAAGAGCGCTTTGGTGGCCAGTACCCGGTCACCCACTGGCAGCCGCTCCCTTCACCACCCACCGAGTAACCCACCACCTGGAGGCGATCATGGCCGTCACAGTCGAGACTGCTGCCGTCTTCCGTGGCGGCGGTCGTCGCTGGTTCACATTGCGCGCCGCCTGCGCTGCTGAGGCGAGGGCAATGCTCAAGAAGCACTGCGATTGCGATTACTGCGAAGACGACGTCGGGCGCTATGAGCTGCCATGCCGGCTTCACCACCCTGACCGATACCCGCGAATCATGAAGCGCCTGACAAAAGGCCTCATGCGGCGCTATCGGGCATCCCAACCGTAACTGGAGGCGACCATGGGCGCACTTCGAGCAGCACAGTTTGAGTACGACAACCGGATGCCGCCGGCGGTGAGCGAAGTAGCTGACGCCGAATCCACTTGGATCGACGACGGCATCGCTGAGCTGATGGCGCGCCGCGATGTGGTGTTCCAGCGCCGGATGCGCCCGAAGCAGGGCGTCACCTATGAGCGCTTCGCCCAGGCGGTGGATGAGTTCGTGATGGGCCAATTGGGCCTGAACGGCATCAGCAACTCTGTATTGGGCCGCCTGGTTCTGGCGGCGCGCTGCAAAGTGACCAGCGACGCAGCAGCGGCAGCTGACGAGATCATGAGCGTGGCCAACCCTGAGTCGGCGCTGGAAGAGATCGCCCGCCAGCTGCTAACCCCCTTCGCCAAAGAAGGAGTGCTGGCCCAGGCCGAGGAGGATCAATGAGCCCTCACAGCTTGGCACTCAGCGCCATCGAGGCCGCAATCGAAACGATGCTTCTGCCAGGCTCGGGCCCGGTGGAGGATGCCAAGGCCGAGACCCTGGTGGTCGCCTACTTCTCTCTCTTGGCCATCGACTCCAACGAGTTCAAACACTACTGCGAGCGCATCCGGCGTATTGCCGAACGGCGCAAGGAGGTTGCATGACCACGCCAATCGTTCAAACGCTCATCGACGAGCAGATCGCTGAACTGCCCGAAGCTCAGGCCATGCCGGCCGACCGGGTGCTGATGCTGTTCAAGGGGCCGACATTCGCCGCCGCGGTGAATGAGGCAGCGCTGGCCAGCATCGAGAACCCGCAGGCTTGGAAGTGCCGGGCCTGCATCTGCGGGGAGTGGACGGTCGGCTACGAGGTTCGGGCGTGACCTCCTACCAGCGGGCCCGCCGCATCGCGGCTTGGCGCGGCTCCTTCTCCATGCTCTTCGCCTGCACCTTCTTCATGCTCGCCAGCGCACTGGCCGGCAGCATCACCCAATAACCAACTTGTCAGCGCCCACCGCATGGATGGCGCGGGAGATTCGTATGTCCGCAGAAAAAGAACTGATCGTCGCTCCTCCACAGGAAACAGCCCTAGCGGTGTACAGCGCTGAAAAGGGCCTTGAGCCTTGGCTGCAGCAGATCCGCGTGAAGATCGATGAGTTCCTCGCTGTGGTGCCAGACCTCAAGACCGTCAAGGGCCGCAAAGAAATCGCTTCCATGGCCTATGAGGTTGCCCGCACCAAAACAGCGATCGAAAACAAGGGAAAGGAACTCTCTGCGGAACAGAAGAAGGTTCCGGCGCGCATCGACGCCGAGCGCAAGCGGGTTTGGGACATCCTTGAATCCTGGCAGAAGGAAGTGCGCAAGCCCTTGGATGACTGGCAGGCAGCAGAGGATTCGCGGATTGATCGCCACAACGACCGTCTGAACTGGCTCAAGACGCTTGCTGACGACCTGGGTGAGCTGTCCTCGCTGCATATCAAAGGCCTGATCGCTGAGGCTGAAGGCATGCAACTCGGCGCCCACTGGGAAGAGTTCGAAGCCGAGGCGGCAAACGCAAAGGACAAGGTTCTTTCCACCTTGCGGGCAGCGCTGCAGAAACGCGATCAGTTTGAGGCTGAGCAAGCCGAACTGGCCCGCCTTCGCCGCGAAGCAGAAGAGCGCGCCGAGCAGGACCGCATTCGGCTCGCGCAAGAGGCCGCCGTCGAGGCTGAGCGCCAGCGCGTGGCCCAGGAGCAGCAAGCCGAGCGCGACGCAGCCGCCAAGCGAGAGCAGGAACTGAAAGACCAGGCTGCCGCACAAGAGCGTGAAGCCGAGAACCAGCGCCTGCAGCTCAAGCTGCAAGCCGAACAAGCAGAGCGCGCCCGCATTCAGGCCGAGGCCGACCGCGTGGCCGCCGAGCAGCGGATGGAGCAAGAGCGCCAGGCCGCCGCGCGCCGGGAAGAGGAAGCCGCCGAACTAGCCCGCGAGGACGAGCGCCGCCGCGCCGATGCCGCTGCCGCCGAGATCCTCCGGCAGCAAGAAGCCCGCGAGGCCGACAAGGCGCACCGCGCCAGCATCAACCGCGCCGCATTGGAGGCCTTCGTTGCCGGCGGCATGACCGAGGAATGCGCCAAGCAGGCAATCACCCTGATTGCCCAGCGCAAGATCCCGAACATCGCTATCACCTACTGAGGCACAGACCATGACCAGCGCAATCATTGTGCCCGAACAGCGTCGCCAGGCAGTGGCTGCGCCCGGCCCCGTCGACAACAGCATCATGGCGGTGATCAGCCGAGCAGCCGCCGACCCAACCTGCGACATCGAGAAGATGGAGCGGCTTCTGGCCATGCATGAGCGCATGCAGGCCAAGACAGCAGAAGCCGCCTTTAACGCCGGCATGGCGCAGATGCAATGCGAGATCCCGACCGTGTTCGAAGCGGCGGTAAATCTGCACACCGGCAACGCCTACGCCACGCTCGACGACATCACCCGAGTCGTCAAGCCGATCATGCAGCGGCACGGCTTCGCGATCACCTTCAAGGTGGAGAACCAGGACAAGTCGATCAGCGTCACCGGCATCCTGATGCACCGCGACGGCCACCGCGAGCAGACAACCATGACCCTGCCGGCCGACATCGGCAAAGGCCGGAACGATGTTCAAGCCGTCGGCTCGTCCACCACCTACGGCAAGCGGTACGTGATGTGCGCCTTGCTGAACATCACAACCGGCGACGTCAGGGACGACGACGCGCAATCGTCGGATGGCTCCGATACAGCGGAAATGCGGGCCCAGGCGCTAAACGACATCCTCGCCCAGGTTGACGCGGCCGCCACGCCAGACGAGCTCAAGGATGTATGGCAGGCATCCGTGAAGGTCATGCAGTCGAGCGGTGACAAAGCCGGATATGACGCGGTGAAGATCGCCGTTACCAAGCGGAAAACAGTACTGGAGGCCAACCCATGATTATCGTCAATTGCACCCAAGGTTCGCCGGAGTGGCTGCAGGCCCGCGCTGGCGTGATAACCGCCAGCATGTTCAGCACCGCCCGCTCCAAGTCGAACGGCTTGACCGCGCAACAGCGCACCTACGTTGACGCTATCTTGGCCGGGCACAGCGAAGCCAAAGCACGCGACGTTGCCGGATACAAGGCAGGGCCGAAGGCGGAGGTGGTTCAGAGGGCGCTGGATGGCGAAAAGGTGGGCGAGCCATCGAATGCCGCCCTCACCTACGCCTTCGAGCTGGCCGTCGAGCGCATCGGGGGCGCCCCGCTCGATGGAGGGTTCGAGACCTGGCAGATGCGCCGGGGGCACGAGCTTGAGCCGGAGGCCCGAATGGAGCACGAAATCCAGACCGGCCTGATCGTCACTCAGGTCGGCTTGGTAAAGACAGACGACGGAGTCTTCGGCGCCAGCGCGGACGGATTCATCGGTGATGACGGGGGCAGCGAGTACAAGTGCTTCCTGGCTCCCGACAAGCTCCGCGCTTTCCACATCGACAACGACGCCAGCGACGTCATCGACCAGGTGCAGGGCTGCATGTGGATCACCGGCCGTAAATGGTGGCACATCGGGATGTACTGCCCCCTCCTCAAGCCCGTAGGTCGCCAGCTCTGGTGGCGTGAGTTCAAGCGCGATGACGACTACATCGAGCAGCTTGAGCAGGACCTGTGGGAGTTCAAGCTGTTGGTAGATGGCTTTGAAAAGCAGCTTAGGAGCAAAGCAGCATGAGGGGCATCAACAAAGTCATCCTGGTCGGCACCTGCGGCCAGGATCCCGAGGTCCGCTACCTGCCCAACGGCAACGCGGTCACGAATCTAAGCCTGGCCACCAGCGAATCGTGGAACGACAGGCAGACCGGCCAGAGGGTCGAGAAGACCGAATGGCACCGCGTGGTGCTGTTCGGCAAGGTCGCTGAGATTGCCGGCGAGTACCTGCGTAAGGGCTCCCAGTGTTACATCGAGGGCAAGCTGAAAACCCGCGAATGGGAGAAAGACGGGATCAAACGCTACGCCACAGAGGTGCACGTCGACATCAACGGCACCCTGCAGCTGCTCGGGGGACGGCCTGACAACCAGGGCGGCGGCCAGCAGCAACAGCAGCAACGACAGCAACAACGTCAGCAGCCGCAGCGCCAGCAGTACCAACAGCAGCGCCAGGCGCCACAGCAACAGAATCAGCAAGCAGGGTATGGGCCGGACCCCGAAAGCTTCGACGACGACATCCCGTTCGCCCCGCTCCACCACCTGGCTGGCGCATGATCGCCACCATGTCTCAGCCTGTGCCAGCCGTGAAGTACGCGGCGGCCATGGCCAGATCCACTGGTCAGCCTTGGGGCGTATACCGAGGAAACAAGCGTTTACTGGTGGTTATGCCGTCTGGCTCGACGAAGAAAACGCCCATTGAGGTGTGCCACCCATGAGACGCATCCAGAAGCTCACGCAGCAGCGTCGCCGCCAGCTGCACATACACATCCCGCCCAGCGGAATCATGGAGGTGCCGTATGGCGATGTCACCCAAGGAGCGCGACGAGAAGCGCCGCGCCAAAGCCGCCCGGTTGCAGGAAGAAGACCTGCGCTTGAAGGTTCGACCAGGGACTAAGCGGGCCCTACTGGAACTGATGGAGTGGGCCGGGATCGAGGAACAGGGCGAGGCGATGACGCTGATGATTCATCACATCGAGGCGCTCGGGCATCACGCACTTTTCAGGATCGCGCGCCACGAAATCGAGGATCACCGATCTGTTGCGCGGACTGAGCCGCTGAGGCTGTCGGCCAGGAAGCGAACAGGCCAACACCTGCGGGCGATCTGCGGCTGGGCAGACGCCACATACAGCCAGATGATCGAGGCTTTGATCCACGGCATCCATGCACTGGGCAGGCTGCACGCGGCGAAGTTTCTCACCCCGCCGCGGCATGAAATCAGCATCTCGCCCCGCCTGGCCCTGGCTTTCGACCGGAAGAGCATGCTGATGATTCAGCAAGACCCGGGCGATGAGGTGTTAGCGCCGTTTACTCAGCTATCAGCGTAAGAACGATAGATTCTGGCAAACCCAAGCCTGGCATCTGCTTCTCGACGTACCCATGAAATGACCCGACCTCAGTATCCATTTCAAATTGACCTTCATCGAGTGGGCTGCCTGAATGATCGTAATTTCCGTCAGTCAGTGTGACCTTGAAGACGTTTGGGGTAGTTTGATCAGCATACAGCGGCTTACATGTGTGCTCATCGTAGAGAGCGGTCCCACCCTGGGACCCAATCGACAAGCGCTTCACTCTTACCTTAGCCATTTAAACTCCTTGATCCGGCCTCATGCCGGGCATCCGTAATACCCCATCCAAAACCAAATTGCCACCATGCCGCATCCGGCCACGGAGGGCGGCGCATGCATGGAGAAAGCCATGAACGACGAACAACGCCACCAAGAATGGATCGCTCAGCGGAAAGCCGAAAAGGCCAAACGCCGCGAGCGGGCCGCCGAGTGTTTGAAGGACCACGAATACACCGTCCTGGCTGACACCGACCAGCTGAAGGCATGGCGCTGCAAGGCACCGCGAACCACCAGCTATGCATTCGACATTCTGATCACCCGCTTCGGCATCGCCACGATCGGTGATATCGACGGCCTGACCTTCAACGTCGGCCTATCCTACGGCATCGAATTCCTGGCCGGTGACGACATCGGCTACTACATCCATTCAAAGCTGGAAGAGAACTGTCGCGAGCGTGAGTTTGACGAGGAAGCCTTCCGCGCAGCACTGGTGACTGGCGTATGCAGCCAGGTCTGCGAGCAAATCGACGAGGACCAGTACGATGCCCTTCCCGAGTGGATGCGAAACGACGGTGGGCGCCACGAGGCTGGCCGCTGGGACGAGCTCCGGAACTTGGTTAAAGAGCATCTCGCAGCCATTGAATATGGCGGGGATGGACGCGACTTCTGGGACTCGCTGAATGACCGCCTGAGCGAGGCCGACGACATCAGCTACGTCGAGCAAGCCAGCATGTTCATGAGCGAGCACCACGAGGAGCTGGGCCTGGGCTGTGACTACTGGGAGATCACCATCGACAAGCCTCGGGACAGCCTGATCAATCGGCTGTACCTGATCAACCACGCCGCCAAGGCGATCATCGCTCAGCAGGCCGAAGCGAAAGCCGCCTGACCCTCCTGCGCTGCCCGCCAGCGCTCTCATGTCCGATGCTTAAAAATTGGAATTTGGAGCCGGCGAATACCCTGGTTGGAAACCATCGCAATATTGACGGAGTAAATCCAAGGCCTGCTGTTTCGATCCTGCAGCGGTGATCTCAGGTTTGACTACATTCCCCATTCCGTCTCGCCTGTAGAAATGGCTTATTTCCCAGCGAAGATCTTCATCGGCATCAAGCCCTTTTGTAATCCTCGCTTGAATCTTGTGACCGAAAACGTCCAAACAATAGCTCGAAACAACCTCTCGAATATCCACTTTCATGCTTGCCCCTCCATGTAAATAGCTCTCCATTCTACCCCACTTTTTTAAATGTGTTTTAGGGGACGAAAGTCACCATGACTACAGCAATCGACCTGTTCGCCGGCCTTGGCGGATGGAGCACCGGCGCGCGCGCCGCAGGCGTCCAGGTACTCTGGGCGGCAAACCACTGGCCAGTGGCCGTTGAATGGCACAGCGCGAACCATCCCGACACGCAACACGTCTGCCAAGACTTGCACCAGGCACGCTGGGAGCAGGTGCCGGCGCACGACCTCCTGCTTGCCTCACCGTGCTGCCAGGGCCATGCCAAGGCCCGCGGCAAGAAGTCGGGCAACCCGGAGCATGACGCGTCGCGCTCGACGGCCTGGGCGCCGGTCTCGGCCCTTGAGTTCCACCGGCCGCAGGCGGCAGTGATCGAGAACGTACCCGAGTTCACCGACTGGGTACTCTACCCGGCTTGGCTGCAGGCTGTTCAGGCTATGGGGTATCAGGCGGCGCCGCACATCGTGGACTGCGCCGACCTGGGAGTGCCGCAGCACCGAGTGCGCCTGTTCATGGTCCTGACGCGCAGCAAGGCGCCGCTCATGCTGCAACTGCCGAGCGAGCGGCATGTTCCGGCCGCCAGCTTCCTCGACTTCGACGCCGGGCGCTGGTCGCAGATCGAGAAGCCGGGCCGGGCCCAGGCCACTCTCGACCGCGTGCGCAACGGTCGCCAGCGCTTCGGCAATCGCTTCATCATGCCTTACTACGGCAAGGGCTCCGGTACCACTGGCCGAGACATCAACCGGCCGATCGGCACCATCACCACCCTGGACCGCTGGGCACTGGTCGACGGCGACCGCATGCGAATGCTCAGCGCCAGCGAAGCCCTGGCCGCCATGTCGTTCCCAGCTGACACCCTGCGGCCGGACAACCACCGGCTGACCATGCACATGGCCGGCAACGCGGTACCTCCGCTGGCTGGGCAGAGAGTGATCGAAGCCCTGCTGAAAGCAGCGTGACCTGTGCTACTCCCGCCCAGCTCGCATGAATGCCCTAGTCCAAAGCAGGACGGTAGCGGCAACAAGTAGCGGCCAGATAATGGTCGCGGCTTCGTCTGGGTCAAAAATGTCTTCGATGAACCTGGTGCCTCGGTTGGCGAATCCAGCGAACAGCACCAGTCCAAGCGCAGCCGCGAATACCCAGCCAAGCACCCTCAACGATCTCTCCACGAGATCCCTTTGCGCTGCGTTCATAACTTCTTCCTGATGGCCTAGTGCCCCAATCATAAACCATGAACTGCCAGTTCCATGGCGAGGTATTCCCATGCCCACAGAAAACCGATCCAGCACCACCGAGATGGTCAGCGTGCCGCCATACATTGGCCTGGAGCCACTGGTTGGACGTTACTACCCCGCCCAATGCCGTCGTTGCGGTTGGGTTGGCAGCTCCGAAGAGTTGACCGAGGACGATGCGCAGTGCACGCGCGACATTGGCGATCGCCTGTGCCTGGGCGACTGCGATGAACTTGAGCGCCATGATCTGCTGAACATCATCCAAGCCATGGCAGCCACGCAGCCCCACCCTGAGCCTATAGCGTGGATGGTTGGTACTGCCTTCTGGTGGACCAAAGAAGAGGCGGAGCGGGATGCGGCAGCGACTGGGCTGCCGATTGTTGGCCTGGGGCCGATGGCCGGAATCGCGCCTGCGGAGCAAAGCCAGGGCGATCCGTTTCCGATCACCAACTACATGCACCGGCTGATGGAAGCCTGCCGTATAGGTGATTTTAAGAACGAAGGCGGATCAGAAACCGTTGAGGCTTTGGCGGTGGAATCTTTAGATGCCAAATCCAGCATGGGCCATGACGCAGATAGCTACATGGCTGGCTATAGCGCTGCTTTGTATGAGCAGGCAGAACCATTTATCTGGATGTCTCTCAGCTCGCAAAACCAGCGCGAGCCGGAGGCGAAGTCGTGAAAACGCACTTCGCACCATTCACCGACCTGGAGGACCTTGAGCAAGCGCCGTGCGGCTCCTGGCTAGGGCAATCCTCCGAGCTGTCAGGCGACTGGGCCATGGTCGATTGCCGACTCTGCAAGAAGCGCCGAGAAAGGATCATCGCAGCCGCAGCTGATGAAGAGCGATTCATCGTTGAGCAGATGGGCGACATGGCGGCTTTCATGCGCGCGGAAGGCTCTGCCCCGTAAGAGAACATCTGTACTCCATAGCTGTAACCCCTCTCCCCTCTATTCACTGCCGCGATATGGCGGCCAAGGAATTCGTATGCTCGAAGCAAACATCAACCAGCACCTGAGCACCCTTACCGCAAGCCAGTTGGCCATGCTGCTTGTCATGCGCAAGGGCCTCCAGTTCGGCTACGACTACACGTTTACCGACGATGATGGGCGGTCTACCGACGTCGATCTGGCCTTCCTGGCTGCGGCACCTGGCGAGCTGCTCGAGGTTCTTTTCGAAGAAAACGAGCATGACGACGCCATCAACGAAGTGCGATACGAAGCTGAACAGGTCAGCGGCATCCGCGAGTGGTGCCACTACAGCTGGGGAAGGAACTACGAAATCGACGTGAAGGCATTCATCCTGCCTGACGGCCGCGCCCTGGCCTTCTGCGAGATGAGCGGCGGTGGAAAGCACGGCGAGCCGAATGCCTACCCGTGGGTGAATGAGGCCAAGTTCATCAAGATCACAGGCGTGCAGGAGCGGGTCATCAAGACCTACACGTTCGAGGATCTTCCCGACGCCACTGAGTCGCACCCATGACCCGCCTCGCCCTTTGCCTCCTGCTGCTGGCCACCGGCGCCAGCGCAACCGAGAACGTCATCGACGTGCAGCACGACAGCCAGCGCGGCGTCACCTGCTACCTGCTCAACGGGGTCGGCATCAGCTGCATCCCCGACAGCCAGCTGCAGGCAGGCAACGAGCGCCAGCTCTCCCCGCACGAAACACAACCCGAACCTACACCCGCACTGGCGCCTGGGCGCTGGATTGATGAGAGGTATCAGCTGTGACCAAAGCCAAAGCAAAGCCTGAGCCGAGCGCCTGCGGGTACTCACTCAATGACTGGGAATGCAGGCCTGGCGGCTACCTGTTCGATGCCGGTACCGGCGAGGGATACGACCCGCAAGACTGCTCCTACCTGTGCCCTCATTGCCGCACGCAGGATTTTCTGGAGTCGGCCAAAGAAGAAGCCGAATCAGTCTCCAGCTATGGAGGAACCGGCGGAAGCGGAACTGGCCTGACCATATGGATGGCGGCCGAGCGACAGGCTCTGGAAGCAAACCGACCCGCTGCGCTTGAGGCCTTGGCCAGCCTTGGCCCGGTGCAGGCCTTGGATGACGACGAAGTCGTCTTGTGCAACACGCAGCAGGTGCAGCCATGACCGACCTGATTGAAGTGAGGGTATCCAACCTGATCGGCGCAGCGCTGGACTGGGCGGTGGCCATGGCAACCGATGCCGCTGAAATTGGAATCGGTGAGCATGGCGTCATCTGCATCTACGACACCCCAGAAGGCGGCTGCTGGACGAACCTCTATCAGCCGTCCAAGGACTGGAGCCAGGGCGGCCTGCTGATTGACAGTTATCGGGGCAGCGCACATCACAACCAGCACCTGCAGGACAGCAGCTGCCAATACAGCGCCGGCCCAGCGGGCGCCGGCATCTGGCTATACGGCCCGACAGCATTGGTTGCCTTCTGCCGAACCCTAGTACTCACCAAGCTCGGCGATAACGTCCAGGTGCCGAAGGAGCTAGTGCCATGATTCTGCCCCTGATGTACATGGCCTACCTAGTATAGAAGGCGCCACGATGAGCAAGAACTGCAACACCTGCAAATGGCTGGAGTGGGTAGACGGCGAGGACGAATCGGACACCGGATTCACCTGCAACAAGCGCCATAACCAGATGTGGGCCGCCGGCCGCGAGCAAGAACTGCACGCCAACCTTGACCGCGAGGAATACCGGTCCCGCTACAAACGCTGCTTCGAGCCAGAAGCCTAACCCCTCCCCATACAACTCAAGCCCGCCGACATGAGCGGGCATGGAGAGCTATTGCCATGACGAAAGAAGAACTGGCCAGCCTGCCGGCGAAAGTGCGCATCGCCACGGAGGCTGGCAAGGCTGCAGCAGCTGCCTGCACCGATGATGGTGGCAGTGCCAACCTTGATCGAGTCGTGATCCCGGTACCGGGCCTGCGGCCTAACCAGCTGCCAGGACTGCCGGGCTACCTGCAGAAGAAGAGCCGCTACCACCAGCAGGGCATCCATCTGGATACGCCTTGGCCAGGCCAGGGCAATCAGCACAGTGCCGGCGTGCAAGCCATGCACAAGTCGCTTAAGGACCAAGGCGTCAACTGCTACGTCTACTACCAGGTCGACTGACAACCAACCTGCCGCCACCGGCGGCGTGGAGATCGCCCATGAACCTGATCGACTGCTACGTCACGAAGATCCTCGGCGAGCCGTACCGCAAGTTCGGCCACTGGTGGGTATCCGTGGAATACACGGCTGAGGGCTGGCCTGGAACCAAAGAACTCATGTTCCGCACCGAGGAAGCCGCCCGGGCGGCGAAGGTCGGGCACCACTTCACGGCCTTAGGATTACCAATGACCACTCCATTCAAGGCCTACACCCTGGGCGAGGATTTCGCCGTACGGGAGGTCACCATCGTGCGCAACGGGCTGTTCTGCGTGGACAGCCAAGGCGTGAAGCACCCGAAGCCGAAGCTGTTCACCAGCGCCAAGGCTGCGCAGGACAAAGCGAGGAAATGGCTGGCTGACCGCGACGCGCAGCTTGCCAAAGAAAACGCGCTGCACGAGCAGCGGAAGAAGATCGTTGCATCCTACTGATCACCGCCGGGTACGGCAGGAGCCCTAAATGGAACCAGAGATCATCCACATTCCCGAACTGGCAAAGCTGCTGGGTCGGTCCGAATCAGCCATTCGCAGCGCCCGGCAGGCCGGTGCAGCGTGGCTTCCACCTTTTTTCAAGCAGGGCGCGCGCGTGTGCTGGCGGGTCAGCACGGTGCGCGAGTTCCTGCAGGAGTTCGAACAGGGCCTGCACACTCCGGCCAAACCCGGACGCAAGCGCCAAGCGCCGCCGACGCTGGCCAGTGTCCGCTAACCCAGCTTGTCTGCCAGCGCGTCCGGGCAAAGGTGGGTGTATCGCTTGAGCATGCTCATGGTTTTGTGTCCCGTGATCGAGGCCACCTCCATGATCGACAGACCCTTTTCGAAAAGCCGGGATGTACCTTCGTGGCGCAGGTCATGGAAGTGCAGGTCTTCCACCTTGGCCGCTTTGCAGGCCCGGTTGAAGTACTGGCTCACCGAATGGGGTGCAAGAGAGAACACCTTGCCGTCCAGGCGCGCCGGCAACCCGTCAAGGAGCGCGCGCGCCTTGGTAGAAAGCGGGACCAGCCGCCGGGTACCGTTCTTGGTGTCCTCGAGCAGCACATGCTTGGCCTTCACATTCTCCCGGCGCAGGCCCAGCAGCTCGCTGCGGCGCATCGCCGTCTCCACCGCAATCTGGATGATCGCCGGCATCTCGGCGTGAATCGCTCCCGCCTTCTCGATGACGCCGGCCAGCTCGAAGCTCTTCGGTCGGCGATCCCTCTCCTTTGCCCCTTTGGGCATGCGAAGTTTCATCACCGGGTTGCTCAGCCCCTCAATACCCCAGTCCTTGATGGCTACCGTGAACAGGTGGCTGATGATTGCCAGGTCGAGCCTGACCGTGGCCGTGGACTTGCCCGCCTTGAGCTCTTCATCCCTGTACGACGCAAAATCACTTGATCGCAAAGCAGCCAGGCCTTTCCCGGCAAATGGATGCTTTTTCCACTTGTTGATCCGGGTCTGCTCCTGCTTCGCGCCTTTCTTGGTCGAGCTGACTTCCCTGGAGTACCGATCCAAGGCTTCAGCCAGGGTGGTTCGCTCCGCCTCTCGCATGTCGACGAAACGGGCGCGCGACATATCGCCCTCGATCTCCGCTGCCCAGCGCTGGGCCTCGGCCTTGGTATCGAAGGTCGCAGAGAGTGATGGGTATCCTTTCCGGCGGATCTTTGCCCGCCATGCGCCGCCTGGGCGCTGCTCGTAAGTGGCCATGCACCGGATTTTGCCGGGGACACCTGGGACACGCAATTTTCTTCGGTGTCCCAAATTTGTCCCAAACTGAGCGCGGGACAAAATCCGCAGGCATTAAAAAAGCCCCGCAACCTCAATGGCTGCGGGGCTTTCGAATGGTGGAGGCCGAGGTCGGAATCGAACCGGCGTAGACGGATTTGCAATCCGGAGCATAACCACTTTGCTACTCGGCCTCAAAGGTCGGATCTAGCTGCTTGCGCTTTGCTATCTCCTTGAAACGCTGAACCTTTTTCAAAGTTTGCTGCGTTTCGATGGGCGCCATTATGTCTTCATTCTTTTAACCTTGCAACCCCCTGAACGAAAAAAAATTTCAACGGGTTCAAGGTGTTAGCGCAGGCGGCTGAGTTTACTCCACAAGCCTACCACCGCGTTCTCCACGGTACCGCTGGCGGCCATGCCAATGCGCTCCTGCAGGCTCTTGCGTTCGGCATAGTGCAGGTGGAACAGGTTGGCGTTGCGCGCGCGCTCGCTCAGGTACTCGTCACTGGTCTGCAGCTCGTCCACCAGCTTGCGATTCAAGGCGGCCACGCCCAGCCAGACTTCGCCAGTGGCCACTTCATCGATGTGCAACTGCGGACGATAGCGGGAGACGAAATCCTTGAACAACTGGTGAGTGATGTCCAGGTCTTCCTGGAACTTCTCCCGGCCCTTCTCGGTATTTTCGCCAAAGATGGTCAGGGTGCGCTTGTACTCGCCAGCAGTCAGCACTTCGAAGTCGATGTCGTGTTTTTTCAGCAGGCGGTTGACGTTGGGCAACTGTGCCACCACGCCAATAGACCCCAGTACCGCGAATGGGGCACTGACGATCTTCTCGCCGATGCAGGCCATCATGTACCCACCGCTGGCAGCCACCTTGTCGATGCACACGGTCAACGGGATGCCCGCCTGACGAATACGCGCCAGTTGCGATGCAGCCAAGCCGTAACTGTGCACCAGGCCACCGCCGCTTTCCAGGCGCAGTACCACTTCGTCACGCGCGGTGGCGAGCGTCAGCAGCGCGGTGATTTCGTTGCGCAGGCTTTCGGTGGCCGAGGCTTTGATGTCGCCATCGAAGTCCAGTACGAATACCCGGCTCTTGTCCTCGGCCTTGCCCTTCTTCTGCTGTTTTTCCGCCTTGGCCTGCTGCTTGCGCAGGGCCTTGAGCTGGGCCTTGTCGAGCAGGCCGGACTCCAGGCGCTCACGCAGGTCCTTGTAAAAATCGTTCAGGCGGGTGACCTGTAATTGCCCGCCCGGTTTGCGCCGACCTTTGCCACGCAGACCGGCGATGGCCGACAGCACCACCAGGATGGCGATGACCAGGGTGGCGGTTTTGGCGAGAAAGCTTGCGTATTCGGCAAGAAACTCCACGTTGACTCCTTAAATGCCTGCGCCACTACGGCGCGTCACTGTTGCAAGCATACCGTTGCGTCTGTGGTGCTGCCAGCCGGTGTAAACGCTGGCAACATCTTTCAAACAACCTTTTCAAACGCTTGTATGTTTTTTCGTTGACAGCCCGTGAGCCGCATCCTAACCTCGCAGCAACCTCCAACAGGCCGGAACCTTTCGTGGGCAATCTCTACCTGATTCGACATGGCCAAGCCTCCTTCGGTGCCGATGACTACGACGTCCTCTCGCCCGTGGGGGTACGCCAGAGCCAGGCCCTGGGTGAGCACCTGGCCCAGTTGGGCGTGCGGCTGGACCGCTGCGTGGCTGGCGACCTGCGCCGCCAGCAGGATACCGCACGGCTGGCGCTGCAGGCGCTGCACGCCAACGGCTGCCCGGTGCCGGCGGTTGAGACCGACGCCGCATTCAATGAGTTCGATGCCGACGGTGTGATCCGCGCCCTGTTGCCCGACCTGCTGCCCGAAGAGCCCGATGCCCTGCATGTGCTGCGCAATGCTGCGCAGCACCGCAGCGAGTTTCAGCGCCTGTTCGCGTTGATGGTGCAGCGCTGGCACGATGGCGAGCATGCCGATAATGGCCTGGAAACCTGGCATTCGTTTACGTCACGCGTACAAGGGGGCTTGCAACGCGTGCTGGACAGCGCCGGCAGCGGCGATCATGTTGCTATCTTCACCTCGGGTGGCACCATTGCCGCCCTGCTCCACCTGGTTACCGGTATTACCCCCAGCCAGGCGTTCGCGCTGAACTGGCAGATCATCAACACGTCGCTCAGCCAGCTGAAGTTTCGCGGCCGCGACGTGGCACTAGCCTCCTTCAACAGCCAGGCCCATGTGCAGCTGTTGAGGGCGCCGGAGCTTGTCACCTACCGATAAGCCCGGCTTGTTGTGTCCCTGCGGGGACGTGTAAATCACTCTATAAGGAATGCGCCATGACCTCCGTAGCTGATGCCGTCAAAAAGATGCAAGAGAAATTCAACCCATCCGCTGCCGCCGGCCTGGACCTGGTGTTCGGCTTCAACATCACCGACGAAGACAAGCACTACGCGCTGATCGTCAAGGACGGCACCTGCGACCTGCAGGAAGGCGAAAACCCGGATGCCAACTGCACCCTGGTGATGGACGCCGAAACCCTGAAGGGTATCGTCAGCGGCGAAACCGACGGCATGCAGGCCTTCATGGGTGGCAAGCTGCGGGTTGAGGGCGACATGATGCTGTCGATGAAACTCAGCGAGCTGTTCCCGTCCTGAGGGCTGGGAATACCGGATGATCGAAAAACCGAAGCCTGACGGCTTCGGTTTTTTTTGCCCTGCATTCGGTGCAGTGATCCAACAGCAACACCCTCACCTATTTGGCACATGGGACGATTGTTCCAATCCTGACGGACCATTAGATTACCCAATAGTACTTGCTATCGAGAATAAGGAAGACGCATGACGCTCACCGACCAGTCCACCCAGGTACGCCCCGGCGAAGAACTCGACGCGGCCGTCATCGACCCTTACTTCAAAGCCAATATCCCCGGCCTGCACGGCCTGCCGAGCATTAGCCAGTTTCCTGGCGGCGCCTCCAACCTCACCTACCTGGTCAGCTACCCGGGCCGCGACTTCGTGCTGCGCCGACCACCCTTCGGGCAAAAGGCCAAGTCGGCACACGACATGGGCCGCGAGTTTCGCATCCTCAACCAGCTGAACAGCGGCTTCCCCTACTGCCCCAAGGCCTACGCACACTGCACCGACACCGGCCTGATCGGCGGCGAGTTCTATGTGATGGAACGGGTCAAGGGCATCATCCTGCGCTCGGACATCCCGACCGAACTGAACCTGGACGCCAGCCGGACCGAAGCCCTGTGCAAAAGCTTCATCGACCGCCTGGTCGAGCTGCACCAGGTGGACTACACCGCCTGCGGCCTGGCCGACCTGGGCAAGCCGGAGGGCTACGTGCAGCGCCAGGTCGAGGGCTGGACCAGCCGTTATGAAAAAGCCCTGACACCGGATGCGCCACGCTGGGAAACGGTAACCGCCTGGTTGCACGAAAAAATGCCCGCCGACCACCCGCGCCCAGGCATCGTGCACAACGACTACCGGTTCGACAACGTCATCCTGGACGCGGACAACCCCATGCGCATCATCGGTGTGCTGGACTGGGAAATGGCCACCCTGGGTGACCCACTCATGGACCTGGGCAACTGCCTGGCCTACTGGATCGAAGCCGGCGACCCGGCGCCAGTGCAGTTGATGCGCCGCCAGCCAAGCAACGCGCCGGGCATGCTCAGCCGTCGCCAGTTCGTCGATTACTACGCCGAGCGCGCCGGCATCCGCCTGGACAACTTCGATTACTACTATTGTTATGGCCTGTTCCGCCTGGCAGGCATCGTTCAGCAGATCTACTACCGCTACTACCATGGCCAGACCCAGGACAAGCGTTTCGCCCAGTTCATTCACATGAACCGCTTGCTGGAACAAATGACCTTGCAGGTCATTTCCAAGTCCAGCCTCTGAGCACAGCCCACGACGACGGATAACAAGGAAAACAGCATGTCCAAGACCCACCTGTTCGACCTCGACGGCAAGATTGCCTTTGTTTCCGGCGCCAGCCGAGGCATCGGCGAGGCCATCGCCCACTTGCTCGCGCAGCAAGGGGCCCATGTGATCGTTTCCAGCCGCAAGCTTGACGGGTGCCAGCAGGTGGCCGACGCCATCATTGCCGCCGGCGGCAAGGCCACGGCTGTGGCCTGCCACATTGGTGAGCTGGAACAGATTCAGCAGGTGTTCGCCGGCATTCGCGAACAGTTCGGGCGCCTGGACGTGCTGGTCAACAATGCAGCCACCAACCCGCAATTCTGCAATGTGCTGGACACCGACCCAGGGGCGTTCCAGAAGACCGTGGATGTGAACATCCGTGGTTACTTCTTCATGTCGGTGGAGGCTGGCAAGCTGATGCGCGAGAACGGCGGCGGCAGCATCATCAACGTGGCGTCGATCAACGGTGTTTCACCCGGGCTGTTCCAAGGCATCTATTCGGTGACCAAGGCGGCGGTCATCAACATGACCAAGGTGTTCGCCAAAGAGTGTGCACCCTTCGGTATTCGCTGCAACGCGCTACTGCCGGGGCTGACCGACACCAAGTTCGCTTCGGCACTGGTGAAAAACGAAGCCATCCTCAACGCCGCCTTGCAGCAGATCCCCCTCAAGCGCGTGGCCGACCCCAAGGAAATGGCGGGCGCGGTGCTGTACCTGGCCAGCGATGCCTCCAGCTACACCACCGGCACCACGCTCAATGTCGACGGTGGCTTCCTGTCCTGATCAGGCTTTGACGGCGACCAAGGTGTAACTCAGGGGCAGGCGTGCAGGCTGCTCGCGCAGGCGATATTCGCCATCTTCGCCCTTGACCATCTGCCCCGGCAGCGCCTCCCAGGGGATGCTCTGGTGCTCGACCAGCGCTGTCAGCTGCAGGCCGTGGGCCAGCAAGGCAGTGATCACTTCACCCAGGCCGTGGTTCCATTCGTGGGTTTCGGTGTGGGTCAGGCGTTGATCGGTTTCGACGTAGGTCTGGTCGGTGTGCCACACCGTCGGCGCTTCGTGTTCGAAATACGGATATTCGAGCTGCAGGCGGTCCTGATGATCTTCGTTGACAGCCATCAGCATCGGGTGCCCGTCGCGCAGGAACAGCCGCCCGCCCGGTTTCAGCAGTGCCGCGACGGTGCGCGCCCACGGCTCGATGCGGGGCAGCCAGCACAGCGCGCCAATACCCGTGTAGACCAGGTCGAAAGTACCCGCCGGCAGTACCTTGTCGGCGGCATAGACGTCAGACTCGACATACCGGATGGGCAGCGCGCAACGCTCGGCCAATGCCCGTGCCTCGGCCAGCGAAGCCTTGGAATAATCCAGGCCGCAAACCTTGGCGCCAAGGCGCGCCAGCGACAGGGTGTCGGTGCCGATGTGGCACTGCAAGTGGACCGTATCAAGCCCGTCGATGTCACCGAGCAATGGCAGGTCGAAGCGTACGGTTTCGGACAAGTGCCCGTGTTGCTGGACCAGGCGTTCGACCTCGTAGTCCTTCGAAGCGGCGTGCAACGGGGCACGCTCATCGCAGCTGATGCGGTTGAGTTGCAGTGAACGGTCCATGGTGTCGTCCTTGCGTGGAAGCACCTTATGCTAGTCGTCACCGCGCGCCCTGCGACACAACTGCCTTGATAAAAATTGTAAAGCCCGCGCGCCTCTGCTGCGGCAACAACTGCCTTGCTCAATACCCTGAATGTACGGGCACTTACAGGAGCGGCGATAGCGCCAGCCGTTACAGGCAGGTTGCAGCAGCCGCTCGGCGTTGCAGGGCCACGCCGTCGTTCTGCTTAGCGTAGTAATCCACACGCGTCCCGCCCGACTGCGGGTAAACGTCCACGAACGCTTCGGCCTCACGGGTAAACACGGTGAACCCGCCCTGCTTGCGTGGTTCCAGGTAGCCGCTGGCGTCATCACCGAACACCTTCTCTTCCTGCCAGCTGAACTGGATGCACTGGGCGACCAGCTCTGGCGCCTTGTGCGAGTCGAGCTGCGCAGTCGGCTTGCCGCCACGCGCCGTTTCCATGGTCGCAGAAGCACAACCGGCCAGCATCAGCACCGCAGCCAACGGCAGAATCGCACGCATGTTCCATCCTCGGGGTCGCGAAAAAGAAGGCGACTCTAGCACTGGCAGGCATCCCGAGTGAATTGCCGCGCACTTGCCGCTGTCGCAGATAAAACATGCCATCACGAGGAACGCATCATGAAACTGCACTATCTGCTACTCGCCGCCCTGCCTTGCCTGCCCCTGAGCGTCAGCGCCGCCCCATCAAGCGAAGAAAGCATCACCGCCCCCGAAACCCACAACCGTGAACTGAACGTCGGCGACAAGGCCCCGGACCAGTACAAACGCGATGACCAGGCCATCCAGGACTGGAAAGCCAAGGGCCTGCCCGAACCGGAAAAGGAAAGCCACTGGGTGCGCATGGGCAGGCATTATGTGCTGGTGCAAATCACCAATGGCGTGGTGCTGGCGATTCAACCGGCATCCTGATTCGACACGCCCTGGCCAAGGCGACCCATTGCACAGCACCTCGCCGCCGGCCAAGTGCGCTTGGAACGCGTCGAGACGCCAGGGCTGGTCGATGCCGGTCAGCGCCACAGCCCGTTGTTGCAGGCGGGCGCATTGGCGCTGATCGCTGGAACGCACAATTTTTTTTGCCCGCCCGGGAAACCAAATCGATCGGTCCCAGTCTTAAAAGGTGCCCCGTAAACCTATGCGGATCAAGGACCTATATCGTGCTCACGCGTCTTGCAAGCCTTTCCCTGGTTGCTGTTGTTCTGCTGACCGCAGGTTGCCATAGCCATCGCTACCATGATGACGACGGCTGGCGTGACCGCGACCGTGACCATCGCCACCACCACCGCCATGACCGCGACGGCGATGACGATCGGCAATACCGCGGTGACCGCTACTACCGCTGAAGCGTCCTTTCAGCCCTGACCTGCCGCCCGTTGCGCGGCAACTTATCCTGATGATTCCTTTGAGGTTCGTATCATGCGTCTGACTCTGCCTTCCCTTGCCCTCGGCCTGCTGCTATGCCAGGGCGCTTTCGCCGGTGACGGTACTGCCGCCATTGGCGGTGGCCTGGGGGGTGTCCTGGGCAACGTTGTTGGTCAACAGCTCGGCGGCAAGACCGGCGCAGCCATCGGTGCCGGCGTTGGCGGCGCAGCCGGCAGCGCTGTCGGTGCGCGCAAAGGCAACCGTACCGAAGCCGCCATTGGCGGTGGCCTGGGCTCAGCCGGCGGCTCGCTGCTGGGCGGCGCAGTAGGCGGCAAGACCGGTTCGACCGTGGGTGCCGGCCTGGGCGGCGCGGCCGGTGGTGCCCTCGGCAACCATCTGGGCGACGACAACCGCGGCAGCAAGAAGCACCACCGCCACCGTCACTGACCCCGTGACCGGAGGGCCGCATAGCGGCCCTTTTTGTTGCAGCACATCAACACCCCCTTCACTACAAGCTGGCACACTGACTGCTACTGTCTATCGTGCCCCCGTGTGAAGGAACACCCCCTATCCATGAACCAAGAGTTGCTCTGGGTCCTCGGCCTGCTGGCCATCGTGATCATCCTGTTCGTCATCAACCGCCCACGCATGGACGTGGTCGCGCTGCTGGTGATTCTCGCCCTGCCACTACTCGGCATCCTGACCGTGGAACAGGCCCTGGCCGGGTTCAGCGACCCCAACGTGGTGCTGATCGCCGCCCTGTTCGTGATTGGCGAAGGCTTGGTGCGCACCGGCATTGCATATCGCATCGGCGAATGGATGAGCGAGCGGGCCGGCAATAGCGAAGCGCGCCTGCTGGTACTGCTGATGGTGGCGGTGGCCGGGCTGGGATCGATAATGAGCTCCACCGGCGTGGTGGCCATTTTTATCCCGGTGGTGCTGAGCATCGCTGCGCGCCTTCAGCTCTCACCCAGCCGCCTGATGATGCCACTGGCTTTTGCCGGCCTCATCAGTGGCATGCTCAGCCTGGTCGCCACACCGCCCAACGTGGTGGTGCACAGCGAACTGGTCCGCCATGGCGAAGCGGGGTTCAGCTTCTTCAGCTTTACCCCGTTCGGCCTGGTGGTACTGGTGCTGGGCATTGGCTACATGCTGCTGACCCGGCACTGGCTCAACGGTGAAGTGCGCAAGGACGGCCGGGTGGAAAGCCGCCGCACCTTGCTGGACCTGGTACTGGACTACAAGCTCAACGGCCGTGAACGACGCCTGCGCATCCGCCCTCAGTCGCCGCTGATCGGCCACAACCTTGGCGAGCTGCAACTGCGCACCAGACACGGCGCCAACGTGATCGGTATCGAGCGCCAACACAAGTTCACCACGCGCGTGATCGCGGCCGACTCGGGCACCGTGCTGCATCAGGGCGACGTGCTGCTGCTCGACCTGTTCGCCAAGCATGACGACCTGCGCAGCCTGTGCCAAACCATGCACCTGGAGCCGCTGCACTTCAAGGCCGCCTACTTCATCGATCAATCCCAGGATTTGGGAATGGCTGAGGTCTCGCTGCCACCCGGCTCGCAGTTGATCGGCAAGAGTATCCTCGAACTGGCGTTTCGCACCCGCTATGGCCTTAACGTGGTTGGCCTGCGCCGCGATCAGGCCGCTATCGAAGAGCAACTGGTGGAAGAAAAGCTGCGCCTTGGCGACACGCTGCTGGTAGTCGGCCCGTGGAAGGCAGTACGCCAATTGCAAAGCAAGCCCAAAGATTTCCTGGTCCTGAGCTTGCCCGCCGAGATCGACCTGGTCGCACCAGCCCGCACTCGCGCGCCGCAAGCGTTGCTTAGCCTGGCGGTAATGGTCGGGCTAATGGTCAGCGGCGCCGTACCCAATGTCATAGCAGCGTTGATCGGCTGCTTGCTGATGGGCGCAGGCCGTTGCATCGACATGAACAGTGCCTACCGCGCCATCCACTGGCAAAGCCTGGTGCTGATCGTGGGCATGCTGCCCTTCGCCCAGGCGCTGCAGAAAACCGGCGGCATCGACCTGGCGGTGGGTGGGCTGGTGAACGTGCTGGGTGGTGCCGGCCCCAGCGCCATTCTTGCCTGCCTGTTCGCCGTCACCGCAGTGATCGGGCTGTTCATTTCCAACACCGCCACCGCCGTTCTGATGGCGCCGGTGGCGGTCAGCACTGCGGCGCAGCTGGGCATGTCGCCCTACCCGTTCGCCATGACCGTCGCACTGGCCGCGTCGGCGGCATTCATGACGCCGGTGTCATCACCGGTCAACACGCTGGTGCTTGGGCCCGGGCAATACCGTTTTGCTGACTTCGTCAAGATTGGCGTGCCGTTCACCGTGCTGGTGATGCTGGTTACCGTCGTGATGGTGCCGTGGTTCTTCGGGTTGTGAGGAAAGTGGCCAGAAATAGAGGCAATTTGACATTATCGCAACCAATCGCGGCAGATTGACATCAGCCACCCTGAGCCAACACACTGCAGGTAATTGCCCCAGGTGCTCTATCGCGTTGTCCTGGATTTCGTTTCCGCTTGCCGGTCGAGTTCATGGTTTTTCCAGCCCAATCGCGCGTGTTGCCTTATGTCGTTGTACTTGGCGTAACCTTCGCCCTTACCCTGGGCGGCATCCTGGCACGCCCGATCGAATCGCTGTCGCTGTTCTGGCCAGTCAATGCGGTACTGGCCGGCGTACTGCTGCGCTACCCCCGTCAAGCCACTTTTACGGGCTTCAGCCTGGTGTGGCTGGCCATGGTCGGGGCCGACCTGCTGTGTGGCAGCGCCTGGGTACCGGCTCTGTGGTTCAACCTGTGCAATCTTGGCGTGGTGGTCACCCTCTGGCAGCTGCTGTCCCGCTTGCCACGCATGCACCGGCGAATGCGCAGCCCGCACGGCGTACTCAGCGTGTTCGCCGCCTGCGCCGTCGCTGCCATGGTGGCGGCCAGCATGGCAGCGGCAATGGCCGCCCCCTGGTTCGAACAGTCGTTGCGCGCCACCTGGCTGGCCTGGTTCAGCGAACAGTTCTCGACCGGCGTGCTGGTGCTGCCGGTGCTGCTTACAGCGCCCTCGGTGCGGGCCTTGATGCGCGGCGGCGCGCAATCCATCCGCCTGGCGCCGTTGCTGGTGCTGATGGCCTCGCTGGCATTCAGCATCGCCTTTGGTGGCCCTGGGGCCATTGCCTTCCCGATTGCCGCGTTACTGTGGTGTGCCTGGACCTACTCACCGTTCCTGGTTTCATTGCTGACGCTTACGGCCGGCAGTACGCTGATCGTGGCCGTGGCGCAAAACCTCATGCACTTCAGCGTGCCGCAGAGCGAGCCTGGGGTTACCACGCTGATGTCGGCGCGCCTGGGCATCGCAATGCTGGTGCTCGGGCCGCTGGTGGTGGCCTGCGTCAGCCAGGCCAAACGTAGCCTCATGGCCCGCCTGGCGCACCAGGCCACCGTCGATCATCTCACCGGTGTGCTCACCCGCAGCGCCTTCACACGCCGCGCCAACGCGTTGCTGGAGAGCCGCCAGCAGCACGCCCAGGCGCTGCCGCTGACCCTGATGATGCTGGACATCGACCACTTCAAGTCGATCAACGATGCCCACGGCCATGCCGTCGGTGACCAGGTGCTGCGCCAATTCGCCAGCACCCTGCAGGACCAACTGCACAACGATGAACTGATCGCACGCCTGGGTGGCGAAGAATTCGTTGTCATCCTGCCCGGACTTGCGCCAGAGCGGGCCAACTTCACCGCCGAACGCCTGCGCCGCTCCATCCAAGACCTTCACGTGGTACAGGCCGATCAGCGCCTGCAGATTACCGTGAGTATCGGTGTGGCAGGCTGCGACGCAGACATGCCGGCCCCCAGCCTGGACGAACTGCTGGCGAGTGCCGACCAGGCGCTGTACCGGGCCAAGGCCCGGGGCCGCAACCGCGTTGAACAGGCCGAAGTACAGCGCCTGGTCATCTGAACTAGCCAGCCAGCAAGTCCCACGACAGCTTGGCGATCAGCACACACAACAGCACCAGGAACAGTCCGCGGACAAAACCGGCACCCTTGCGTACCGCCAGCCAGGTACCGGTCAGCGCGCCGAGAATGTTACACACCGCCATGGGCAAGGCTATGGCGTACAGCACGTTGCCCGTCGGCACGAAGAACACCAGCGCCGCAAGGTTGGTGGCAATGTTCACCACCTTGGCCGAAGCCGAGGCGTGCAGGAAGTCCAGGGCAAAGAAGCGGATGAACAGGAAGATCAGGAAGCTACCGGTACCCGGGCCGAACAGGCCATCGTAGAAGCCGATAGCGCCGCCGATCAGCACTGCCAGGCACTGCTCCTTGCGGCCGACCCGCGCAGGTGTGTGCAAGGTGCCGAAGTCCTTCTTGCAGAAGGTGTAGACCGCCATCAGCACGATCAGCACCAGCACTGCCGGGCGCATCACGCTGGGGGGTACCAGTGACACCGTGGCGGCCCCTGCGAACGACATGACAAAGGCACTGAGTGCCGCCGGTACGATCAACCCCCAATCCAGCGTCACTTTACGGATGAACGAGCGGGCCGCGAAGGCCGTGCCGCACACGGACGCCAGTTTATTGCTGCCGAGCAATGCGGCCGGTTGCGCGGAGGGTAATACGTTGAACAAGGCCGGGATCTGGATCAGCCCGCCGCCACCCACCGCAGCGTCGATCAACCCAGCGGCGAAGGCGAACACAGAAAGCACAGCAATATCCATCATGACGCGGTTCCAGGCAGTGAAGACGCCTGCAAGGCTAATCAAAGTGGCACACTTGTGTTGAAATGCCATATTGCGATAACTGCAACGAGGAGCAGGCCATGGCACTGGACATGCTGCGGGAAATCCAGGCGTTCGTCAGCGTGGCGCACAAGCGCAGCTTCGTTGCTGCCGCCCGCGCCCTGGGGCGTTCACCCAGCGCAGTTACACGCGCGGTACAAACCCTGGAAGACAATGCGGGAAGCAAACTGCTCAACCGCAACGCCAACGCCGTCACCCTGACCGAGGCCGGCGAGCGCTTGCTGCCGCATGCCGAACGCTTGCTGGATGTGCAACGCGATGCTGCCGACGAACTGGCCGCGCTCAGCGGCAGCGCCCAAGGCTGGATTCGCTTTGCCGCGCCGCAACTGCTGGGAGAGCATGTGCTACCGCAAGTGCTCGCCGAGTTTTCCCGCCGCCACCCTCAGGTGACCCTGGACGTGCAGTACAGCGACGAAGCCCTTGACCCGCTGCAAGGTAAATTCGACTTCGTGGTGCGCGGCGCCTTCCCCCAATCGAGCGAGCTGATCGGCTACCCGCTTTGGCCCTACCAGCGCCACCTGTATGCCAGCCCGGCATATCTGGCCCTGGCTGGCACACCGCAACATCCGGAAGACCTGGATGGACACACCTTGATCCTGCATACCGCGCCACGCATCCTCAAGGCCTGGCACTTCTGCCACGATGACCAGATCACCAGCCTGCGCCCCAGGCCCAGACTCCGCCTGGGCTCAGGAGGCGCGGTGTACCACAGCACCCTGGCCGGCGCCGGCATCGCCCGCCTTGCCGCCTGGGTCGGCGAAGCACAGGTCAAGGCCGGCCGCCTGGTGCGGGTGTGCCCGCAGTACCGCTTGACGTCCAGTAGCGGCCAGGACCCGCAGATGCATGCTGTATACCCTGCCGGCGAGTTGCCGACGCGGGTGCGTGACTTGCTGGCCGCCCTGCGCCGAGCCGGCCCGCTGCACTGAAACAAGCCATGAAACGACTGTTCAAATTCTGCTCAATTTAACAGAGCCCGCCGCGGGTCTGGCTTGCAGCACTTTATCCACAGACCTACCCACGTTTTTTGTGGACAGATTTCCCAGCGTAAAGAACGACTTATCGCACAAGCAGAAAGGCGAATTGGCCAACCTGACCCGCTCGATCCACGCCTGCCCTGAGAATGACTTGCACCTGATGCTGACCCAGCAGTGCGATGAAAAAGATGACCGGCCATTGGCCAATAGATTGGGCCCGTCGCTTGAAGTGGACGGGCCGCGCAGGGGAAAACGCGGTTGAACTCAGCTTGGCGGAATGGTGCCAAGAATACCAATCAGAATGGTCAGCAGCAGAAAACCACCCAGGAACAGCGCCAGCTTGCCCATTGGAACCTCTACAGTTGTGATGCGGGAATGGGCATATTGTCGAGCTTGGGCTGATACGGTTACAGATTCAGGTTTATGGAAAAAAAGCGGATCAGATGTGATGAGCAGATGCCGCTGGGCTGGATTCAGCCGCAGTGGTTGACGCTGAGCACGTGTCGCTCGCGGGGCGGCAATTGATACATGAAGTTTCTAACACGCCTCCAGGTTTGCGCAGTACCTGCGTTCAGTGCGCTGCCCCTCGAAAGCGCCTGAACCCAGCCAATACGGTAGATTGAGCTTGCCTGGGAGGACACGATCTGCAACACGACTTGTAGGATTATTTACCGCATCCTGTAGGAAAGGACGCGGCAATGAGTATTGCCTGTATGAAACATCAGTTTCTCCGGCAAATTCGAGCTGCTACGGTCCATTTTTCCTACAACGGTACGGAAGCCTACAGCGTGAGAAAAGCATGGACTCGTTCAAAACCTCTGCACTGAAGCTGCAGAAAAATCTGCTTAACCTGCGCGTTGAGCGTGAGCGCCTGAGAGGTGAAGGCAAGGACAAGGATGCGGATCAACTCACTGGGCCGATCGCGCGGCTTGAGGAGGCCCTTCGGCAACTGCCGGATAGCCTGAAGCCCGACACCTTGCAGTGACCTGCAAGAGCCATTGTCATGCTCCACAGCTCAGGCCTACCCATACCCTTGCACGAGCAGCCTTGCGCTGCGAAGAGCGCGGTAAGGCAAACGACTGCCTCAGGCAGCTATTGCTTCTTCGCAGCATAAGGTTGCTTCGGAAGCCGAGCTGGCGCCGGGTCACCTATCCCCTCAGAACACCTTGATCGTGTAACTCAGAATCAAGCGGTTCTCATCTATATCTGTCCGGTAGTTGGAGCGCGCCATCACGTTGCGCACCCGTATCCCAAGCCCGGCCAACGGCCCGCTTTGCACCACGTAGGCCAGGTCCAGGTCACGCTCGCGGTCACGCCCTTCAAAGCCCAGCCCTGTCTCCACGTCCCGGCCCTTCACATAACGCAGGGTCGACGTCAGCCCTGGAAGCCCCAAGGCGACAAAATTGTAATCATGTCGCACCTGCCACGAGCGTTCACCCGGCGCCGAGAACTCATAGGTCGGCAGCGTATTACCCATCGGGTTGGTGTTGGCGCCTACCTGGATAAAGCCGTCATCGCCGCCGATCTGCTGATAGCCCACATAAAAGGTATGCCCGCCGGTCTTGGCCGAGAACAGGCTGAACAGCGCATGGTTATCGTAGTCGCCAGCCGCCTTGCTTCCGTCCTCGCGGGCATCGAAGTAGCCGGCATTGACCCCCAGCGTCCAGCTCCCCAGCGGCTCGGCATGCTTGAAGCTGTAGAAGCGCTGCTGGTAGATATCCTCCAGCTGCGCCTGCCAGACGCCGACGCTGGTTCGGTTGTCGTTGAAGGCATAGTCGGCACCCACGTAGTTGAACCGGTCGCTGGTAAAACGCGCCAGCCGCGCGGGGTTGATCGGGTCGTTGACCAGCGCGTACATCTTCTGGCTGTTGGACGAGTCGCGCAGGCTGGTGGAGCGGAACTGGCCGGCGTTCAGGGTCAGCCCGGCGAACTCGCGCGACTCCAGCATCGCGCCCTGGTAAGTCGGCGGCAGCAGGCGCAAATCGCTGAACAGCAGCACCGGCAGGTTAGGCATCAACTCGCCCACCTTCAGCTCGGTTTGCGACACCTTGAACTTGATCGCCGCACCCACGCGGCTGTATTCGTCCGCCGACTTGCCGCTGTCCAGGCTGGGCAGCAACCCGGACCGGGCATGTTCCGGGCTGCTGTCGAGCTTGAAACCCAGCAGGCCAGTAACATCCACACCCACGCCAACGGTGCCCTGGGTATAACCGGAGCTGGCATTGAGGATAAACCCCTGCGCCCATTCCTGGGTACGCGACTGGGTGCTGGCGCCCTTGATATCGGCATAGTCGCGGCTGAAGAAGTAATTGCGCGCCTGCAGCGTGGCGCGGGCACCTTCGATGAAACCGGGCTCGTCTGCCGAGGCTTCCGCACACAAGGCGGCGGCAATACAACCGCCGGCCAGTCGTGCAGATGAAGAAAAACGCGGCGCAGTGAAACCTTGCATAGGGCTACTCCTGGATTTGGGCAACAGCAACCCGGCGCGGCGGCACTGCATGGCCACCGGCGTGCGGGTTGCATCGAGAGAGGTCGGCAGGCGGGCCCCCGGCCCGCCTGCCCTGCCGTTGCGTGAAGCGCTGGGCCGCTAGCGGTTGACCAGCTTGGCCGGCAAGGCGATGACCAGGAAGCAGCTGAGGATCAGGCAGCCGGCAAACACCCACAGCGCAGCGTGCGAGGTGCCGGTGAGGTCGGTGACCACGCCCATCAGTGAGTTGCTCACCAGACCGGCGATGTTGGCTACCGAACAGGCCAGGGCAAAGCCGGTGGCGGCTGCGGTGCCTTTGAGGAAGGTCGCCGGCAGGCTGAAGAACACCGGCACCGCGCCGATGATCGCCGCCGAGGCAATGGCGAACAGCACCACGGTCATCACCAGGTTCTGGCTGAACAAGGTGCTGCTGGCCATGGCGATTGCACCAATGATGAACGGCACGATGATGTGCCAGCGGCGCTCGCGGTGGCGGTCGGAGCTGGCCCCGATCATGAGCATGCCGGCCAGCGCGGCCAGGCTTGGAATGGCCGTGAGCAGGCCGATATGGAAGGTATCGCTGACGCCCGCATCGCGGATGAAGGTCGGCATCCAGAAGCCCATCGCATAGGCGCTGAGCAGGATCGAAAAGTCGATACCACCGAGCATCCACACCTTAAGGTTGAAGAAGCCATCGCGGAAGCTGTGTTTGCTGTCCTTGCCCTCGGCATCGTCGGCGGCCAGGTCTGCCGCCAGTTGTGCCTTGTCGTCAGCCGACAGCCATTTGGCCTGCTGGAAATGGTTAGGCAATGCCCAGAACGTGAGGATGCCGAGTAAAACGCTGGGGATCGCCTCCAGCAGGAACAGCCACTGCCACCCATGCAAACCTTGAACCTGGTCGAAATGCCCCATGATCCAGCCAGAAATCGGCCCGCCAATCACGCTCGACAACGGCAGCCCGATCATGAACAGGGCAATGATGCGCCCGCGGCGATAAGTGGGGTACCACATGGTCAGGTAGTACAGCACGCCTGGCAGGAAGCCGGCTTCGGCCGCACCCAGCAGGAAACGCAGGATATAGAACTGGGTGGTGCTGGTGACGAACATGGTGCAGGCCGACAGCAGGCCCCAGGTGATCATGATGCGGGCAATCCACAGCTTGGCGCCAACGCGCTGCAGGATCAGGTTGCTCGGCACTTCGAAGATGATGTAGCCGACGAAGAACAGCCCGGCACCCAGGCCATAGGCCGCTGTGCTGAACTGCAGGTCTTCGAGCATCTGCAGCTTGGCGAAGCCGACATTGATGCGGTCCAGATAAGCTGCGAGGTAGCAGAAACACAAGAAGGGGATGAGCCTCCAGGTGATCTTGCTGTACAACGCTTTCGTGCCATGGTCGATTTCACTGTGGACCGTGGTTGCATTCGCAATTGGCATTTCCTGTCTCCTGGCGGGCGACTTTGTGGTTGTTTTAAGGCCAGCAGTTTTCGACGCGCCGGGCACGCCGCGCATTCTACGCGGCGGGCCTGGACAGCGCCTGAAGACCCCGAGTGCTCCTGCGGGGCGACCACCCGGACAGCAGGCGGTCATGGACGGGCTTCCCGCACCGGTCCTTGATTGTTATTGGGTAGGCGCTGCCCGGCGTTCAGCCGGCCAACTGCCTGAGTTGCTGCATGGCATCCTGCCGGGTGACGACATCGCCGTACTTGCTGTCGATGTCGAACAGGTTGGCTTCGTGCGGGTCGCTGTGGCGGTCACCGACACACTCGCGCACCACGATGGTTCGAAACCCGTGCTGCATGGCATCCACCGCACTGGCGCGGATGCAGCCGCTGGTCGAGCAGCCAGCCAGCACCACGGTATCCACCCCTTGTGCATGCAGCAGCGGGGCCAGGCTGGTGGCAAAGAAGGCGCTGGCGTACTGCTTACTCAGCACCACCTCCCCTGCCTGTGGCGCAACGGCCTCGCAAAAGGCTGCCAGCGGGTTACCTTCGACCATGTCCTTCATCACCGGCGCCTTGCGCACCCACACGCCGCCGTCAGCAAAATGCGGCGGCTGGTAGCGGATGTTGGTATGCACCACCAAGGTACCGCAGTCGCGCGCCAGCGCCAGCAGGCCGGCGGCCTGCTCGACCGCCGCGACCACGCCTGGGGCGTACAGCGGTGCGCCCGGGGTGGTGTAGCCCTGCATGAAGTCGATCATCAGTAGGGCCGGCTTGCGGCCAAAGCCGATGCGCTGGCCCCACACACCCTGGTAGTTGTCACGGGCGCTTTGTGCGTCGCTCATGTCCACCTCCCGATTTCAGTAGGCGCCAGACAGCAAGGCACCGGCGCCCGGTACGATCGGCTCCAGGTCCAACGCCTTGAGCATGGCGTAGGTGGTGGCGATGGCAGCGGTGACCACAGGCTTGCCGGTTTGCGCCTCGACCTTGGCCACTGCCGGCAGCGATTGCATCTGCACGCACGCCGACAGCACCACCACATCGACACCTTCAAGGTCCATGCCGGCGACGATGCCTGGCAGGTTGGCCGGGTCGTGACGGGCCACGGCGAGGTTGTCGGGGATTTCCAGCGCGCGCCAGTCCTGCACCTCGAAGCCTTCCTCGCGGATGTAGTTCACCACCAGCTCGGTCAGCGGCTTCATGTAAGGCGCAACGATGGCAATGCGCTTGGCCTTCATCACATGCAAGGCCTCGACCAGCGCCCCGGCGCTGGTGATCACCGGCGCCAGTGCATCATTGTCGGCGGTGGCCTGCTGCAGGCGTTTTTCAGATTGACGGTGATAGCCCAGCCCCATGGCCATGATCGCCACAAGGCAGGCATAGCCCAGCACATCGACCTTGGCGTCGGACAGCTCCACTGCGCAGCGGTCGGACTCGGCGTCCATCGCGGCCAGCTCTTCCTTCTTCACCTGCTTCATGCGCATGCGGCTGGAATGGAAGGTGAACCGCTCGGGGCGGATCGCCTGGCGTGCGTTGAGCATCGCCGGAATTTCGGTTTCCATGGTGGTGTTCGAACTCGGCACGATCTGGCCGATGCGGTATAGCTGGGTCATGTCTCGTGCTCCGTCAGACGAGGGGGTGGTCGAGGAAGTCGCCAAAGGCGGCGAAGAAACCGTCCAGGTCATCCCAGGGAATCATGTGGCCGGCGTTGTCAACGTACGCAACCTGGATATCCGGCTTGAGCTCGCGCATTTCAGCAATGTCACGGGGCTCGATCACCCCACCCCGCCCGGCCACCATCAGCAATGCCGGCTGGCGCACCGCGGGCAGGTACTGGTGGATATCGACCCCGTGGAAATCATCGAAGGCCCGCACGATCGCCGGCTCGTAGCAGGTGTGCAGCCACTCGGCACGCAGGGCCAGTTGCTCGTCGCTCCAGGTGGCGCAGAAGGCGCGCATGTCATCGCCGCTCATGCCAATCGTGGCTTGGCGGATCGAATCGACGTACCACGGCAACTTGCTCGGGTAGGCGCGGCGGCCCGGCCCGGACACCGGTGGGTCGACCAGCACCAGCCGCTGCAGCCCCGGCGCCCCTTGGGCGGCAGCGCGGATGGCAAAACGCGCCCCCATCGAGTGCCCGACAAGATGGTAGCCATCCAGGCCCAGCGCGGCGGCAAAGGCGGGAATATCCGCAGCACAAGCGTCGGTGCCGTAGTCCAGTTCGGGGCCGCTTGAAGACAAGCCGCGCCCGCGCACATCCAGCACATAGGTGTCGAAATACTGCCCAAGGCGCTCGGCGACAAAGCCCCAGGTGATCGCTGGGCTGGTGATGCCTGGCACCAGGATCAGCGCATGGCCCTTGCCGCCATAGTGCAGGTAATGCTGCCGGATGCCATTGGCGCTGACGTTACCACCAGCGACGAAGGTGCTCATGCCGCCTCCCCGCTATTAAGCTGCTGCCCATAGAGGTCGTAGCCGTAAACCCAAGCTGGGTCTTCCTGGGTGTAGAGCCAGGTGTTGGCGTTGGATACCGATTGCACCTGCGATGCCCGCTCTTTACGGTTGGCCTCGTACAGGGCGAACGCCGTGCGGTGGTCCGACACCCCGGTCTCCTGCAGGCAGCGGGTCAGCATGGCCGCGTCCTCGATGGCCATGCACGCGCCCTGGGCCATATGTGGCTTCATCGGGTGGCAGGCGTCGCCCAGCAGCACCAGGCGACCACGGCTCCACAACGGCAACGGGTTGCGGTTGCGCAGCGGCCACTTGGTGATCGATTCGGTAGCGTCGATCAGCTTCTGCACCGTGGGGTGGTAGCCTTCGAAGGCTGCGCGCATTTCTTCCTGGCTGCTGTCGACGAACGCACCCTGGAAGTCCCAGGCTTCATGTGGCACGCCGGTGACGAAGTAATACTCGTCGCGCTTGCCGGTGGTGTAGTAGACCATCATGTGGCGGTCTTCGGACCACCATTTGACGCAGGGCTCGAACACATCGGCATGCTGTGCCAGGTTCACCCCGCGAATCAGTGCACGGTGCGCGACCCAGCCGCTGTAGATCGGCGCTTCAGCCCCCAGCAACTCTTCACGGATCTTCGAATGGATGCCGTCGGCCCCAATGACGATGTCGGCCACGGTGTGGGTGCCGTCGGCGAAGTCCAGGCGCACCTGGTCACCTTCGTCGACGATCTTTTCCAGGCGCTTGCCGAAGTGCACGGTGCCCGGCTGGATGGCCTCGATCTGCAGGGCGTGCAGGTCGCCACGGTGGATGGTGATGTACGCGGCGCCGTATTCGCGGCGGGCAAACTCGCCCAGCGGAATGCGCGACAGGTAATCACCGGTATTGCCGTCGCGGCTGAACCAGAAGTCCGGGTGCGAGCCCATCAGCTCCAGCTTCTGCTCCAGCCCCATGCGGCGGAAGATTTTCATCACGTTAGGGCCGATATGAATGCCCGCGCCCAGGCGGGTGAACGCCGGAGCCTGTTCGAATACCTCGACATCGAACCCGGCCTGTTGCAGCAACGTGGCGGCGGCTGCCCCACCCAGACCTGCACCGACGATTGCGATTTTCTGCCTACCCCGCATGGGTATGTCTCCTCTTGTTCTGATAGGTGGCCAGCGGTTCAACCGCCTGACTATTTAGAGCGTATACGCTACAAATGACTTTTGAAAAGAGCCAGCTTAAAATATTTTTCAAACAGCTGAACGAAACGAAAACCGGCTGACTGTTACCGTAAATACTGGACTATGTGTGGATAGGTAACGCTTGAACAGATAACTTGCGCTCGCTGGCAGGATGCGTTTTCATCTGCATAAGTAGGGTGTACACACTATTATTTTGCACCGAGATGAAGCACCAGGCACTGCCATGGTGCGCCCCTGTCAACGCCACCCAGGAGAACCCCGATGCCGGTGAGCAATGCACAACTGACCCAGATGTTCGAGCACGTACTGAAGCTGTCTCGCGTGGACGAAACGCAGAGCGTGGCCGTGCTCAAGAGCCACTACTCCGACCCGCGCACGGTCAACGCCGCCATGGAGGCCGCCCAGCGTTTGAAGGCCAAGGTGTATGCGGTAGAGCTGCCGGCGTTCAACCACCCGACCGCCATGGGCAACGACATGACGGCCTACTGCGGCGACACCGCGCTGACCGGCAACCTGGCGGCGCAGCGGGCGCTGGAAGCGGCCGACCTGGTCGTCGACACCATGATGCTGCTGCACTCGCCCGAGCAGGAGCAGATTCTCAAGACCGGCACGCGCATCCTGCTGGCCGTAGAGCCACCCGAGGTGCTGGCGCGCATGCTGCCGACCGAAGACGACAAACGCCGGGTGCTGGCTGCCGAAACCCTTTTGAAACAGGCGCGCAGCCTGCATGTGCGGTCCAAGGCCGGTAGCGACTTCCATGCCCCGCTCGGCCAGTACCCGGCCGTGACTGAGTACGGCTATGCCGACGAACCGGGGCGCTGGGACCACTGGCCCAGCGGCTTTCTGTTCACCTGGCCGAACGAGGACAGCGCCGAGGGCACGCTGGTGCTGGACGTGGGCGACATCATCCTGCCGTTCAAGAACTATTGCCGCGAGCGCATCACCCTGGAAATCGAAAAAGGCTTCATCACCGGCATACATGGCGGCTTCGAGGCCGAGTACCTGCGTGACTACATGAAGTACTTCAACGACCCCGAGGTATACGGCATCTCGCACATAGGCTGGGGCCTGCAGCCGCGCGCGCAATGGACGGCCATGGGCCTGCACGACCGCAACGACGGCATGTGCATGGATGCCCGTGCGTTCTACGGCAACTTCCTGTTCTCCACTGGCCCCAACACCGAGGTCGGCGGCAAGCGCAAGACTCCGTGCCACCTGGACATCCCGCTGCGCAACTGCGATATCTACCTGGATGACAAGGCGGTAGTGCTGGCCGGCGACGTGGTTGCACCAGAGGAGTCGCGAGCGCGATAGGGGTTATACTGGCCGGGCGCTCCGCTATTGGCGGCCGGCCAGCCTCTTTCCACCCAGCCCAAGCCATCCTATGTCGAAAAAAACCACCCCCAGCAGCGCCCCGCTCGACAACACCCCCTACGACGTTACCGAACAGGTCGGGCACTTGCTGCGCAAGGCCTACCAGCGGCACACGGCGATCTTCCAGCAGCAGGCCTGCGACCCGCAGCTTACCTCGATCCAGTTCGTCACCCTGTGCGCCCTGCGCGACCACGGCCCCAGCTCCCAGGCCGAACTGATCAAGGCCACCGCGGTGGACCAGGCAACCATCCGCGGCATCGTCGAGCGCCTGAAGGCGCGCGAGCTGGTGCAGCTTTCGCCAGACCCGGGCGACCGGCGCAAGGTCATCGTCGAACTCACCGAAAGCGGCGCGGCCTTGCTCGATGCAATGATCCCCTGCGCCCGGCAGATCAGCGAATTGAGCATGGGCAGCCTGAATGCCGGGGAGCGCGTAGCCATTTTGTACCTGCTGCGCAAGATGATCGACAGCGACGAGAACGCGGGCTGAAAATTGTTGTGACTGCCGCGGTGGCCGTCACAGATACGCGGCCTGAGAGATCAAGCACATCGCGAGCAAGCTCGCTCACATTGGACACGCATCGGTGGTTGGACACAGGCCGTCGTAGGAGCGGGTTCACCCGCGAATGGGCCGGTCCTGCTAGCCAATCTCCTCCCGCCGTTCACCGTTGCCGCCGCCACCGTATTCGCGGGTAAACCCGCTCCTACACACGCATCGGGGGTTCGGCACAGGCCGTCGTAGGAGCGGGTTCACCCGCGAAAGGGCCGGCCCTGCTGGCCAATCTCCACCCGCCGATCACCGTTACCGCCGCCACCGTATTCGCGGGTAAACCCGCTCCTACACACGCATCGGGGTTCGGCACAGCGCGATGCGCCGCGCGGGCGGCGCTCGATTTCTCAGACGCCGACAATCTTCCTCCCTGCCCCCCACCACAGCTCTCTGCAAATTCATCTCTGGCCTGCTTCTTGCTCACTCATTTCATGTAGTGAGTACTTACCGAAACGCTCTCGTCATTTGAGTCCTTTGGTAGCGCAAGCAACCTCCAGAGATGAGCCAACAATGCAAATAACCATCTCCCTGCAGGTCAACGGCCAGCCCGTCGAAGTCAGCGCCATGCCTGACACCCCGCTGCTGCTGATCCTGCGCAACGACCTGTGCCTGAACGGCCCCAAGTACGGCTGCGGCCTGGGCGAGTGTGGGGCGTGTACGGTGATCATCGACGGCGTGGCCGCCCGCTCCTGCGTCATCCCCTTGGCCGGCGCCGCTGGCCGCGATATCACCACCCTCGAAGGGCTGGGCAGCAAGGCCGCGCCGCACCCCGTACAACAGGCGTTCATCGACGAGCAGGCGGCCCAGTGTGGTTACTGCATGAACGGCATGATCATGACTGCCAAGGCCCTGCTCGATCGCATTACCGCCCCCAGCGACGAGCAGATTCGCAATGAACTGTCCGGCAACCTGTGCCGCTGCGGCACCCACGTCGAAATCCTGCGCGCCGTGCGCCGCGCTGCCGAGACCCGGAGAAAGCCATGAACCACTCACAACAGGTGCCCAGCCGCGACCAACTGCTGGCCAAGACCGGCGTATTGCTGATCGTCGACCAGATCACCCCACCCTCAGGCCCCGTGGCCAAGGGCGTGACACCTGCAATCAAGGAACGTGAGCTGGCGTTGTTCATCGCGGTCAGCGACGACGGCATGGTCTACGCCTTCAATGGTCATGTCGACCTGGGCACTGGCATCCGTACCTCGCTGGCGCAAATCGTCGCCGAAGAGCTGGACCTGCGCATGGACCAGGTGCACATGGTGCTGGGCGACACCGAGCGGGCCCCCAACCAGGGCGCGACCATTGCCAGCGCCACCCTGCAGATTTCCGCGGTACCGCTGCGCAAGGCCGCAGCCACAGCGCGACGCTATCTGTTGCAACAGGCCGCCCTGCGCCTTGGCTGCCCGCCCGAAATGCTGCGCATTGAAGACGGCACGGTTATCGCCAGTAACGGCAGCACGCTGAGTTTTGCCGAACTGGTGCAAGGCGAGAACCACCGGCTGCACATTGCCGACGACGCCCCGCTCAAGGCCATCGAGGACTACCGCCTGGTCGGGCGCAGCGCCCCTCGGGTAGACATCCCTGGCAAGGCCACCGGCGAGCTGACCTATGTGCACGACATGCGCCTGCCCAACATGCTTCACGGTCGGGTCATCCGCCCGCCCTACGCCGGCCATGACAGCGGCGACTTTGTCGGCAACAGCCTGCTGGCGGTGGATGAATCCTCCATCGCCCATCTACCCGGCGTGGTCGCCGTGGTGGTCATCCGCGACTTCGTCGGCGTGGTGGCAGAGCGCGAAGAGCAAGCCATCCGTGCAGCCCATGAGCTGAAAGTCAGCTGGAAGCCATTCACAGGCAAGCTGCCCGACCTTAGCGATGTCGCCCAGGCCATCCGCGACAACCCGCGCGTGCAGCGCACCGTGCTGGACCAGGGCGATGTCGACGGCAGCATCGCCAACGCCAGCCAGCGCCTGAGCCGCAGCTACCTATGGCCTTACCAGCTGCACGCATCGATCGGCCCATCATGTGCGCTGGCCGACTTCACCGCAGGGCAGATCCGCGTGTGGTCAGGTACGCAGAACCCGCACCTGCTGCGCGCAGACCTGGCCTGGCTGCTGGCGTGCGACGAAGCACGCATCGAGATCATTCGCATGGAAGCAGCCGGTTGTTATGGCCGCAACTGCGCCGATGACGTGTGCGCCGACGCGGTGCTGCTGTCGCGTGCGGTGCAGCGCCCGGTGCGGGTGCAACTGACCCGCGAACAGGAACACGTGTGGGAGCCCAAGGGCACCGCGCAGCTGATGGAAATCGATGGCGGCCTGAACGCCGATGGCAGCGTGGCTGCCTATGACTTCCAGACCAGCTACCCGTCCAATGGCGCGCCCACCCTGGCCCTGCTGCTGACCGGTGCCGTGGAACCGGTGCCGGCGCTGTTCGAGATGGGCGATCGCACGTCGATCCCGCCTTACGATTACCAACACATGCGCGTCACCATCAATGACATGACGCCACTGGTGCGCGCCTCGTGGATGCGGGGGGTGTCGGCCATGCCCAACAGCTTCGCCCACGAGTCGTACATTGATGAGCTGGCCTTCGCCGCTGGCGTCGACCCGGTCGAATATCGCCTCAAGCACCTGTCCGACCCGCGCGCCATCGACCTGGTCAAAGCCACCGCTGAACGCGCGCAATGGCAGCCGCATACCCGGCCCATGCAGACACAGGCCGAAGGTGATGTGCTGCGCGGCCGGGGTTTTGCCTATGCGCGCTATATCCACAGTAAATTCCCCGGCTTCGGCGCGGCCTGGGCAGCGTGGGTAGCTGATGTCGCAGTGGACCGGCGCACAGGCGAAGTGGCCGTCACCCGGGTGGTGATCGGCCACGATGCCGGGATGATGGTCAACCCCGAGGGTGTGCGTCACCAGATCCACGGCAACGTCATCCAGTCCACCAGCCGGGTACTCAAGGAGCAGGTCTGCTTCGAAGAGTCGACAGTGGCGAGCAAGGAATGGGGCGGCTACCCGATCCTGACCTTCCCCGACGTGCCAGCTATCGACGTAATGATGCTGCCGCGCCAGCACGAGCCGCCAATGGGCAGTGGCGAGTCAGCCTCGGTACCCAGCGCAGCGGCCATCGCCAATGCCATTTTCGACGCCACCGGCATTCGTTTTCGCGAGCTCCCGATCACTGCCGAACGCGTGCGCGCTGCGCTCGGTGGCGAAGGCCAAGGGCCAGATGCACCCGCGCCAGCGCAGCCGTCAACCAAGCGTTCGAAGTGGTGGTTCGGCTCGCTGGCCGGGGTGTTCGGCGCCGCATTGGGCATGCTTGCCACCGCCTTGCCCTGGCGCGCCGAAATCGCCCCGGTAACGCCACCTGCTGTCGGCAGCTGGAGCGCCGCCATGCTCGAGCGCGGGCGCCAGGTGGCGGCGGCGGGCGACTGCGCCGTGTGCCATACGGTCAGTGGCGGCAAGGCCAATGCCGGGGGGCTGGCAATGGATACGCCTTTCGGCACGCTATACAGCACCAATATCACCCCCGACCCGGAAACCGGTATCGGCCGCTGGTCCTTCGCGGCCTTCGAGCGGGCCATGCGCGAAGGTATCAGCCGCGATGGCCGGCACCTGTACCCGGCGTTTCCCTACACCTCGTTTCGCAACATCAACGACGCCGACATGCAAGCGCTGTATGCCTACCTGATGTCGCAAACCCCGGTACGCCAGGAAGCGCCCGCCAACCAGATGCGCTTCCCGTTCAACCAGCGGCCGCTGATGGCCGGTTGGAATGCGCTGTTTCTGCAACGCGGCGAATACCAGCCCGACCCGCAGCGCAATGCGCAGTGGAACCGCGGTGCCTACCTGGTCGACGGCCTGGGGCACTGCACGGCCTGCCACTCGCCGCGCAACCTGCTGGGCGCAGAAAAAGGCGGTAGCAGCTACCTTGCCGGCGGCATGGTCGATGGCTGGGAGGCCCCGGCCTTGAACGCCCTGGGCAAGTCATCGACGCCGTGGAGCGAAGACGAGTTGTTCAACTACCTCAGCACTGGCTTCTCCGAAAAACATGGCGTGGCGGCCGGCCCCATGGGCCCGGTGGTCAGTGAGCTTGCCACCCTGCCAACAAGCGACGTGCGCGCCATCGCCCACTACCTCAGCTCCCTGGATGGCGAGCCGCAGACACTGGCCACCAATGCCGCGCCTCAGGTGGACTCGCACGTGTCGCTGAGCAACGGCGAGCGGGTATTCAAAGGTGCATGCCTGGCCTGTCACAGTGATGGGCTGGGGCCGAAGCTGTTTGGCGTCAGCCCGTCGATGGCGGTCAACAGCAACGTCCATAGTGACCTGCCGGACAACCTGCTGCGCGTTGTGCTGCACGGCATTCCGACCCCGGCAACCCGCGACCTGGGCTACATGCCCGGTTTCAAGGACAGCCTGTCGGACCGCCAGGTAGCCGACCTCGCGGCCTACCTGCGCCATCGTTTTGCCGCCGACAAACCGGCCTGGCAAGGGCTGGCGTCCAAGGCTGCGCAGGTACGCGCCAACCCTGGCAGCCACTGAGGCTCAGCGGCGCAAGCCGCGCAGCGCAAGGTCACTGATGAAGGCCAGCCAATCGGCCTTGGCCTGCTTGTCGGCCAGGTCCACGGCCAGGAACGAGCTGAGCGTATGGCGGTTGGAGTTATAGAAGTAGCAGAGCGAGGCAATCATCAGGTAGGCGTGGGTAATGCAGATATCGTCACGGAACAGGCCCTTTACTTGTCCGGCCTCGATGATCGGCCGCAACACGCCGACCGCCTCGCCGGACAGCGCCCTGAGGTTTTGCGACTTGCGCGCGTGCAAGCCCTGGTGAAGGTTTTCGGTGGCGAGGATGGTGACGAATTCGGGGTGGCGCACATAATAGTCCCAGATAAACGCCACCAGTTCGCGCAGGGCCTGCTCAGGGTCGGCGAGGTCGAGGCGCAGCTTCGCTTCGGCCTGGTTGAAGCTGGCATAGATGTGCTCCAGCACACTGATGAACAGCTTTTCCTTGCTGCCGAAGTAGTAATAGATCATCCGGTCGTTGGACTTGGCCAGCGTGGAGATCTGCTCGATGCGCCCGCCAGTGAAGCCTTCCTTGCTGAAGACCTTCACTGCGGCCTTGAGAATATTGTCCCGGGTGCGGTCGGCCTGCTGGGCGCGAACACCGGTTTTGCGAGTTTGCATGTCGGTCCCTGTGGGGCTGCCAGAAACCCAACACTGCCACAGACATTGAGCCATTGCGCGGCTTTTTCGGCTCGGCTGGTGGCGGAAATGGCGCACCGGCTAACACCGGCAGAGCCGCTGCCATTGATCGCGTTGCGTTCTGCGCGGGCAAACCCGCCCTTCGTCCGCTACCTGCCTGGAAGTCAGCAGTCATCGGGGCTGGCTTGCACCTGATGAGTGGCACGTACAGCCAGCCGGATCATGACGGACTCCCGCGTTACCGGACAGGTGCGTTACTCAAGCAGCGACGCCTCGTTCGCCATCACCGCTGACTTCGAACTGCCCCACCAGCTTCTGCAACTTGCCAGCATCCACCTTCACCTTCTGCGCACTGCTTTGCAGCACCAGGGCGGTCTGGCGCATCTCGCTGGAGGACTGGTTGACCTGCTCGATCGTCTTGCCGTATTCCACGCTGCGACGGTTGAGCTGCTGGATAATGGCGAACATGCTCTCCACCGCCTGGTGCAGCTGTACATTTTCGGAAGAGGCGTCCTCCGCCAGGCGCAGGCTGTTGTCGACGTCCTGCACGCCCTGCTCCATGAAGCTTACCGCCTGCCGGGTTTCGCCCTGCAGGCTCTCGACCATATGGCGAATGTCGTCGGCGGCACGCGAGGTGCGTGCGGCCAGGCTGCGCACCTCGTCAGCCACCACCGCGAAGCCACGACCATGCTCCCCCGCCCGCGCCGCCTCGATAGCGGCATTGAGCGCCAGCAGGTTGGTCTGGTTGGTGATTTCGCTGATCAACCCGGTGATGTTGTCGATCTCGACCATGCGGCTGTCGAGCCGTTGCACGCTGGATGATGAGCGCGCCACCACATCGCGGATCGACTGGGTGCCCGCCTGCACCGCCTGGTACTGCGCGCGTGCGCGGCTGACCACTTCGTCCATGGCCTGTTTCATCTGCTCGGCGCTGACCGAGGCCTGTTGCAGTTCGCCGAGTTGCTCTTCCATGATGATCATCATCTGGTGCACGGCGTCGGCCACGTCGGCGGAGCTTACGCTGGCCTCCTGGCTGCGCCCGAGCATCATCTGGTTGGTGCTGCCGACCGTGCGGCTGGCCTTGACCACCTGCCCGACCACCGTGTCCAGGCGGTCGATGAAGCTGTTGATCCAGCGCGCCATGTCGCCGCTCTCATCATTGGCCAAGGTACTGGTATCCAGGCGCTGGCGCAGGTTGCCTTCACCCTCGGCGATGGTGCACAGCACACTGCTCATGCCATTCAACCTGGCGGCCAGGCGCTTGGGCCCGAGCACGCCAAACAACAAGGTGGCGCCCAGCATGCTCAAGGCCTCGATCGCGTCAGTCAGCCCTTGCGGCAGGCCTGCATAGTGCTGCACCAGGTAATTGCAGCCGAACAGCCCCGCCATGATCGCCACATAGGGTTTCATCAAACCGTAGCTCAGCGAACGCCGGCGGTAGACCTCTTCCAGGTCCGCCTCGCACATCATGCCCCAGCGGTCGGGCGAGCCCGGCAACTGGAAGGTAACGCCCTTGCCCACCACTGGCACATGACGGTAGTCCGAATAGCCGGGGTAGGTCACGAACAGGTTGGCACCGCGCCTGATCGTCTCCCTCACGCCAGGGTGCAGTTCCCGCGTGGAAGGGTCGGTGAAACGAAGCTCCAGCTCGGTATGACGCTGGACCTGCACGGTGGCCCAGGGCGTGTGCACACCGTTCTTGAGGTTTTCGCCATGGGTGAAGGTGGCGTCCTCGAAGCGCGAGCGGGACAACGCGGTACCGGGTTGTATGGTGGGGTCGAAGCGCGATTGCGCCATGAACAGGTAGTTGTCGCCGGACTCGGGGTAAATGTGCCCTGCCTCGCGCTGGATCAGGTCACCCAGCACATCGTTGGGCACCCGCCCACACAGACAACCCAGCACTTTGCCCTCGTGCATGAGGGGCTGGTAGAACATCAACGTGACTTCATCGTGGAAGCGCGAGGAAGACGGGCCGACCTGCAAGGTCAGCGGGTCGCTGTAGGGACCGTGCAGGAAGGGTGCTTTCAGCCCCTGCGCCAGGGCTGCCAAGTACTCGATACGTGGCGTGCCACGCTGGGGCCAGGTCGAAGCGATGACGCTGCCGTGGGCATCGACGACAAACAGTTCGGAAAAGTCCTCCGCCTGGGCCAACGTGTTGCGCAACATCGCGCTATCGACTTGAGCGAGCCCCGGCGCCACCTGCTCGGCCAGGTCGGCCAGGTGTTCCCACTGCTCGCGCACCCACTCATGCAGCAACTGCACGCGGGCCTGGGCGATGGCTTCGAAGGTTTGCTCGACCTGCGGGTAACTGGCCCGATTAAGGCGGCACGCCCAGCCCATGCTGAATTTGCCGGTTTTGCCAAACCACGGCAGCCAACCCTTTTCACTCGACGATAACTGCATCAAACCACTGGAAAGCGACATTATCTTCACCATACGCGACATCGAATGGCAATCTGATAGCAAGTCGCACGCCAACGGCGGGAGGCGTGATTAATCGGCGATCCAGCGGAGTGGATGCACTTCATCAGTGCAAGATGCCGGCAGGCAACCCCGGAACGCACCAGCCACGGGCAAAAATGAGCGGTTTAAGCATTCCACTGAAATGAGGCAAATAGCCTCCAGAACTGCTCGCAGACCGCACAACAGTTCGATAATCGCACAAATTCAGCCAAACCCTCTCTACTGTTGCCCTATCTTGCGGCACGCTATAGCGAAAGTCAGCAAGCCATTTCAAGTGCTGACAGGCCCCATCGCTTCACGCGCTCCGGCCAGCCCGACAACCACAACTCCAGGAACAACCAGGAGCTCGCCTTGATCAATAAAACGTACGAGTCCATCGCCAGCGCGGTGGAAGGGATTACCGACGGTTCGACCATCATGGTCGGTGGCTTCGGCACGGCTGGCATGCCGTCCGAGCTGATCGATGGCCTCATTGCCACCGGTGCCCGCGACCTGACCATCATCAGCAACAACGCCGGCAACGGCGAGATCGGCCTGGCCGCCCTGCTTATGGCAGGCAGCGTGCGCAAGGTGGTCTGCTCGTTCCCGCGCCAGTCCGACTCCTACGTGTTCGACGAATTGTACCGCGCCGGCAAGATCGAGCTGGAAGTGGTCCCGCAGGGCAACCTGGCCGAGCGTATCCGCGCCGCAGGCTCCGGCATTGGTGCGTTCTTCTCGCCAACCGGCTACGGCACCCTGCTGGCCGAGGGCAAGGAAACCCGTGAGATCGACGGCCGCATGTACGTGCTGGAAATGCCGCTGCACGCCGACTTCGCACTGATCAAGGCGCACAAGGGTGACCGTTGGGGCAACCTGACCTACCGCAAGGCCGCCCGCAACTTCGGCCCGATCATGGCCATGGCTGCCAAGACCGCCATCGCCCAGGTCGACCAGGTCGTCGAACTTGGTGAACTGGACCCGGAACACATCATCACCCCGGGTATCTTCGTCCAGCGCGTGGTCGCCGTCACCGGTGCTGCCGCTTCTTCGATTGCCAAAGCTGTCTGAGGCCTGCCATGACCATCACCAAAAAGCTCTCCCGCACCGAGATGGCCCAACGCGTGGCCGCAGACATCCAGGAAGGCGCGTATGTAAACTTGGGCATTGGCGCGCCAACCCTGGTGGCCAACTACCTGGGCGACAAGGAAGTGTTCCTGCACAGCGAAAACGGCCTGCTGGGTATGGGCCCAAGCCCTGCGCCGGGCGAGGAAGACGATGACCTGATCAACGCCGGCAAGCAGCACGTCACCCTGCTGACCGGTGGCGCCTTCTTCCACCATGCCGATTCGTTCTCGATGATGCGTGGTGGCCACCTGGACATCGCTGTACTGGGCGCCTTCCAGGTGTCGGTCAAGGGCGACCTGGCCAACTGGCACACGGGTGCCGAAGGTTCGATCCCGGCCGTAGGCGGCGCAATGGACCTGGCCACCGGCGCCCGCCAGGTGTTCGTGATGATGGACCACCTGACCAAGACCGGCGAAAGCAAGCTGGTGCCCGAGTGCACCTACCCGCTGACCGGTATCGCTTGCGTCAGCCGCATCTACACCGACCTGGCCGTGCTGGAAGTGACACCGGAAGGGCTGAAAGTGGTCGAAATCTGCGCGGACATCGACTTTGACGAGCTGCAGAAACTCAGTGGCGTGCCGCTGATCAAGTGATCCAGGAAGACTTAGGGCTTTCCATGTTTCTGCGGCACTATCGATAGTGCCGCACAAGCGCCGCGAGCAGGGAGCACGCGGTGCTCGAGACCGCCTTTACAGCCGCTTCGGAGCCGATAGAACTCTCGGAGAGGTCAACCCAATGAGCTATCGAGCGGGAGCCCGATAGCGGCGTAAAAAATTGCCGGCCACGACTTTACGCCTTTTTTACTCGACATTACCGTAAAGCAGGCAATACTGCCGGCACTGTCCCAACGAGCTCCCTCAATGCCGCTTCCTGCATTGCGTTTCATCGCCTTCATTATTGGTGTATTCCTGATCACGTTGGCCGTCAGCATGGTGATTCCAATGCTGACGCTGCTGGTGTACGACCGCAGCGACGACCTCGGTGCATTCGTCTGGTCGAGCCTGATCGTTCTGTGTGTCGGCCTGCTCATGGTGGCCCGCGGCGTACCCGACACACCGCAACTGCGGACCAGGGACATGTATCTGCTCACGACGGCAAGCTGGGTCATCGTGTGCGCATTCGCGGCGCTGCCAATGGTGTTCATTCGACACATCAGTTACACGGACGCGTTCTTCGAAACCATGTCAGGAATCACCACCACCGGCTCGACCGTGCTGACCGGCCTGGACAGTGCATCGCCGGGGCTGCTGATATGGCGTTCGCTGCTGCACTGGCTGGGAGGCATTGGTTTTATCGGCATGGCCGTGGCGATCCTGCCACTGCTGCGCGTGGGCGGCATGCGCCTGTTCCAAACCGAGTCTTCGGATTGGTCTGACAAAGTGACGCCGCGTTCGCATGTGGCAGCCAAGATAATCCTGCTGGTCTACCTGGGCCTGACTGCATTGGGGACAGGGGCATTGTGGGCTGCCGGCATGACCCCGTTCGAAGCCATCAATCATTCGATGTCGCTGGTTTCAACCGGTGGTTTCTCTACCTCGGATGCCTCGCTGGGCCATTGGGAGCAGCCAGCGGTGCACTGGGTGGCTGTGGTCATCATGATACTCGGCAGCCTGCCCTTCACGCTGTATGTCGCCACGCTGCGTGGCCATCGAGGCATCCTGCTCAAGGACCATCAAGTTCGCGGTTTCATTGGTTTTCTCGTCTTCGTCTGGCTCACCGTCGGAACCTGGCTCTGCCTGCACAGCGATCTGGCCTGGTGGGATGCGTTTCGTATTGTTGCGGTGAATGTGACCTCGGTAGTAACCACAACAGGCGTTGCCGTGGGTGATTACACGCTCTGGGGCAGCTTCGCCATCATGCTGTTCTTTTACCTGACGTTTGTCGGCGGGTGCTCGGGCTCCACCGCTGGCGGTTTGAAAATATTCCGTTTCCAGGTGGCCGCTGCCTTGCTTGTCAGCAGCCTGAAGCAGTTGATCCATCCACGGGCAACGATCTCGAAAAAATACAATGGGCACCCCATCGATGAAGAGATCGTACGGTCACTGCTGACGTTCTCGTTCTTCTTCACCGTCACCATTGCGGTCATCGCCCTGGGCCTGTCTTTGATAGGACTCGACTGGATGACGGCGTTGAGCGGGGCGGCCACCGCTGTGTGCAACGTCGGTCCTGGCCTGGGCACGCTTATCGGTCCAGCAGGTAATTTCGCCTCCTTGCCGGACGCAGCGAAATGGTTGCTGACGGTTGGCATGCTGCTTGGCCGGCTCGAGATCCTCACCGTACTGGTACTGGTCTCGCCAGTCTTCTGGCGATTCTAGAGCAGAGGCCATCCAGCCGATCAGCCATAAAATTGGGCAGGGACAGCATATTCGTTCTAGGTTTACTGGCGCAGGAATAACAACAACAAGCGGAGAACGACGCCATGAACCCAGCCCTTCGCCTGGCATTGGCCAGCACCTTGTTTGCTGTCAGCGCGGCTGCCCAGGCCGCACCAACCTTCATCAACATCCTCACAGGCGGTACCAGTGGTGTCTATTACCCGGTAGGCGTAGGCATTTCACAGATCTACAGCCATGGCATCGAGGGCAGCAAGACCACGGTGCAAGCCACCAAGGCCTCGGTAGAGAACCTCAACCTGTTGCAAGCCGGTCGAGGGGAGTTGGCGTTCGCACTGGGGGATTCGGTGACAGATGCCTGGAAGGGCGATGCAGAGGCTGGATTCAAAACGCCCTTGAAGAAACTCCGTGCCATCGCAGGTACCTACCCGAACTACATCCAGATCGTCGCCAGCAAGGAGTCTGGGATCACATCCCTGTCAGACCTCAAAGGCAAGCGTATCTCGGTTGGAGCCCCCAAGTCCGGGACAGAACTGAACGCCCGCGCCATCTTCAAAGCCGCGGGGCTTACCTACCAGGACATGGGAAAAGTTGAATACCTGCCCTATGCGGAGTCCGTCGAACTGATCAAGAACCGTCAGCTTGACGCCACGCTGCAATCCTCAGGGCTCGGTCAAGCGGCTATCCGAGACTTGGCCGCGACCTTGCCGGTAGTGTTCGTGCCTATCCCTGCCGAGGTCGTGACCCGCATTGGCAACAAGGCCTACCAACCCGCCACCATTCCTGCCAACACCTATGATGGTCAGAGTGCGGACGTATCAACGGCGGCCATCAACAACATCCTCGTCACCCGCGCCGATATCGGCGATGACTTGGCCTATCAGATGACCAAGCTGATATTCGAGAACCTTCCTCGCCTGGTCACGGCCCACGCTGCAGCGAAAGATATCCAGGCGGAGAATGCCGCCAAGAACCTGCCCATTCCGCTGCATCCAGGAGCAGAGAGGTACTTCAAGGAGAAAAACCTGCTCCCTTGATGACATTCTCGAGCCATGGAGCAGCGTATGAGTGATACAGCGCAAGGTCTTCACGCCAGCACCGATCGCTGGCCTGCCGCGCTTTTTGCCGTGGCACTGGTCTTTTCGGTTTTCCAGATCGCCACGGCGGCCTTCCCCCTGATTTCCACCCAAGTACTGCGTGCAATACACGTGGGGTTCCTGTTGCTGGTGGTGTACCTGAGCTATGCATTCGTTGGCCACCATCGGCCGTGGCAACCCCTTGCCTGGCTGCTGGGTCTTGCGGGAATGGCGACGGCCACATACCAGTGGTACTTCGAAGGGGATCTGATTCAACGCTCCGGCGAACTGACCACCAGTGACCTGATCGTGGGGCTGTTGCTTATTGGTTTGGTCTTTGAAGCCGCGCGGCGCGTCATGGGCATAGCGTTGCCCATCATTTGCGCCCTGTTTCTGGCCTATGGGTTGCTTGGCCAACACTTGCCAGGCGAACTCGCGCATCGAGGCTACGGCCTTGATCAGATCGTCAATCAGTTGGCCTTCGGCACCGAGGGGCTGTATGGCACACCGACCTATGTCTCAGCCACCTACATTTACCTGTTCATCCTGTTCGGCGCATTTCTTGAGCAGGCGGGCATGATTCGTCTGTTCACCGATTTCGCCATGGGGCTGTTCGGCCATCGCAGCGGGGGACCGGCCAAAGTGTCGGTGTTCTCCTCGGCACTGATGGGTACCATTACCGGCTCGGGGGTGGCCAATGTCGTCACCACCGGACAGTTCACCATTCCGCTGATGAAGCGTTTTGGCTACAAACCTGCATTTGCCGGTGGCGTCGAGGCGACCTCCAGCATGGGCAGCCAGCTGATGCCGCCGGTGATGGGCGCTGTGGCGTTCATCATGGCCGAGACGATCAACGTGCCCTACGCCGAGGTGGCGAAAGCCGCGCTCATCCCAGCATTACTGTACTTCGGCTCGGTCTACTGGATGGTCCACCTGGAGGCTCGGCGCAGCCATCTGCACGGCTTGCCTCGCGAACAGTGCCCGAGTGCCTGGGACGCATTGCGACAACGCTGGTTCCTGCTGGTACCGCTGATGGTTCTGGTCGCCCTGTTGTTTTCCGGGCGAACACCTTTGTACTCGGGAATGGTCGGCCTGGCCCTGACCGCCATCGTCATCCTAGGCTCGGCGATCATCCTGCGCGCTCGAAAAACCTGGCTGCGCGCGGCTTTCTGGGTTGCACTCGGGATACTGTGTTCAGGTTTTTTCCGCATGGGGATCGGGGTGATCCTGATGGTCATTGCCGGCTTGGCCATTGCGTGCTGCTTTGTCCAGGGCGGCCGTGCCACCCTGCACGCATGCGTCATGGCCCTCGCGGAGGGTGCCCGTCATGCGGTGCCGGTGGGCATTGCCTGTGCGCTGGTCGGCGTCATTATCGGCGTCATCTCGCTGACCGGCCTGGCCACCACCTTTGCCGGATACATTCTTGACCTGGGACGGGACAACCTGTTCCTCTCGCTGGTGTTGACCATGCTCACTTGCCTGGTACTGGGTATGGGCATCCCAACCATCCCCAACTACATCATCACCAGCTCCATTGCCGCCCCCGCCCTGTTGGAGCTCGGGGTCCCGCTGATCGTCTCGCACATGTTCGTGTTCTATTTCGGCATCCTGGCCGACCTGACGCCGCCAGTGGCATTGGCGTGCTTTGCAGCGGCCCCGATTGCCAAGGAAAAAGGCCTGTTGATCAGCTTCTGGGCGGTGCGCATTGCCTTGGCTGGTTTCGTGGTGCCCTTCATGGCGGTCTATGACCCGGCGTTGATGATGCAAGGTGACAGCATGGGCTCCACGTTGTACATGGTGATCAAGGCGGCGTTCGCGGTAGCCCTCTGGGGATGTGCGTCGATCGGGCATTTGCGTGCCCCCATGCCCTGGTGGGAACGCCTGTTGGCGTTCGCTGCTGGTGTGTCCTTGATACTTGCCGCGCCCATCAGCGATGAGGTCGGTTTTGCGTTGGGTACGGCAGTGCTGGGTTGGCACTACTGGCGAAGCCGACCGGCCTCTGGACACCTCGCATGATCAGCCTTTGCGTTGGGTTGGCCGGTGTGGTCTGGGTCAGCCTGCCACTGAACGGTTTTACCCTTGCGTGGCAGCACAGTATCGAAAAGGTCCGCTGGGAAGAGGATTACCAAGTGACCCCGGCGGGCCTGGTACTGGTAGAGGCACGGGTCAAAGGCAGCGGGGCCGGCATGGAGATTCCGGACGACGCTCAACTGCGCAACGGCACTTGGCACTATCGTCGTCATCTACCACCGCTGCAGCCCTTGCACGCCGGGCGAACGCCCGAGGCTGGCGACTACCAGGTCTGCACGACAGGCGGGTGCCAGCCGCTGTCCTACTGGTTAGGACCGCCAAGCGAACGCGTTGCTGCAGTAGACTTCTGGGCCTGTGAAAATCCGCCTTTGGACAGCAGGCGAACCGCCCTGCCCTGACGGCGACAGGGCAGGACCGAATCCACTTCAGCCCACCACGTGCAAGTAATGCAGGTGGCGTTCGTACTGATCCAGGATGTCGCCAATCACATCGTCACGGCTCCACCCCATGATGTCGTAGTCCTGGCCCCCTTCTCGCAGATGCACTTCCGCGCGGAAATACTTGCGGGAATCGGCACCGTCTTCGGTGTCCCGCATGACGAAGCTTGGCGTATTGAAGGCCCGTGGCCGCACCTCGTAGAGGAAACGTCCTTCACCGGCATGGGAGAGTTCCAGAGATACCCGCCCATCATCACGCTCATTCACGCTCACCTCGTAGCCTTGCTTGCGCAGCTCCTGGGCGACCTCTTCACAGGCCGGCCTCACCACCTCGGCGATAAAGCGCGTGACATGAACCCGGCGAGGCATCAATGCAATATTGCGCAGCCTCCGCTGCCAGCCGCCGTGTGGGTGGCGGGTATGGCGTGGGCCCGGCAAGGCTTGATTGCGCAACCCGCGGCGAGTCGCATCAAGACTCAGCGCCTTGAACAAGCCCCAAATCGCAACCAGCAGGATGACCGCGAACGGCAAAGCGCTCGCAATGGTCGCGGTCTGCAGCGCCTTCAGACCGTTCGCCAGCAGCAACGCGATCGCGACTGCGCCTATGCAGACTGACCAGAAGATCCGTTGCCACAGGGGTGAATGACCTTGTCCGGAGGAGGCGAGCATATCCACGACCAGCGCACCAGAGTCCGCCGAGGTCACAAAGAACACGACCACCATCAGCACCGCGACCAGCGAAATGATGCTGGAGAACGGAAAATGCTCCAGGAAAGCAAACAACGCGAGGGAACTGTCCTCACTGACCACAGCAGCCAGATCCTTCACGCCATCGTTGAGGATCATATGGATTGCCGAGTCGCCGAACACCGTCATCCACAGCAAGGTGAAACCCGCAGGCACGAACAGTACGCCGCAGACGAATTCGCGGATGGTCCGCCCTCGCGAAATACGTGCGATGAACAAACCCACGAAGGGCGACCAGGACAACCACCAGCCCCAGTACAGCAAAGTCCAGCCGCCGATCCAGTCGGTGGGCTCGTAAGCGTAGAGATTGAAGGTTTTATTGACGATGTCCGAAAGGTAGGCGCCGGTATTCTGTACATAGGTCTGCAGCAGGAACACCGTAGGCCCAAGCAGCAGCACGAACAGCATCAGGATCACCGCCAGGCTCAGGTTGAGTTCGGACAGGATGCGAATACCTTTATCCAGGCCGCTAGCCACCGAAAGCGTCGCCAATGCGCAGGTGGCGGTGATGAGGATGACTTGCACGGTGGTGTTTACCGGCAAACCGAACACATGATGAAATCCGCTGTTGATCTGCAATACCCCATAACCCAGCGAGGTGGCCACACCAAACACCGTGCCGAGGATGGCGAAGACATCCACGGCATGCCCTATAGGGCCATAGATTCGCTCACCGATCAGCGGATAGAGTGCCGAACGCAAGGTTAACGGCAGGCCATTGCGGAAGCTGAAGTAGGCCAGGATCAGCGCGACGATGGCATAGATCGCCCAGGCATGCAGGCCCCAGTGGAAAAAGGTGATTTTCATGGCTTCGCGCGCCGCGGCAACGGTGCCGGGATCGCCCACGGGCGGCGTGGAGAAATGCATGACCGGTTCGGCCACGCCGAAGAACATGAGGCCAATCCCCATTCCTGCCGAGAACAGCATGGCGAACCAACTGCTCTTTCGGTAATCCGGCTCACTGTGGTCAGGGCCTAGCTTGATGTCGCCATAGCGGCTGACGGCCAGAAACACCACGCTGATCAACACCAACGCTACAACAAGAATATAGAACCAGCTGGCATTGGTGATGATCCATCGCTGGACTTGCTCGAACAGCATTTGGGCGTGCTCCTGAAATGCCGTGGCGTACAAGACCAGCAGAAAAACAAGTATCGCACTGGTGTAGAAGACAGGTGGATTGAGGGTGCTCCTGGGTTTGGGGGCTGCAGTCATAGCGGCAGTTCTCCTTGCAAGGCGATGAGCACAGCGTGCCTGGGCACGACGACATTTACCAAGGCTAGCAGCTGGATAAACTCCCGTTTGCCAAGCTCCGTGTGCTCGAAAACAACTACAAACCCTAACGTCTGCAGGAAAAAATCTCAAACCGACGCCTCATTGGAGTGAATGGTTTGGTGCTTTTTGTTCATCTGCGAGTGGTTATTCGGTAGACTACCGCACGGGTGCCAGCTGCACGGTGCAGTGAGGCAGGTTAAAGAACAGCGCAGGTCGGGCCGCCATGCGGGAGCACCTGTGCCTATGCATAAAGTAGAATTACCTCGCGCCCAGAAACTGGCCGAGCGCGCCTTCGCCAACCTTGAACGCTTTTTGCACATTGAAGCGGTCAGCGGCATCGTTCTGTTGATTGCCGCAGTCGCTGCCCTGATCTGGGCGAATTCCCCGGCTGCCGACAGTTATGAAGCCCTTTGGCATACCCCGTTGACGTTCGGCGTGGGCTCGCATGTCTATTCGCAGTCCCTGCATTTCTGGATCAATGATGGCCTGATGACCATCTTTTTCCTGGTCGTGGGCATGGAGATCCGCCGCGAGATCCACGAAGGTGCACTGTCCAGCCTGCGTCAAGCCACGCTTCCCATGGCAGCCGCTGTCGGCGGCGTAGCGGTACCCGCACTCCTCTACCTGAGTTTTGGTCACGCGCCAGCAGACCAACAAGGTTGGGCCGTGCCAACGGCGACGGATATCGCCTTTGCGGTGGGCGTATTGGCCCTGCTCGGCAAGTCGATACCGTCCAACGTACGTGTATTCCTCCTCGCCCTGGCAATCATCGATGACATCATCGCAGTCCTGATCATCGCGTTCTTCTACTCAGGCGGCCTTGATTACACCGGCTTCGGCGTTGCAGTGATCGGCCTGCTAATGGTGATCGGGCTTCAGAAGATTGGAGTGGGTTCAGCCTACGCCTATGTCATTCCCGGTGCGATCGTCTGGCTGGGCATCTTGTTGACCGGAGCCCACCCGACCCTCGCAGGCGTCGTGCTGGGCCTGATGACACCTGTGACCGCGATGCCGATGCGTGAGCGCCCACTGGACGCCATTACCCGCTTCACCGGCGAATTGCTGGGGCGCGCCAAGGCGCCTGAGCAAGATGCCAGCGACCTCATGGACCCGTTGAAACGACTGCGCCTGGCCCAGCGCGAACTGCTGCCGCCGGTAGTGCGCATGCAAGGCACCCTGCACCCCTGGGTAGCCTTCGGCATCATGCCGGTGTTTGCCTTGGCCAACGCCGGGGTCAGCCTTTCGGGTGTCGACCTGTCCGCAGAAGGCCCCCAGTGGGTCATGATCGCCGTCGCTGTCGCCCTGGTTGCAGGAAAGCCCTTGGGCATCGTCAGCGTCAGTTGGCTGATGGTCCGCCTAGGCTGGTGCGTGCTTCCCGCCGAGGTCAACTGGCGTAGCATTATCCTGGTCGGGCTGCTGGCCGGCATCGGTTTCACCATGTCGATCTTCATCGCCAACCTCGCGTTCGTCGACCCTGGCTCACTTGGGGCAGCGAAACTCGGCGTGCTATCCGCATCGTTGATCGCGGCCGTGCTGGGTTTGACCTGGGGGGTATGGAGCATGCGTAGCGCAGCGTCTGCTACCAAAGCAGGTTCGCCCACCTAGCAACATTCTCGTACTGGCGATCCATTGCATTTGGGCAAGCGGATCGCCACTCCCGACACGACTTCAGTGTCGGGTAGGGCTGCCCGGGAAAACACGCCATACACACGGCTTTCCAAGTCAGCCGTGTGTGAACAATGTCCTAACCTACCCGTCTTGCACCTTCACTCCCCCGCCATTCACGCTGGCGAGACTGGCGTTCTGGATCGGGGCACTGCTGCTGGGGCTCGTTGCGCTGGCATTCGCCTGGCTAGCCGACGCGGCGTTCGCTTCGCTCAAGCGCTTGCCGGAATGGCGGAAATATCGCGCGCGGTCACGCCTGCGCAGAGTCTGTTGGCCGTTTTAGCACGCCGAGCAACAGCAGGTCGAACGCCTTGCCAGCCTGCGCCAGGCGTGCATTGCCGTCTTCGGCCTCCGCGATCCACACGGCCGCCTCAGCCAAGCTGCCGTAGATCAACGCAGCCAGCGCTTGAGCGTGCGCGTCGACGAAAACGCCCTCCAGCACCAGGTTGTCGATCAACTGGCGCATCGACTCTATGCAATACCGCTGGGCCTCAGGCGAGCCGCCACCCAACACCGCTCTGGCGTCGCGCAGCACGATGCGCTGGATCTCGGGCTCCAGCGCCATCTCCAGGTAGGCGTGGCAGCGTTGGCGAAAGCCGTCCAAGGCGTTCTCGGCGGTCTCGGTAATGGCACGCAGGCGCTCGTCCATTTCAGCGTCGAGCTGCTCGACGACGGCTATCAGCAACCCCTTCTTGTCGCCAAAGTGGTGGTACAGCGCCCCCCGCGTCAAGCCCGCCCGGGCAGTCAGATCATCCATCGAGGCGTGCGCATACCCCTGCTCGCTGAACATCTGGCGGGCGGTGCTCAGCAACAGGGCTCGGGTTTCTTGCATTGCGGCGCGGGTGCGGCGAACCATCCAGCTATTCCTTGTGTTCAGGCGGCATGGGGAGGGCGTATGCGAGTATTCATACCGCTTGCATGCATTGTCTTGGGCCCGAGGCCCACTGACAAGCCTGTCGTATCGCCGCGCGGTAACCGAGCCCCAAGCCGGGCGGCCTGCACCGAGCCTGAAGCCGATCAAACCGAATACGACGCCTGTCGGGCTCGGTCGCGCATGCGCTGGTAGCCCCAAAGCGCGACCAACAACACTGCGGCCCCGGCGGCCAAGGCCACGTTGAATCCGGCCTGGGCACCCCACACATCGACCACCTGCCCAGATGCTGCGGCACCGCCGGCAACTCCAACGTTGAGGCCGGCGAGCAACCAGGTCATCCCTTCGGTCAGCTTGCTTTCGGGCACGATGCGCTCTACCAGCGACATCGCCACGATCATGGTCGGGGCGAAGAACAGACCCGCAACCAGCACGGCGATGGCCAGCCCGATGATGTTTCCCACCACCAGCAGCGGCAAGGTTGTCGCCGCCGTCGCCAACCCATCCAGCAGTAGCAGCTTGTGTAGCGGGGTATCGAGTTTCAGGACACCGAACACCAGCCCCGCGACACAGGAGCCGATGGCATAACAGGACAGCACCACGCTGGCCGCAGCCGGCATGTCCATCTGCTCGGCGAATGCCACGCTGACGATGTCGACCGTACCGACGATCAAGCCCATAGCGACCATCAGCAAGGTCAGCAGGCGTACGTCGGCCAGCCTGAACACCGACGTGCTGTCTTGCCCGGTGGCGGCATCAGCCTCTACTGGCGGCTCGGTGCCGACCTGCACCGCCAAGGCGAACACGCCGATGGCCAGGAACACGGCAGCAGCCAATGTACCGGCCTGCGGAAGTACCGCCACGCTCAGCCCCACCGAAATCGGCGGGCCAGCAATGAAGGTGACTTCGTCAAGAACGGTTTCCAGCGAGTAGGCTGTCTTCAGTTGCGCCTTGCCGCGGTAAATCGCGGTCCAGCGCGCGCGCACCATCGCCGACATGCTGGGCATGAAGCCGGCGAGCGCGGCCCCGACGAACAGGGTCCAGTCCGCCAGCCGCCAATAGCTGCAAGCCAACAGCAGAAGGATGCCCAGCACGCTGAGCCCGGCGGCGGCCGGCAATAAGCGGCCCTGGCCATGGCGGTCGACCAGGCGCGAGATCTGCGGCGACATCAGTGCATAGGTCAGCACGAAGGTGGCCGCCACCGCACCGGCCAGGCCGTAACTGCCGGTGATCTGAGACAACATGGTGATGATCCCGATACCGGTCATCGGCAACGGCAGCCGGGCCAGCAGGCCGGCCAAGGCGAAGCCCTTGGCGCCTTTGGCCTGGAACAACTCGCGGTAGGTACTGAACACGCTCGACTCTCCTTATCGAAAGGCCCTTGGGCAGTCACGCTCAAGGTAAAATACATGCAGCTCGTATGATTAAAACCTTATTATCATACGAATTGAATGTAAATACTCGACGGGGAACGTCCTTATTCAGCCGCCCTGCCCCGTGACGCCTTGTGTGTCGCGAGCACTCGTTCGCCGTTGAGCGAGAGTTGAAGGTGTGAGCGATGAGGCCCGCAGGCCAGTCGCCACGAACGTCGCTGCAGTCGTAGAGCTTGCTTGAACCACCAAAGCCAACGGCCAAGAACCCTATGCATGGCATCGCCACGTACTGGAGGACTTGCCGCATGCCGCGAAGGTTGAGGATTACGAATCGCTATTGCCGTGGAAGTGAAAGTCGGGGAAGCCACGGTAAACCAAGCCCTGACCTTGCGGCAGGAGGGGAACGTGGATCGGTTAAGAAACGCAAAAAGCCCTGAATAATCAGGGCTTTCCTCACGCCTCTGTCCCATTGGGCCGGCGCGCTCCGCTTGCCATTTGACCACAAGATTCAATGACGTGAACCGTCGCATATGTCTGTCGCAGATCACGCGCATAGGCTGGCCCTGCGTTGGAGAACCCTGCGATGACATTGTAGGGACTTTTCTTTCATCCAATTTTCACGACACCTAGGCAACACTCGTCCTATCCCCCCGTGTGATAGAAGCTCCCATTAGCCCGCCTAGCAGCGGGCTTTCTTTTGCCTAGAATTCGGCCGTTTGTCTTCTGAGTTGTCCGTTCAACAGGCCCAAGCTGTCCCTTGAGGACACTAGCTAGAGCCACTCTCATGCCACAACTCATCAGATTCATAACCCTTCCCCTGGCCTGTAGTCTTCTGTGGGCTTGCTCTGCTCCTGAGACGAAGTCGCCTGTGGAGACGCCTGGCAGGCCCGAATCCGCAAAGACCCAGTTGCTGGAAGCCGGCGCCGCGACCTTGCAGGCCAAGCCGCCCATTGAGGCCATCAACGCCTACCTGGATGGCTTCCACTTTTACAACGGACATCCTGATGTGCAGATGGAAGCGCATCACTACTGCTCCATCCTGAATGAGGATGTCATCCAGTGCGTCATCTTCGACGGTAATACCAAGGAAGCGAAGATCATGGGTGTCGAGTACATCATCGACGAAAAGCTGTTTGCTGATCTGCCGGCCAACGAGAAGGCGATGTGGCACAGCCACGGGTATGAAGTCTCGTCCGGTCAGTTGGTTGCACCAGGCATACCAGCGACTGCTGAACATGCGCTGATGGAGCGGCTTGCCCATACCTACGGGAAGACATGGCACACGTGGCACACCGACCAGGATAAAGCTCTTCCTGTGGGCGTTCCGCAGTTGATGATGGGGTTCACAATGGATGGCCAGGCTGACCCGGCGATGGTCGGGCAGCGCAATCGCCGTCTGAAGGTAGATGCGGCAAAAATCAAAGCTCAGCGGGCTGACATTCAAATCCCTGCGGCTGATCCCAAGGCGGATGGTTGGCAACACGGCAACGTTATTCAGATCACCGATCCAACGGGTGCTCATCTGCATCGGCCCGCCACGTCGACATCTGAGAAAGCGAACAGCCGTTCCAGCCAATAGCACTTGGGACAGTTGCATATAGTTATGCCCCTGGCGTGCCCCTCTTGGGACGGCTGTCGTAAACCGCACCCTGGCAAAGCCAGGCTACGGCCCTTTCGGGCTTACATCCTCACGCTCTGGCCCATCCTTGGGCCGGCGCGCTCCGCTTGCCTTATCCAAATTATCCCGGCGCATCCCGCAACTTGGATTCCCGGCCGCCCTTGTCAGTAGTTGCCATCATCCAGCAGCGGGCTGGGCAAGCTAGCCTCATGTCAAAGTGAACGTTCAGCACCCCGCGCCACTCCATCTACCGCAACGTGTTTCACGAAGTGCGGTGGGCAAGACCTTGTGACACCAATAAAGTTGAACAAAAAGGCCATTCTCACGTGCCGAAGGTGTGGCGCAATTGCCAATTATGGCGATCTGATGCAAGCAGAAGGCAGACGGCTCATCGCCGACATCCGGCAACGTCTGCCCCTCTTGGAAGTAAGTTAGCCGCGCTCAGATCGCAACACCTACCTATACCATTGCAACGATCTTTATCACACGATACGTTGCGCTTTACGATCTTTCGCGCCCCCGGTCAGCTAGCACGAAAGTAAAGGGAGCATCCCGCACTCTCCCGGCATCCGAAGAAAACACAGGCTCTCTGTGTGAACACACGAGGTGCGAGATCATGGCTAACGATCAAGACAAGGCTGGTCAGCAAGGCGGCACCGCTCAAAACAACCCTGGCAATTTTGCCAATGATCCACAACGGGCGTCTGAAGCCGGCCAGAAAGGTGGTCAAATGTCCGGAGGGAGACCTGAGGGTCAGCAAACTGGGCATGGCCGCGGCAGTAACCTTCAGGAAGATGATCCTCAGCGTGCCGGTGGTGCAACCCAACGGGGTGGCCAAGGAGGCAATTCCACCGGCATTAAATCTGACCGGGAGGAAAGTATGGACGATGAGTCGCAAGCGATTCAGGACGAAGACAGCGGAATGACGGAAGACAACCGCTGAGCAAATAGCCAGGGAGAGGGATAACCCTGGCTTCCCCAATATCTTCGAAGCCACCATTCAAGGAATGACGGAATGACCGGCTAAGGAAACAGTACAGTTTTCCCAATTGATAGGCGAAAAAAGCCCGCACACAAAGCGCGGGCCGATCATAGAGCAACAACCGCCCTGATTAGTTATCCAGCTCGTCCTTGATGATCTTGCCGTCGTGCGGATCGACCTGGAACTCATACTGCTTGCCGTCAGCTTTCATTCCTTCCCCCTCCCAATGACCATCATCGGCCTCGATCTTGGTGATCTGCGTGTAGCCGGCGCCTTTTAAGGTAGCTTCGGCCTGATCCTTGGTTACTTTCCAATCTGCTCCAGGCTGATCCGCCCATGCTGCAGTGCTTGCCATTGCGGCGACCATGGCGAAGCCAGTGAACAGTCGAGTCATCGCTTTCATCGTTAACATCCTTTTTCGTGACAGTTATCGTTCCGACCCTCACGCTGATCTCGCCGTTCAGTTTGAGTGCGGGTCGACACCGAAACTGAGGTCTTTTCATGGAGCTCCGGCAGACCTCGTAACAGCAAGGCAGCGACTGTGGTTTCAGCATGGTTGAAATTCCACCCAAGGTTCCGATGGATGGAAGCGGTTGGAATCATGCTGAGAGGATGGTGAAACGACCCGACAGGCCATTCACCGAGCGGAGTGAACTTCCAGATGTAGGTATGGCCTTCCGTTCATACCGGAGGAACCGTCATGAGCCAATCGAAAGAACTGCACTCCACTGTCATTTGCCTGCAAGCCGACAAAGTCTTGCTGGTGCGCAAAGAAGCTTCCGAGTGGTCACTGCCAGGCGGAAAAATCGATCCTGGAGAGACCCAGCTAGAAGCAGCCCGTCGAGAGCTCTGTGAAGAAACCGGCATGCAACTGACGGATGCTCAGTTCCTCGGACACAGCGTACTCCAATCGGAAGAGCACTGGCTCTATCGCATGAACGTGCCAACGTCAGTACAGCCGCACCCCTCACACGAGATCGTGGAGTGTCGCTGGTTCTCAGCTCCCGAACTCGAGCAGGTTACGGTCAAACCTACAAACACCGAATTGCTGAGGCGAGAAGGCTTCCTAGCTGTCAACGGTAGGCGCTTCCAGTCGGACTGAAGGCATCAGGACAGAATGACCTGGAAGGTCGTCCCCCCTTCAACGCCAGACTCGACCTCTATCCTGCCACCATGGCTGGCGACTATTTCCGATGCGATGAATAGCCCCAAACCTAACCCAGCGGCTGAGCCCTTTTCTTCTGCCGCATAGCTTGAATATCTCCCCTCTGGCTTGAACAGATAAGGCATCACATCCCTGGGAATCGGCTCTCCGGAATTGTGCACGCTGAAGGACGGAACTCCGGCTTCGTTGAAGAAGGTGACCTGGATCGGTAGCGTCGAGTCACCATGGCGTAGGGCATTGCCAATCAAGTTAGAGAAGACCTGAGCCATGCGGTCAGGATCAAACTGACCGGTGATCTGTACGGATTCGTTCAAAATAATGTTCGCCCCAGGGGAACCCGCGCGCAGTTCCTCGATGACCGAGCGACAGATCGGGTTCAGCTCCACCTGCTGCAGGTGCACCGGGATACCTGTTCCCAAATTACAGCGCGCCAGATCCAGAAGGTCGTTCACCATATTGTTGGCCCGGCGAGCGCTGTTACAAACCTGAGTGGCGAGCAGTTTTACCTTCTCACCTGACTCATCCTGTCGCAGGATTAGATCACCAGCCATGAGTACCGCACCCAATGGCGAACGCAGATCATGGCCAAGCACAGCCAGTACCATTTTTCGAGTTGATTCCACTGCTGCGCCATAGGCTGCAATGGATTCAACCATGGCTTGGTCTACTGCCTCGTTGAAGCGGATCATGTCTTGAACATGCTCTGCGTCTCGAAGCGTCTCTTTTGCCAGCCAGAGCGATAGAACACTGGAGCGCAACGCTCGGTACTCAGAGACCAATTGATCCATCGAAAATCCCGCTATCAAACGAGTAATGGCATGGGTCTGAGCCGCCGTATCGCTGCTCATTAGAGGGCCTCTACCTTGCGCCTTTTCAGGCTGCTGATGCGCAGTCTGAGCAGTACGCATATCAGCGGCAACGGTGCGCAGAATCTTCTCAGAGTGATTCCTGAGGCCGGCTGAATCCTGAGTGGGTAAGTCCGTCTTGACCGAACGTGCGAAATCCTCCCAAGCCTGGAGAATGCTTCCCATATCACTCTCAATGAAGTCGTACAGGCGCATTACGGTTTCCCACCATCCACACGTACCAAGCGTTCAGCCTAGCCCATTGAGTCATCAGGGCAAAGAAACCACTTCGTCATCCTCTGTCAGCGCTTTGGAACGAGTTGTTATATGCCAGGTCTGTAGAGGTAGGGCGAGAGGCTAACCATGCGACACCAGGTGTTGGTAGTAGAGAACGATGAGGTTCTTCGGTGGCTGATGACCGAGGCCGTCACGCACCTCGGTCACGCCGTCACCGATTGCGCCAATGCGGACGATGCCTTGGCTATCTTGGACAAAATTCCAAACCTTTCCCTAGTCATTACCGATATACAGATGCCCGGGCACATCGATGGTCTCGAATTAGCCAAAGCCATCTGGTGGGGGCATCCTGAGTTGCCAGTGATCATCGTCTCAGGGCATGTCGTCTTCTCGCCCAGCTCCCTACCTGCCAATGCGCGCTTCATTAAAAAGCCCTGCACCTTGGACACGCTCAGCCGTGCCATGCTAGAGCTGCTTCCCACCCGGTAAGGATCAGTACATGTCGCCATCTGGCGCCAACTCGTGACCTAGCGTCAATCAAAACTGCTTACCCCCACCACTGAAGCGTTTGCTCTGAACTTTGCCAGCCCAAAAGACTTCCCCTGCATACCCCACGTTTTTTTTGCAGGAGCAAGACTATGAGAGCAGTCTCCTACCACGGTGCTAACGATGTGCGGGTCGATACTGTCCCAGACCCCATCCTCCAAGACGCAGACGACATCATCCTAAGGGTGACGGCCACCGCCATCTGCGGATCCGACCTCCACCTCTATCGAGGCAAGATCCCGGAAACAGAGCAAGGCGACATCTTCGGCCACGAATTCATGGGCATCGTGGAGGACGTTGGCAGGGACGTGACGACCCTGCAGGTTGGCGACCGAGTGGTGATTCCTTTTGTCATCGCTTGTGGAAGTTGCTTTTTCTGCCAGCATGATCTCTTCGCTGCCTGTGAAACCACCAATAGCGGGCGCGGATCGATCATCAACAAAAAGGGCATACCACCAGGCGCAGCGCTGTTCGGATACAGCCATCTGTATGGAGGGATCCCTGGAGGCCAAGCTGATTACGTTAGGGTGCCCAAAGGCAATGTCGGGCCATTCAAAGTCCCGACGACCCTCGCGGATGACAAAGTGCTGTTCCTATCCGACATCCTTCCCACCGCTTGGCAAGCGGTCATCAATGCCGAGATTGGCGAAGGCTCATCGGTAGCGATCTATGGCGCGGGGCCAGTGGGGCTGTTGAGTGCGGCCTGCGCACGGATGCTGGGCGCTCACATCGTCTTTATGGTGGATGACAACGACTACCGGCTAGCCTATGCCCAGCAAGCCTATGGCGTCATCCCGATCAACTTCGAAAAGGATGATGATCCTGCCGACAGCATCATTCGCCAGACACCGGGTACGCGTGGCGTGGACGCGGTCATCGATGCCGTCGGGTTTGAAGCCAAAGGCAGCACCACGGAAACCGTGATGACGGCCTTGAAACTGGAAGGTAGCAGCGGCAAGGCCCTGCGCCAGAGCATCGCGGCTGTGCGACGTGGCGGCATAGTCAGCGTGCCCGGCGTCTATGCGGGGTTCATTCACGGCTTCATGTTCGGTGATGCCTTCGACAAAGGCCTGACCTTCAAAATGGGTCAGACCCATGTTCAAAAATACCTTCCCGAACTGCTGGAGCACATTGAAGCAAGACGCCTGCAACCGGAACTGATCGTTACTCACCGCTTAGCCCTAGAAGAGGCGGCCATGGGCTACAAAATGTTCGATCAAAAGCAGGATAACTGTCGCAAGGTCATCCTCGTGCCAGGTGCTGCACCGGGCACCTTGGGCCCTGACCACCTCTAGAGGAGGAGTGATCATGAACGGTCTCGCCAGTTACTTCTGGATTGCCGTTGCGGCAATTCTTCTGCTCATCGACCTGTGGGCCATCGTCAGCGTGTTCCGGAGCGACAAGACAGATGCGGTGAAAGCGGCCTGGGCTCTCCTGATCGTGGCCCTACCGCTTGTTGGCCTGGGGATATGGGGCGTTGCTGGCCCGCGAGGCATCAAGCGAGGCACTGGGCCCACTTCAGACGAGCACAGCAAAGGCTGATATTCCAGGCCCAACCTATAGAGGTTTGCATAATGGTCGATCAAGCGACAGGTATGAAATCAGGTGAGCGCTACCGGGTTGAAAACGTGGAGCGAGCGCATCAGTTTCCAGGCTTCTTTCAAGACGGGAAATATTATCTAGGCCCCGAGCTTCTCACCGCCGTGGGATGGCTCGAAGGTACACGCTTCATATACGACAGCCTGGATGCTGAAGGTGAACCCGTGTTTCCAAACAAAGAGGCAGGTACGGTCGAAGGGCTGACCTTGACCCTGGTCGATGGCACCGCCCTTGAGCTCTCTCTGGTTGAAGCCGACGAAATCATCGCACCCTTCGAACACCGTAGCAGCGGCACAGAGCAAGAAGCTCCCCGTAGTGGATATCCCGTCAGGGGGCCGCTGCGTGGCAAAGTCGTGGTAATCACAGGGGCATCCAGCGGCATAGGCCGCGCCGCCGCACACGCCTTTGCCTGCAAAGGCGCACGCTTGGTGCTCGCAGCCCGCGATGAAGAAGCATTATTTGACGTCCTGGATGAATGCACCGATTGTGGTACGGATGCCATAGCGATCACCACCGACGTCACCCACAGCGACCAGGTTCAAGCGCTGGCCGCCCAGGCCTCAGCGTTTGGCCATGGACAGATCGATATCTGGGTCAACAACGCCGGGGTTGGGGCGGTCGGAAGCTTCGAGGCTACCCCGCTGGAAGCTCACGAACAGGTTATCCAGACCGATCTGATTGGCTACCTGCGAGGCGCCTACGTCGCCCTTCCCTTCTTCAAAGCGCAAGGTAGCGGCATTTTGATCAACACACTGTCGCTGGGCAGCTGGGTAGCCCAGCCCTATGCAGCGGCTTATTCGGCGAGCAAGTTCGGTTTGCGTGGACTGACCGAGGCGCTGCGAGGGGAGCTGACCAAGTTTCCAAACATCCATGTGTGCGACATTTATCCAGCAGTCATGGACACACCCGGCTTCCGAGACGGCGGCAACTACACCGGGCATGCGCTGACACCGCCAAGCCCCATCTACGATCCCGAACGGGTAGCCAAGGCAATGGTAGCCTGTGCAATTTCACCTCGAGCTCACACAACGGTCGGGACTGCTGCTCGCCTCGCACACTTGGCCAGCTACCTAGTACCAGGAATAGCTTTGTTGTCTGGATGGGTAACGCGGTGGGGGATAAATCGCAGTCCCATAGCCGAAACCTCATCAGGCAACCTGTTTGAGCCTCCAAGTGACAGAAGGAGTATCGACGGAGGGTGGAGGAAACCTAAAGCTAAAACGCCCCTGCTAATAGGCGCCGCGGCGCTTGGGATCATCGCAGGGTTAACAATCGCCTGTTCCCGACGCAGGAAAAACTAGAAAGGCAACATCTATCGGGGTATGGACGGAGCTTTTCGCAAGACTACGTCCATGCCTACATCGCTTGGCCCTTTTTCTTCGGCACCTTCAGTTGTCGGCTGCATGGCAACACCTCCAGGCAAGTTGATCGGATGTCGGTCTTCAGGCACCTTCGGGAGCCCCGCAGAATTTGTTGACATCGATAGGCTGCGGAACGAACTCGGGGCCCTCGCCAGCCAGCCGCCACCTCACCTTGGCGACGCCTTAACGCTCAGCCATCGGCCGACTGACCAGCTTGATCTTCTGCTGACTGAATCTTGGGATGATACCAATGCCGGCATCACAGCTGGCGCAGTGCCATGCGACGGCATTACTCATTTTCTCCAGACGAATGATAAATGTCCGAGGCTCACCGTGAAGCTCATACTCAGTGACATACAGGTGCTGTCCCACCACCAGAATTCCCTCCCTAGTTCATGCGCTATTGAGCAAAGGGGCCACAAAAAATTCCATCGGAACGGCAACTGGCAGGGTCTTTCCAGAATGCCGGTCGCCGTTCTTCTTGTGTGCCTATCACCAGCGACGGCTGCGAGGCGAGCGCGCTGCTTTTCATTGGCAGACTCGCGACACAGCTTATCTCTTTAAGGGGCGCAATGGTCGCTACACCGCTCGAAGGTGTCAGCCATCGAGAGAGTTGAACCCTGCCGCTTGGCTGCGACTCAACCACAAGCAAACTTCGTAAACCCAATCCGTGATGAGGTAACGCCATGAACGCTATCGACTTACTGATCCAAGACCACAAGCTGGTGAAGAAGCTGCTCGAGGAACTGTCGGCCACAACAGAACGAGCCGTGAAAAAACGGGCCGAGCTACTGCAAAAAATCGAGCAAGAATTACAGATCCACACAGCGCTTGAGGAGGAAATCCTGTATCCGGCTATTAAAAAAGCCGGCGGCAAGGAAGAGGCGAAAATGTACTACGAGGCCAAGGAAGAGCATCGCACTGTCGACGCCCTCGTCATCCCTGACCTCCTACACACAGAAACCGGCTCCGTTGAGTTTGCCGGTCGGGTCAAAGTCATGAAAGAGCTGCTGGAGCACCACATCGAGGAAGAAGAAGGCGAACTCTTCCCGACGGCCAAAAAGCTTCTTGGCAAGGACGTGCTGGAACAACTTGGGCAAACCATGGAAGCCCAGAAAAAGATGCTCAAGGGCGAGCAGCGGGCCGCCTGATAAGGCCATTCCCTGCCAGTGCCACGGCTGGCAGGGATCCGCCGCAGATGTCGAACAAGCAGTCGGGTAAAGCTTCATGAATCATTGGATCGAGTTACTCGAATGGCCTGCCATGGCCATGACCGTGCTGGCAGCATGGTGCATTGGTTCCCGCCGCCCCGGGAGAAGGAAGTTAGGCTTCTGCTGCTTCATTGCCAGCAATGTGTTGTGGGCTGTGTGGGGCTGGCAATCAGAAGCGTGGGCGTTGATCATCCTCCAAATCTGTCTCTTCGGCATGAATTTACGGGGTTGGCGGAAGAACACTCATCGGCAAACATGTGGGTCAAACAGCTAAGCACGCCGCCTTCGACCATCCCTCAACGCTGTGAGGACGTTTCTTTCGCTTAATTTTCGCGGGATATTAGAGACCGCTATCCCTGCGTGATAGTGCGTGCCCGCCTAGCAGCAGGCATTCTTCTACCCATAAACCGGGCAAGCCTTCTAACCCCACCTTGGTTGGCCAAGCTCCTTCTCGTATCATCAGCCCTCCCCACATGGAATGATTGTCGTGAAGCCGTCACCTGGAAGTGCCCAGTCCATCCCTGCGAATGCCAACGGCCCGAAGTGGGATGTCGGCGAAGCTGTCAGCCACTATCCTGGGACGACTTGCGGATCATCAAAACGCTAAGTGACTGTAGCAACCGCTCCGAGTGGATTGCGGATCAGATGGGGTACACGTTGACAGCGATGATCTTCAAGCACTACGCGAAGTGGATCAGCGAGGACGGCCCGGATGCAGTGGGGTTGTTGAATCAGGCGCTCAGGTTGACCTGAACGCGAAAAAAAGGGGCCGCAAGGGCCCCTTTCTTCTGCCTGTCATTCCCAAAGTGTTCCCAAAACGCTCCCATTTGAGGGTCAAGCGGCGGCGAACATCAATGAAATCAAGCACTTGTATGGCGGAAGCGTAGAGATTCGAACTCTAGGATAGTTGCCCATCGACGGTTTTCAAGACCGTTGCCTTAAACCACTCGGCCACGCTTCCAGCTCGTTTTGCGGCCGCCATAATACCTTAATGAAACACGCTGTCAAACTCTCTGTGTCGCGGGTTGCAGGAGCTCTGATAGACTCCTAGCATCTGAACGTCCGAAACCACAGGTTTACCAAGGAGTGTCGCCATGCGCGAACAGGATTATGCCGTCCACCACGGCCAGCAGGTCGAGCAGCAGGAGATCAGCAAGGTCCTGCGCAACACGTACAGCCTGCTGGCGCTTACTCTTGCCTTCAGCGGTGTCATGGCTTTCGTTGCCCAGCAGATGCGCGTCGGCTACCCGAACGTGTTCGTGGTGCTGATCGGCTTCTACGGGCTGTTCTTCCTTACCAACAAACTGCGTGATTCGGCCTGGGGCCTGGTGTCCACCTTCGCGCTCACCGGTTTCATGGGCTTCATCCTCGGCCCGATCCTCAACCGTTACCTGGGCATGGCCGGTGGCGCCGAGGTAGTGAGTTCCGCGTTTGCCATGACTGCGCTGGTGTTTGGTGGTCTGTCGGCCTACGTGCTGATCACCCGCAAGGACATGAGCTTCCTGAGCGGCTTCATCACTGCTGGCTTCTTCGTTTTGCTGGGTGCTGTCGTTGCCAGCTTCTTCTTCCAGATCAGCGGCCTGCAACTGGCAATCAGCGCTGGCTTCGTGCTGTTCTCGTCGGTCTGCATCCTGTTCCAGACCAGCGCGATCATTCACGGTGGTGAGCGTAACTACATCATGGCGACCATCAGCCTGTATGTGTCGATCTACAACCTCTTTGTCAGCCTGCTGCAGTTGTTTGGCATCATGAGTCGTGATGACTGATTGATTGCTGTACCGCAAGAAGCCCGCTTCGGCGGGCTTTTTTGTGGGCGTTGGAAATGGGTTGAGCTGCAAGATGCTCGTGCCGTCATCCCGTTTTCTCTACCGCTATCCGCCATCACCCCGTAGAATGCGCTCCTTTTTTCTTCCGGGGCGGCTTTCAGCAATGAGCTCACACGAACACAGCCCAGGCGCAGCGGCGCCTGCCAATGAACTGGTGCTTGGTCTGGAGGACAAGCCACGGCTGTTGATCGGCCTGCTGGCAGCCCTGCAGCACCTGCTGGCGATCATCGTACCGATCGTCACTCCTGGCCTGCTGATCTGCCAGGCGTTGGGTGTATCTGCACGTGATACCAATTTGATCGTTTCGATGTCGCTGGTGATCTCGGGTATCGCCACCTTCGTCCAGTGCAAACGCTTCGGCCCATTTGGCGCGGGGCTGCTGATCGTTCAGGGCACCAGCTTCAACTTCGTCGGCCCGCTGATTGCCGGCGGTGCGCTGATGGTCAAGCAAGGCACGCCGGTTGAGGGCATAATGGCAGCCATTTTTGGCGTAGTAATCGCAGGCTCGTTCGTCGAGATGGGCGTGTCGCGCATCCTGCCCTTCGTCAAACGCCTGATCACCCCGCTGGTGACTGGCATCGTGGTGTTGATGATCGGCCTGACACTGATCAAGGTCGGCCTGATCAGCATGGGCGGTGGTTTTGGGGCCATGGCCAATGGCACCTTTGCCAATGGCGAAAACCTGCTGATGTCGGGCGTGGTACTGGCGATCATCGTCGTTCTCAACCGTATCCCGGTGGTGTGGATGCGCAGCTGCGCCATCGTCATCGCCCTGGTGGTCGGCTACGCGCTGGCCGGATACCTGGGCCGCCTGGACTTTACCGGCATGCACGAGGCCGCGCTGTTCCAGGTGCCGACACCGCTGCACTTTGGCCTGGGCTTCTCGTGGGCACTGTTCATTCCGATGCTGGTGATCTACCTTGTCACTTCGCTGGAAGCCATCGGTGACGTTACCGCCACCAGCAAGGTGTCGCGCCAGCCGGTCGAAGGGCCGGTGTGGATGCAGCGGATCAAGGGGGGCGTGCTGGTCAACGGCGCCAACTCGCTGCTGGCCGGTCTGTTCAACACCTTCCCTAGCTCGATTTTTGCCCAGAACAACGGGGTGATTCAGCTGACCGGTATCGCTAGCCGTCATATCGGTATGTGGATTGCCGTGATGCTGGTGTTGCTGGGGCTGTTCCCGAGTGTTGCCGGGGTGATTCAGGCCGTGCCGGAGCCGGTGCTGGGCGGCGCGGCGATGGTCATGTTTGGCGCGGTTGCGGCTTCAGGGATCAATATTCTGGCCAGTACCCGGCTGGACCGTCGGGCGCTGCTGATTATTGCCGTGTCGTTGGCACTGGGGCTGGGTGTGGCGCAGGTGCCGGAGTTCCTGGCGCACATGCCGGCGGCGATTCGCAATGTGCTGGAGTCGGGTGTGGCTACCGGGGGGATTTGTGCGCTGGTGCTGAACTGGTTCTTGCCAGAGGGCAAGGAGCAGGCTTGAACCTGGCGTTTGAATGAAAAGCCCCCGCCCGCTTGCACAAGCGGGCGCGGGCTTTTTTGCTTTATCATGGCACCATTCCTTTGCATGAGTTAGCCATGAAATTCGCTATCGCGGTGTTCTCACCGGCCCATGCGCCCTCTTCGCGACGCGCCCTGCGCTTCGCCGAAGCGGTGCTGGCCGGCGGGCATGAGATTGCCCGACTGTTCTTCTATCAGGACGGGGTACATAGTGCCTCGGCCAACGTCGTCGCACCCCAGGACGAACTGGACGTGGCTGACCAGTGGCACACGTTCATACAGACCCACCAGCTGGACGCCGTGGTGTGTATCGCCGCCGCCCTGCGCCGTGGCGTGCTCGACGAAGCCGAGGCCAACCGTTACCAGCGCCCGGCCGTGAACCTGCCCAAGCCCTGGGAACTGTCGGGGCTGGGCCAGCTGCACGAGGCCGCGCAAGTGGCCGACCGCCTTGTCTGCTTCGGAGGCGACTGATATGGCCAAGTCTTTGTTGATCATCAGCCGTCAGGCACCGTGGAATGGCCCCTCTGCCCGCGAGGCGCTGGACATCGCCCTGGCCGGCGGCGCGTTCGACCTGCCGTTGGGCATGCTGTTCCTCGACGATGGTGTGTTCCAGCTCGCGCCGGACCAGCAACCCGCCGCCGTGCAACAGAAGAACCTGGCCGCCAACCTGCAGGCGTTGCCGATGTTCGGTGTCGAAGAACTGTTCGCCTGCAACCACAGCCTGGCCCGTCGTGGCCTGGCAGCCCATACCCTGGCGCTGCCGGTGCAAGTGCTCGATGACGCATCGCTGGCCGCGCTGATAGCCCGTTTCGACCAGGTGATAACGCTCTGATGAAGACCCTGCATGTAATTGCCCATTCCCCGTTTGGCGACGAGCGCCTGGCCAGTTGCCTGCGCCTGCTCGGTGCCGAAGATGCCCTGTTGCTGTGCGGCGATGCCGTGTATGCCCTGCGCAGCGGCAGCGAGCCGCATGGCCATCTGCAAGCCGCCGGCCTGGCCCAGCGCCTGTTCGCCCTGGACGAGGATGTACACGCCCGCGCGGTCGGCAACGACCTGGCAAAGGCAGTGGACTACGCCGAGTTCGTCGAACTGTCGCTGCAATACGACAAGGTCAACAGCTGGCTATGAATACGCTCACCGTTGGCGATCAGGTGATCGCCCTGGACAAGGATGGCTTCCTGGTCGACCTGCAAGATTGGTCCCACGACGCCGCCGAGGCTTTGGCCAAGCGCGAGGGTATCCCGTTGACGGCGGACCACTGGGAAATCCTCGAACTGCTCCGTCAGTTCTATCAGGAATACCAGCTGTCTCCGGCCACCCGCCCGCTGATCAAGTACACGGCCCTCAAGCTGGGCCCTGAAAAGGGCAACAGCCCGCACCTTAACCGCCTGTTCAACGGCACCCCCGCCAAACTCGCCGCCAAGCTGGCGGGCCTGCCCAAGCCGACCAACTGTATATGACCGAACCTCGTCCGCTCACTCTGGAAACCCCCGCCGAACACCCGTTCGCCGAATTCGTGCGCATTCTCGGCAAAGGCAAGCGCGGCGCGCGTGGCCTGACCCGCGAGGAGGCCCGTGCAGCCATGACCCTGCTGCTGGAAGGCAAGGTTGAAGACACCCAGCTCGGTGCCTTCCTCATGCTGCTGCGGCACAAGGAAGAAAGCGCCGAAGAGCTGGCTGGCTTCACCGAGGCCTTGCGCGCCCACCTGCAGGCGCCGCGCATCGCCGTTGACCTGGACTGGCCCACGTACGCCGGCAAGAAGCGTCACCTGCCCTGGTACCTGCTGGCCGCCAAGTGCCTGGCCAGCAATGGCGTTCGCATCCTGATGCACGGCGGTGGCGCACACACTGCCGGGCGTATGTACACAGAGCAACTGCTCGACCTGCTGCAGATTCCGCTGTGCCGCGACTGGGCCGCCGTCAGCAACGCGCTGGACCAACACCAGCTGGCATTCTTCCCGCTGCACGACTGGGCGCCGCAGCTGCAACGCATGATCGACCTGCGCAATACACTGGGCCTGCGCTCGCCCATCCACTCGCTGGCTCGGGTGCTCAATCCGCTGGGCGCTCGCTGTGGATTGCAGAGCATCTTTCACCCCGGTTACCAGGCAGTGCACCGCGAAGCCAGCCGCTTGCTGGGCGACCATGCCGTGGTGATCAAGGGTGATGGCGGCGAAATCGAGGTCAATCCCGATGTCATCAGCCATCTCTACGGCACCACGGCAGGTGAGGCGTGGGATGAAGAGTGGCCAGCGCTGAGCGAACGCCGCCATGTCAAGCCGCCCAGCCTGCAGGCAGAGCACTTGCTGGCGTTCTGGCGTGGCGAAGTGGAAGACAGTTATGGCGAAAAGGCCCTGATTGCGACCATGGCGCTGGTCCTGCGTGGCTTGGGACAGCACCGCGAGCAGGCCTTCGTAACAGCGCAAGGCTATTGGGACACTCGAAATAGATCGATTTAGCCGATAATAAAACCCCGATCTTTGCGCTATTTCTTCGAACGATTTGCCCTAGACTGGGCTCCAACGACAAACAACTTTGTTTCAGGAGCTCACCATGGGCCTATTGATCGACGGTCGCTGGCACGACCAGTGGTATGAAAACGGCAAGGACGGCACGTTCAAGCGTGAGAATGCCCAGCGCCGCAATCAGCTGCCCGCCCCCGAGGCCGGCCGCTACCACCTGTATGTGTCGCTGGCCTGCCCATGGGCCCACCGCACCTTGATCTTTCGCGCGCTGAAAGGCCTGGAGCCGTTGATCGACGTGTCAGTGGTCAGCTGGCTGATGCAGGACCATGGCTGGACCTTCGATCAGCAGCAAGGCTCCAGCGGGGACCACCTCGACGCCCTGCAATACCTGCACCAGCGCTACACCCAGGATGACCCGCACTACACAGGGCGCGTGACGGTGCCTGTACTGTGGGACAGGAAAGAGAAGCGAATCATCAACAATGAGTCGGCAGAAATCATCCGCATATTCAACAGCGCATTCAACGAGCTGACCGGCAATACACTGAACCTTTACCCCGAATCGCTGCGCCCGACCATCGAAGCACTGAACGAGCGCATCTACCCGGCGGTGAACAACGGTGTGTACCGCGCAGGCTTTGCCACCACGCAAGACGCTTACGAGGCTGCCTTTGACGATGTGTTCAACGAGCTGGATTACCTGGAAGCCTTGCTAGGCCGCAATCGCTACCTGGCGGGTGAGTACCTGACCGAGGCTGATGTACGCCTGTTCACTACATTGGTGCGCTTCGATGCGGTGTACCACGGGCACTTCAAGTGCAACCTGCGCCGCCTGAGCGACTACCACAACCTGTCCAACTGGCTGCGTGAGCTGTACCAGTGGCCTGGGGTGGCGGGTACGGTGAACATGGAGCATATCCAGAAGCACTATTACATGAGCCACAAGACCATCAACCCGAACGGGATTGTGCCTAAAGGGCCTTTGCAGGACTTTGGTTTGCCGCATGATAGAGAGCGGTTGGTGGGCAAAGGGATTTGGCAGGCTTGAGAAAGTCGGGGCTGCTTTGCAGCCCATCGCGACACAAGGCCGCTCTCACAAGGACCTTGCAATGCCTGGGGCCTGTGCGATGGACCGCAAAGCGGCCCCAACGATTTCAGCTGTTCTGTGAACCTTCGAACCAGGCCAGCTTGTCACGCAACTGCACCACCTCCCCCACAATCACCAGGGTCGGCGCGTGCACCTCATGCTGGGCCACCAGGTCTGGCAAGTCCGCCAAGGTGCCGGTGAACACTCGCTGATTACGCGTGGTCCCCTGCTGCACCAACGCCGCCGGGGTACTCGCGGCGCGCCCGTGGCGAATCAGCTCGGCACAGATGGTCGGCAAGCCCACCAACCCCATGTAGAACACCAAGGTCTGCGTTGGCGCCACCAGGTCATTCCACGGCAGGTTGCTGGTGCCGTCCTTGAGGTGCCCGGTGACGAAGCGCACCGACTGGGCATAGTCGCGGTGAGTCAGCGGAATGCCGCCATACGCCGAGCAGCCGCTGGCCGCGGTAATGCCCGGCACCACCTGGAAGGGAATGCCATGCTCGGCCAGCTCTTCGATCTCTTCGCCGCCCCGGCCGAAGATGAACGGGTCGCCCCCCTTCAGGCGCAGCACCCGCTTGCCCTGCCGAGCCAGATCGACCAACAGGCGGTTGATCTGGTCCTGCGGCACTGAATGATCAGCGCGGCGCTTGCCTACGTAGATACGCTCGGCATCACGACGACACATATCGATGATGGCAGGTGCGACCAGGCGGTCGTACAGCACCACGTCGGCCTGCTGCATCAGGCGCAAGGCACGGAAGGTCAGCAAGTCCGGATCACCCGGGCCTGCACCAACCAAGTACACCTCACCACCCTGCTGCACCGGTACGCCGTCCACCATCGCCTGCAACAGACGTTCGGCTTCAGCACCCTGCCCGGCCAGCTGACGCTCGGCAATCGGCCCCTGGAACACGGTTTCCCAGAAGCCGCGACGCTGGTTGACGTCCGGGTACAGGGATTTGACCTTGTGCCGGAAGCGTGCAGCCAACCCAGCCAGCTCACCATAGGCCGAAGGGATCCACGCCTCGAGCTTGGCTCGAATCAGGCGCGCCAGTACCGGAGCGTCACCGCCGCTGGAAACAGCAATTACCAGCGGCGAGCGGTCTACGATCGCCGGGAAGATCACCGTACACAGGGCCGGCGCATCCACCACATTGACCGGCAGGCTAAGGGCCTGCGCATCGGCCGACACCTGGGCATTCAGCCCAGGGTCGTCGGTGGCCGCGATCACCAGCCGGCAACCGACCAGGTCGGCTGCCTGATAGCCACGCACCAGCACCTCACCGCCACCTTCCCGGGCCAACGCGGCCAACTGGCCGTCGACGTCCGGCGCCACCACGCGCAGCACGCCGCCGGCATCGGCCAGCAGGCGCGCCTTGCGCAAGGCGATCTCACCGCCACCGACGACCAGCACGCGGCCGCCCTGCAGCTTGTGGAACAGCGGCAGGTAATCCATTTAGCGGATGACCTCGACGCCGCCCATGTAAGGCTTCAGCACTTCCGGCACCAGGATCGAACCGTCGGCCTGCTGGTAGTTTTCCAGCACAGCAACCAGGGTACGGCCTACGGCCAGACCGGAGCCGTTGAGCGTGTGTACCAGCTCTGGCTTGCCGGTTTCCGGGTTGCGCCAGCGAGCCTGCATGCGGCGCGCCTGGAAGTCACCACAGTTGGAGCACGAGCTGATTTCGCGGTACTTGTCCTGGCTCGGCACCCACACTTCCAGGTCGTAGGTTTTCACCGCACCAAAGCCCATGTCGCCAGTGCACAGGGCCAGCACGCGGTATGGCAGCTCAAGCAACTGCAGCACACGTTCGGCGTTGGCGGTCAGGCCTTCCAGGGCTTCCATCGACTTGGCCGGCTCTACCACCTGCACCATCTCGACTTTGTCGAACTGGTGCTGGCGAATCATGCCGCGGGTGTCACGGCCAGAAGCGCCGGCTTCGCTGCGGAAGCAAGGGGTATGGGCAACCAGTTTCAGCGGCAGCTGCTTGGCGTCGAGGATTTCACCCGCCACCAGGTTGGTCAGCGACACTTCGGCGGTCGGGATCAGGTAGAAGTCAGCCTCGCCATCGCGGGTGATCTTGAACAGGTCTTCCTCGAACTTCGGCAACTGGCCAGTGCCCTGCAGCGCCGGCGCCTGCACCATGTACGGGGTGTAGTGTTCCTCGTAGCCATGCTCGCCGGTGTGCAGGTTGATCATGAACTGCGCCAGGGCGCGGTGCAGGCGGGCAACCGGACCACGCAGCACAGCAAAACGGGCGCCGGACAGCTTGGCAGCCGCTTCGAAGTCCAGGCCACCGCTGATTTCACCGAGGGCCACATGGTCCTTGATTTCGAAGTCGAACGCCTTCGGCGTGCCCCAACGGCGCACTTCGACGTTATCGTCTTCGCTGGCGCCGACCGGCACGCTGGCGTCCGGCAGGTTGGGAATGGTCAGCAGGATGCCATCCAGCTCGGCCTGAATGGCGTCCAGCTCAGCCTTGCCGGCAGCCAGTTCGTTGGCCATGCGCTCGACGTCCGCCATCAGCGGGGCGATGTCTTCGCCCTTGGCCTTGGCCTGGCCGATGGACTTGGAACGGGCGTTACGCTCAGCCTGCAGTTGTTCGGTGCGGGTCTGCACCGCCTTGCGGCGCTCTTCCAGTGATTCGATGCGCGCGACATCCAGGCTGAAGCCACGGGAGGCCAGGCGGTCCGCCACTTCCTGAAGTTGGCCGCGTAACAGTTTGGAATCGAGCATATCGTTCTCTCGTTATATGTAGGTGTTGGTTCAGAATCGGGTCAGGGACAGGCCAGCCCAGGTTGCGAGCAGCCCGCCCACCACGCTGATACTGGTATAGCCCAAGGCAAGGGGCACTTGCCCGCTTTCCATCAGGCGCACGGTATCGAGCGAGAAGGAGGAAAAGGTCGTCAGGCCACCGAGAAAGCCGACAATCAGGCCGGCGCGCAATTCGACCGGCGCCAGCGGCTTGTGCAAGAACAAGCCATAGAGCAAGCCGATCAGCAGGCAGCCAACCAGGTTGACCGCCAGCGTACCGGCATAGAAGTGCCGTGGCCAGTGGGCCGCCACCCAGTTGGTGGTAGCGAAGCGCAACAAGGTACCAGCAATACCACCGGCGCTGACTGCGGCGATGAGTGCAATCATGGTTTTCTCCGCTGGCGGGGGCTGTTGCGGTCGAGGTCAGCCAGGTGGCGCAGCTTCTCGCCAATTTTCAGTTCCAGGCCACGGGGCACCGGCTGATAGTACTGGCGCGGCTCCAGTTCATCGGGGAAGTAATCCTCTCCGGCGGCGTAGGCGTCGGGTTCATCATGGGCATAGCGGTACTCGTCGCCATAGCCCAACTGCTTCATCAGCTTGGTCGGGGCATTGCGCAAGTGCAACGGCACCTCCAGCGAACCGTGCTCGGCCGCTTCACGCAGGGCGGTCTTGAAGGCCACGTACACCGCGTTGCTCTTGGGTGCACAGGCAAGGTAGGTGATGGCCTGGGCCACCGCCAACTCGCCCTCGGGGCTACCAAGGCGCTCCTGCACATCCCAGGCTGCCAGGCACAGGCTAAGCGCACGCGGGTCGGCGTTGCCGATGTCCTCGCTGGCCATGCGCACCACGCGGCGGGCGATGTACAGCGGATCGCAGCCGCCGTCGAGCATGCGTGCAAACCAGTACAGGGCGCCATCGGGGTTGGAGCCACGCACCGACTTGTGCAGCGCGGAAATCTGGTCGTAGAACGCCTCGCCACCCTTGTCGAAGCGGCGGCGACTGTCACCCAGCAGGCTCTGTAGCATCTCGACGTCGATCTCGCTGCCGTCTTCAGCCAGGTCCGAGGCGTTCTCGAGGAAGTTGAGCATGCGCCGGCCATCGCCGTCGGCAGCGGCCATCAGCATCTTGAAGGCGTCGTCGCCCACCCGCAGGTTGCGCTTGCCCAGGCCACGCTCTTCCGTCAGCGCACGGTTGACCAGCTTGCGCAGGGCCGCTTCGTCCAGGCTCTTGAGCACATACACCCGCGCCCGCGACAGCAGCGCGTTGTTCAGCTCGAACGACGGGTTTTCGGTGGTGGCACCGATGAACAGCAGCGTGCCGTCCTCGACATAGGGCAAAAAGGCGTCCTGCTGCGACTTGTTGAAGCGGTGCACCTCGTCAACGAACAGGATGGTGCGACGGCCATATTGGCCAGCCTGCTGTTTGGCCACCTCCACGGCCTGGCGGATCTCTTTCACCCCGGCCAGCACCGCCGACACCGTTTCGAAGTGCGCATCGCAGAACTGCGCCAGCAACCGCGCCAGCGTGGTCTTGCCGACCCCGGGCGGCCCCCAGAAGATCATCGAGTGCAGCGCACCTTGTTCCAGCGCTTCGCGCAGCGGTTTGCCGCGCGCCAGCAGGTGCTCCTGGCCGACGTACTCATCCAGGCTGGACGGGCGCAGACGGGCGGCCAGGGGCTGGGCGACGGGTTCGCTTCGAAACAGGTCCATGGCGAGCTCTGGTTACTCCTTGATCACGTCCGCGCCCATGGGGATGTCGAACTTGAACTTGCTGTCCGGCACCGCCTGGTTGGCCTTGACGCCATTGAACAGGATGTTGGTGCGCTGGCCGACGCTGTCGATCAGCTGCATGTCATTGATCAGGCCTTTGCGGAACGACACGCGCAGCGAGTCGAACAAGGTGTCCTTGGTCTTTGGCTTGAGGGTGAAGTCCATTACTTCGCCCTGCTCCTTGGACGCGATATCAAAGCTCTGGCTGATCTTCGACACGTCACCGGACAGCAACAGGGCCGGGGTCTGGTTCAGGCGCACGTCGAGCTTCTTGATGGTGGCCTGTTCCAGGTCCGGGTCCCACAGGGTGACGTTCTTGCCGTCCGACACCACCACCTGCTCCTGCGGTGCATCGGTGTGCCAGTAGAACAGGCCCGGGCGCTTGACCGTCATCTTGCCCGAGGTTTCCTGCAGGCTGGTGCCATCGGCGCCCAGGGTCAGCTGGGAGAAGTTGGCCTCGATGGTCTGCGACTTTTCCAGCAACTGGGTCAGGCGTTGTACGTCTTGCTCACCGGCATAAGCTGTAACCGAGCCCAGGGTCAGGGCAGAAACCAACAGCATGCGAATCGCGCGCATGGGAATCCTCATTGAGCGTTGAAAAGGCCGGGCGCCACCGTTGGCGCCCGGCAGGGTGTTCATCAGTCGCGCGGGCCGCCCGGGGCTATCACTTCCCGCGAGCCGTTGCTGTTCATCGGGGTGACAACGCCGGCCATCTCCATCGACTCGATCATGCGCGCGGCACGGTTGTAGCCGATCTTCAGCTTGCGTTGCACGGCAGAAATGGAGGCGCGACGGCTCTCAAGCACGAATTGCACCGCTTCATCATACAGGGCGTCGGTTTCGGCATCGTCACCCTCACCACCGCCACCGCCGCCATCAAAGCCGCTACCGGCTTCTTCGACGCCGTTGAGGATGTCGTCGTTGTAGTCCGGGGCGCCACGCAGCTTCCACGCCTCGACCGTGCGGTGCACTTCGTCGTCGGACACGAATGCGCCGTGCACCCGGATAGGCAGGCTGGTGCCCGGCGGCATGTACAGCATGTCGCCATGGCCCAGCAGCTGTTCGGCACCGCCCTGGTCGATGATGGTACGCGAGTCGATCTTGCTCGACACCTGGAACGCCATACGGGTCGGAATGTTGGCCTTGATCAGGCCGGTGATCACGTCCACCGACGGGCGCTGGGTGGCGAGGATCAGGTGAATACCGGCCGCCCGAGCCTTCTGCGCGATACGGGCGATCAGCTCTTCGACCTTCTTGCCGACGATCATCATCATGTCGGCGAATTCGTCCACCACCACCACGATGGTCGGCAGGGTTTTCAGCGCAGGCGGCTCATCGTCCATGCTCTCACGGCGATACAGCGGGTCATGGATGATTTCGCCAGCTTCCTGGGCGTCCTTTATCTTGCGGTTGAAACCGGCCAGGTTCCGCACGCCCATGGCCGCCATCAGTTTGTAGCGCCGCTCCATCTCGGCCACGCTCCAGCGCAGGGCGTTGGCGGCGTCCTTCATGTCGGTGACCACCGGGCATAGCAGGTGCGGGATGCCTTCGTAGATGGACAGTTCAAGCATTTTCGGGTCGATCATGATCAGCCGCGCGTCTTCCGGGCTGGACTTGAACAGGATCGACAAAATCATCGCGTTCACACCTACCGACTTACCGGAGCCGGTTGTACCGGCCACCAACAGGTGCGGCATCTTGGCCAGGTCGGTGATCACCGGCTTGCCGCCAATGTCGTGGCCCAGCGCCAGCGTGACGGGAGATTTTTGCTCGTCGTACTGCGGCGTGGCCAGCACTTCGGAGAAGCGCACCATCTGGCGGTTTTCGTTGGGTATCTCGATACCCACCGTGGTCTTGCCAGGGATGACCTCGACCACTCGCACACTGGTCACGGCCAGCGAACGCGCCAGGTCCTTGGCCAGGTTGGCGATGCGGCTGACCTTCACGCCGGCGGCCGGCTGGATTTCGTAACGGGTAATCACCGGGCCGGGGTGGATCGAATCCACCGCCACTTCCACACCGAACTCCTTGAGCTTGATTTCCAGCAACTGGCCGACACCGGCCAGGGATTCTGGCGAATACTCGATCTTCTTCTGTTCGGCCGGGTCGAGGATGGAAATCGAGGGCAAGGTGCCCTCCACGGCGCTGTCGACAAACAGCGGCGCCTGCTTTTCCTTCATCGCCCGCTTGCTCGGCTCCGGCGCTCTGCTGGCGGCTGACGGCGGCACAATGGTGGGCGCTGCGTGCTGCTGGCGGGGCACCACGGTTTCACGCGGCGCCAACGCCTCAGGCGCCGTTTCACGTGGCGGCACAATCGGTTCGCGTGCAAGGGTTGGCTCACGTGGCTCGACCGGCTGAGCGGGTGGCTCTTCACGCTTGAGGATGCGCTCGCGCAGTGACGGCTTGGCCGGCTCACGCTTCTCGGCAGCCATCGGCGCGGCCTTGAACACCGGTTCGTCCTCGCGCAGCTGTGCCTCGAGGCGCTTGCGCTCGTTGCGCGCTTCCCACCAGCGGGTGGCAGCCCCTTGCACCAGTTCGAACAGGTCGAGGGTGATCTTGCCGGTCAGGTCCATCACCTTGAACCACGACAGGTCGGTGAAGACGGTCAGGCCGAACAGGAACAGGGCAATGAACATCAACGTGCTGCCCTGCACGTTCAGCAGGTTGCGCGCCAGGTCGCCCAGGCTTTCGCCCAGTGCGCCACCGGCAGAGAACGGCAGGCTGGCGGGCGGGTGGAAGTGGATATGCGCCAGCGCCGCCCCCGACAGCACCAGGAACACCAGGCCAATCAGCCGCCAGGAGAACAGCCAGCCACTCCAGTCCCACGGCTGGTGGCGTTCGCGGAAAATCTGCCAGGTCTTGACCGCCAGCAGCAGCGGAAAAATATAGGCGAAGTAACCCAGCACCATGAACAGGATGTCGGCGAAATAGGCACCGGCACGCCCGGCCGCATTCTGCACCTGGTCGACGTTGCTGGTGTGGCTGAAGCCCGGGTCCGACGTATCGTAGGTCAGCAGCGCCATCCACAGGTACAGGCACAGAGCGCCGACAGCGATCAACGCACCTTCCTTGAGGCGATAATGCAGCTGCTGCCGCCACAGTGGCACAGGCAATGGAGCTGGAGTTGCGGTGGATTTCTTCAAAACGCGTCTATTCCTGCGCGTGGTGCGCGTCCAATAGTGATCGGCCGCTGCGCGACCAACGAACCACTACTTTTAACATTACTGCCCGCCAGCCGCCATGGCGGCACGCCGTATGGGGGTTTGGCCGGGGGCGAATTCCTATAGCTGCAATTTGAGCATGCATTTTCTTTTGTGACAAAGGCTTATGCTGTGTTTTTGCACAGGTGTGACAGCAAATGTAGCGGATGGTGCCTGCGGCTGGATGAATGTGTAGGAAATTGCCCTGAATTGCCGCAAAACTGCCTCACCTCGCTGTAGGGGTAGCCTTTTGCAGGTTACCGCGCTGGTTTGAGGCCCCCAAAGAGATTGACCCCGCTTTTCTCCCAAGCCATGCTGCCCTCTCCCCTCCCCCACCGCACGATAGACCATGCTCACCTGGCTGACCCGCGACTCGCTGACCTTCCCGCCCCTGGAAAAGGCGCTGCACGACCCCAACGGCCTACTGGCCGCCGGCGGCGACCTGAGCCCCGAGCGCCTGGTGCAGGCGTATCGCCATGGCTGCTTCCCGTGGTACCAGGACGGCCAGCCGATCCTGTGGTGGTCACCCGACCCGCGCACGGTGTTGTTGCCCGACCAGTTGCATGTGTCACGCTCGCTGGCCAAGCTGATACGCAAAGGCCGTTACCAGGTCAGCTTCGACACCGACTTCCCGGCCGTGATCGCCGCCTGCGCCGCGCCTCGCGACTACGCTGACGGCACCTGGATCACCGACACCATGCGCAACGCCTACTGCGAGCTGCACCGCCGTGGCATCGCTCATTCGGTTGAAGTTCGCCAGGACGGCGAACTGGTCGGGGGCCTGTACGGTCTGGCCATGGGCCAGCTGTTCTTTGGCGAATCGATGTTCAGCCGCGCCGACAACGCCTCCAAGGTCGGTTTCGTGACCTTGGTCAATCACCTGCGAGACGCCGGCTTCGTGCTTATCGACTGCCAGATGCCGACCAACCACTTGCACAGCCTGGGCGCCCATGCCATCAGCCGTGCCGAGTTCGCCAGCTACCTGGCACGCCACCTTGACCAGCCCAACAGTGCTTCATGGGTTGCCTAGGCGAGTTCCCGTAGCTGGCTTACACTTAAAACAACGTCTCACCGAAGGGGTCGATCATGACAGAGTTGGCGCGGTTGAAGTTCTATGCCACTCAGCCCCATTCCTGCAGCTACCTGCCGGAGGAGCAAGCGACCACGCTGTTCCTCGACCCCAGCCAGCCGATGGACGTGCACGTGTACGCCGATTTGTCGGAAATGGGCTTTCGCCGCAGTGGCGACCACCTGTACCGCCCACACTGCCAGAACTGCAACGCCTGCGTGCCGGCGCGCATCCCGGCGGCGCGCTTCATCCCCAACCGCCAGCAGCGTCGCATACTCAAACGTAACGCCGACCTGACCGTAACCGCAGCGCGCCCGGCGTTCAAGGAAGAGTACTTCGAGCTGTACCGGCGCTATATCGAAACGCGCCACGCCGATGGCGACATGTACCCGCCCAGCCGCGATCAGTTTTCCACCTTCCTGGTACGCGACCTGCCGTTCTGCTGGTTCTACGAGTTTCGCCTGGAAGGCCGGTTGATGGCGGTGGCAGTGTGCGACCTGCTGCCCAATGGCCTGTCGGCGGTGTACACCTTCTACGAGCCGGACGAGGAGCGCCGCAGCCTTGGCCGTTTCGCCATTCTCTGGCAGATCACCGAAGCGCTGCGCCAGAACCTGGAGGCGGTTTACCTGGGCTACTGGATCAAGAACTGCAAGAAGATGAACTACAAGACGCAGTACCGACCTATCGAGCTGCTGATAAACCAGCGCTGGGTCACCCTCAACTGAAAGCATTGGCTTGACACGCAGTTTTCCGGCATAATCCACGCCACTTTTTTGCCCGGTGCGGATATGCGTCGGGCTAACACTGGATCCGAGGGCTCAACTGCATGTCGAAAGAAGACAGCTTCGAAATGGAAGGTACTGTCGTCGACACCCTGCCCAACACCATGTTCCGCGTGGAGTTGGAAAACGGGCACGTCGTAACCGCGCACATCTCCGGAAAGATGCGCAAGAACTACATCCGTATTCTCACTGGCGACAAGGTCCGCGTCGAACTGACGCCGTACGACCTGAGCAAGGGCCGCATCACCTACCGTGCGCGCTAAGCTCAAGCCATGAAAAAGCCCGGCCAGGTGCCGGGCTTTTTTGTGCCTTAAGAAATTGCAAGGGGCTGCAGGCAGCCCCTGCACATCACGCGACCTCAGCCGTGGTTTCGAAGTCGAACACCAGCTCGCCATCGCGCAGGTCGACATGCACCACGCCACCATGCTCGGCCAGCTCGCCAAACAGGATCTCCTCGGCCAGCGGCCGCTTGATCTTGTCCTGGATCAGCCGCGCCATTGGCCGCGCGCCCATCTGCACGTCATAGCCCGAAACCGCCAGCCAACCGCGCGCTTCATCGCTGACTTCCAGCAGCACACGCTTGTCTTCCAGCTGCGCCTGCAATTCGATAAGGAACTTGTCGACGATGCTTTTGATCGTCTCCGTGCTCAGGCGGCCAAACTGGATGATGGTATCCAGACGGTTGCGGAACTCTGGCGTGAAGCTCTTGCGGATCACTTCCATGGCATCGGACGCGTGGTCCTGATGAGTGAAGCCGATCGACGCCCGCGCCGCGGTTTCTGCACCGGCGTTGGTGGTCATGATCAGGATCACGTTACGGAAGTCGGCCTTGCGCCCGTTGTTGTCGGTCAGGGTACCGTGGTCCATCACCTGCAGCAGCAGATTGAAGACTTCCGGGTGGGCCTTCTCGATTTCGTCGAGCAACAATACGCAGTGCGGCTGCTTGGTGATCGCCTCGGTCAACAAGCCACCCTGGTCGAAACCGACATAACCCGGAGGCGCACCAATCAAACGCGACACGGTGTGGCGCTCCATGTACTCAGACATGTCGAAACGCACCAACTCCACACCCAGCGCCTTGGCCAATTGCCGCGCCGCTTCGGTCTTGCCGACGCCGGTAGGACCGGCGAACAGGAACGAACCCACCGGCTTGTCTGGCGACTTGAGGCCGGCACGGGACAACTTGATCGCGGTGGCCAGCGAGTCGATTGCCTGGTCCTGGCCAAACACGGTCAGTTTCAGGTCGCGCTCGAGGTTGCGCAGCAGCTCCTTGTCGGAACTTGTGACGTGCTTCGGCGGAATTCGCGCAATCTTGGCGACGATGTCCTCCACTTGCGGCACATCGATGCGCTTGACGCGACTGGCTTCTGGCTGCAGGCGCTGGTAGGCGCCAGCCTCGTCGATCACATCGATGGCCTTGTCAGGCATGTGCCGGTCATTGATGTAGCGCGAAGCCAGTTCGGCAGCGGCGCGCAGGGCTTCGTCGCTGTACTCGATGTTGTGGTGGCTTTCGAAACGCCCTTTCAGGCCGCGCAGAATGCCCACGGTGTCTTCGACCGATGGCTCGCTGACATCCACCTTCTGGAAGCGGCGCGCCAGGGCACGATCCTTCTCGAAGATGCCGCGAAATTCCTGGAACGTGGTCGAACCGATGCAGCGGATTTCACCCGACGACAGCAGCGGCTTGAGCAGATTGGAAGCATCCATCACCCCGCCCGACGCCGCACCGGCACCGATGATGGTGTGAATTTCGTCGATGAACAGGATGGCCTGCGGACGCTTGCGCAGCTCACCGAGCAGCGCCTTGAAGCGCTTCTCGAAGTCACCACGGTATTTGGTACCGGCCAGCAACGCGCCCAGATCGAGGGAGTACACCACGCTCTGCGCCAGCAGGTCAGGCACCTGACCATCGACGATGCGCTTGGCCAGGCCTTCGGCGATGGCCGTCTTGCCCACGCCTGCCTCACCCACCAGCAGCGGGTTGTTCTTGCGCCGACGAGCGAGGATTTGTGCCACGCGCTCCACTTCCTGCTCGCGACCGACCAGCGGGTCGATACGGCCGGCACGGGCCAGTTCGTTCAGGTTGCTGGCGTAGGCGTCCAGCGGGTTGCTCGAAGAGGAGGTTTCGCCACCCTCATCGTCCTGCATGTCCTGCTCGCTTTCAGACTGTGCACCATGCCCTGGCACCTTGGAGATGCCATGGGCGATGTAGTTGACCACGTCGATACGGGCCACGCTCTGCTGCTTGAGCAGGAACACGGCCTGGCTTTCCTGTTCGCTGAAAATCGCCACCAGCACATTGGCGCCGGTCACTTCGCGCTTGCCAGAGCTTTGCACGTGGAACACGGCACGCTGCAGCACGCGCTGAAAGCCCAGGGTCGGCTGGGTTTCACGATCTTCGTCGTTGACAGGGATCAACGGCGTGGTGGAATCGATGAACTCTTGCAGGTCATGCTTGAGCTTGTCGAGATTGGCGCCACAGGCGCGCAGAACGGTCGCGGCAGCCTCATTGTCAAGGAGTGCCAGCAGCAGATGTTCGACGGTCATGAACTCATGACGCTTCGAACGGGCCTCCTTGAAGGCAAGATTGAGGGTGACTTCGAGCTCGCGGTTTAACATAGCTTCACCTCATACCCAAGTGGTCGGCGATTAACCGTCCTTCTCGATTTCACAGAGTAGCGGATGCTGGCTTTCCCTGGCGTATTGGTTGACCTGCATAGCCTTTGTTTCGGCGATGTCACGGGTAAACAATCCGCACACTGCCCGCCCCTCGGTATGGACGGTCAGCATGATCTTGGTCGCCAGCTCGCGGTTCAGACTGAAGAACGTCTCGAGCACTTCGACGACGAAATCCATTGGCGTGTAGTCATCGTTGAACAAAACCACCTTGTACATCGGTGGCGCCTGCAGGATCGGCTTGGCTTCCTGAACTGCAAGACCTGAGCCGTCGTCCTCATTCGATTGCGGGCGATCCTGATTGAATGTTAGTCGAATCTCACTAGGTGCATGCATGGAAAGAATTTCATCATGAGCGTCAGGTTAAGGTTGCAGGTTGACTGCACAGGCCACCGCCAGCGCAGGCGCCGCGTGACCTTGACTATCGGCAAAACGGTGTTACAACCAATAAGAACCCACCGTGGTCGATAAAGATCCGCGCAGTCAACCAGATTTTTCGCAAGGTTCGTATGCGGATGAAGTGGATGATACTCCAGTGATGGAGTCCTTTGCAGAGGGACATAGGGATGGCAAGCGGTAAAGTCAAGTGGTTCAACAATGCCAAGGGCTATGGATTCATCAATGAGGAAGGTAAATCCGATGACCTGTTCGCCCATTATTCCGCCATCCGAATGGACGGATACAAGACCCTGAAAGCTGGCCAGGCCGTGATATTCGACATCGTCCAGGGCCCCAAAGGCTTGCACGCCGTCGAAATCAAAGATGCCGCGGCCGCTGCGGCAGAGGCTGCCAGAACCCTGGGCGAGCCGCAAAGCGAAACTGCAAAAGCCTGACTGCCTGCGCTGTGCCGATAGACGAAAAAACCGGCCGCCTCTTTACGGGAGGCGACCGGTTTTCTGTTGCCTTACATGTGTTTGATCATTTCATCACCAAAGCCTGAGCTGCCTACCAGCTTGGCGCCCTCCATCAGCCGCTCGAAATCGTAGGTCACGGTCTTGGCCGCAATGGCGCCATTGGTGCCCTTGATGATCAGGTCGGCGGCTTCGGTCCAACCCATGTGGCGCAGCATCATCTCTGCCGAGAGGATCACCGAGCCCGGGTTGACCTTGTCCTGCCCGGCATACTTGGGTGCAGTGCCGTGAGTGGCCTCGAACATGGCCACGGTGTCGGACAGATTGGCGCCCGGGGCAATGCCGATACCGCCCACTTCTGCCGCCAGGGCATCGGACAGGTAGTCACCATTGAGGTTGAGGGTGGCGATCACGTCGTACTCCGCCGGGCGCAGCAGGATCTGCTGCAGCATGGCGTCGGCGATGGCGTCCTTGACGATGACCTCGCGACCGGTCTTGGGGTTCTTGAACTTCATCCAAGGGCCGCCATCGAGCAGTTGAGCACCGAACTCGTCACGCGCCACCTCGTACCCCCAGTCCTTGAAGGCACCCTCGGTGAATTTCATGATGTTGCCCTTGTGCACCAGGGTCAGTGATTCGCGGTCGTTATCCACCACATATTGCAGGGCCTTGCGCACCAGACGCTTGGTACCTTCCTTCGACACCGGCTTGACGCCGATACCGCAATCCTGGTCGAAGCGGATCTTGGTGACCCCCATTTCCTCCTTGAGAAACTTGATCACCTTGTTCGCCTCGGGCGAGCCGGCCTTCCACTCGATGCCGGCATAGATGTCTTCGGAGTTCTCGCGGAATATCACCATGTCGACGTCGCCAGGCTTTTTCACCGGGCTCGGTACACCCTGGAACCACAGCACCGGCCGCAGGCACACATACAGGTCCAGTTGCTGGCGCAGGGCCACGTTGAGCGAGCGGATGCCGCCACCGACCGGTGTGGTCAGCGGGCCCTTGATCGATACCACGTAATCACGCACGGCATCGAGGGTTTCCTGCGGCAGCCAGGTATCCTGGTCATACACCTGGGTGGCTTTCTCGCCAGCGTACACCTCCATCCAGGCAATCTTGCGCTTGCCGCCGTAGGCCTTCTCCACGGCGGCATCGACCACCTTGATCATTACCGGCGAAACATCGACGCCGATCCCGTCGCCTTCAATGTAAGGAATGATCGGATTATCAGGCACGTTAAGCGAATGATCTGCATTGACGGTGATCTTGGTGCCGTCGGTCGGAACCTTGATTTTCTGGTATCCCATGCTTGCACTACTCCGCTGTCTGGTGTGGTTTGGACATCGTGCGATCCACTGAGCCTAAACCACATCTGCCGACCTGCAAGGCATGCGACAACCCGCCGCATTGCCGCTTAGTCTTTGGTCTTATAAATGGGCCGATATCACTTGGCCTTGCTGATTAGCCCGAATGGTTTGGTATACTCCGCCGCGACCGAAGGGTCATCGGGGCGAATCCCAGGAAAATGCGGACCGCCCTAGGCCATGAATGGCCATAAAGCCTGGGTTGTTACCGCAGCTCAGCACTTGACGCTCGACTGATGCATCCACCATCACCGCTCGCAGCCTCTCGACTTTCCGCTCATGGCGCTGCCAGGGCGATGCGCCTACCCTGCGCACCACGAGACTCGAGCACGCTCAGCACACAGAGAGTTAACCCGCATGCCCACCCGTTCCAAGATCATCTATACCTTCACCGACGAAGCCCCCGCCCTCGCCACTTACTCGCTGCTGCCGATCATCGAAGCGTTCACCGCTTCGGCTGACATCGCTGTCGAAACTCGCGACATCTCCCTGGCTGGCCGTATCCTTGCCGCCTTCCCGGAGCAACTGGGCGCAGAGAAGCAAGTAGGCGATCACCTGGCGGAACTGGGCCAGCTGGCTACCACCCCTGAAGCCAACATCATCAAGCTGCCGAACATCAGCGCCTCGGTACCGCAGCTCAAAGCCGCGATCAAGGAACTGCAAGGCAAGGGCTTCAACATCCCTGACTACGCCGACGAGCCGGCCACCGCGGAAGAAAAAGAATCCCGTGCCCGCTACGACCGCATCAAGGGTTCCGCCGTGAACCCGGTGCTGCGCGAAGGCAACTCCGACCGCCGCGCGCCGCTGTCGGTCAAGAACTACGCCCGCAAGCACCCACACAAGATGGGCGCCTGGGCCGCTGACTCCAAGTCGCACGTTGCCCACATGACCCAGGGCGACTTCTACGGCAGCGAAAAAGCCGCACTGATCGAAGCTGACGACAGCCTGCGCATCGAGCTGGTCAGCAAAGACGGCAGCACCACCGTGCTGAAAGAAAAGACCGCCGTCAAAGCCGCCGAAGTCATCGACTGCGCCACCATGAGCCGCAAGGCCCTGAAAGCCTTCATCGCCGAGCAAATCGCCGATGCCAAGGCCGCTGGCGTGCTGCTGTCGGTGCACCTGAAAGCCACCATGATGAAGGTCTCCGACCCGATCATGTTCGGCGTCATCGTCGAAGAATTCTACAACGACGTGCTGACCAAGCACGCCGCTGCCCTGGCCGAAGTAGGCTTCAACGCCAACAACGGTATCGGCGACCTGTACGCCCGTATCAAGGACCTGCCCGCCGACAAGCAGGCCGAGATCGAAGCCGACATCCAGGCCCTGTATGCCGAGCGCCCGGCCCTGGCCATGGTCAACTCCGACAAAGGCATCACCAACCTGCACGTGCCGAGCGACGTGATCGTCGACGCCTCGATGCCGGCCATGATCCGTGACTCGGGCAAGATGTGGAACACCGCAGGCGAACTGCAAGACGCCAAGGCCGTGATCCCGGACCGCTGCTACGCCGGCATCTACCAGGCCACCATCGAAGACTGCAAGGTCAACGGTGCCTTCGATCCGACCACCATGGGCAGCGTGCCGAACGTTGGCCTGATGGCGCAGAAAGCCGAAGAGTATGGTTCCCACGACAAGACCTTCCAGATCAAGGCTGACGGCGTGGTTCGCGTAGTCGATGGCAAGGGCAACGTCGTGCTGGAGCAGAACGTCGAAGCCGGTGACATCTTCCGTATGTGCCAGACCAAGGACGCGCCGATCCAGGACTGGGTCAAGCTGGCCGTCAACCGTGCCCGCCTGAGCAACACCCCGGCGGTGTTCTGGCTGGACCCGGCTCGCGCCCACGACGGCGTCATGATCGAGAAGGTGCAGCAGTACCTGAAAGATCACGACACCACCGGCCTGGACATCCGCATCCTGGCACCGGTCGACGCCATCAAGTTCTCCCTGGCCCGCATCCGCGAAGGCAAGGACACCATCTCGGTGACCGGCAACGTGCTGCGTGACTACCTGACCGACCTGTTCCCGATCATGGAACTGGGCACCAGCGCCAAGATGCTGTCGATCGTGCCGCTGATGAATGGCGGTGGCCTGTTCGAAACCGGCGCCGGTGGTTCGGCTCCGAAGCACGTGCAGCAGCTGGTTGAAGAAAACTTCCTGCGTTGGGACTCGCTGGGTGAATTCCTGGCCCTGGCCGCTTCCCTGGAGCACCTGGGCAACACCTACGACAACCCGCGCGCCAAGGTTCTGGCCAACACCCTGGACCAGGCTACCGGCAAGTTCCTCGACACCAACAAGTCGCCGTCGCGCAAAGTCGGCGGTATCGACAACCGCGGCAGCCACTTCTACCTGACCCTGTACTGGGCCGAAGCCCTGGCTGCTCAGACGGACGACGCTGCCCTGCAGGCACGCTTCGCACCACTGGCAAAAACCCTGGCCGAGAACGAAGCGACCATCGTCGCCGAGCTCAACGCCGTTCAGGGCAAGCCAGCCGACATCGGCGGCTACTACGCCCCGGATGCCGAGCTGACCGCCAAGGTGATGCGCCCAAGCCAGACCCTGAACAGCGCCATCGCTGCCCTGTAAGGTTCGCTTGAAGTAACAGCTCAAACCCCGGCCACGCACCGGGGTTTGTGCTTTCTGGATTGGGGCCGCTGCGCAGCCCTTCGCGGGCTTGCCCGCTCCCACAGGAAAGGTGCTGCCAGCAAGACCTGCACTGCACCTTTGGGAGCGGGCGAGCCCGCGAAGGACCGCAAGGCGGTCCCGGCAATCTGAAAGGACATGGCAAATGACCTGGCAACCCCACATCACCGTCGCCACCATCGTCGAGCACGAAGGCAAGTTCCTCTTCGTCGAGGAATTCAAAGCCAACCAGCACGTCTTCAACCAGCCTGCCGGCCACCTCGAGCCCAACGAGACCCTGCCCCAGGCCGCCCTGCGCGAAACCCTGGAAGAAACGGCCTGGGAAGTCGAGCTGACCGGCGTGGTCGGCATCTACCTGTACACCGCCCCCAGCAACGGCGTGACCTACCAGCGCGTCTGCTTCGCCGCCCGCCCCGTGCACCATCACGCCGACCTGGCCCTGGACAGCGACATCCTCCGCGCCGTGTGGCTGACCCGCGACGAACTGCTGGCCGACCCGACTCGCTGGCGCAGCGAGCTGGTGCCACGCTGCCTTGATGACTACCTCAAAGGCCCGCTGCACAGCCTCGACCTGCTACGCGACTGACGCGGCTCCGCAGGTTTGATAGAATCGGCGTTTTTCCCCCTTGATACACACCGGTACCCATGACCAGCCCAGCACTTAAAGACCCCGCCAAGACCCGCGTCATCGTCGGCATGTCCGGCGGCGTGGACTCTTCCGTCTCAGCCCTTCTGCTCATCGAGCAGGGCTACCAGGTGGAAGGGCTGTTCATGAAGAACTGGGAAGAAGACGACGGCACCGAATACTGCACCGCCCGTGAAGACCTGGCCGACGCCCAGGCCGTGTGCGACCGCATCGGCATCAAGCTGCACACCGCCAACTTCGCCGCCGAATACTGGGACAACGTTTTCGAGCACTTCCTTGACGAATACAAGGCTGGCCGCACACCCAACCCCGACATCCTCTGCAACCGCGAAATCAAGTTCAAGGCGTTCCTCGACTATGCCCTGTCGCTGGGTGCCGACCTGATCGCCACCGGCCACTACGTGCGCCGCCGCGACACCGGCACGCTCACCGAACTGCTCAAGGGCCTGGACCCGAACAAGGACCAGAGCTACTTCCTGCACGCCGTCGGCGGCAAGGAAATTGCCCGCACCCTGTTCCCGGTCGGCGAACTGGAAAAGCCCGAAGTGCGCGCCATCGCCGAAAAACACGGCCTGGCCACCGCCAAGAAGAAAGATTCCACCGGCATCTGCTTCATTGGCGAGCGCCGCTTCAGCGACTTCCTCAAGCAGTACCTGCCGGCCCAGCCGGGTGACATTGAAACCACCGAAGGTGAAGTGATCGGCCGTCACCACGGCCTGATGTACCACACCATCGGCCAGCGCCAGGGCCTGGGCATTGGCGGCCTGAAGGATGCCAGTGACGAGCCGTGGTACGTGCTGCACAAGGACCTGGCCCGCAACGTGCTGGTGGTCGGCCAGGGCAACGAGCACCCATGGCTGTTCTCCCGCGCCCTGCTGGCCTCGGAGATTTTCTGGGTCAACCCGGTCGACCTCGGCAGCCCACGGCAGTTGACTGCCAAGGTGCGCTACCGCCAGAGCGACCAGCGATGCACCCTGGAACGCACCGCCAGCGGCTACCGCGCCGTGTTCGACGAGCCTCAGCGCGCCGTGACGCCGGGCCAGTCCGTGGTGTTCTACGACGGCGAAGTGTGCCTGGGCGGCGGCGTGATCGAGGCTGCCGAGCCGTGGAGCCCGCGCGCATGAGCAACCTGCAGGAGCAGCTGATCGCGTTGGGTGGTGTGTTCCAGGCCGCCGTGCTTGTCGACCGCATCGCCCGCACCGGCCAGGCCAGTGAAGCCAATATCGGCTGCATGCTGGGCAGCCTGCTGGTGCGCGACCCCAAGGACACCCTGGAGGTGTTCGGCGGTGACGACCTGAACCTGCGCGACGGCTACCGAGCGCTGATCGGCGCCCTCGAGCGCGACCCCAACAGCCTGCAACGCGAGCCGCTGCGCTACGCCCTGTCGATGCTGGGCCTGGAGCGCCAGCTGAACAAGCGTGGCGACCTGCTGGACACCATCGGCAACCGCCTGCCGCAAATCCAGTCGCAGGCCGAGCATTTCGGCCTGGTTCACGAAAACGTCATCGCTTCCAGTGGAGCCTTGTACCAGGACACGCTGAGTACCTTGCGCCAGCGCATCCAGGTGCACGGCGACATGCGCTTCCTGCAGCAGCCCAACAACGCCTCGAAGATCCGCGCCCTGCTGCTGGCCGGCATCCGCGCCGCGCGACTGTGGCGGCAGCTGGGCGGGCACCGCTGGCAGCTGGTGTTCAGCCGGCGCAAGTTGCTGAACGAACTGTATGACATGATGCGCAGCCCCAACTGACGGGCTGGGCTGCCCTTTGTGGGAGCGGGCGTGCCCGCGAAGCAGGCGACGCGGTGTATGGCACCGGCTACGCCGGTGTTGGCGGGCATGCCCGCTCCCACAGGGTCTGCCACCAGATCCAAATTGGGCCGACCTTTGGTCAGCCACCCGACCCAGGCGCATTTTTCATGTATGATATGCGCCCTTCCAAAAGCCTGACTGTCCGAGAACACCCCATGCAGCTTTCTTCGCTCACTGCGGTTTCCCCTGTAGACGGCCGTTATGCCGGCAAAACCCAGGCCTTGCGCCCCATTTTCAGCGAATTCGGCCTGATCCGTTTCCGCGCCCTGGTCGAAGTGCGCTGGCTGCAGCGCCTGGCCGCCCACCCGCAAATCGGCGAAGTGCCGGCGTTCTCCGCCGAAGCCAACGCCCTGCTGGACAGCCTGGCCACCGATTTCAAGCTGGAGCACGCCGAGCGCGTCAAGGAAATCGAGCGCACCACCAACCACGACGTCAAGGCCATTGAATACCTGCTCAAGGAGCAGGCCGCCAAGCTGCCTGAGCTGGCCAAGGTCAGCGAGTTCATCCACTTCGCCTGCACCAGCGAGGACATCAACAACCTGTCCCACGCCCTGATGCTGCGCGCCGGCCGTGACGAAGTGCTGCTGCCGCTGATGCGCCAGGTCGCCGACGCCATCCGCGCCCTGGCCCACGCCCACGCCGAAGTGCCAATGCTGTCGCGCACCCACGGCCAGCCGGCTTCGCCGACCACCCTGGGTAAAGAGCTGGCCAACGTCGTGTATCGCCTGGAGCGCCAGATCGCACAAGTTGCCGCCGTGCCGCTGCTGGGCAAGATCAACGGCGCCGTGGGCAACTACAACGCCCACCTGTCGGCCTACTCGCAGATCGACTGGGAAGAGAACGCCCGCGCCTTCATCGAAGACGAGCTGGGCCTGCAGTTCAACCCGTACACCACCCAGATCGAGCCGCACGACTACATCGCCGAGCTGTTCGACGCCATCGCCCGCTTCAACACCATCCTGATCGACTTCGACCGTGATGTGTGGGGCTACATTTCGCTGGGTTACTTCAAGCAGAAGACCGTCGCCGGCGAAATCGGCTCGTCGACCATGCCGCACAAGGTCAACCCGATCGACTTCGAAAACTCCGAAGGCAACCTGGGTATCGCCAACGCGCTGTTCCAGCACCTGGCCAGCAAGCTGCCGATCTCGCGCTGGCAGCGTGACCTGACCGACTCCACCGTGCTGCGCAACCTGGGCGTGGGCTTTGCCCACAGCGTCATCGCCTTCGAGGCCAGCCTGAAAGGCATCGGCAAGCTGGAAGTCAACGAAGCTCGCATCGCCGCCGACCTGGACGCCTGCTGGGAAGTACTGGCCGAGCCGATCCAGACCGTGATGCGCCGCTTCAACATCGAAAACCCCTACGAGAAGCTCAAAGAGCTGACCCGTGGCAAGGGCATCACCCCAGAAGCGCTGCTGACCTTCATCGACGGCCTGGACATGCCAGCCGAAGCCAAGGCCGAGCTCAAGCAGCTGACCCCCGCTACCTACATCGGTAACGCGGCAGCCCAGGCCAAACGCATCTAAGCTGAGCGTCGCGTACAACGCCCGGCCTGGCCGGGCGTTTTTATTCCCGTACGAAAATTACGTTTTTTCAATAGGTTGAACATGAATCCTGATACTCCACTGCAGCTGCTCGGCGGCATCTCGGCCCGCGAATTCATGCGCGACTACTGGCAGAAGAAGCCGCTGCTGGTACGCCAGGCCTTCCCGGACTTCATCAGCCCGATCGACCCCGACGAGCTCGCCGGCCTGGCCCTGGAAGACGAAGTCGAGTCGCGTATCGTGCTGGAGCACGGCGCTCACCCGTGGGAGCTGCGCCGCGGCCCGTTCAACGAAGACACCTTCGCCGAACTGCCGGAAAAAGACTGGACCCTGCTGGTGCAGGCCGTTGACCAGTTCGTTCCGGAAGTGGCCGAACTGCTGGAAAACTTCCGCTTCCTGCCCAGCTGGCGTATCGATGACGTGATGATCAGCTTCGCCGCCCCGGGTGGCAGCGTCGGCCCGCACTTCGACAACTACGATGTGTTCCTGCTGCAAGGCCACGGCCAGCGCAACTGGAAGATCGGCCAGATGTGCAGCAGTGACAGCCCACTGCTGGAGCACGCCGACCTGCGTATCCTGGCCGAGTTCGAGCAGAGCGGCGAGTGGACCCTGGAGCCCGGCGACATGCTCTACCTGCCACCGCGCCTGGCCCACTACGGTGTGGCCGTGGATGACTGCCTGACCTACTCGGTCGGCTTCCGCGCACCGAGCGCTGCCGAAGTGCTGACCCACTTCACCGACTTCCTCGGCCAGTTCCTGCCCGACGAAGAGCGCTACAGCGACGCCGACGCCCAGCCGGTCAGCGACCCGCACCAGATCCAGCACGATGCCCTCGACCGCCTCAAGGCGCTGCTCGACAAGCACATGGGCGACAAGGACCTGCTGCTGACCTGGTTCGGCCAGTTCATGACCGAGCCGCGCTACCCCGAGCAGATCGTTGGCGAGGAGCTGAGCGAGGAAGAGCTGATCAATGCCCTTGAGCAAGGCGCCATCCTGATCCGCAACCCCAGCGCACGCCTGGCCTGGTCCGAGTTCGAAGACGACCTGCTGCTGTTCGCCAGCGGCCGTAGTTGCCCACTGCCTGGCAAACTGCGAGAGCTGCTGAAGCTGGTATGTGCGGCCGACGCCCTGCACATCGATAACCTGGCCGAGTGGCTGCAGGATGAGGATGGCCTGATGCTGGTACAGCAGCTGGTCAAGCAAGGGAGCCTGGGATTCGCCAATGAATAAGATCAGCGTTCGCCTCGCCGATTGGCACAAAGACAACGCCGACATCCGCCGTATCCGTGAAGCCGTGTTCGTCGCCGAGCAGCACATTCCACCAGAGCTGGAGTTCGATTCGGAAGACCAGGACGCCCTGCACTTCCTGGCCCTGGAAGGCGACTATCCAATCGGTACTGCGCGCCTGCTGGCCGACGGCACCATCGGGCGCATCTCGGTGCTCAAGGACTGGCGTGGCCTGAAGGTGGGCGATGCGTTGGTCAATGCGGTCATCGTCGAAGCGCAGAACCGCGACCTGAAACAGCAGATGCTCAGCGCCCAGGTGCACGCCACGCCGTTCTATGAGCGGCTGGGCTTTCGCGTAGTCAGCGAGGAATTCCTCGAAGCTGGCATCCCGCATGTCGACATGGTGCGCGACTCGCGCGCCTGATCCATTACCTGCACTGGCCTCTTCGCGGGTAAACCCGCTCCTACAAGCACCGCGCTTCCCTGTAGGAGCGGGTTTACCCGCGAAGAGGCCGGCTCAGGCGATATACATCCCCGCTGACAAAAAACCTGTACATCCATCCAGATAAAACTTGCCTCTGCGCCCCCGCTTGCGCATCCTATGGCCCACCACCCCGATGAAGCGTCCCCGGCCATGCGCCTGTTTCTCTGCGAAAAACCCTCCCAGGCAAAAGACATCGCCAAAGTGCTCGGCGCCAACCGCAAAGGCGACGGCTGCTGGCAAGGCACCGACATCTGCGTAACCTGGTGCATCGGCCACCTGCTGGAAACCGCCCCGCCCGACAGCTACGACGAACGTTACAAGCGCTGGAACCTGGCCGACCTGCCGATCATTCCAGACAAGTGGAAGATGCTGGTAAAGCCCAAGACCGCCAGCCAGTTCAAGGCGGTCAAGCGCCTGCTCGGTGAAGCGCGGGAGCTGGTGATTGCCACCGACGCCGACCGCGAAGGCGAAATGATTGCCCGCGAGCTGGTCGAGCATTGCCGCTACCGGGGCCCGGTGCAGCGCCTGTGGCTGTCGGCACTGGACGACGCCTCCATCCGCAAGGCCCTGGCACGCCTGCTGCCAGGCCACGAGACGTTCAACCTGTACCACTCGGCGCTGGGCCGCTCGCGCGCCGACTGGCTGATCGGCATGAACATGAGCCGGCTGTTCACCCTGCTAGGCCGCCAATCCGGCTACCAGGGTGTGCTGCCGGTAGGCCGCGTGCAAACGCCGACCTTGCGCCTGGTGGTCGACCGCGACCGCAGCATCGCCGACTTCGTGCCGGTGCCGTTCTGGGCCATCGACGTACAGCTGGAACACGCCGGCCAACGCTTCAATGCCCAATGGCGCGCCCCCGAAGACGCCTGTGATGACCAAGGCCGCTGCCTGAAGCAAAGCTTGGCACAGCAGGCCGCCACCGACATCGGCCATGCTGGCACTGCCCGAGCGGTAAAGGTGGCGACCGAGCGTGTGCGCGAAGCTGCACCGCTGCCCTTCGACCTTGGCACCCTGCAGGAGCTGTGCTCGAAAAAGTTCGGCCTCGGCGCCCAGGAAACCCTCGACATTGCCCAGGCACTGTACGAAACACACAAGCTGATCACCTACCCGCGCAGCGATTGCGGCTATTTGCCACAAAGCCAGCACGCTGAGGCACCCGCCATCCTCTCTGCCCTGCAACGGGCCGATGCCAGCCTTGCGCCGCTGCAGCCGTACCTGGAGCCGCAACGCCGCTCGCGGGCGTGGAACGACGCCAAAGTCAGCGCTCACCATGGCATCATCCCCACCGCCGCCGCCAGCGACCCCTCGCGCCTGCCGGCCAAGCACAAGGCCGTGTACACCCTGATCCGCGCCCGCTATCTGGCGCAGTTCCTGCCCAACCATGAGTACGACCGCACCCAGGCCGACTTCGACTGCGCCGGTCATGCGCTGCGTGCTGTGGGCAAACAGATCGTCGAGCCGGGCTGGCGCCGCGCCTTGCCCGAAGCGCTTACCCCGGCCAAAGGCCGAGAGGCACCACCGGCCCAGGTGTTGCCAGCGCTGCGCGAAGGCCAGGACTGCAACGTACACGGCCTGCAGCTGAAAGACCTGTGGACCCAGCCACCCAAGCCATTTACCGAAGGCGACCTGATCAAGGCGATGAAAAACGTGGCCAAGCTGGTGGATGACCCTCGGCTGAAGCAGAAGCTCAAGGAAACCACCGGCATCGGCACCGAAGCCACCCGCGCCAGCATTATCCAGGGCCTGCTCGACCGCGGTTACCTGGTGAAGAACGGCAAGGCGTTGTCGGCCACCCCTGCGGCCTTCAGCCTGATCGACGCCGTTCCCCGAGCCATTGCCGACCCCGGCACCACGGCGATCTGGGAGCAGGCGCTGGACATGGTGCAAAGCGGCGAGATGCCCCTGGAAGAGTTCGTCGCCCGGCAGTCAGCGTGGATGGGCAAGCTGGTGGAGCGTTGCAGCGGCATGCGCATGACCATCAGCGGGCCAGCGGCCGGGGCGGCGCCGCCCTGGAAGAAGAAACGTCGCGGTGGCGGGAAGAGCAAAGCGACTGGAAGCAAGGCGACCCCAAGCAAGCCACGGCAGGCGCGGAAAAAGCGAGCCCCCCTGTAGGAGCGGGTTCACCCGCGAAGAGGCCAGCCCAGGCAGCACATTAACAAAAGGCAAACCACAAGCCCCAACCAACCCATTGGCAACGTGAAATTTAACTGCTAACTTTTCATGAAAATAAGCATAATAATTTTCACGGAAAATCCGGCATGTTCAAACAATCCGCCCAGCACGTCGCCAGTTACTACGCCCAGACCTACCCCGCCAACATCCCGTTACGCCCTACCCTGCAAGGCGCTCAGGACACCGACGTGCTGATCATCGGCGCCGGATTCAGCGGCCTGCACACTGCACTGCGCCTGACCCAGGCCGGCAAACGCGTAACGCTGCTGGAAGCCAGCCGGGTTGCCTGGGCGGCCTCCGGACGCAACGGTGGCCAGGCGCTGTTGGGCTGGTCGTGCGACATGCCGCCGCTGGAGCAGGCCCTTGGCATCGAACGCACCCAACGGCTATGGGCCAGCATGTGCTGGGCCGCCGACGAGATGCGCGAACTGCCCCAACGCCACGGCTTCGACATCGACTACCGGCAGGGCAGCCTGTGGACTGCGGTATTGCCGCGCCGGGTGAAAATGCTCGAAGAGGCCCTGCATGATGCCGAGCATAAATGGGGTTACGACGCCCTGCGCCTGATCAGCCGTGACGAGTTGCCGCAATGGATCGACAGCCCGCGCTACCAGGCCGCGCTGTACGACGCCAAAGGTGCCCACCTCAACCCGCTGAAACTGGCACAGGGCCTGGCCAGTACCATCGAGGCTGGCGGCGGGCGCATCTACGAACAGAGCCAGGTGCTCAGCTACCAGCAGGCTCGCGACGGCTATGTCGCCCGTACCGACCGTGGCGAAGTCCGCTGCCAGGTATTGGTGCTGGCCTGCAACGCCTACATCGACCGCCTTGACCGCAGCCTGTCGCGTCGCCTGTTGCCAGTCGGTTCCTACCAAGTCGCCACTGCGCCTCTGGATGCCGACTTGGCCCATTCCTTACTACCTCGCAACAGTTGCGTGATCGACAACCAGTTCGTACCCGACTACTTCCGCCTCACCCCAGACCACCGCCTGCTGTTCGGCGGTGGCTGTACTTACCTGGGCGGCATTCCCAAGGACGTCGCCAGCGCCACCCGCCCGTACCTGGAGCGGGTATTCCCGCAACTGGCCGGGGTGGCCATCGACTATGCCTGGGGTGGCCACATCGATTGCAGCATCAAGCGCACCCCGGACGTCGGCCGCGAGGGCCAGCGCTACTGGCTGCAGGGTTTCTCCGGCCATGGCGTACTGCCGACCCTGGCGGCGGCGCGTGCGGTCAGCGATGCCATTCTCGGCGATGAAGACCTGTTGGCGCTGTACCAAGGCATCGACAACGGCCGCTTCCCCGGTGGTGACCTGCTGGCTGCACCTTTGGAAGCTGCGGCAAAGGCCTGGTACCGCATGCGCGACCGCGTCTGAAGGGCATGAGTGTTGCCTGTGCGGGCCTCTTCGCGGGAGAACCCGCTCCTGCGGATTCAAACCCATGAGCCCCCTGTAGGAGCGGGTTCACCCGCGAAGAGGCCCGCACAGGCAACACAACTTCCTGATACCTGCCAAAATCCCTCCTATTCTCAATAGCTCCCTTCGCTTCCTGCACTCAGGAGAAACGACCATGAGCTATGTAACCACGAAGGACGGCGTACAGATCTTCTACAAGGACTGGGGCCCGCGCGATGCACCTGTGATCCACTTCCATCACGGCTGGCCGCTCAGTGCCGATGACTGGGACGCGCAGATGCTGTTCTTCCTCGCTGAAGGCTACCGCGTGGTCGCCCACGACCGGCGGGGCCATGGCCGCTCCAGCCAGGTATGGGACGGCCACGACATGGACCACTATGCCGACGACGTAGCCGCCGTGGTCGCCCACCTGGGCACCCAGGGTGCCGTGCATGTCGGCCACTCGACCGGCGGCGGCGAGGTGGTGCGCTACATGGCCCGGTACCCTGAAGACAAGGTGGCCAAGGCCGTGCTGATCGCGGCCGTACCACCCTTGATGGTACAAACCCCCGGCAACCCCGGTGGCCTGCCCAAGTCGGTATTCGACGGTTTCCAGGCCCAGGTTGCCAGCAACCGGGCGCAGTTCTACCGGGATGTGCCAACAGGGCCGTTCTACGGCTACAACCGCCCGGGGGTCGAAGCCAGCGAAGGCATCATTGGCAACTGGTGGCGCCAAGGCATGATCGGCAGTGCAAAGGCCCATTACGATGGCATCGTGGCGTTTTCCCAGACAGACTTCACCGAGGACCTGAAGGGCATCAAGCAGCCGGTGCTGGTGATGCACGGCGACGATGACCAGATCGTGCCCTATGAAAACTCCGGGGTACTGTCGGCCAAGCTACTGCCCAATGGCACGCTGAAAACCTACAAAGGCTACCCGCATGGCATGCCGACCACCCATGCCGATGTGATCAATGCGGATTTGCTGGCGTTTATTCGTAGTTGATGTTTTCGCCAGTGCCGGCCCTTTCGCGGGTAAACCCGCTCCTACGGGATTACGCGGGCGTGCCCGCGAAAGGGCCGGCACTGGCAACACACCTTCCCCAGGATTACCATGCTCCCCTTCTAGTGCAGCACTTTGCCGCCTCCTTGCCTCCCTGCCTGTCAAAAACCCATGCCCTTCGAACTCACCGTAGAACCCCTCACCCTGCTGATCCTGGCGCTGGTCGCCTTCGTCGCCGGATTCATCGACGCCATCGCCGGTGGCGGGGGCCTGCTCACCACTCCGGCCCTACTCACTGCCGGCATGCCACCGCACCTGGTACTGGGCACCAACAAGCTCAGTTCCACCTTCGGCTCGGCCACAGCAGGTTTCACTTACTACAAACGCAAACTGTTCCACCCGGCGCAGTGGCGCCCGGCATTGTTCGCCACCCTGACCGGGGCGTTGCTCGGCGCCGTCATCGCCCACTACATGCCAGCCGAATGGCTGAACAAGATGTTGCCGGTGATCGTCTTCGCCTGTGGCATCTACCTGTTGTTCGGCGGCACGCCCAAGGCGCCGCTGGATGCCGATGCACCGATCAAGAAAAAGTGGCAAGTGCCGCAAGGCTTCACCCTGGGCTTCTACGACGGCGTAGCGGGCCCGGGTACCGGGGCGTTCTGGACCGTCAGTACCCTGCTGCTGTACCCCATCGACCTGGTACGCGCCAGCGGCGTGGCGCGCAGCATGAACTTCGTCAGCAACATCGCGGCGCTGACGGTGTTCATCATTTCCGGGCAGGTGGACTATATCGTCGGCCTGTGCATGGGCCTGTCGGTGATGGTCGGCGCCTTTTTCGGTGCACGCACGGCGATCAGCGGCGGCAGCAAGTTCATCCGCCCGGTGTTCATCACAGTGGTGCTGGCGTTGACCGTGCGCTTAGCGTGGCAACACTGGTTCGGGCAGGCCTGAGGGGCTTTGGCAATGGAATGACCATTGCCTGTGCCCTGCGCCTAGTCGGAGAACATTTCTCACTGCAGCTAGGACGGGAAAGCAGGGATATCACAGCCCAGCCGCCGCGCAACATACAGGTCGATCAGGTAACGGGCAATGGACCGCCCGGCCGGCAGCGGCGGCAGGTCGTGCACGCTGAACCACTTGGCGTCCTCGATCTCGTCCGGCTGCATGACAATCTCGCCACCGGCGTACTCGGCATGGAAACCGAGCATCATCGAATGCGGGAACGGCCAGCACTGGCTGCCGACGTACTGGATGTTCTGCACCTCCACCGCCACTTCTTCGCGCACTTCGCGCACCAGGCAGTCTTCGGCCGATTCACCCGGTTCGGCAAAACCTGCCAAGGTGCTGTACACCCCGGTGACGAAGCGCGGCGAACGCGCCAGCAGGATTTCATCGCCGCGGGTCACCAGCACGATCATGCTGGGTGAAATGCGCGGATAGCTGCGCAGGTCGCAGGGTTGGCAATACATCGCCCGCTCCCAGCGAATTTGCGTCATCGGCTGACCGCAACTGCCGCAGAAGCGATGCTCGCGGGCCCAGGTGCCGATTTGTGCGGCATAGCCCAGCACCTTGTAAGTGTCGAAGTCGCCTTCGAGCATGAACGCACGCAGGCCGCGCCAGCTGCAGCCAGGCACATCAGTGGCGCAGCGCAGTTCCAGCAGGAACACCGGCTGGCCGTCAAAGTGGCCGATGCCGTGCTCGCACAGCACGTCGAGGTCCTGGCGCTTGAGCCAGTCGCGGGGGAACAGCGCGCCGTTGGCGTCCACCAAAAACCCTTCAGGGCTGCGGGCCACCGCAAGCCCCCCGGTTATCTGTGGGTCGAGTACTGCAGTAGTCCAGCGTGCTGACATGTCGGGGGTTCCTTTACTACGCGTCCCCCGGCCCGATCAGTCGGCGAACGTCGGTTTCTGTTTGCTCATGTGCGCCGCCACCGCCACGCGCAAGTCTTCGGACTGCAGCATTGCGGCGTTCCAGGTGGCAATGTAGTCCAGGCCATCGTCGATGCGATGGTCACGCATGTAGCTGAGCATTTCCTTGGTGCCGGCCACAGCGATCGGCGATTTTGCGGCAATCTCGCGGGCGATGGCAAAGACGCCGTCCATCAGTGAGGCCTGATCATCATAGACTCGGTTGACCAGGCCGATGCGCAGCGCCTCGTCGGCCTCGACATTGCGCCCGGTAAACGCCAGCTCCCGCATGATGCCGTCGCCAATGATGCGTGGCAAACGTTGCAATGTGCCGACATCGGCAGCCATACCCATGTCGATTTCCTTGATCGAGAACTGCGCGTCACTGCTGCAGTAGCGCATGTCGCACGCCGAGATGAGGTCGATGGCGCCGCCGATGCAGTAGCCTTGCACGGCCGCCAGTACGGGTTTGCGGCACGTGTCCACAGCGGTGAACGAGGCCTGCAGCCGCTGGATGGTCTTGCGCAGGAAGCGTGCATTGCGGCCCACGTCCTTGCCCATCTGCCCAGCCAGCGAGGCCAGCATCATCAGGTCGATACCGGCGGAAAAGTGCTTGCCAGCGCCGCTGATCACCACCGCGCGCACGGCATCGGTGTCATCGATCCACTGGAAGATGTCGACGATTTCCTCCCAGAAGGCCGCATTCATCGCGTTGACCTTCTCTGGGCGATTGATCTGAACATGGGCGACGCTGTCGGTCAGTTCGACCTTGAATGCACTGTACTCGGTCACGGGCGGCACTCCTGAGGGTGAAAGGTTCATGACACCGATGGTAACCCAGCCCAATGGCCGTACATGTGCCAAAAACGGGACTGTGCGCCTTGCCTAAGACGCGTATATCCGGCACCGTGCGCCATCGTTGAATTATAAGGATACATATTTATGTCACGCCCCCTGACCGGCGCCCTCGCCCACGGTTTTCTGGGCAAATCGCCGTTTTGGTACAAGGTGGTCATCTGCCTGTTTTTGGTGCTCAACCCGCTGTTGTTGGTAACCATTGGCCCGGTTGCGACCGGCTGGGCACTGGTGCTCGAATTCATCTTCACCCTGGCCATGGCCCTGAAATGCTACCCGTTGATGCCCGGTGGCTTGTTGCTGATCGAAGCCCTGCTGTTGCAGATGACCACGCCCCAGGCGCTGTACGAGGAACTGCAGCACAACTTCCCGGTAATCCTGTTGCTGATGTTCATGGTCGCCGGCATCCACTTCATGAAGGAACTGTTGCTGTTCCTGTTCTCACGCATTCTGCTCGGGGTGCGTTCAAAGGCCATTCTGGCGCTGCTGTTTTGCGTACTGTCGGCGTTTCTATCCGCGTTTCTCGATGCACTGACCGTCACGGCGGTGATCATCAGCGCTGCGGTCGGCTTTTACGCGGTGTACCACCGCGTCGCGTCCGGGGCCAATCCGCGCGAGGAGAGCGCACTGGAGAGCGACCAGCAAGTCGCTCACCTGCACCGGGAAGACCTCGACCAGTTCCGCGCCTTCCTGCGTAGCCTGCTGATGCATGGCGCTGTGGGTACCGCCTTGGGCGGCGTTTGCACGTTGGTGGGCGAGCCGCAGAACCTGCTGATCGGCCACGAGATGGGGTGGCACTTCGTCGACTTCTTCTTGAAAGTGGCGCCCGTTTCGCTGCCAGTGCTGGGTGCTGGCCTGGTGACCTGCGTGCTGCTGGAAAAAGTGCGTCTGTTCGGCTACGGCACGCTGATGCCCGAACCGGTGCGCAGGGTGCTGACCGCCTATGCGGCCGAAGACGATGCGGCGCGCACCCAGGCCCAGCGCATCGCGCTGTGGGTACAAGGGCTCGCTGCGCTGATCCTGATCATCTGCCTGGGGCTGCATGTGGCCGAGGTCGGCCTGATCGGCCTGATGGTGATCGTACTGATCACGGCCTTCACCGGCATCACTGACGAGCACCGCCTGGGCCGTGCCTTCCAGGACGCCATGCCATTCACTTCGCTGTTGGTGGTGTTCTTCGCCGTGGTCGCGGTGATTCATCAGCAGCAGCTTTTCAGCCCATTGATCAACTGGGTGCTGACGCTGCCGGCCGAAAAGCAACCGGGCATGCTGTATCTGGCCAACGGCTTGCTGTCGGCGATCAGCGACAATGTGTTCGTTGCCACCATCTACATCACCGAAGTGAAGCAGGCATTTCTCGATGGCAGCATGAGCCGCGAGCATTTCGAAACCCTGGCAGTGGCGATCAACACCGGCACCAACCTGCCAAGCGTGGCGACGCCGAACGGGCAGGCGGCGTTCCTGTTCCTGCTGACCTCGGCCATTGCGCCGCTGATCCGGCTGTCGTATGGGCGGATGGTGTGGATGGCGCTGCCCTATACCGTGGTGATGGGCGGGTTGGGATGGTGGGCGGTGACGTACTGGCTGTGAGGCAGGCCTGTGCGGACCTGTGCGGGGCCTTTCGCGGGTAAACCCGCTCCTGCACGGGTTTCGCAGCAGGCAATATCGTCTACAACTTTTTCCCCGCACAGGCGTCGAAACACAGGTACGCCCCATCCGCTCCAAGGAGGTCACCCATGGCGCTGCGCACTACACTGCTGCTTTCCTGCATGACCCTGGCCCTGCTCGGCTGCGCCGGCAACGATCACCCGGCACCGCCGCGTACCCAACAGGTGGACCTGCAACGCTATCAGGGTACCTGGTATGAACTGGCGCGACTGCCGATGTTCTTCCAGCGTAACTGCGTGAAGTCCGAGGCGCGCTACGGCTTGCGCGAGGACGGCCGTATCGATGTAACCAACCGCTGCCAGGAAAAGGACGGCCAGTGGAATGAAGCCAAGGGCATCGCCGAGGCTCAGCAACCGGGCAGCACCGACAAGCTGTGGGTGCGCTTCGACAACTGGTTCAGCCGCCTGGCACCGGGCCTGACCAAGGGCGAGTACTGGGTGCTGTACCACGACAAGGACTACCGCGTGGCACTGGTCGGCCACCCCAACCGCGAGTACCTGTGGCTGCTTTCGCGCACGCCAGCGGTCACCGACCAGCAGCGCGAGCAACTGCTGACAATCGCCCGAGAGCAAGGGTATGACACCAGCAAGCTCATCTGGCGACAGGATAACTAGCGGGCCGTCGACGGCGGATGGCAATCCGGCTAAGGTGTGCGCCCCGTATCACCTTGGCCGCTTCTGGCCTGAAACAGGAGCCTGAGCATGGACCTGCTGTTCCTCGGCACCTCCGCCGGGGTGCCCACCAAGGCACGCAATGTCAGCGCCACTGCCGTGATCGAAGCCAGTGGCAGCCACTGGTATCTGGTCGATTGCGGCGAAGGCACCCAGCACCGCCTGCTGCACACCCCGCTTTCGATCCGCGACCTGCGCGCGATCTTCATCACCCACGTGCATGGTGACCATTGCTTCGGCCTGCCCGGCCTGCTGGCCAGCGCGGGCATGAGCGGGCGCACCCAGCCGCTGGAAGTGATCCTGCCCGCCGTACTGCACGACTGGGTACGCCAGGGCCTGGTTGCCAGCGACACCTTCCTGCCGTTCGAGCTGCGCCTGTTGCCCGTTGAAGAGCTGATCGCATGGCGCAGCGAGACCCTGCAGGTGACCACCGTGCAACTGTCGCACCGGGTGCCCAGCGTGGGTTTCGTATTCACCGAAATCAACCCTGAGCCACGCCTGGACATCCAGCGCCTGGACGCCGAGGGCATACCGCGTGGTCCGCTGTGGGGCGAGCTGGCCAAGGGGTTGACCGTGACGTACGACGGGCAACTGCTGAACGGCAACGACTACCTGCGCCCTTCGCGTCCGCCCCGGCGGGTGATCGTGTGCGGGGACAACGACAAGCCAGAACTGCTGGCAGCCGTCGCCAGGGGTGCGGATGTACTGGTGCACGAAGCCACCTTCACCCAGGCGGTGGTCGAACGCACCGGGGGCACGTTCGGCCACAGCACCGCCGCTGAGGTGGCACGCTTTGCCGAGGCCGCGGGCGTGCGCAACCTGGTACTGACCCATTTCAGCGCCCGCTACCAGAACGACCCGCGGCGCAGCCCGCACATCGACAACGTGCGCGACGAGGCCCTCGCCCACTACAGCGGGCAGTTGACCTTGGCGCAGGACCTGCAGCGCTATCACCTTGGCCGTAACGGCCGTCTTGAGGCCAGTGCCTAGGCCGCCAGGCGCCCGCTGGCAATTGCCTCCGACGCCGCCAGCATCGCCCGCAACAACACTGCGCAGCCCGCCGCCAGGTCATCGGGCGTGGCGTTCTCGATCTCGTTATGGCTGATGCCGTTTTCGCACGGCACGAAAATCATCCCCGCCGGCCCCAGCTCGGCCAGGAAGATCGCGTCATGCCCCGCGCCACTGACGATGTCCATGTGCGGCAGGCCCAACGCCTTGGCCGACTCGCGCACGGCGTCGACACAGCCTTTGTCGAAGTAAAGTGCCGGGAAGTCGGCCGTGGGCACCAACTCATGGCTCAGGCCATGCTTGGTACAGGTCGCCTCGATCACCCCGCGCACATCGGCAATCATCGCATTCAACTGCTCGCCCTCCAGGTGGCGGAAGTCGAGGGTCATACGCACTTCGCCCGGGATCACGTTACGCGAGCCCGGGTACGCCTGAAGGCAACCCACCGTGCCACAGGCGTGGGGCTGGTGGGCAAGCGCCGTGCGGTTGACCGCCTCTACCACAGCGGCTGCACCCACCAGGGCGTCCTTGCGCAGGTGCATCGGCGTAGGGCCGGCATGGGCTTCAACACCGCGCAGGGTCAGGTCGAACCACTTCTGCCCCAAGGCGCCGAGGACCACGCCGATGGTCTTGGCCTGGTCCTCAAGGATAGGACCCTGCTCGATATGCGCTTCGAAATACGCCCCCACCGGGTGCCCCGACACGGCACGCGGACCGGCGTAGCCAATGGTGTTCAATGCTTCGCCAACGCTGACACCCTGGGCATCGCGCTTGGCCAGGGTGTCTTCCAGGGTGAACTTGCCGGCGAATACCCCAGACCCCATCATGCACGGCGCAAAACGCGAACCTTCTTCGTTGGTCCACACCACCACTTCGAGCGGCGCTTCGGTTTCCACGCCCAGGTCGTTGAGGGTGCGGATCACCTCCAGCCCGGCCATCACCCCGAAGCAGCCATCGAACTTGCCGCCGGTGGGCTGGGTGTCGATATGGCTGCCGGTCATCACCGGCGGCAGCTTGGGGTTACGGCCCGGACGGCGGGCGAATATGTTGCCGACGGCGTCGATGCTGACCGAGCAACCAGCCGCCTCGCACCACTGCACGAACAGATCACGGGCCTGGCGGTCGAGGTCGGTCAAGGCCAGGCGGCAGACACCGCCCTTGGCAGTGGCGCCGAGCCGGGCCAGGTCCATCAGCGACTGCCACAGGCGGGTGCTGTCGACGTGACGGGCGTTGGTATTCAGGATCTCTTTGACGGGGGTCACGGGCTTCTCCTTCAGGCTTCTTATTGTTTGTACGGGCCTCTTCGAGGCCTCAAGGCGAGGGCTTGGCCAGCCGCACCGGGTTGCGTGCCGCCAAACCGCCAAGCACGGCGTACAGTGCACCGCCCAGCAGCGAGCCAGTGAACCAGCCGTAGTCGTAGAACCAGCTGAAACTGCTGTTGCCAATCGCCATTACCGTCAGCCCCACTGGCAAGGCGAAGGCGGCAAAACCGGCCCAGTTCCACGCGGGATACACGTCGTCGCGGTATAGCCCGGCCAGGTCCAGCTTCTGCCGACGGATCAGGAAGTAGTCCACCACCATGATGCCGGCAATGGGCCCCAACAAGCTGGAATAGCCCAGCAGCCAGTTGGAATACACGCTCTCCAGGCTAAGGTCGGAGACAATCAGGCCCAGCTTCTTCAGCAGTTCATGCCCCATCAGCGCCAGGCCGATAAAGCCGGTCAGCCATACCGCGCGGCTTCGGCCGATCAAGCGTGGGGCAATGTTCTGGAAGTCATTGGTGGGCGACACGATGTTCGCCGCGGTATTGGTCGACAGCGTGGCGATCACGATCAGCGCCATGGCCAGGGCCACCCAGAACGGGCTTTGAATCTTGCCGATCAGGCTGACCGGGTCGGACACCGTCTCGCCCACCAGCGACGCCGAGGCGGCGGTCAGCACCACACCCAGCGCAGCGAACAGAAACATGGTCAGCGGCAGGCCGAAGATCTGCCCGAGAATCTGATCCTTCTGGCTGCGGGCGTAGCGGCTGAAGTCGGGAATGTTCAGCGACAGTGTGGCCCAGAAACCGACCATGGCCGTCAGCCCGGCGCAGAAGTAACTGACCACGCTTGCCCCTTCCGGGCGCTTGGGCGGCTGGGCCAGCAGTTCGGTCATCGACATGTGCGGCAAGGCCCAGAACAGCAGACCGACGCCCACTGCCACCAGCAGCGGTGCCGACAGCGTTTCCAGCCACTTGATCGACTCGGCGCCGCGCAGCACCACCCACAGGTTCAGGCACCAGAAGATCATGAAGCCAATCACCTCGCCTGTCCCGCCCAGCGCCTTCCAACCGTCGAACACCGAACCCAGGAACAGGTGAATGGCCAGCCCGCCGAACATGGTCTGGATACCGAACCAACCACAGGCCACCACCGCGCGGATCAGGCACGGTACGTTGGAGCCGAGAATGCCGAACGACGAACGCAGCAGCACCGGAAACGGGATGCCGTACTTGGTACCGGGAAAGGCATTGAGGGTAAGCGGTATCAGCACGATAACGTTGGCCAGCAGGATCGCCAGCAGCGCTTCGCCAACACTGAGGCCGAAGTAGGCGGTGAGCACGCCGCCGAGGGTGTAGGTGGGTACGCAGATGGACATCCCCACCCACAGGGCGGTGATGTGCCATTTGTTCCAGGTGCGCTGGTGCACCTTGGTCGGCGCTATGTCGGGGTTGTAGCGCGGGCTGTCGAGGACATCGCTGCCCTCGGACAGCTCGAACAGGCCATCTTGCTCGACCACTTCCGATCTGCTCTGTTGCATAGGCCCTTCTCCAGTTTTTCTTCTATTTTTCGCTCATCAGGCTGATTCGATGACCGGAGTTCGCACGCGGAATTGTGCTTAGAAATCTCGACCAGATTTTCATCTTGTCAAGTTAGTCAAATACCCTGAAAACCCCGTCGCCCATTCGCGCGTTAATTTTTTCCTTTTTGTATCAACAACTTAAAAACCACAAATTTAATGGGAAAATTTTCTTGCTGAATCCAGAATCAGCATCTAGCCTCGAATCTTGTCAGGCCTGACAGGATTGACCGCCCTGCCCGCCCTGGCATCCATGACAATGCAAAGAACCGGCCAAGACCGGTCAGCCTGCGAGGAAAACGGCATGTCCCTGTTGATCCGTGGCGCCACCGTGGTTACCCACGAAGAGAGTTATCCCGCCGATGTCCTGTGTGCCGATGGCCTGATCCGTGCCATCGGGCAAAACCTCGAACCACCCACCGACTGCGAGATCCTCGACGGCAGTGGCCAGTACCTGATGCCCGGCGGCATCGACCCGCACACCCACATGCAGTTGCCGTTCATGGGCACGGTGGCCAGCGAGGACTTCTTCAGCGGCACCGCTGCGGGCCTGGCTGGCGGCACCACCTCGATCATCGACTTCGTCATACCCAACCCGCAGCAGTCGTTGCTGGAGGCCTTCCACACGTGGCGCGGCTGGGCCCAGAAAAGCGCCAGCGACTATGGCTTCCACGTCGCCATCACCTGGTGGAGCGAGCAGGTGGCCGAAGAGATGGGCGAGCTGGTGGCCAAGCACGGGGTGAACAGCTTCAAGCATTTCATGGCCTACAAAAATGCAATCATGGCCGCCGACGATACCCTGGTGGCCAGCTTCGAGCGTTGCCTGCAACTGGGCGCGGTGCCCACCGTGCATGCCGAAAACGGCGAGCTGGTGTACCACCTGCAGAAAAAACTGCTCGCCCAGGGCATGACCGGGCCGGAAGCCCACCCGCTGTCGCGCCCCTCGCAGGTTGAAGGTGAAGCGGCCAGCCGCGCCATCCGCATTGCCGAAACCCTCGGCACGCCGTTGTACCTGGTGCACATTTCCAGCCGCGAGGCACTGGATGAAATCGCCTATGCCCGGGGCAAGGGCCAGCCGGTGTATGGCGAGGTGCTGCCCGGCCACCTGCTGCTGGACGACAGTGTCTACCGTGACCCGGACTGGGCCACCGCCGCCGGTTATGTGATGAGCCCGCCGTTCCGCCCACGCGAACACCAGGAGGCGCTGTGGCGCGGCTTGCAGTCGGGCAACCTGCACACCACCGCCACCGACCACTGCTGCTTCTGCGCCGAGCAGAAAGCCATGGGCCGCGACGACTTCAGCCGCATCCCCAACGGCACCGCCGGCATCGAAGACCGCATGGCAGTACTGTGGGATGCCGGGGTCAACAGCGGGCGTTTGTCGATGCACGAATTCGTTGCGCTGACCTCTACCAACACGGCGAAAATCTTCAACCTGTTCCCGCGCAAGGGCGCTATCCGGGTGGGTGCCGATGCCGACCTGGTGCTGTGGGACCCGCAGGGCACCCGCACCATCTCCGCCAAAACCCACCACCAGCAGGTGGACTTCAACATTTTCGAAGGCCGCACCGTGCGCGGCATCCCAAGCCACACCATCAGCCAGGGCAAGGTGCTCTGGGCCGATGGCGACCTGCGCGCCGAGCCGGGCGCGGGGCGCTATGTGGAACGGCCGGCGTACCCGGCGGTGTATGAGGTGCTGGGGCGCCGGGCCGAGCATCAGCGGCCGATGCCTGTTCAGCGCTGAAGTCATTGGGGCTGCTGTGCAGCCCATCGCGACGCAAGGCCGCTCCCACAAGGACCGCGATCGCCTGTGGGAGCGGCCCCAGAATCGACCGCAATACCTGTCGCCTGCACCAAAAAAAATAGAGAGGCTACAACCGTGACCAACGCCCTGAACCATTTGCCGCGCCCACGGGCCGGCGCCGACCAGTTGGCCGAGCGCTTCAGCGACCTGGCCCCACCCCTCACCGCGCGCCAGGCCGCCCTGGAAAGTGCACGCTGCCTGTACTGCTACGACGCCCCCTGCGTCAACGCTTGCCCCAGCGAAATTGACATCCCCTCGTTCATACACCGCATCAGTGACGAAAACCTGCAAGGCGCCGCCGAGCGCATTCTTTCGGCCAACATTCTGGGCGGTAGTTGCGCCCGCGTGTGCCCCACCGAAATCCTCTGCCAGCAAGCCTGCGTGCGCAACAACGCCCAGGAATGCGCGCCGGTGCTGATCGGCCAGTTGCAGCGTTACGCCCTGGACAACGCCCAGTTCAGCGCACACCCGTTCAAGCGCTCGGCAGCCACCGGCAAGCGTATCGCCGTGGTGGGCGCCGGCCCGGCAGGGCTGTCCTGCGCCCACCGCCTGGCCATGCACGGGCATGACGTGGTGGTGTTCGAGGCCTGCGACAAAGCCGGTGGCCTCAACGAGTACGGCATCGCCCGCTACAAGCTGGTAGACGACTATGCCCAGCGTGAAGTGGATTTCTTGTTGGGCATTGGCGGCATCGAAGTCCGCCATGGCCAGCGCCTGGGTGGCAACCTTAGCCTGGGCGAACTGCGCGATCAGTACGACGCGGTGTTCCTGGGCCTCGGCCTGAATGCCGTGCGCCAGCTAGGGCTGCCCGACGAGGAAGCCCCCGGTGTGGTCGCCGCCACCGAATACATCCGCGAGCTACGCCAGGCCGATGACCTGAGCCAGCTACCGTTGGCCGACCGCTGCCTGGTGATCGGTGCTGGCAACACGGCCATCGACATGGCCGTGCAGATGAGCCGTCTGGGTGCCCGCGACGTCAACCTGGTTTATCGCCGTGGCCACGCCGACATGGGCGCGACCGGCCACGAGCAGGACATTGCCAAGGCCAACCAGGTACGCCTGCACACCTGGGCCCGCCCTGATGCCGTGCTGCTGGATGACGCCGGCAAGGTCCGCGGCATGCGCTTTGCCCGCACCGAGCTGGCGGAAGGCCGCCTGCGCGATACCGGCGAAACCTTCGAGCTGGCTGCGGACGCCATTTTCAAGGCCATTGGCCAACGCTTTGACGATGCCAGCCTCGGCGACCCGGTGGCTGCGCAACTGGCCCGCGAGGGTGAGCGCATCCGCGTGGACGAAAACCTGCAGACCAGCCTGCCGGGCGTGTACGCAGGCGGCGACTGCACCGCGCTGGGGCAGGACCTTACCGTGCAGGCCGTGCAACACGGCAAGCTGGCCGCCGAAGCCATCCATGCCCAACTCATGCTCAACGTGGAGGCAGCGTAAATGGCCGACTTGTCTATCGTATTTGCCGGCATCAAGGCACCCAACCCCTTCTGGCTGGCCTCCGCACCGCCAACCGACAAGGCCTACAACGTGGTCCGCGCCTTCGAGGCCGGCTGGGGCGGCGTGGTCTGGAAGACCCTGGGCGAAGACCCTGCGGCGGTCAACGTGTCGTCGCGCTACTCGGCGCACTATGGCCCCAACCGTCAGGTACAGGGGATCAACAATATCGAGTTGATCACCGACCGCTCCCTGGAAATCAACCTGCGCGAGATCACCCAGGTGAAGAAGGACTGGCCCGACCGCGCATTGATCGTGTCGCTGATGGTGCCGTGCATAGAGGAATCGTGGAAGTTCATCCTGCCGCTGGTGGAAGCCACGGGGGCCGATGGCATCGAGCTGAACTTCGGTTGCCCACACGGTATGCCGGAGCGCGGCATGGGGGCAGCCGTCGGCCAGGTGCCGGAATATGTGGAAATGGTCACCCGCTGGTGCAAGACGTACTGCTCGCTGCCGGTGATCGTGAAGCTTACGCCGAACATCACCGATATCCGCCAGTCGGCCCGCGCCGCGCACCGAGGCGGGGCCGATGCCGTGTCGTTGATCAATACCATCAACTCCATCACCAGCGTCGACCTGGACCGCATGGTGGCCCACCCGATTGTCGGGGACCAGAGTACCCATGGCGGTTACTGCGGTTCGGCAGTGAAGCCGATTGCCTTGAACATGGTGGCGGAAATCGCCCGCGACCCGGAAACGCGGGGCTTGCCGATTTGTGGCATTGGCGGCATCGGCAACTGGCGTGACGCCGCCGAGTTCATGGCCCTGGGCAGTGGCGCCGTGCAGGTGTGCACAGCGGCGATGCTGCATGGCTTCCGTATCGTCGAGGACATGCAGGACGGCCTGGCACGCTGGATGTACCAGCATGGGCATGCCACTATCGAAGCGTTCCGCGGGCAGGCGGTGGGGCATACCACCGACTGGAAATACCTGGACATCAACTATAAATCGGTAGCGCATATTGACCAGGAGGCGTGCATTGGCTGCGGGCGCTGCCACATTGCGTGCGAGGACACCTCGCACCAGGCGATTGCCAGCACGCTGAAGCCTGACGGCACGCATGCCTACAGTGTGATCGAAGAGGAATGCGTAGGCTGCAACCTGTGCCAGATCACCTGCCCGGTGGAAAACTGCATCGAAATGGAGGCACAGGATACCGGCAAGCCGTACCTGAACTGGACGCAGGATCCGCGTAACCCGTACCGCGAGGCCAGTTGAAGCAATGGGGGCTGCCATGCAGCCCTTCGCGGGCTTGCCCGCTCCCACAGGACTGCGCCGTTTCTGAGGACAGCGCAGAACCTGTGGGAGCGGGCAAGCCCGCGAATGCCGCGCAGCGGCCTCCATCGCCGGTTCACGGCGCCAGCCCGATCCCCCGCAAGATCACGCTGGTCACCGTCTGCACCGCATTCTCGAAGGCCATGTCCGACAGCACCTCGCCGCCGTTGAGCAACTGCACCTGGTAACCAAAGTCAGCATAGTGCTGGGTAGACGCCCAGATCATGTACAACAGCGCCGACGGCTCCACCGGCAGGATGCGCCCCTCTTCCACCCAACAGCGGATCTTGGCCTCTTTCATCTTCGCCCAGGGCACCAGGCTTTCGTCGAGGTTAACCCCCAGCACCGGCGCCCCGTGCAGCATCTCTTCGGCCCAGATTTTCGAGCCCAGCGGCCGCGAGCGCGAATGGCCCATCTTCGCCCGAATGTAGCTGGTCAGCACCACACGCGGGTCGTCGAAGTTCTCGAAGCAAAGGGCGTCCTGCTTCCACACATCCAGCAGGTCCTGCAGTACCGCGCGGAACAGCTCGTCCTTGGTGCTGAAGTAATAATGCAGGTTGGAGCGTGGCAGCTCAGCCTGCTCGGCGATATCCCCCATGGAGGTGGCGCCGTAGCCCTTCTCGGCAAACACCTTTTCCGCCGCTTGCAGAATTTTTTCGATATTGCGTCGGCGGATTTCGATCTTGTGATTGGCCATCAGGCTTGCGCCGTCCACACCGCCAGCTCATAACCGTCCGGGTCGATGAAATGAAAGCGCCGCCCGCCGGGAAAGGCAAAGGACGCCCGGCTGATTTTCGCCCCGGCAGCTTCGATCCGGCGCTGCGTGGCCTCCAGGTCGTCGGCGTACAGGATGACCAGCGGGCCGCCCGGGCGCACCGGCTCACCCGTGGTGAAGCCGCCCGTCAACCGGCCATCGCTGAACTCGGTGTAGGTCGGCCCGTAGTCGGTGAAAGCCCAGCCGAATACACTGCCATAGAAGGCCTTGCTCCGTGAGATGTCGCTGACATTGAACTCGATGTTGTCGATCTGCCGGTCAGTACCGCGAATGCCCATGTATGCTCCGTGCCGAAAGGGTTTGGCCTAGTCTACTCCGGTCAAGGCAGTCGCCCTACTCATTCGCTACCCACAACGCGCCCGGTCGCGTGCCGGGCACTGTGCGCGGTGCAGATTCAGCGCGGTGTTGATGATGCCTATCTGGCTGAAGGCCTGGGGGAAGTTGCCGAGCATGCGCTGGCCGGCCGGGTCGTACTGTTCGGCCAGCAGGCCGAGGTCGTTGCACAGGCCGGTCAGGTGTTGGTACAGCGCTTCGGCTTTGGCCTGGCGCCCCAGCAATACATAAACGTCAGCCAGCCAGAACGAACACACCAGGAAGGTGCCCTCTCCCGGCGTCAGGCCGTCGCTGCAGCTGTCACTGTCATAGCGCAGCAGCAGGCCGTTCTTCATCAGACGCTGTTCGATCTGTTCCAGGGTGCGCATGAAGCGTGGGTCATTCGCCGGCAGGAAGCCGGTCAGGGCGATCTGCAACAGGCTGGCGTCCATTTCGGTCGAACCATAGGCCTGGACGAAAAACCGGCCGCTGGGGTCCAGTCCGTGCTCGCACACGTCGTGGTGAATTTCGTCAGCCACCTGGCGATAATGCTGCCCGCGCTCACGGCCTTCTTCCGTGGTGTCGGCCAGCCCTGCGGCGCGGTCGAAGGCGACCCAGGCCATCACCTTGGAGTGCACGAACTGCTGCCGGCCGCCACGCACTTCCCAGATGCCTTCGTCCGGCTCGCGCCAGATACGTTCGACATAAGGCAATATCAAGCGCGAAATGGCGGCGCTGCGCGGGTGACGGGGCAATCCGCCCTTGATCGCCTGGGTCATCGCATCGGCCAGTTCGCCATAGATGTCCAGTTGCGTCTGCGCCGAGGCGGCGTTGCCCACCCGCACCGGCTGCGAATGCTCATAACCGGCCAACCACGGCAAGGTGTACTCCTGCAGGTCACGCTCGCCAGCCAGGCCATACATGATCTGCATCTGCTCGGGGTTGCCGGCCACCGAGCGCAGCAGCCACTCGCGCCAGGCCTGTGCCTCGTCGAAATAGCCAAGGTTCATGAAGGCCAGCAGGGTCATGGTCGCGTCGCGCAGCCAACAGAAGCGGTAGTCCCAGTTGCGCTCGCCGCCCACACGCTCGGGCAGCGACGTGGTGACGGCAGCGACAATACCGCCGGTGGGAGCGTAGGTCATGGCCTTGAGGGTGAGCAGCGAGCGGCGCACCAGGGCGGTATACGGTCCTACCTGCGGGCAGCGGTCGGCGAAGGCCTGCCATTGCTCGCAAGTGTTTGCCAGGGCTTGGTCGATGTTGCAGTCAGGCTGCACCGGCAAGTGCGAGGGCTGGTGACGCAGGCTGAAGACCTGGCGCTGGCCCGTGCTGACGCGAAAGCGGCAGCCGGTATGGTGGTCGCGGGCTTGCGGGGGCACGGTGCTGCACAGGATCAATCGGTCAGGGCCGGCGACGGCGCTGAGGGTCAGTGGGTCCAGTCGTTCCACCCAGGGCACGCTGCGGCCGTAGTCGAAGCGCATGACCAGGTCCATTTCGAAATGGGTTTCGCCAGACAAGCCTTCGACGATGCGCACCACCGAATTGACTTCGCCCAGGGGCATGAAGTCGAGCACCCTGGCACGACCGCTGGCAGTGACCCAGGTGGTTTCCAGCACCAGGGTGTCGCCCAGGTATTGGCGGCTACTGTGCGTTACCGGGTCGCAAGGGGCCAGGCGCCAGCGGCCATTTTCTTCGTTGCCCAGCAGGGCCGCGAACACGGCGGGGGCGTCGAAGCGTGGCAGGCACAGCCAGTCCAGCGCACCATCGCGGCTGACCAGCGCCGCACTGCGGCAGTTGCCCAGCAGGGCGTAGTCTTCGATTTGGGCAGGCATCGAGTCTCCTTTGTGTGGTTGCCTGTGCTTGCCCGCGAAAGGGCCGGCACAGGCTTGCAAACCTCTCACCCCAACCGGTGCCACTCCCGCTTGTCGCGGGTCAGCAATTCATTGCCGGCCTCAGGCCCGTCTTCGCCAGCCGAGTACTCATGCACTTCGCCACCCTGGGCCCAGGCATCAAGAAACGGTTGCACCGCTCGCCAGCCGTTTTCGATGTTGTCAGCCCGCTGGAACAGGGTCTGGTCACCGGTCAGGCAGTCATAGATCAGCGTCTCGTAGCCAGTGGCCGGGGTCATCTTGAAGAAGTCCTTGTAGGCAAAACCCAACTCGACATTCTCCATCACCAGCTCTGGCCCGGGCCGTTTGGCTTGCAGGTCGAACCACATGCCCTCATTGGGCTGGATCTGGATTTTCAGGTAGTTGGGTTTGGGCCGTTCCAGCTCCGACTCGCGAAACTGCGCATACGGTGCGGGCTTGAAGCAGATGGCAATCTCGGTGTCACGCACGCTCATGCGCTTGCCAGTGCGCAGGTAGAACGGCACGCCGGCCCAGCGCCAGTTGTCGATCATCACTTTCAGCGCCACGTAGGTCTCGGTCTGGCTGTCCGGCGCGACGTTGGCCTCCTGACGGTAGCCTGGCAACGGCTTGCGCCCCTGCTTGCCGGCGCTGTACTGGCCTCGTACGGAATTCTTCAGGGCCATTTTTGCCGACCATGGGCGGATAGCGCCGACCACCTTGGCCTTTTCACCGCGCACCGCATCGGCGCCGAACGCGGCCGGCGGCTCCATGGCCACCATCGCCAGCAACTGGAACAGGTGGTTGGGCACCATGTCGCGCAGGGCGCCGGTGCTGTCATAGAAGGCACCACGGGTCTCGACACCGACAGTTTCCGCTGCGGTGATCTGCACGTGGTCGATATAGTGGTTGTTCCAGAACGATTCGAACAAGCCGTTGGAAAAGCGGCTGACCAGAATATTCTGCACCGTCTCTTTGCCCAGGTAATGGTCAATGCGGTAGATCTGCCGCTCGCCCATCACCTTCAGCAGGCAGGCGTTGAGCGCCTCGGCGCTGGCCAGATCGGTGCCGAACGGTTTTTCAACCACCACCCGGCGAAAGCCGCCGGCAGACTCGTCCAACAGGCCGGCCTGCCCCAGGCGCTGCGCCACCTCGGGGAAGAAGCGTGGTGACGTGGCCAGATAGAAGATGGCATTGCCGTGGCTGGTCTTGTCGATGCGCCTGGCCAGGGCCTGGTAGGTGGCCGGATCGAGAAAGTCGCCCGTCTGGTAATCCAGGCGCTTGGCCAGGCGGGCCCATAGCTTCTCGTCCAGGCACTTGGCGCTGCCCTCGCTTCCTTTGTCACGCTCGACCATGAACGCGTGCAGGCGCGCGACGAATTCTTCGGCGCTGGCCGGGTTATGGTCAACGCCGACGATGCGCAGGTTACGGTCCAGCAAACCGTCGCGGCTGAGGTTGTAAAGCGCGGGCATCAGCAGGCGCTTGACCAGGTCGCCATTGGCGCCGAACAGGAACAGGGTACAAGGGGGGGCGGCCGCAAGGGTCTGTTTAGTCATTCGCCTTTCTTCTCGACGTGGCCACCGAAGCCCAGGCGCATTGCCGAGAGGATCTTGTCACCGTAGGTGCCCTGTTGCTGGCGCGAACGGAAGCGCGCGAACAGTGCGCTGGACAACACCGGCACCGGCACCGCCTGCTCGACGGCGGCGTCGATGGTCCAGCGGCCTTCGCCACTGTCGGACACCGAGCCACTGAATTGCGACAGCTGAGGGTCGGCCACCAGCGCATCGGCGGTGAGGTCGAGCAGCCACGAGGTCACCACGCTGCCGCGTCGCCACACTTCGGCAATTTCGGCCACGTTCAGGTCGAAGCGCTGGTCTTCGGGCAGCTCGTTGCCGCCTTTGCTGCGCAGCAGGTCGAAGCCTTCGGCATAGGCCTGCATCAGGCCGTACTCGATGCCGTTATGCACCATTTTCACGTAGTGCCCGGCGCCCGGTGGGCCGGCATGGATGTAGCCGTGCTCGGCACGCTGATGCTCGCCGTTGCGGCCATGGGTACGCGGGATGTCGCCCACGCCCGGCGCCAGCGCCTTGAACAGCGGTTCCAGGCGCTCGAACACGTCCTTTTCGCCGCCGATCATCATGCAGTAGCCGCGGTCCAGGCCCCACACGCCGCCGGAAGTCCCGACGTCCAGGTAATGCAGGCCGCGCTTGGCCAGTTCGGCGGCGCGGCGCATGTCGTCCTTGTAGAAGGTGTTGCCGCCGTCGATGATCGCATCGCCCGGCTCCAGCATTTCGGCCAGCTGGGCGATGGTCTGCTCGGTGGCGTCCCCAGCCGGCAGCATCACCCATACCGCGCGCGGCGCTTTCAGCTTTTGTACCAGTGCACCGAGGTCATGCGCGCCCTGGGCGCCTTCGCCTTCCAGGCCGGTGATGGCTTCACGGTTGCGGTCGTGCACCACGGTGCGGTGACCGGCGCGCATCAGGCGCCTTGCGATATTCCCGCCCATACGGCCCAGCCCGATGATTCCCAGTTGCATGAGCCAATGCTCCCTTTTCGAAATGGATGACGACAGTCCAGCTTTTCAGATTAGTCCAGCATGCCGCCCGAGGGTTCAGCGACGAACGGCAAGACCACAATAAACAAAAAAGTTCCCAAGCCCGGTGAAAGAATTCAGAATGCGCCCCGCGTGAAGCGTCTACGCTTTGACTTGTCACCAGCCAAAACCGCGAGGTGTGCTCATGGGTACATTGATGCCAGCAACCCCACCCCAGACCCTCTATGTCTCCGTGCGCCGTGATGAGCTGCGTAAACTGAAGGACGAACGTGACCAGCTGCGTCAGCAGGTCGCCCAGTTGAACTTGCTGCTGGCGCAACAGCGCGCTGGCGATAAAGCTGTCAGCCTCTGATCGATTCCCTTGCCGCCTGTGGGAGCTGCATGGCTCCCACCCGATCCTGAATCCAGTCGCCGTCTTTGAACCCTATCGGGCAACCGAAGCGGCTTTGTGCCCAAAAGGGCCTGCACTGAAGCAGAATCCTGCGCCCATACCCGCCTCTTCGCAGCCTAAAGCCATGCTTACGCTTACGCACCCAAAAGGTGCATGGCGCGTAACGAGCCACAATTTGGCGCAGCTCGAAACCCCTCTGCCCCACACTCGCCCACCCCTTTTCACAACCCCTCACAAACGCCAACGTTTGCGTCTATTGCGCACATAACAATAGTGACCAGTGGGTCACCTTTTTAGCACTTTCTCTCCTACACTCGGTTTTCGGCCCGCCATTTGCTCAACGGAAGAGTGACCCCAAAAAAGTCGAACTTTCAGGAAACCCGGCAGGTCATGAACATAAGTAGGCCAGACGCATTGGGCTATTCCCGATCCTCGGCCCACACACCACAACCAGTCCAAGCGCCTTCGGCCGGAATGCTGATCGCGTAGTGCCTGCGCGCACGACCCTGGGGCATGGAACGCACTAAGCAGATTCAAACTAGAGAGAACCAGCACGAAACATCGCCACGGGTGCCAGCACCCGACCAAGCATAGGGACGGAGAGAAGTATGATCAGTGCCGCTGTCGAGCCTCACGTAGACGCTTTCAAACCGGATAACCGCGAGCCGCTCACCCCGGACTTCGCCACGACAGGCAAGGCACCCGGCGCCCAGCGCCAGCACAACCCGAACATGCGCAAGATTCTGTTCGTGACCTCGGAAATCGCCGACCTGGTGAAAACCGGTGGCCTGGGTGACGTGTCCGCGGCCCTGCCCCGTGCCCTGGCGCACCTGCACGATGTGCGGGTCCTCATCCCCGGCTACCGCCAGGTGATGGAAAGCGATAACCCTATACATATCGTGGGTGAACTGGGCGGTCATGCGGCCCTGCCGCCATGCAAGATCGGGCGCATGGACATGGCCGACGGCCTGGTCATCTATGTGTTGATCTGCCCCGAACTGTACCAGCGCGACGGCACACCCTATGGTGCCAACAATGGCCGCGACTGGCCCGACAACCACATCCGCTTCGCCCGCCTGGGCCTGGCTGCCGCAGAAATCGCTGCCGGCGAAGGCAAGATCCACTGGACGCCGGAAGTCGTGCACGCGCATGACTGGCCCGCCGGCCTGGCCCCGGCCTACATGCACTGGCGCGGCCTGAATACGCCCACGCTATTCACCATCCACAACCTGGCGTACCAAGGTGTGTACAGCCGCGGCTGCAGCCCGGAGCTGGCGATACCCGAACATGCCATGCAGCAAGAAGGCATGGAGTTCTACGGCAAGCTGTCGTTCCTCAAGGCCGGCCTGGCCTACTCCAGCCACATCACCACAGTCAGCGCCACCTATGCCCGGGAAATCACCACCCCGGAATTCGGCTGCGGTCTGGACGGTTTCCTCGCCAGCAAGGCCCAGCAAGGCCTGCTCGGTGGCATTCCCAACGGCATCGACGAAAGCTGGGACTCGGCTACCGACAAGCACCTGCAACACAACTTCAGCATCAATGACTGGGAGGGCAAAGCGCGTAACACCCAGGAGGTGCGCGAGCTGTTCGGCCTGGAAGATTCCGAAGGCCCACTATTCGCCGTAGTGTCGCGGCTGGTCTATCAAAAGGGCCTGGACCTGACCCTGGGGGTGGCCGACTACATCGTCGAGCAAGGCGGGCAGATCGCGATCATCGGCCGCGGCGAGCCGGAAGAGGAACAGGCCATGCGCGAGCTGGCACTGCGTCACCCGGGCCGCATCGGTGTGCGTATCGGCTTCAATGAAACCGATGCCCGGCGCATGTTCGCCGGCAGCGATTTCCTGCTGATGCCGTCGCGCTACGAGCCGTGTGGCCTCAGCCAGATGTACGCACAACGCTTCGGCTCGCTGCCGGTGGCACGCAATACCGGTGGCCTGGCCGACACCATCGAGTGCGGGGTGACGGGCTTCCTGTTCAACGAGTCCACCGTCGAGAGCTACCGCGAGGCACTCAGCCGCGCCTTCTACGTTTACGGCAAGAAGGACCTGCTGAACGCCATGCGCTGCCTGTCGATGACCCAACCGTTCAACTGGTGCCAGGCGGTTGAACCCTATGCCCGCCTGTACGAGGACCTGGTCAAGCAGACACAACTGAGCCACTACTGAGCGGGGGTCGGAAGATGCACAGACATGGCGCACACTTGCTGGACGCCACGTCGGCGCGCTTCGCCCTCTGGGCGCCGGATGCGCGCAGCGTGAGCGTAGAACTGGAGCGGCAGCCGGCCATCGAACTGCTGCCGGATGATGAGGGTTGGTACAGCGGCGTGGCGCCATGCCAGGCCGGTGACCGTTACCACTACCGTATCGACGGTGAGCTGCAGGTGGCCGACCCTGCCTCGCGCTATCAGCCCGACGGCGTACACGGGCCAAGCCAGGTAGTGGATGTGGCCGGTTACGCCTGGCAACACCCGTGGCAAGGCCGACCTTGGCATGAGGCCGTGATCCAGGAGGTGCATGTCGGCCTGCTCGGGGGTTACGCCGGGGTTGCCCGGGAACTGCCGCGTCTGGCCGAACTGGGCATCAGCGCGATCGAGTTGATGCCGCTGGGGCAGTTTCCCGGAGAACGCAACTGGGGCTACGACGGCGTACTGCCATACGCCCCACAGAATACCTACGGCCGCCCCGAGCAGCTGTGCGCACTGGTCGACCAGGCCCACGGCCACGGGCTGATGGTGCTGGTCGATGTGGTGTACAACCACTTCGGACCCGACGGCAATTACCTGCACCATTACGCCAGCCCTTTCTTCCGTGAAGACCGGCAGACACCCTGGGGCGCGGCCATCGACTTTCGCCGCCCGCAGGTGCGCGAGTACTTTATCCAGAACGCCCTGATGTGGCTGTGCGACTACTGCTGCGACGGCCTGCGCCTGGATGCCGTGCATGCCATCGACCAGCCCGACTTCCTGATCGAGCTGGCCCAACGGGTGCGCGCCGCCGTAGAACCGGGCCGGCACGTGTGGCTGGTGCTGGAGAACGAGCACAACCAGGCGGGCCTGCTGGAACAGGGTTACGACGCCCAGTGGAACGATGACGGCCACAATGCCCTGCACGTGCTGCTGACCGGTGAAACCGAAGGTTACTATGCCGACTACCAGCATCGCCCCATCGACCAACTGGCACGGTGCCTTGGCGAAGGTTTCGTGTTCCAGGGCCAGGCCAACCGGCATGGCAAACCACGCGGCGAACCCAGCGGGCATTTGCCGCCCAGCGCCTTCGTGTTGTTCCTGCAGAACCACGACCAGATCGGCAACCGCGCGCTGGGTGAGCGCCTGACCCGGCTGTGCCCCGTGCCAGCCTTGCGTGCAGCCACCGGCCTGTTGCTGCTGACACCCATGATTCCGCTGCTGTTCATGGGCGACGAAGCCGGCAGCTGCCAGCCGTTCCTGTTTTTTACCGACTTCCATGACGCGTTGGCCGACGCCGTCCGCGAAGGCCGTCGTGGCGAGTTCGCCCACTTCGCCGCGTTCGCCGACCCCAAGCAGCGTGAGCACATTCCCGACCCCAACGCCGAACAGACCTTCGCCTCTTCACGCCCGCAGAACAAGGCGGTGATCGCCGGCTGGCACGGCCTTTACCAGCAACTGCTCGACCTGCGCCGCCGCCACGTCATCCCGCACTTGCCCGGCAGCCGTGCGCTGGGCGCCGAGGTGCACGCAGACAAAGCGCTGACCGCGCGCTGGCGGCTGGGCAATGGCAACACACTGCGCATCGACCTGAACCTGGCCGACACCCCGCAGGCGGTCGAACTGCCCGCGCCATCCACACGGCTGTTCGACAGCAGCGACACCCGCCACCCGGATACCCACCTGGCTGCCTACAGCTGCGTGGTCAGCCTGCTTCCCCCTGCCCTGGAGCGCCCATGAGCGAAACCGCCTTGCACCGTCTGGCAACCAGCGTCGGGCTGAGCCGCGACTGGATTGACGCCAATGCCAGGCCCCAGCGTGTCAGCGACGACGTGCTGCGCAGCATCCTCGAAGGCCTTGGCCACCCGGCCGGCGATGACGCGGCCGTTGCCGCCAGCCTGCGTGCGGTGGAAACCGCCGAAGACAGCGAACACCTGCCGCCCTTGCTGACCGCCGACCTAGGCCAGCCGCTGGCGCTGTCGCGCTACTTCAGTGCCGCCAGCGTGGCCCACTGCACCCTGGAAGATCACACCTCGGTCACCCTCAGCCTCGATGACCAGGCGCGCCTGCCCGGCGAGCTGCCCATCGGCTATCACCAGGTGGAAATCGACAGCCGCCGCTTCACCGTGGCGGTGGCGCCAACACGCTGCCACAGCCTGGAAGACAAGGTGCAACAGCCGCCACCACGCTGCTGGGGCCTGGCAGTGCAGCTGTACAGCCTGCGCCGCCCCGGCGATGGTGGCTTCGGCGACTGCCTGGCGCTGGAGCAGTTGGCCCGCTCGGCCGCCGAGCGCGGCGCCGATGCCTTGGCTATCAGCCCGATTCACGCCCTGTCGGCCATCGACCAGGAACACTACAGCCCCTACTCACCTTCCAGTCGCCTGCTGCTCAACACCCTGTACACCAGCCCCGCGGCCCTGCTGGGTGAACGGGAGGTGCGCATGGCCATCGAAGCCTGCGGGCTGGAGCAACAACTCGAAGAGCTGGAGCAACGCCCTCTGGTCGACTGGCCGCGCGCCGCCAGCGCCCGGCTGCGTTTGCTTGAAGCGCTTTACCAAGGCTTCAGCCAAGGCGACCACCCGCTACGCACTGATTTTGACAGCTTCCGCGAAGCCGGCGGCCAGACCCTGGAGCACCACTGCCGCTTCGAGGTGCTGCAGGCCCAGGCGGTGGAGCACGGCCTCGGTGCCGACTGGCGCAACTGGCCCAAAGCCTGGCATGACCCCTACCACCCGGAAGTGGAGGCTTTAGCCAATGCCTACCCGGCCAAGGTCGAGTTCCACGCGTTCTGCCAGTGGCTGACCGAACGTGGCCTGCAACGTGCCCACGAAGCGGCCCGCAGCAACGGCATGGCCGTGGGCCTGATCGCCGACCTGGCGGTGGGTGCCGACGGTGCCGGCAGCCAGGCCTGGAGCCGCCAGGACGAACTGCTGGCCGGCCTGAGCGTGGGTGCGCCGCCCGACATCCTCAACCACGTCGGGCAGGATTGGGGCATTTGCGCCTTCTCGCCCGAGGGCCTCAAGCGCAATGGCTATCGCGCCTTCATCGAGATGCTTCGGGCCAACCTCGCCCACGCTGGCGGCCTGCGCATCGACCATGTGATGGGCCTGCGCCGGCTATGGCTGATCCCGCAGGGGGCCAAACCCAGCGAGGGCGCCTACCTCGACTACCCGCTAGACGACCTGTTGCGCCTGCTGGCGCTGGAGTCGGTGCGTCACCAGGCGATCATCCTCGGCGAAGACCTGGGCACCGTGCCCGACAGCTTGCGCGAAAAGCTGGCCGAGAAAGCGGTGCTGGGCATGCGCGTGCTGCCCTTCGAGCAGACCCAGCCGGGCCAGTTCAAGCCCATTCTCGACTGGCCAGACAATGCCCTGGCCACAACCGGCACCCACGACCTGGCGCCACTGGCAGGCTGGCTGGCAAACCGCGACATCGACTGGAGACACCGTTTGCAACTGATTGATGCTGCTGCCGAATTGCACTGGCGACACGAGCGTCAGAAAGAACGCGATGGCCTGCGCCGCATCCTGGAGGCCAACTACGGCGAACTGAAGGACAACGACGCGCTGATCGATGCGGCCATCCGCTTCGTTGGCCATACCCGTGCGCCGCTGGTGCTGGTTCCACTGGAAGACCTGCTGGGCTGCGACGAGCAACCCAACCTGCCGGGCACCACCAATGGCCATCCCAACTGGCGGCGGCGCTTTGCCCGCCCCGTACGCGAACTGCTCGACGACGAGGATGCCGCACGGCGCCTGGAGCTGCTGGCCCAGGCCCGTGAACAGGCGTGGGAGCGCGACCGATGAAGCCACTGACCGCGACCCTGCGCCTGCAATTTCACAGCGACTTCACCCTCGATCACGCCGTACCGCTGGTGCCATATTTCGCCCAGCTGGGCATCAGCCACCTGTATGCCTCGCCCATCCTCAAGGCCCGCGCTGGCTCGCGCCATGGCTACGACGTGGTCGATCCTACCTGCGTCAACCCGGAGCTGGGCGGCGAGGCCGCGCTGGAGCGCCTGGTCGCCGCCCTGCGCCAGCATGGCATGGGGCTGATCCTCGACACGGTGTCCAACCACATGGCCGTGGGCGGTGCCGACAACCCCTGGTGGCAAAGCCTGCTGGCCTGGGGACGGCGCAGCCCGTATGCCGAGTTCTTCGACATCCAGTGGCACTCCAGCGACCCGCTGCTGGCCGGGCAACTGCTGTTGCCGTTCCTTGGCAGCGACTACGGCGTGGCGCTCAAGAATGGTGAAATACCGCTGCAGTTCGACAAACAGCAGGGGCTGCTGCAAGTGGCCCACTACGCGCATCGTTTCCCGATCTGCCCGGTCGATTACGGCTGGATTCTCGCGCTCAGCCCAGAGCCTGCGCTTAAGGCTCTGGCCGAACGTTTCACTGCTTTGGGCGACTCGGCCACCCCGCTGGCCGATAGCCTACCGCTACAAGCCGAACTGGCACGTCTGGTGCGCGAAGGTGCCGACCTCGAATCGGCCCTGGTGGCCTTCGACAGCCGCAGCGAGGCCGGTTTCAAGCGCCTGCACCTGCTGCTGGAGCGCCAGACTTACCGCCTGGCCAGCTGGCGCACCGCCGCCGACGACATCAACTGGCGGCGCTTCTTCGACATCAACGAATTGGGCGGCCTGCGCGTGGAGCGCGCCGTGGTGTTCGAAGCCACCCATGCCAAGCTGTTCGAACTCATCGAACGCGGCCTGGTGGACGGCCTGCGCATCGACCATATAGACGGCCTTGCCGACCCGCGTGGCTACTGCCGCAAACTGCGCCGGCGGGTTGATAGCCTGCTGGCGCGGCGGCCGCTGGATGCAGGGCTGGAGCACTTCCCTCTGTACGTGGAAAAGATCCTGGGTGCCGACGAGCACCTGCACCGCGACTGGCTTACCGACGGCACCACTGGCTACGAGTTCATGAACCAGGTGTCGCTGCTGCAGCATGATCCGGCCGGCGAAGCGCCGCTGAGCGAACTGTGGAGCAACGTCAGCGAGCGCCCGGCGTTCACCGAAGAAGTGCGCCAGGCCCGTCACCTGGTGCTCAACGCCAGCCTGGCCGGTGACTGCGAATCGGTGGCCCAGGCACTGTTGCAGGTCGCGCGCAACGACCTGATGACCCGTGACCTGACCCTGGGCGCGATTCGCCGGGCCTTGCAGGCGTTGGTGGCGCATTACCCGGTTTACCGAACCTACTTCAATGCCTGCGGGCGCCCGGCGCAGGACGAAACGTTCTTCCAGCAGGCCCTGACCAACGCACGGCAAGACCTTGCCGAAGCTGACTGGCCGCTACTGGACCAACTTGAACGGTGGCTGGGCGGGCAAGCCTGGCGGCATCTACCACCGGGGCGCGCCCGCAAGCAACTGCGCCACGCCTGCGTGCGCTTCCAGCAACTGACAGCGCCCAGCGCCGCCAAAGCCGTGGAAGACACCGCCTTCTACCGCAGCGCGCGGCTGCTGTCGCGTAACGACGTGGGTTTCGAGGCCGAGCGCTTCAGCGCCCCGACCATGCATTTCCACAACGAGGCCCAGCGGCGCCTGCGCGATTTCCCCGACAACCTGCTGACCACCGCCACCCACGACCACAAGCGCGGCGAAGACACGCGGGCACGCCTGGCTGTACTCAGCGAGCGCGGCACGTGGCTGGCCAGCCGGGTGGAGCACTGGCGTGAGCTGGCCGCCCCCCTGCGCGCGCAGTTGGACGACGGGCTGGCACCCAGCCCCGGCGACGAGTTGATGCTGCTACAAACCCTGCTCGGCAGTTGGCCGTTGGACCTCGACCTGAACGACGACAATGCCCTGCGCCAATACGCCGAGCGTGTTCGCCAGTGGCAGCAGAAGGCCCTGCGCGAGGGCAAGCTGCGCAGTAGCTGGAGTGCACCGAACGAGGCCTACGAAGGCGCCTGTGCTCATTACCTCGACGGCCTGCTGCTGGACAGCGAGAACCAGCAACTGCGCAAGTCACTGGCCGACGCGGCGCAGCTGCTGGCCTGCCCCGGCGCACTCAATGGCTTGGTCCAGGCCCTGTTGCGCATGACCACACCCGGTGTGCCCGACCTGTACCAAGGTAACGAATACTGGGACTTCAGCCTGGTCGACCCGGACAACCGCCGCGCCGTGGACTACGCTTCGAGGCGTCGCACGCTGGACGACACGCCGGCAGCCGAGCTGCTGGCGCAATGGCGTGACGGCCGTGTCAAGCAGGCCTTGATCGCCCGCGTGCTGGACTGCCGCCAGGCCCATGCCGAGCTGTTCCGCCGCGGTGCCTACCTGCCACTGACCGTACAGGGCCGGCACGCTGACAAGGTCATTGCCTTTGCTCGCCTGGGGGAAGGCGAGCACGCCATCGTCGTCGCCCCCCGCCTGGCCAGCAGCCTGCTCGGAGGTGCCGCTACACCGTTGATCCCGGCGCAGAACTGGGACGACACCCGGCTGGTATTGCCGTTTGCCTTGTCACCTGCCAACTCGACGGGACTTTTCGCTTGTGCGGCGGTCAGCTCTTCAAAGGAGTTGCCGTTGAGCGCCGTGCTGGCGGAGTTTCCGGTCAATGTGTTGATACAAAAATCTTGAGCATCAGGAGCGTCATGATGAGTGTCGATGAAAAGCGTATTCGCGAATTTGCCTACCAGATCTGGGAATCCGAAGGTAAGCCCGTAGGGGAGGAAGAACGCCACTGGGAAATGGCCCGCAAGCTGGCCGAGGCCGAAGCGCTGGCGCCCAAGGCAGCCCCGCGCAAGAAAGCAGCGGCCAAGCCGAAGCCGCCTGCCGAACCCAAGGCGGCTGCCCTGCCGGGGGTTAAACCCGCTGCAGCGAAAAAGCCCCGGGCGGTGAAAAAGCCTACTGCCAGTTAAACCTGTCCTGGCCTCTTCGCGGGTAAACCCGCTCCTACAGGTTCATCACAGGTGCATGCAGGAGCGGGTTTACCCGCGAAGAGGCCCATGCAGGACAGCCCGATTCCCCTTCCATCACGGCCACTCGAGGATCGTCATGAGCCCCCGCACCCCAAAGAAAACCCGCTCGGTCGCACCATCGCGCATCCGCGAAGGCATGCCCTTCCCCCTCGGCGCCACCTGGGATGGCCTTGGGGTCAACTTCGCCCTCTTCTCGGCCAACGCCACCAAGGTCGAGCTGTGCCTGTTCGACTCCACCGGCGAACAGGAAATCGAGCGCATAGAGCTGCCCGAATACACCGATGAGATCTACCATGGCTACCTCCCCGACGCTCACCCCGGCCTGGTCTATGGCTACCGGGTGTATGGCCCCTACGAGCCGGAAAACGGCCACCGCTTCAACCCCAACAAACTGCTGATCGACCCGTACGCCAAGCAACTGGTCGGCAGCCTGAAATGGTCCGAGGCACTGTTCGGCTACACCATCGGCCACCCCGACGGTGACCTGTCGTTCGACGAGCGCGACAGCGCGCCTTTCGTGCCCAAATGCAAAGTCATCGACCCGGCGTTCACCTGGGGCCGCGACCAGCGCGTGCAGATCCCATGGGAGCGCACGATCATCTATGAAGCGCATGCCCGCGGCATCAGCATGCGCCACCCGGCTGTGCCTGAAAAACTGCGCGGCACCTTCGCAGGCCTGGCCAACGACGAGTTGCTCAAACACATCAAGGACCTTGGCGTGTCGAGCATCGAGCTGCTGCCGATTCACGCCTTCGTCAACGACCAGCACCTGCTGGACAAGGGCCTGAACAACTACTGGGGCTACAACAGCATCGCCTTTTTCGCCCCACACCCGCGCTACCTGGCCAGCGGCAAGATCGCCGAGTTCAAGGAGATGGTCGCGCACCTGCACGACGCCGGGCTCGAGGTGATCCTGGACGTGGTCTACAACCACACCGCCGAAGGCAACGAACGCGGCCCGACCCTGTCGATGCGCGGCATCGACAACGCCTCGTACTACCGCCTGATGCCGGACGACAAGCGCTACTACATCAACGACTCCGGCACCGGCAACACCCTGGACCTGAGCCACCCCTGCGTGCTGCAGTTGGTTACCGACTCGCTTCGCTACTGGGCCGGCGAAATGCACGTGGATGGCTTTCGCTTCGACCTGGCGACCATCCTTGGCCGTTACCACGATGGCTACAGCGAGCGTCATGGCTTCCTGGTCGCCTGCCGCCAGGACCCGATGCTGAGCCAGGTCAAGCTGATTGCCGAACCATGGGACTGCGGCCCCGGCGGCTACCAGGTAGGCAACTTCGCCCCGGGCTGGGCGGAATGGAACGACCGCTTCCGCGATACCGCACGCGCCTTCTGGAAAGGTGACGAAGGCCAGTTGGCCGATTTTGCCGCCCGCTTGACCGCCTCGGGCGACATGTTCAACAACCGCGGGCGCCGGCCCTATTCCTCGGTCAACTTCATCACCGCCCACGATGGTTTCACCCTGCGCGACCTGGTGTCCTACAACCACAAGCACAACGAAGACAACGACGAAAATAACCAGGACGGCACCGACAACAACCTGTCCTGGAACTGCGGCGTCGAAGGGCCGACCGACGACCCGGGGATCAATGCCCTGCGCATGCGCCAGATGCGCAACTACTTCGCCACCCTGCTGCTGGCCCAGGGCACGCCAATGATCGTTGCAGGTGACGAATTCAGCCGCACCCAGCACGGCAACAACAATGCCTACTGCCAGGACAGCGAGATCGGCTGGGTGAACTGGGACCTGGACGAGGAAGGCCAGGAGCTGCTGGCTTTCGTCAAACGCCTGACCCGCCTGCGCCTGGCCTACCCGGTGCTGCGCCGGTCACGCTTCCTGGTGGGTGACTACAATGAGGCAATTGGGGTCAAGGACGTGACTTGGCTGGCTCCCGATGGCAACGAGATGAGTGTTGAGCAATGGGAAGACCCACACGGGCGTTGCCTGGGCATGCTGATAGATGGTCGGGCACAGGTCAGCGGTATTGCCCGGCCAGGTGCCGAGGCCACCGTGCTGCTGATCGTCAATGCCCACCATGACGTGGTGCCATTCAAGCTGCCGGCCGTGCCCGAAGGCGATTACTGGAGCTGCCTGGTCGATACCGACCGGCCGGAGTTGCGCAAGGGGCAGCACCTGCAGTTCGACAGTACCTTCGAGGTGAAGGGCCGATCGATGCTGCTGATGGTGTTGCAGCGCGACGATGAGTGAACCGTGATAACCCAGGCAGGTCTTACGTTTTGATCGCTACGCCATACCTGTGGGAGCGGGCATGCCCGCTGCCACAGGTTTTAGCGGCGACAGTAAGGCAGGGTTACTTTCAGGAGGATTTGTGAGCCTCGAAGCCGGCAGTAATGGTTTCGCCAGCGTCAGCCAGGCCCCAGCCGTGAAACGCCTGCGGGTACTGACGGTGAACACCCACAAGGGCTTCACCGCCTTCAACCGGCGCTTTATCTTGCCAGAGCTGCGCGAGGCTGTGCGCAGCACCCAGGCCGACATTGTCTTCCTTCAGGAAGTGCTAGGCAGCCACGACCGCCACGCCGCGCGCTATCCCGGCTGGCCACAGACCTCGCAGTACGAATTCCTCGCCGACAGCATGTGGAGCGACTTTGCCTATGGCCGCAACGCGGTCTACCCTGACGGCCACCACGGCAATGCGTTGCTGTCCAAATACCCGATCATCGAGCACCGCAACCTGGACGTGTCGATCACCGGCCCCGAACGCCGCGGCCTGTTGCACTGTGTGCTGGAGGTGCCGGGGCAAGGCCAGGTGCATGCGGTCTGCGTGCACCTGTCGTTGCTGGAAAGCCACCGGCAAAAGCAGCTGCAGTTGCTGCGTAAACTGCTGGACGCCCTGCCGGCCAACGCCCCGGTGATCATCGCCGGCGACTTCAACGACTGGAAAAGCCATGGCAACCGCACCCTTGGCCTGCAACGCGACTTGCACGAAGCCTTCGAACGCCACCACGGCCACCTCGCCCGCACCTATCCTGCCCGCCTGCCACTGCTGCGACTGGACCGCATTTACCTGCGTAATGCCGAAAGCCATGGGCCGCGGATTCTGGGGCACAAACCTTGGTCACACCTGTCAGATCACCTCCCGCTGGCCGTTGAAGTGCGACTTTAGCAATCATTCTTCATAGCCACGGCACGGCAAATAGCGATCCCCGCTATGCCCTGCTGTTTTTACCGATAAAACAACAGGTTGAGCGTTACGACGCACTTTGAACACTTCCTTCACGCTTTCTTGACGCAAGCGGCGACCTCTCCTTAGCTGAACAGTACCAAGCTGTAAAAAACTTGCGCCGGGCCTCTAGCTCGCGCCTTCGTGCGCGTTTGCGATAGCTGGCGTGCTGGTTTGGGTCGCCCACTGTTTTTGCCGTACAGCTCGTGACAACAGGCCAGGTCTCTCGGGCTGCACCACAAAAACAAAGGAGATCCGCCATGAAAAGCAACTCGAACCCCTTGCGCTTCGACGGCATTTTCTACGCGGTTTCCACGTCGCTGCTTCTGGCAACCCCGGTGGAAACGATCGCGTACGAACTGCAGGGTGACCCCACCTCCCCCAGCTTTCTGCAGCAACCCGTGGAGGCGCAACTGTCGCTCGACCCGCTCAGTGCCAGTGGGTTGAGTCTGGGCACCCTCAATGCGTTTTCGCAGCAGATGAGCGAACGCCACCAGCAGCCGGCACCCGACCTGATTGCCAGTCAGTGGGCGCAGTTCTTCCCCACCAGTGCGCGCGGCCGCGCGCTGCCCCCGGCACAGCTGGAGGCGCCCAGCCAGCAACTGATGATCGGCCCGGACCTGTTCGTGCGTGAAACAGCAGCAGGCGATGTGCACCGCGCTGGGATTTTCGTGGGGCACAACAACCTGCAAAGCAGCTTCAAAGGCGCGCGCCCTCTGCTGGGCGACAAGCAGCGCAAAGCGGTGAACCTGAGCGGTGAAAGCCTGGGGGTGTACTGGAGCATGACCCATGAACAGGGTTGGCACCTGGATGCCGTGGCCATGGGCTCGCGGATCGACGTGATGGGCCGTGGCGAAAACGGCCAGCGCCTGGACGACAGTGGCCACGCAATGACCTTCTCGGTAGAGGGCGGTTACCCGATCCGCCTGGGTGGCAACTGGGTCATCGAGCCCCAGGCACAGTTGATCAACCAGCAGTTCTTCCCTGGCAACCAGGTGCAGGAAGAGACCTTGCAAGCCTTTGACAGCCAGCCGAGCTGGAGCGGCCGGGTCGGTGCCAAGTTGTCCGGGCGCTACGAAGTGCGCGGCATGCCCATCGAACCCTATGTGCGGACCAACGTGTGGTATGACTTCAGCAATGCCAATGAGGTGAAGCTGGACGAGGTCGACAAGATCTCCAGTTCGCGCTACTCGACCACGGTGGAGTTAGGCTTGGGGCTGGTGGCGCGGGTGACGCCTTCGGTTGCTTTGTTCGTCAGCGCCGATTACAGCAGTGATGTGGACGACAATGACCTGAACGGGCTGATCGGCAGCCTTGGGGTGCGGATGCGGTGGTAGGCAGGGCCGGCCTCTTCGCGGGTAAACCCGCTCCTACACGGGTCACCGCCGGGTGCGGTATGTGTAGGAGCGGGTTTACCCGCGAAGGGGCCAGCACAGCCAACCGATCAGGCGGGCTTCATGATCAACACCCCCAGCGGCGGCAGGTTCAGGGCCAGCGATAATGGCTGCCCGTGGCTGGCCACTGGCTCACTGGCCACTGCCCCCAGATTACCCACGTTCGACCCGGCATACAGCTCGGCATCACTGTTCAGCAACTCCTGCCAACGCTCGCCGAACGGCACGCCAATGCGGTAGCCCTCACGGGGTACCGGGGTGAAGTTGGCCACCACCAGCACCGGCTCGCCGCTGCTGCTCCAGCGCAGCCAGGCGTACACGCTGTTCTGTGCGTCGTCACCGATCAGCCACTGGAAGCCCTGCGGCTGGCAATCCTGCTCGTGCAGCGCCGGCACTTCGCGGTACAGGCGGTTGAGGTCACCCACCAGGCGCTGCACGCCCTGGTGCTCGGGATACTGCAGCAGGTACCAGTCCAGTTCGCTGTCGTGGTTCCACTCACGCCACTGGCCGAACTCGCAGCCCATGAACAGCAGCTTCTTGCCCGGGTGTGCCCACATGAAGGTGAGGTAGGCGCGCAGATTGGCGAACTTCTGCCAGCGGTCGCCGGGCATCTTGTCGATCAGCGAATGCTTGCCGTGCACCACCTCATCATGGGAAATGGGCAGGATGAAGTGCTCGGAATAGGCATAGATCAGCCCGAAGCTCATCTCGTTGTGGTGGTAGGTGCGGTGCACCGGGTCGTTCTGAATGTAGTGCAGGGTGTCGTGCATCCAGCCCATGTTCCACTTGTAGGCAAAACCCAGGCCGCCCTGTTGGGTAGGTTGACTGACCCCGGGCCAGGCGGTGGACTCTTCAGCGATGATCAGCGCGCCAGGGGCCTCGTGGGCAGCCACGCCGTTAAGGTGGCGGATGAAGTCGATGGCTTCCAGGTTCTCGCGCCCGCCGTGGCGGTTGGGTACCCATTCGCCAGCCTTGCGCGAGTAGTCGCGGTACAGCATCGAGGCCACCGCATCGACGCGCAGGCCGTCGATGTGGAAATGCTTCAACCAGTGCAGCGCCGAAGCCATCATGAAGCCGCGCACTTCATTGCGCCCGAGGTTGTAGATCAGCGTGTTCCAGTCCTGGTGGTAGCCCTCCAGGGGGTTGTCGTATTCGTAGAGCGCAGTGCCATCGAAGCGCGCCAGGCCATGTTCGTCGGTGGGAAAATGCGCCGGCACCCAGTCCAGCAGCACACCAATGCCTCCCTGGTGGCAGGCGTCGATGAACGCGGCGAAATCCTCGGCACTGCCATAGCGCGAGGTGGGCGCGAACATCGACAGTGGTTGATAGCCCCAGGAGCCGCCGAACGGGTGCTCCATGATCGGCAGCAGTTCGATGTGGGTAAAGCCCAGTTCCTGCACATAGGGCACCAGCCGCTCGGCCAGTTCGCGCCAATTGTAGAAACGCCCGATTTCCCCCGCTTCGTCCAGCTCGCAGCGCCATGACCCTGGGTGCAGCTCGTAGATCGACAACGGCGCGTTGTAGGCATGGCGCTGGGCGCGTTGCGCCATCCAGTCATGGTCCTGCCAGGCGTGGCTGAGTTCACCGGCTACCTTGGACGCCGTGCTCGGCGGCAGCTCGGTGGCACGGGCCAGCGGGTCGGCCTTCAGCGGCAGTATGCCGTCCTTGCCGAGTACTTCGAACTTGTAGGTTTCGCCCACGCCCAGACGCGGAATGAACAGCTCCCACACCCCGGCACCGTGGCGCAGGCGCATGGGGTGACGGCGGCCATCCCAGTTGTTGAAATCACCCACCACCGACACCCGCCGGGCATTCGGCGCCCAGACCGAGAAACACACGCCGTCGATGCCATCGACCTGAGTCGGCTGGGCACCGAAGCGCCCGGACAAATCGCGGTGATTGCCTTCCGCGAACAAGTGAAGGTCCATGTCTCCCAATTGCGGGCCAAAGCTGTAGGGGTCTTCGGTAACCTGCTCGCCACCGGCCCAGACGATGTGAAGCTGATAGGGCTGTGCCTTATCGAGGTGCGCGCTGAACAACCCGGGCAGGCTGCCCTGCTCCATTTCGGCAAGGACTCGCCCGTCCTCCCGGGCCTGAATGTGCACTTTCAGGGCATTGGGCAGAAAGGCGCGGACCAGCTGCCCGCCTGCGCCGTCGCCGTGGGGGCCGAGTACCGCAAAAGGATCGGCGTGTTCGGCGCGGGCCAGGGCGTCGAGGTCCCGTTGCCGAAGGCCACCGTTTTCACGCGTTGTAACGTTCATTCTGACTCTCCCCAGGTACTGATCAGTCCATGCAGACCATGCAAAGGCACGGCCAGCCAGCTCGGACGGTTTTCGGCTTCGTATGTAATCTCGTAGGCGGCTTTTTCCAGGCAGAACAGCTCCAGCGCCGCGCGCTCGCCCTCGGCGTGCTGCCAGGCGTGGGGCATGGCGGCAGTGGCCAGGCCATAGGCTTCGACAAAGGCATGCCGGGACTGGTGCAGGTACTGCCGGGCAACCCGCTGCCGGGCTTGCCGCGCCGGTTCGGAAAGGTCCACCGCAGACGCGCTGCGCAAGATCATCGCAGCAGCATAGTCGAAGGATCGCAGCACGCCGCTGACATCCTTGTAGGGGCTGTGTTTTGCCCGGCGCTCTTCAAGGGGCCGGGCGGGTTCGCCTTCAAAATCGATGAGGTAGGCATCCCCCTGCACCACCAGCACCTGGCCCAGATGCAGGTCGCCGTGTACACGCATCAGCAGGCCCCCCTGAGCCTGCTTGCTCAGGGTGTCGATGTGCTGGGCCAGGCCGTCACGCTGTTGCTGCAGGTCGTCGACCAAGGCCTGGCTGTCGCGGTCTAAGGTGTCACGGTGCTGGGCCAGCAGGTCGAGGGCGTGGGTCAGTTCAGTGCTGATCTGTACACACCAGCGCTCGCTGTCCTGCGCATCGCTGGGGCGCGGCTGGAAGGCCGGGTCTTCGGTGGGTGCGGCCAGCAGCAGGTGCATCTCGCCCAGGCGCTGGCCAAGCAAGGCCGCAAAGCCGCTGAGTTCGGCCAGGGCGTCAGTGTGCGCTTCGGCGTCGTTGCGGGTGGGCTCCATCTGGTCGCGGATGGCCCTTTCCAGCGTGTTCTGAGTCCAGCCCCAGGCGTCGCCCTGGTTACTCAGGTAACCTTGGGCAATCATCAGCAGGTGCGGCGCGTGTTGCTCGTCCACCCGGCTGACCCAGGCCAGCAGCGGCGAGATATTGGCAAAACCGGCGGCGGTCAGGTAGGCACTCATTTCCAGCTCTGGATGGATACCCGGGTTGACCCGGCGGATCAGCTTGAGCACCACGCGGTCGCCGATGACCACCGAACTGTTGGACTGCTCGGCGCTGAGGTAGCGCACTTCGCTCTCCTCGTCGAGCGCCAGGCCGGCCAGTTGCTCTGTGCATTCGAAGCGCAATTCACCCTCACCGTCCTCACCGTCGCCACACGGCAGACGCAGGCCATCCTGGCAGGCCTGCATCACGGCGTGAATGAACGGCTCGAGGACGAAGGCGTCTGTAATCAAGCCAACCTGGTGGGCACGGCGCACCCGCGACAACGCCAGCTGCTGCGGCAGCGCGGTATGAATCTGTTCCTCACGCAGCAGGCCGAACGGCAGCTGGTAGCGGGTGGCCGTGCCGTCACTGAGCACCTCGATTTCGCTGAGCAACACCGGCGTGGTGGCGGTGCCGAAACGCACGCCGTAACACAGGCGCACGGCATCGATCGGCCCTTCCTTGCCGGCGAACCAGCGGCGCTTGGGCAGGTACTGCGGCAGGATGGTGCTTTGCAGCGTATCGCTTGCGGGGGCTTGCAGCAGTTCTTCCATGCGCTTGCGCAGTACCAATGTGGTCAATTCGGGTAACCCCTCGGTGGGCTGGATGTGCCAGCTGGGCATGCGATCGCGGCTGGCCAGCAGGAACCAGTAGAACGCATAAGGTGGCAAGGTCAGCAGAAACGGCAGTTGGCCGATTGGCGGGAACGCGCTGCCACCCAGCATCTCCACCGGTACTTTGTCGGCGTATTGTGACAATTCGAGTTCGGCAGCCTGGGCGGCGCGGGACACGTTGGCCACGCAGAGGATGACCTCGGTATTGCCGTCGGCGTCGGTGTACTCGCGGATATAGGCAAGGATGCGCCGGTTGCTGGGTGTGAGGGTGCGCAGGCTGCCGCGACCAAAGGCCTTCTGCTGCTTGCGCACCGCCAGCATGCGCCGGGTCCAGTTCAGCAGCGAATGCGGATCGTGGCTTTGCGCCTCGACGTTGACGGTCTGGTAACCGTAGAGCGGGTCCATGATCGGCGGCAGCACCAGGCGCTGCGGGTCGGCGCGGGAAAAACCGCCGTTGCGGTCTGGCGACCACTGCATGGGTGTGCGAACGCCATCGCGGTCACCCAGATAGATATTGTCGCCCATACCCAGTTCGTCGCCGTAATACAGGGTTGGCGTGCCGGGCATCGACAACAGCAGGCTGGTCAGCAGCTCTATGCGCCGACGGTCACGCTGCAGCAGGGGCGCCAGGCGCCGGCGAATGCCTAGGTTGATGCGCGCTCGGCGGTCTTCGGCGTAATAGTTCCACAGGTAATCACGCTCGCGGTCGGTGACCATTTCCAAGGTCAGTTCATCATGGTTGCGCAAAAAGATCGCCCACTGGCAGTTGGCCGGGATTTCCGGGGTCTGGCGCAGGATGTCGGTGATAGGGAAGCGGTCTTCCATGGCCAAGGCCATGTACATGCGCGGCATCAACGGAAAGTGGAAGGCCATATGGCATTCGTCGCCGTCGCCCTCGCCGAAGTACGGGCGCGTGTCTTCCGGCCACTGGTTGGCTTCGGCCAGCAGCATGCGATCGGGGTAGTTGGCATCGATCTCGGCGCGGATCGCCTTGAGCACGTCGTGGGTTTCGACAAGGTTTTCGTTGTTGGTGCCGTCGCGCTCGATCAGGTAAGGGATCGCGTCCAGCCGCAGGCCATCTACACCCAGGTCCAGCCAGAAGCGCATGACGCCGATCACCGCCTTGAGCACCTGCGGGTTGTCGAAGTTGAGGTCCGGCTGGTGGGAGTAGAACCGGTGCCAGAAGTACTGGCCGGCGACCGGGTCCCAGGTCCAGTTGGACTTTTCGGTGTCGAGGAAGATGATGCGCGTGCCGTCGTACTTCTGGTCGTCGTCCGACCACACGTAGAACTCGCGCGCCTTGCTGCCGCGCTTGGCGTGGCGGGCGCGCTGGAACCACGGGTGCTGGTCGCTGGTGTGGTTGATGACCAGCTCGGTGATCACCCGCAGGCCGCGCTTGTGGGCCTCGGCGATGAAACGGCGGGCGTCGGCCATGCTGCCGTAGTCGGGGTGCACGGCCTTGTATTCGGCAATGTCGTAGCCGTCGTCACGGCGTGGCGAGGGATAGAACGGCAGCAGCCACAGGGTGTTGACGCCCAGCTCGGCGATATAGTCGAGCTTGCTGATCAGCCCGGCGAAGTCGCCGATGCCGTCATTGTTCGAGTCGAAGAACGACTTGATGTGCAGTTGGTAGATGACGGCGTCCTTGTACCACAGCGGGTCGTCGATGAAGGCTGCCGGGCGGGAACGCTTGGCCATGTGCGACTCCTTTCAATTGCATGCACAGACATCCGAGCTTGCTCGATCCCCCGTAGGAGCGGGTTTACCCGCGAAGATGACAGCGCGGTGCCGAGGTGCATGGCACCGGCTTCGCCGGTGTTCGCGGGTAAACCCGCTCCTACGGGGGGCACAGTCTGAGCCTTGTTAACGGGCTTTCTCGATGCGCCAGATGCCGAACGGCAGGTGCCAGGGCTCTATGCGCATCCATTGGGTCTTGCCGTACCAGGACCAGCGGTGGCCGTTCATCAGGTCTTCACCCTGGGTTTCGGCGTTGTCGTCCAGCCCCAACTCCCACAGTGGCAATTCGAAGTGCGCCTCCTGGGCGTTGTGCGGGTCGAGGCTGACGGCCACCAGGATGTAGTTGTCACGCTCGGGCGTACGCTTGGCGAAGTACAGAATGTTGTCGTTCCAGCAATTGAAGAAGGCCACGCCCAGGTGGGTTTGCAAGGCGCGGTTCTGCCGGCGAATACGGTTGAGCTGGGCGATCTCGGCGATGATGTTGCCGGGCTGGGTGAAATCGCGTGGACGGATTTCGTACTTCTCCGAATCCAGGTACTCCTCCTTGCCCGGCAACGGCGTGCCCTCGCACAGCTCGAAGCCCGAATACATGCCCCACAAGCCTGAGCCCATGGTCGCCAGCGCGGCACGGATAAGGAAACCTGCGCGGCCTGAGGTGTGCAGGAAAAACGGGTTGATGTCCGGTGTATTGACGAAGAAGTTGGGCCGGTAGCACTGGCTCCACGGCGGCTGGTTGAGCTGCTCGAAATATTCGCGCAGCTCCTGCTTGTGGTTACGCCAGGTGAAATAGGTATAGCTCTGTGCGTAGCCGACCTTGCCCAGGCGCGCCATCATCGCCGGTTTGGTAAAGGCTTCGGCGAGGAAGATGACGTCGGGGTGCTGGCTGCGCACATTGGCGATCAGCCATTGCCAGAACGGCAACGGCTTGGTGTGCGGGTTGTCGACGCGGAAGGTCTTGACGCCCTCCTCGACCCAGCCGACCACCACATCGCGCAGGGCGAGCCACAACGAAGGCACGGCCTCTGGCGCATAGAAATCGACGTTGACGATGTCCTGGTACTTTTTCGGCGGGTTTTCGGCGTAGCGGATGGTGCCGTCCGGGCGCCAGCTGAACCAGCCCGGGTGCTCCTTGAGCCAGGGGTGGTCCTGAGAGCACTGGATGGCGAAATCGAGGGCAATTTCCAGGCCGTGTTCCGCCGCCGCAGCCACCAGTCGACGGAAGTCATCGCGGCTGCCCAGTTGCGGGTGAATGGCATCGTGGCCACCCTCCGGGCTGCCGATGGCATAAGGGCTGCCCGGGTCGCCCGGCTCGGCCTTGAGGGCGTTGTTGCGGCCCTTGCGATGCTGCATGCCGATGGGGTGGATGGGCGGGAAGTACAGTACGTCGAAGCCCATGTCGCGGATCATCGGCAGCCGTTCGTGCACGTCGTTGAAGGTGCCGTGACGCTGCGGGTCGTCGGTAATCGAGCGCGGGAACAGCTCGTACCAGCTGGCGAACAGGGCGGCCGGGCGGTCGACATCAAGGGGGAAATCAGGGCTGCGGGTCAGGTAGCTGCGGTGTTCGGCTTCGCCCATCAGGCGGGCGGTGGTCGGGTCGAGAAACACGGCCACCTGATCATCGGTACTGAGGGTGGCCAGGCGGTTCTGCACTGCCTCGAGCTCCTCGCGCAGGGCGCCGCTGCACAGCTCGATGCCTTTGCCCAGCATCAAACGGCCTTCTTCCAGCTCCAGTTTGACCTCGACGCCGGCGTGGTACTTCTTCTCCAGATCGTGGCAATAGGTGGCAAACGGGTCGATCCAGGCCTCGATACTGAACCGGTGCGGGCCCAGCTCGGTGGGGGTGAATTCGGCCTGCCACAGGTCGTTGCCCGCCGACTGCATCGGCACACAATGCCAGCGCCTGCTGTGGGCCTGGCGCCAGTTGAGCATCACCGCCAGGCGTTCGTGGCCGTCGCTGTACGCCTTGGTGCTGACTGTCACGGGCTGGCCGCTGACGGCCTTGGCGGCGAAGCTGCCGGCGTCGAGCACGGGTTGGGTGTCTTCGATCACGATGCGTGGCGCCAACAGCGCCTGGGCAAGGCTAATGGCCTGGTCCGGGTGATCGTTCGCCATGGGCACGCTTTCAAAGGGCTCGTTTCGTGACATCGACCTTGCTCCCTCAGGCTGGTGGCGGTAAGGGTTCAGAGCCGGGCACAGGCGCGGGGTTCAAAATAATTGAGCGAACGGCAGCTGCCAGCGGTCAGAGCCTACAGCACCTCTTCACCCACCCACGCGAGGTCAGGCCATGAACATTCCCATTCCACCGGAGACACCCGATCCCAATATCGACGACCCCAGCTTGCCACCACCCGTACCGGAAGAAGACCCGGACGAGCTGCCGATCAAGCCGACCGTACCGCCGACAGTGGGCGACCCGCCGAGCCAGGAGCCACCGGTGAAGGCTTAAGGGTAGACCACGCCATCGGCGTGAACAGCTAATGTCCGCTGCTCCATTGAAAGGTTGAGGATGACCGGGTGCTTGGCAAGGTGAAGATCTTGCATTGATCGGGCCGGCCTCTTCGCGGGTAAACCCGCTCCTACACAGGGACCGTGCCGGCCTTGAATGCGGCGCTGTCCCTGTGTAGGAGCGGGTTTACCCGCGAAGAGGCCGGCCGCGCCAGCACATCAACCCGCAGATGCAGCTGCAATCTCCGCCACACTGATCTCACGCATCCGGAACTTTTGCACCTTCCCCGTCACTGTCATCGGGTACTCGTCGACGAAGCGGATATACCGCGGCACCTTGAAGTGGGCAATGCGTGCCTTGCACCAGCCCTGCAGCTCCTCGACCGTGGCGCTGTGCCCCGGGTGCAGCTTGATCCAGGCGACGATCTCTTCGCCATAGCGGCTACACGGAATGCCGATCACCTGCGCATCGGCCACCGCCGGGTGGGTGTAGAAAAACTCTTCCAGCTCACGCGGATAAATGTTCTCGCCGCCGCGAATGATCATGTCCTTGTTGCGCCCGACGATGCGCACATAGCCCTGCTCGTCCATCACCGCCAGGTCACCCGAATGCATCCAGCCAGCCGGGTCGATGGCATCCGACGTGGCCTGGGGGTTGTCCCAGTAGCCCAGCATCACGCTGTAGCCGCGGGTGCACAGCTCGCCAATCTCACCGCGCGGGACGATGCAGCCATCGGCGTCCACCAGTTTGTTTTCCAGCTGCGGCTGGGTGCGCCCGACGGTGGTCACGCGCAGCTCCAGGTCGTCGTCCGGGCCAGTCTGCAGTGACACCGGGCTGGTTTCGGTCATGCCGTAGGCGATCTGCACTTCTGCCATGTGCATCTGGTCGATGACCCGGCGCATCACTTCGATCGGGCAGGTAGCGCCGGCCATGATGCCGCTGCGCAGGGTCGACAGGTCCATCTGCGCACGCGAGGGGTGATCAAGCATCGCGATGAACATGGTCGGCACGCCGTACAGGATGCTGGCACGCTCCTCGGCCACGGCGCGCAGGGTGAGCTCGGCGTCGAAGGCGTCGTTGGGGTAGATCATGGTGCTGCCGTGGGTGATGCAACCGAGGTTGGCCATGACCATGCCGAAACAGTGGTACAGCGGCACCGGGATCACCATGCGGTCGCAGGCTGTCAGGCCAAGGCTTTCTCCCACCATGAAACCGTTGTTGAGGATGTTGTAGTGACTGAGCGTGGCACCTTTGGGCGCACCGGTGGTGCCGGAGGTGTACTGGATGTTTACCGGCTGGTCGAATTGCAGGCTTTGCTGACGGGCTGTGCAGGCTTCGGCAGACGTCTGCCCTGCCCGCTCGGCCAGTGCGTGCCAGGGCAGGAAACCGGCAGGCGGGTTGGCGGCCAGGCTGATGACGCCACGCAACTGGGGCAGGCATTCACTGGCCAGCTCACCAGGCCGGGCGCTGGCCAGCTCAGGCACCAGCTCCTGCAGCATGGCGTGGTAATCAGATGTCTTGAAGGCTTCAGCGCAGACCAGCCAGCGGCAGCCGGACTGGCGCAACACGTATTCCAGCTCACCCACACGGTAGGCCGGGTTTATGTTGACCAGGATGGCGCCGACCTTGGCACTGGCCAGCTGCAAGATGCACCACTGGGCGCAGTTGGGCGACCAGATGCCAACACGGTCGCCGGTGTTCACGCCCAGTGCGATCAGGGCGCGGGCGTGTATTTCGACCTGCTCGGCCAGCTGCCGCCAGCTGTAACGCAGGCCCTGGTGGCGGGACACCAGGGCCTCGCTGTCGCAACAGCGGGCCACGGTGGCATCGAAGGCCTGGCCGATGGTCTGTGTCAGCAAGGGTCGGTCCTGGCGACCGCGGGTATAGCTCGGTTGACTCATGGGTGTCCCTTCTTGTGGTTGTTTTGGGCACGGCTGAAGCAAGCGGGAATACTCTGGCGCAGATTTACGTTTACGTAAAGGTGACGAGTGGATTGACAGTGCCTCCCTGCAGGTTTACGTTAACGTAAAGGTGATGAACGACACCCACTTGAGGCGCCACGCCGCCCTCTGTGGGAGCGGGCTTGCCCGCGAATGCGACCGATCAGGTAATGACGGTGACCCTGCTGACGTATTCGCGGGCATGCCCGCTCCCACAGGGGGCAGGGCTGGATCCCAAGCTATGGTGTAACCCAATTTCAAGAACAAGAAGGTGCCCCAGCATGCATTACCCCTCCCTGAACTTCGCCTTGGGCGAAACCATCGACATGCTCCGCGACCAGGTGCGCACCTTCGTCGCCGCCGAACTGGCCCCGCGCGCCGCGCAGATCGATCATGACAACCTGTTCCCCGCCGACATGTGGCGCAAGTTCGGTGACATGGGCCTGCTGGGCATCACCGTACCGGAAGAGTACGGCGGCGCTGGCCTGGGCTACCTGGCCCATGTGGTGTCGATGGAAGAAATCAGCCGTGGCTCAGCCTCGGTGGCACTGTCCTACGGCGCCCATTCCAACCTGTGCGTCAACCAGATCAACCGCAACGGCACCCATGAGCAGAAGCTCAAGTACCTGCCCAAGCTGATCAGCGGCGAGCACATCGGCGCCTTGGCCATGAGCGAGCCCAATGCCGGCTCCGACGTGGTGTCTATGAAACTGCGTGCAGAAAAACGCGGCGATCACTACGTGCTCAATGGCAGCAAGACCTGGATCACCAACGGTCCCGACGCCAATACCTACGTGATCTACGCCAAGACCGACCTGGACAAGGGTGCGCACGGCATCACCGCGTTCATCGTCGAGCGTGACTGGAAAGGCTTCAGCCGCAGCAACAAGTTCGACAAGCTGGGCATGCGCGGGTCCAACACCTGCGAGCTGTTCTTCGACGGCGTGGAAGTGCCGGCAGAGAACATTCTGGGCCAACTCAACGGCGGTGTGCGCGTCCTGATGAGCGGCCTGGACTACGAACGTGTGGTGCTGTCCGGCGGCCCGACCGGCATCATGCAAAGCTGCATGGACCTGGTGGTGCCGTATATCCACGACCGCAAGCAATTCGGCCAGAGCATCGGCGAGTTCCAGCTGATCCAGGGCAAGATTGCCGACATGTACACCCAGCTCAATGCCAGCCGCGCCTACCTGTATGCCGTGGCCCAGGCGTGCGACCGTGGCGAGACCACCCGCAAGGACGCTGCTGGCGTGATCCTGTACACCGCCGAGCGTGCCACGCAAATGGCTCTGGAGGCGATCCAGATTCTCGGTGGCAACGGCTATATCAACGAATTCCCCGCTGGCCGCCTGTTGCGCGACGCCAAGCTGTACGAAATCGGTGCCGGCACCAGCGAAATCCGCCGGATGCTGATCGGCCGCGAACTGTTCAACGAAACCCGCTGAACATAAGGGACGGGCGCACATGGCTACCTTGCACACCCAGATCAACCCGCGTTCGGCAGAATTTGCCGTCAACAGCGCGGCCATGCTCGAACAGGTCCAGGCCCTGCGCGGCCTGCTCGCCCAGGTTGCCCAGGGCGGCGGGCCCAAGGCCCAGGAACGGCATACCTCGCGTGGCAAACTGCTGCCGCGCGAGCGTATCGATCGCCTGCTGGACCCGGGCTCGCCGTTCCTCGAAATCGGCCAGTTGGCGGCCCATGAGGTGTACGGCGAAGACGTGCCAGCGGCGGGCGTGATCGCCGGCATCGGCCGCGTGGAAGGCGTGGAATGCATGATCGTGGCCAACGACGCCACGGTAAAAGGCGGTTCGTACTACCCGCTGACGGTCAAGAAGCACCTGCGTGCGCAAACCATCGCCCTGCAGAACCGCCTGCCATGCATCTATCTGGTGGACTCCGGCGGCGCCAACTTGCCACGCCAGGACGAAGTGTTCCCCGACCGCGAGCATTTCGGGCGCATCTTCTTCAACCAGGCCAACATGAGCGCGCAAGGCATCCCGCAGATCGCCGTGGTGATGGGCTCGTGCACCGCTGGCGGCGCGTACGTGCCGGCCATGGCTGACGAAGCGATCATGGTGCGCCAGCAGGCGACCATCTTCCTCGCCGGCCCGCCGCTGGTGAAAGCCGCCACCGGCGAAGTGGTGAGCGCCGAAGACCTCGGCGGCGCCGATGTGCATTGCCGTACCAGCGGCGTCGCCGACCATTATGCCGACAACGACGAACACGCCCTGGCCATCGCGCGACGCAGTGTGGCCAACCTCAACTGGCACAAGCTCGGCAAGCTGCAGCGGTTTGCACCAGTGGCACCGCTTTATGCGGCCGACGAGCTGTACGGCGTGGTTCCGGCCGATGCCAAGCAACCGTTCGACGTGCGCGAGGTGATCGCACGCCTGGTCGATGGCTCGGTGTTCGATGAATTCAAGGCGCTGTTCGGCACCACCCTGGTGTGCGGCTTCGCCCACCTGCATGGCTACCCGGTGGCCATCCTGGCCAACAACGGCATCCTGTTCGCCGAAGCCGCGCAAAAAGGCGCGCACTTCATCGAACTGGCCTGCCAGCGTGGCATCCCTTTGCTGTTCCTGCAGAACATCACCGGTTTCATGGTCGGAAAGAAATACGAAGAAGGCGGCATCGCCAAGCACGGCGCCAAACTGGTCACCGCCGTGGCCTGCGCCCAGGTGCCGAAGTTCACGGTGATCATCGGCGGCAGCTTTGGCGCCGGCAACTACGGCATGTGCGGCCGCGCCTACGACCCACGCTTCCTGTGGATGTGGCCCAACGCGCGGATTGGCGTGATGGGCGCCGAACAGGCCGCCGGGGTGCTGGCCCAGGTCAAGCGCGAGCAGAGCGAACGCAGCGGCCAACCATTCAGTGCCGAAGACGAAGCCAGGCTCAAGCAGCCGATCCTCGACCAGTACGAGCGTCAGGGCCACCCCTATTATTCCAGCGCCCGCCTGTGGGACGACGGCGTCATCGACCCGGCACAGACCCGCGACGTCCTCGGCCTGGCGTTGTCTGTCGCGCTGAACGCGCCGATCGAACAGAGCCGCTTCGGCATTTTCCGGATGTGACCCATGAGCGATTTCAGCACCCTCGAAGTGATCCGCGACCCACGCGGCTTCGCCACCCTGTGGTTAAGCCGTGAGGACAAGAACAACGCCTTCAATGCGCAGATGATCCGCGAGCTGATCGTGGCCATCGACCAGTTGGCCGAAGACGCCAGCCTGCGCTTTGTGCTGCTGCGCGGCCGTGGCCGGCACTTCAGCGCCGGTGCCGACCTGGCCTGGATGCAGCAGTCGGCACAACTGGACTTCAATACCAACCTGGATGACGCCCACGAACTGGGTGAGCTGATGTACGCCCTGCACCGCCTCAAGGCCCCGACCCTGGCCGTGGTGCAAGGCGCAGCCTTCGGCGGCGCGCTGGGCCTGATCAGTTGCTGCGACATGGCCATCGGCGCCGAAGACGCCCAGCTGTGCCTGTCGGAAGTACGCATCGGCCTGGCCCCGGCGGTGATCAGCCCGTTCGTGGTCAAGGCCATTGGCGAACGCGCCGCGCGCCGCTACGCCCTCACCGCCGAGCGTTTCACTGGCGTGCGCGCCCGCGAGCTGGGCCTGCTGGCCGAGGTGTACCCGGCCAGCGAACTGGACGACCACGTCGAAGCCTGGGTAAGCAACCTGCTGCAGAACAGCCCACAAGCGTTGCGCGCCACCAAGGACTTGCTGCGCGAAGTGGACGACGGCGAACTCAGCCCGGCCCTGCGCCGTTACTGCGAAAACACCATCGCCCGTATCCGCGTCAGCGCCGAAGGCCAGGAGGGTCTGCGCGCTTTCCTGGAAAAACGCCGCCCCGCCTGGCAAACCGTTGACAAGAAGGAGCCGCGCCCATGAGCCGCCCCGCTTTGACCACCCTGCTGGTCGCCAACCGCGGCGAAATCGCCTGCCGGGTGATGCGCACCGCCAAGGCCATGGGCCTGACCACTGTTGCCGTGCACAGCGCCACCGACCGTGACGCCCGGCATAGCCGCGAAGCTGATATCCGCGTGGATCTCGGTGGCACCAAGGCCGCCGAAAGCTACCTGCTGATCGACAAGCTGCTGGCAGCAGCCAAGGCCAGCGGTGCCCAGGCCATTCACCCAGGTTATGGTTTCTTGTCCGAGAACGCAGGTTTCGCCCGCGCCATCGAGCAGGCCGGGCTGATATTCCTCGGCCCACCGGCCAGCGCCATCGACGCCATGGGCAGCAAATCGGCAGCCAAGGCGCTCATGGAGGCAGCCGGCGTGCCGTTGGTTCCGGGCTACCATGGCGAGGCCCAGGACCTGGACACGTTCCGCGCCGCGGCCGAACGCATCGGCTACCCGGTGCTGCTCAAGGCCAGCGCTGGCGGCGGTGGCAAGGGCATGAAAGTGGTCGAGGAAGAAAGCCAGTTGGCCGACGCCCTGGCCTCGGCCCAGCGTGAGGCACAGTCGTCGTTCGGCGATGCGCGCATGCTGGTGGAAAAGTACGTGCTCAAGCCGCGCCATGTCGAAATCCAGGTGTTTGCCGACCAGCACGGCAACTGCCTGTACCTTAACGAACGCGACTGTTCCATTCAGCGCCGCCATCAGAAGGTGGTGGAAGAGGCCCCTGCCCCCGGCCTGTCGCCCGAACTGCGCCGGGCCATGGGCGAAGCGGCGGTGCGTGCCGCCCAGGCTATCGGTTACGTGGGTGCCGGCACCGTGGAGTTTCTGCTTGATGCACGTGGCGAGTTCTTCTTCATGGAGATGAACACCCGCCTGCAGGTGGAACACCCGGTCACTGAGGCCATAACCGGCCTGGACCTTGTTGCCTGGCAAATTCGCGTGGCCTGTGGCGAAGCCCTGCCGATCACACAGGAACAGGTGCCGCTGATCGGCCATGCCATCGAAGTACGCTTGTATGCCGAAGACCCGGCCAATGATTTTTTACCCGCGACCGGCAAATTGGCGCTGTACCGTGAATCGGCGCCTGGCGAAGGCCGGCGGGTGGACAGCGGGGTCAGCGAAGGCGATGTGGTGTCGCCGTTCTACGACCCGATGCTGGGCAAGCTGATTGCCTGGGGCGAAGACCGCGAGCAGGCGCGCTTGCGCTTGCTGGCCATGCTCGATGAGTTCGCCATTGGCGGGCTGAAGACCAACATTGCCTTCCTGCGGCGCATTCTCGCCCACCCGGCATTTGCTGCGGCGGAGCTGGATACCGGCTTCATTCCGCGTCATCAGCAGGTTCTGCTGCCTGCGCCGCAAGCATTACCGGCAGCCTTCTGGGAAGCAGCGGCGGAGGCGTGGCTGCAGGGCCAGGGGGTCCATCAGCGCGAAGACGACCACCATTCACCTTGGGGCGGGCGTAACGGCCTGCGCTTGGGCCTGCCGGCACGCAGCAGCTTGCATCTGGTGAGCGCTGGCCAAGACCAGGCAGTGGCCCTGGAACGCAGCGCTGCTTCCACCTGGCAGCTGCAAGGTGAGCAGTTGGTGCATGATCAGAACGGCGTGCGTCGCCAGCATCTGGCAATCCGTCGGGGTGGCACGCTGTACCTGCACTGGGATGGCGAAATGCATGCCATCGAAGCCTTCGACCCGATTGCCGAGGCCGAAGCCAGCCACAGCCACCAGGGCGGGCTGGGTGCGCCCATGAACGGCAGTATCGTGCGTGTGCTGGTCGAACCTGGGCAGGTGGTGGAAGCCGGTACTGCGCTGGTGGTATTGGAGGCCATGAAGATGGAGCACAGCATTCGTGCGCCGCATGCCGGCACGGTGAAGGCGCTGTTCTGCCTGGAGGGGGATATGGTCAGCGAAGGGACTGTGCTGGTCGAACTGGTGGAATAACGGTGCCGGAGGGCCGCTTTGCGGCCCTAACGCAACACAAGGCCGCCCCTGCAACAGCCCGTAGGAGCGGGTTTACCCGCGAAAGGGCCGGGCCTGCTGGCCAATTTCCACCCGCCGTTCACCGTTACCGCCGCTACCGTATTCGCGGGTAAACCCGCTCCTACACCTATCGGGGGTGGACACACATTGGTGATTGGGCGCAGGCCGTCGTGTAGGAGCGGGTTTACCCGCGAAGAGGCCGTGCCTGCTGGCCAATCTCCACCCGCCGTTCACCGTAGCCGCCACCACTCAAACCCTTTCAAAAGGCCCCATGCACCCGCACGACCACCCCAAGAAATTCGCAACCCTCTTCGCACAACAGCGCCGGGTAGTTACTGTTCAATGCCTTCAGATAACGCTGCCCACCTTCCTCGGCCAGCTCGCGGAAAATCGCCGGCTTGCCCGGCTGACGAGCGATAACCAAACGCCCCGCCTCAGCCTCTACACCTGGGTCCACCAGCATCCGCATGCCCTGCGGCACACTGCGGCCACTGACAGCGCTCATGGCATCGTTTTCCACGGTTAGCCAGAACGCCTTGCCCTGTGCCAGGTAGTCAGTCTGCTCGAAAACAGCAGGCTCTACAGCCGTTGCAGCATCTAACTCACTCCAACCCAGCACCGGGTAACGGAAGCAAACGATGTATCGCATGAGGTCGAGTTCATCATCGTCCGCTATCTCGTAAACACTACGCTCCTCGCCAACCTGCCCCTGGATGCGCAGCTGCAGGCTGACGTTGTAATGAGGCATGCCAATCTCGACGAACGTGCGGTTCATCGATTCGATTTTCGGCTGACGCCGCTTGTTCACCCAATGACCGATACTGCCTTGAGACACACCAACGCGCTCGGCAAGCTGCTCTTGAGTGAGCCCTAGCTCCTCCATCCGGTCACGGACGAGGGCAATCCATTTATCCATATTCATCGCTGGCACGATACGGACTGCCTTCAAGCGCTCAATAAACATTCAGTATTATTTATCGGGAAGAATAAAAATACTGTAGGTATTACCATCGACCTGACCCCTTCCCTACTGGCTCCGGCAGGTATCAGGATGAAACTACCGAAAAACGACGAAACAGATCTCGACAGCGAAGCCGCACGCCGCGCGCTCGACTATTACCTCAACCCCAACCCACCGCGGCCCACCCTGGACAACAGGATCTGGACCCTGCACGAAGGCGTAACCGGCGACCAGGCCCAGGAACACGCCATCGCCCTGCTGCGCTGCGCTGCGGCCACCGCCCAGGAAACCGCCACCCACCAGCACGGCAGCCAGCGAGAACTGACGTTCGCTTTGATGCACATGATGGACATGGCCCGCGCACTGCTGGAGCACAAACGCACCGAGTGAGCGGGTTCATAGACAAAAAAAAGGGAGAGGACGTGATGGCCAGGTAACGGCAAAAGCCCCGATTGCCGGGACAAGGAAGCGCGCCGGTACAACTTTTTTACCGGATCAGCAAAAAATCATTTGACTGGCAAATGATAACGATTATTATTGCACTCAGCTGATCGCGAGATCCGCTGGATAACCTGAAAGCTTAGGTCGCTCTCAGATTATCTCCTCATCAGGCTAATCACGGTTTTTGACCCGGCTTTTTTGCCGGGTCTTTTTTTTGGCTCTTCAGGCTAATGAAGATCGTGATGGCGCGCATGATAGCAAAGGTGTTTCAGGGCGTGAACGCTCGTTACAAAACTTTGCGGAATCAGCACTTGAGAATCAATCTCGTTTCGCCTACTCTGGTTCCGCATCAAGGAAGATGCCCCCTCCCCCCCTTTATAGAGCAAGGAGCTGTCCATGACCCGTCTGCTGCTGCCCCTTGAGCACCCCACTCCTGCTACCGAGCATGATGCCGACGATGCCCTGCTGCATGCACTGAAGCGGTTACCACGGCGCGTACAGCAAGTATTCCTGCTCAACCGCCTCGATCAGCTGGACTTCGCCAGCATTGCTGTGCGCCTTGACCTGCCACTGGCGAGTGTCGAGCGCAACATGGACCAGGCGCTGCAAGCTGGCCGCTCGCGCCGGGATGTGCTGGCGAGCGTGGCCGGGCAGTGGTATGTGCGCTTGCAGAGCCCGCAGGTGACGGCGTGCGAGCGTATCGACTTCCGCCGCTGGCTGGATGCGGATCCGGCGAACTTGCAGGCGTTTCACGATACGGAACTGCGGTGGCGCAGCCTGCTGGCGCCGGCACGGCAACTGGGCCATGACGGCTGGTATCGGCAAGGTCGGGCGGCGCTGTCGCTGGGCGGCTGCTCGGTTGCGGTCGGGCTGGGTGTGGCGGCGTTGGTGCTGGTTGGGTTCTGGGCTTGAACAGCGCTTCAGCATGGCTGTACGTCCCCGCCCCTGAGCATGCACCGTGCGCATGACCGACTTCAGTTGCGCGATAGCTTGGGTACAGTCATGCAGTGCCTGGACTCGCTCTTCGTTTTACACCGCCTCCTGCTTACATGACAGACACATCCGCCTGTTCGACCGCTATGAAATTGATGTCGCTGGTCAACTGACGCGCTACGTCGACCCTGAACAGAAAAACTTGCGATTTCACTACGACACCAGCGACCGTTTGGTCGAAACCGGGCAAAATAGCCGAGATATAAAATTTAGGCATAAAAAAAGAGGCCCTGAAGGCCTCTTCTTTTTGATCCCAGCGACGCACTGAGGATCGAATTTGGAGCGGGAAACGAGACTCGAACTCGCGACCCCGACCTTGGCAAGGTCGTGCTCTACCAACTGAGCTATTCCCGCGTCGTGATGGGTGCCATTCTAGCGATTTCTAAAACAGCGTCAACCCCTTGATTCAAAAAACTTTTATTTTTTTTCCGAACCTTCGCGCAGGTGCGGCCAGGCGGCCAGCAGGTAGTGCACCATCGACCACAGCGTCAGCCCCGCTGCCACCAGCAGCAGCCCGTAGCCCAGGATCACCCAGAAGGTCACCGCCGGTGGGTTGCCCAGCAGGATCACTAGCGCCAGCATCTGCGCCGCAGTCTTCCACTTACCGAGGTTGGACACCGCCACATGCGCCCGCGCCCCTAGCTCAGCCATCCACTCACGCAGCGCAGACACCACGATCTCGCGGCCGATGATCACCGCGGCTGGCAGGGTCAGCCAGAAGTTGGCGTGGGTCTGCACCAGCAGCACCAGGGCCACTGCCACCATCAGCTTGTCAGCCACCGGGTCGAGGAAGGCGCCGAACGGCGTGCTCTGCTGCAGTCGACGCGCCAGGTAGCCGTCCAGCCAATCGGTGGCGGCGGCAACGGCGAATACACTGCTGGCGGCCATGTAACTCCACTGATAGGGCATGTAGAACAGCAGAATGAAGCACGGAATGAGCAGGACGCGTAGAACGGTGAGCAGGTTTGGAATATTCATCGGTACGACTGGCTGCAAGTTGAGCCCGGCATTCTACTCGCTATGCAGGCTGGCATAAATCGACTCGGCAAGCTTTTTACTGATGCCGGGGGCTTTGGCGATTTCATCGATACTGGCGCGGTTGAGCTCCTGCAGGCCGCCGAAATGTTTCAGCAGGTCGCGGCGGCGCTTGGGCCCTACCCCGGCCACATCTTCAAGGCTGGAAACTCGACGGGCCTTGCCACGGCGGGCGCGGTGGCCGGTGATAGCGAAGCGGTGGGCTTCGTCGCGGATCTGCTGGATCAGGTGCAACGCCGATGAATCGCCCTTGAGGGTAAATTCGTGATGGACATCGTTCAGGTACAGGGTTTCGAAACCCGCCTTGCGTGTGACACCCTTGGCCACACCCAGCAGGGTCAGGTCGGTGAAGCCCAGCTCCTGCATCACATCGCGCGCCATGTTCAGCTGGCCCTTGCCGCCGTCCACCAGCAGCACGTCGGGCAGCTTGCCCTCGCCGTCCTTGATGCGCCCATAGCGGCGGGTCAGGGCCTGATGCATGGCCGCGTAATCGTCACCTGCGGTGACGCCTTCGATGTTGAAGCGGCGGTAGTCGGACTTGATCGGCCCTTCGGGGCCGAATACCACGCAACTGGCCACGGTAGCTTCACCACTGGAGTGGCTTATGTCGTAGCATTCCAGGCGTTGCGGCACTTCATCCAGGCCCAGCACTTCGGCCAGGGCTTCGAAGCGAGCAGCCATGTGCTGGCGGTTGGCCAGGCGGGCATTCAGCGCCTGCTCGGCATTGGTCACGGCCAGTTGCTGCCAGCGGGCGCGGGTGCCACGCACCCGGTGGCTGATGGTCAGTTCGCGGCCACGCAGCGTGTGCAGCGCTTCGGTGATGGCGTTGAAGTCTTCGTGAACAACATTGACGATCAACTCGCCGGGCAGCTCGCGCTCTGCGTTGCCCAGATAGTACTGGGAAAGGAATGCGGCCATGACCTCGGCCACCTCCTCCTCGATGCCCACCTGCGGGAAGAAGTTCTTGCTGCCCAGTACTCGCCCGCCGCGCACGCTGATCAGGTGCACACAGGCACCACCTGGGTTGACGAAGGCGGCGATGACGTCGACATCGCCGCTGCCGCCCTCGATGTACTGTTGGTCCTGCACGCGGCGCAACAAGGCGATCTGGTCGCGCAACTCGGCGGCTTTTTCGAAATCGAGCGCCATGGCGGCCTTTTCCATCTCGGCGTTCAACTCATTGCCCAGTTGCTGGCTACGCCCTTCCAGAAACATCACCGAATGACGCACGTCTTCTGCGTATTCCTCGGCAGTCACCAGGTCGGTGCAGGGCGCTTTGCAGCGTTTTATCTGGTACTGCAGGCATGGCCGGGTGCGGTTGGCGTAGTAGCTATCTTCGCACTGACGCACAGAAAAAGCCTTTTGCAGCAGGCTAAGGCTTTCGCGAATGGCCCCGGCGCTGGGGTACGGGCCAAAGTAACGGCCCTTGGCCTTTTTCGCCCCACGGTGAATGCCCAGGCGCGGGAACTCGCCATCGGACAGAAACACGTAGGGGTAGGACTTATCGTCGCGCAGCAGGATGTTGTAAGGCGGCCGCCACTCCTTGATCAGGTTCTGCTCCAGCAGCAACGCCTCGGTTTCGTTGGCGGTGATGGTGGTTTCAACCTGGGCGATACGCGCAACCAGCGCGGTGGTCTTGGGCGCAAGGCCAGCCTTGCGGAAATAGCTGGCCAAGCGTTTCTTCAGGTTCTTGGCCTTGCCCACGTAAAGCAGCCGGGCTTCGCCATCGAACATCCGGTAAACGCCCGGGCGACCGCTGCAGGTCGCCAGGAATGCGCTGGCATCAAAGACTTGGGACATGAGGTTTTACAGGCTTGCGTCAACCATACCGTGGCGAACGGCCAGCAACGTCAGTTCAACGTCGCTGGTGACCGAGAGTTTTTCAAAGATCCGATAACGGTAAGTATTGACGGTCTTGGGCGAGAGGCACAACTTGTCGGAGATGATCTGCACTTTCTGGCAGCCGACAATCATCAGGGCAATCTGGATTTCCCGCTCGGACAACGCGTCGAACGGCGAGCCCTGCGGCTGGAACGGTTTCAGCGCCAACTGCTGGGCGATCTGCGGGCTGATATAGCGCTGGCCGGCAAAGGCCAGTCGAATGGCCTGGACCATTTCGTCAAGGCCTGCACCCTTGGTCAGGTAGCCGGCAGCGCCGGCCTGCAACAAGCGTGTGGGGAACGGGTCTTCCTCGCACACCGTCACCGCCACTACCTTGATGTCAGGATGGCTGCGCAGCAGCTTGCGGGTGGCCTCCAAGCCGCCTATGCCGGGCATTTTCACATCCATCAGCACAACGTCCGGTTTCAGCTCCCGGGCCAGTTTCAGCGCCGACTCGCCGGAATCTCCCTCACCCACCACCTGCAGGCCGTCGATGTCGGCCAACATGCGTGTAATACCGGTTCGTACCAGATCGTGATCATCGACCACTAAGACCCTAATCAAGCACACACCTCGTCAGCAGGGCGATTGGATCCCGCCACCTTAACAAAATTTTTCACGGTGGGCCTAACGCATTGCTTCCGTCAGAAACGACTGACGTTCGACTGTGAGAGGCCTCACTATTTGCCGGGGCGTGGCGTCGTTGGCCAACCGCCCCAAAAGGTGCAAGAGCGCGGCCTGATCTTCCGACCGCAATTTCCGAAAAGCCCCCAGCAAACCGGACTCATCCGCGTTCAAACCTTCGAGCGCTGCCGGGGTGCGCAGGCCGCTGAGGACATACAACGCATCCACGCCCCGGGTCGCCAATGCCGCCAGGTAATCTAGCCGCGGCGTGCGCTCACCGCTTTCGTACTTGCCCTGAGCATTGGGCTCGACGCCACCGATATCGCCAAATACACGCTGGGTCATACCCAACCGCTCACGCTCTTCCCGCAGCCGTGGACCGATTCCGTTCATAGGGGCTTCTCCTTTTCCCTTATATCCTCAAACACGGTCTACCCGCCTGCAGGCAGCCGTAAACGTATGGATTCACTATGCCCATACGCTGCGGTCGCGACAAGCCATCATTTAGCCACTAATTTGATATCCCGCTGCATCCGCACAAAGCATTCGTCTTCACCCATTTCGACGAAGCCATGACGCTGGTACAGCAGGCGGGCCGGGTTGCTGCGGAACACCATCAGCCGCAACAGGGGAAGGCGCCGCTGCCTGGCCCACAGCGCCAGTTCTTCCAGCACCCAGCTACCGACGCCCCGCCCACGGTGCTCAGGCAACAGGTGCAACTCGCGGATGAACAGCGCCTGGCGGTCCTGGCTGAGGCTGCAAAAACCCAACAAGACGTCGCCTTCGATCACCAGCCACTGCTCGCGCCAGTCCCAGGCTGCATCGAAGGCTTCCTCGATCCACAGCAGGTCGTATTCACGGTAGTAAGGCAGCATGGCGCGGCGCGTGAGATCGCGGGCAAAGGTGCAGTGGATGTCTTTGGCGGGAATCAACTGTAAGGACATCGCATCGCACTCATTGGGCATAGCACACTGGCGAACTGCCAGGGCCACACCTGTCCAGTTCGTTTTCCAACCAATCGGCCAGCACCCGGGCATTGTTGTGCTCAGTGTCCTTGCCGGCATAAAGCAATGTCAGCGTCCCCTTCCTGGCCATGTCCATTAGCGGATACCAGTGCTCGGGGTGGGCCGCCAGCGCTTGCTGGTAACGCTGGGTAAAACCGGCGAAATCTACGTCTCCCAGGTGGAACGCCTTACGCAATTCATTCGAAGGTGCCACTTCGCGCAACCACTGCCCATGGAGGTCTTCCTTGCGCTTGTTGCGCGGCCAAAGGCGGTCGACCAGTACACGCTGGCCATCTTCATCCTCAACCGCATCATAGACACGTTTGCAGCGAATCATGGGCGTCTCCTGCCATTACCGTCCGTCTTGAGCCTAGATAATTCATTGATCGAGGTCACGGCCGGGTTACGAATTGTTTCTATGCTCAAGGCCTTCGGCACTTTCGCCCAATGCCAACCGGAGCCCCCATGGCAACCCCGTCAGTGGCCAGCAGCCCACTACTGGCCAAACACGACGCTCGCCCGCAGCTCTCCCAAAAACCTGGGCGTGCCACCTTAACGTTGTTCTTCAGCCTGCTGCTGGCAGGTATCGCCTACACCGCCTGGAGCCTCAAGCAGGATGTGACCGCAAGCGGTACGGTCATCACCACGGCTACACCGTTCCTTCTGCTGGGCCTGGCGCTGCTGATTGCCCTGGGCTTCGAGTTCGTCAACGGCTTCCACGACACCGCCAACGCGGTAGCCACCGTGATATACACCCATTCGTTGCCGGCGCCGATAGCGGTGGTGTGGTCTGGGCTGTGCAACTTCCTGGGCGTGCTTTTTTCCAGCGGCGCGGTGGCCTTCGGCATCATCGCCTTGCTACCGGTTGAACTGATTCTACAGGTGGGTTCTTCGGCCGGCTTCGCCATGGTCTTCGCCCTGCTGCTGGCGGCGATCATCTGGAACCTTGGCACCTGGTGGCTGGGCCTGCCGGCATCGTCCTCGCACACCCTGATTGGCTCGATCATCGGCGTGGGCGTGGCCAATGCGCTGATGCATGGGCGTGACGGCACCAGCGGCGTGGACTGGGCCCAGGCCAGCAAGGTGGGTTATGCCCTGCTGTTCTCTCCGCTGATTGGTTTTGCTTGCGCAGCCCTGCTGCTGCTGGCCCTGCGCGCGCTGGTCAAACGCAAGGCGCTTTACCAGGCACCGGAAGGCCAAACGCCACCACCGTGGTGGATCCGCAGCATACTGATTCTGACCTGCACGGGGGTATCTTTTGCCCACGGCTCCAACGATGGCCAGAAAGGCATGGGGCTGATCATGCTGATTCTGGTCGGCACCCTGCCGATGGCTTATGCGCTGAACAAGACCATGCCCAACGGGCAGGCCCTGCAGTTTTCCGCTGTCGCCGAGGTGACCCGCCAGGCACTGGTACGCAGCGATCCGCAAGCGGCCCCGGCTGACCCGCGCCAGGTACTGACCCTGTTCATTGCCGAGCCCAAGGCCAGCCCGCACCTGGTACCGGCATTGGCGGCGCTGACCGGGATGATCGGCGAAGAGGTCAAAGGCTATGGCTCGCTCAAGCGCGTACCGGCTGAAGCCATGGCCAACGTGCGCAATGACATGTACCTGACCAGTGAAGCCATCCGCCTCATGGAGAAAAACCACCTGGTGACATTCGATGCCGACACCCGCAGCCATGTGCAGCGGTTCAAGACCCAGCTGGACGACGCCACCCGCTATATTCCGCTGTGGGTGAAGGTGGCTGTAGCCATCGCGCTGGGGCTGGGGACCATGGTTGGCTGGCGACGTATTGTGGTCACCGTTGGCGAGAAGATCGGCAAGACCCACCTCAGCTATGCCCAAGGCGCATCGGCCGAAGTGGTGGCGATGTGCACTATTGGCGCGGCGGATATGTTCGGGCTGCCGGTGTCGACCACGCATGTGCTGAGTTCGGGGGTGGCCGGCGCCATGGTCGCCAATGGGTCGGGGATTCAGAAACGCACTTTGTTCAATCTGCTGATGGCCTGGGTGCTGACCCTGCCAGCGGCAATGCTGTTGGCTGGCAGCCTGTACTGGTTGCTGAACCACATCTTCTGAACCCGTACGCCGCCTTCTGTAGGAGCGGGTTTACCCGCGAATACGGTAGCGGCGGCAACGGTGAACGGCGGGTGGTAATTGGCCAGCAGGCCCGGCCTCTTCGCGGGTAAACCCGCTCCTACACGACGGCCTGTGCCCAATCACCGACATGTGTCCACCCCCGATCAGGTGTAGGAGCGGGTTTACCCGCGAATACGGTAGCGGCGGCAACGGTGAACGGCGGGTGAAAATTGGCCAGCAGGGCCGACCCTTTCGCGGGTAAACCCGCTCCTACGGGCGACCGTCCAGGCCTTTCGAAGTTTGCGCAAGGCAGTTGTCCCTGCACTGGTTGATCAGCCCGGGATTTTCAGGCCACGCTGCACGGCTGGCCGTTCGAGGAAATTCGCCAGCACGCGCTGCACTTCCTTGAACTGGTCGAAGCCCACCAGGTCACGGGCGTTGTAGCGCTCCACCAGGTTACGCACCCAAGGGAAGATGGCGATGTCGGCGATGCTGTATTCCTCAGCCATCCACTGCCGACCTTTCAAATGCCGATCCAGCACGCCCAGCAGCCGCTTGGACTCGTTGACATAGCGGTCGCGCGGGCGCTTGTCTTCATATTCCTTGCCAGCAAAGAAATGGAAGAACCCGACCTGGCCGAACATCGGCCCGATGCCGCCCATCTGGAACATCAGCCACTGCAGGGTCTGGTAGCGCTGGGCGGGGTCCTGGCTGAGCAGCTGGCCGCTCTTCTCCGCCAGGTACTGCAAGATCGCCCCCGACTCGAACAGCGGCAGCGGCTGACCGCCCGGGCCGTTCGGGTCGAGGATGGCGGGGATCTTGTTGTTCGCGCTGAGCGAGATGAACTCGGGGCTCATTTGGTCATCGTTGTCGAAGCTGACCTTGTGCGCCTCGTAAGCCAAGCCAATCTCTTCAAGCATGATCGACACCTTCACCCCGTTGGGCGTCGGCAGCGAGTACAACTGCAGGCGTTCGGGATGTTTGGCGGGCCATTTGCGGGTAATGGGGAAAGCACTGAGTTCGGTCATGATCAACCTTGCCAAGGGAATGAACCTGTCACTCTAGAGACATCCCCAGCCACTGACCATCACCGACCACTCATCAGCGTTGGCAGCTCAGGCCTGGCCGTGGGCCTTGAGCTTGAGCTTTTCGGTATCGACGCGGACAAACACGGAGTCGGCGGTCACAGTCAGTACATCCTCTGCCCAGACTTCGCAGATGACACGGCTCTTGCGCCCCACGTCGCCTTCGACACGCGCCTTGAGCAACAGCTCGACGCCCATCGGCGTAGGTTTCAGGTAGGTCAGGTTGAGCGTACCGGTAACGCAGTCGATACGCGGCAGGCTGCCCGGTTCTCGGCCTTCGTTACGGTAGTGGTAGGCCATCGCCGTCCAGTTGGAGTGGCAGTCGACCAGCATCGCCAGCAGGCCACCGTAAACCAGGCCAGGCCAGCCAATGAAGGTGCTGTCGGGCGAGTGCCGGCACACCAGGTGAACACCGTCCGCGTCCCAGTGGCTTTGCAGGTGCAGGCCACTGGGGTGGGAACAGCCGCAGCCATAGCAGGTACCCTCAGGGGCCGCGAGGGCTTGAAGGGAAAGTGTGTGATCAGTCATACGCATCCTGTGCTTGTTGGAATGGGGGCGCGCAACGCCCCCATTAAAGCAGAAACATCAGGCCGTCTGGGCAACCATCTTCGCACGCCGTTGGGTCAGCGAAACCAGCAGGATGAACGCGGTCACCCCGGCAGTCATCAGCGTCTCATAGCGGTAGGCATCGCTGAACAGCATGTAGCCCAGCACCATGACGATGGTGCCGATCACCAACCAGGTCAGCCATGGGAACAGCCACATCTTCAGTTCCAGCGGGCGCCCTTCACGCTCGGCACGGGCACGCATGCGCAGCTGCGACACGGCAATGACCAGGTACACCAGCAAAGCGATGGCGCCGGTGGTCGACAGCAAGAAGCCAAACACCTTGCCCGGGAACACATAGTTGACGAAGCAGCCAGCGAAGCCCGCCAGGGTGGAGAAGATCACCGCCACGGTCGGCACGCCGGAACCGGAGATGCGCTTGGTCACGCTCAGCGCCTGACCACGCGCGCCAAGCGAATAGAGCATGCGAGACGCCGTGTAGAGCCCCGAGTTCATGCAACTTGTCACCGCCACCAGCACCACCAGGTCAACCAGCAACTTGGCGCCCGGCACGTTGAGCACTTCCAGTACACGCTGGAACGACCCTACCGCTTTCAGCCCGGGGTCGTTCCAGGCCACCAGCGACACCACCAGGAAGATCGACGCCAGATAGAAAATGGCAATGCGGTACACCACCAGGTTGGTGGCGCGGCGAATCTTGTCTTTCGGGTTGGCGGTTTCGTCAGCCGCGATGGTGACAATTTCGGCACCGAAGAACGAGAAGATGGTGATCAGCACGCCCCCAAGCACCGTCCCGAAACCATTGGGCATGAAACCACCGCTGTCCCACAGCCGGCTGACCCCGGAGACCTCGGCCAGCGGCCAGAAGCCGAACACCGCCAAGGTGCACACCCCGATGAAGCCAATGATCGCGACCACCTTGACCAACGCGAACCAGTACTCGAAAGCACCGAAGTTCTTCACGCTGACCAGGTTGGTGCCCGACAGCACCAGCATGATCAGGAAGGCGAACAGCCAGGACGGCACGCCAGGGAAGTAGGCATGCAGGATGTCAGCACCGGCAATGGCTTCCACCGGAATGATCAACACCCAGAACCACCAGTACAGCCAGCCAATGGTAAAGCCCGCCCAAGGCCCGATGGCCTCCGAGGCGTAGGTGGAAAAAGAGCCGCTGTTGGGGTTTGCGATGGCCATTTCACCCAGCATGCGCATCACCAGCAATACCAGCAGGCCAGTCATTGCGTAGGAGATGAGGATGGCCGGGCCGGCGGTGGCGATGGCGTTGGAGGACCCGATGAACAGCCCGGCGCCGATGATGCCGGCAATGGAGATCATGGAAACCTGACGGGAAGTCAGGCCGTGCTGCAGTGAGCGCTGTTTCTTGTTGTCTTGCGAAGCCATGAAGAACCCTCGAATGGGTCGGCCGCAGCAAAGCGGCTGAAGGTCTGAGCAGAATTCTTATAAATTTCTGATGTGTGTTGTTGTTGTTTTGCAGATGACCGAAGCGGGTATTGACCTCCTCTTCGCATGACCGGTTGTAATCGTTGATCCAGGTCAGTATTAATCTATAGGCCGGGGTCAACAAACGACCTTTTCGAACCACATAATTCCTTTACGGAATGAACTCCTTCCTTTTTTGCTCGGTATTCGCCCGTCATGTCCAAACGCCTGATGCCTTCGACCACCGCCCTTCAGTGCTTCGAAGCGGCCGCTCGCCACCTCAGCTTCACCCGCGCGGCCCAGGAACTGCACCTGACCCAGAGCGCCGTCAGCAAGCAGGTCGCGCAGCTTGAGGACATGCTCTCGCACTCGCTGTTCCAGCGCATTCGCCGGCGCCTGCACCTGACCCCGGCCGGCGCGCTATACCTCACCGAAGTGAACAAGATCCTCACCCAGATCGACATATCCAGCCGCTACATCCTCAGCTACGGCGACGAAACCGAAGTGCTGCGCATCGCCACCCAGCCGACCTTCGGCGCCCGCTGGCTGGTCCCCAGGCTCAAGGGTTTTGGTGACCGCTACCCACGCATTCACCTGGATGTGCGCAACGAGCTGGAGCCATTCGACCTGGTACAGGCCAAGGCGGACGTCGCCTTTTTCTTCGGCCAGGGCACCTGGCCCGGGGCGACCTGCATCGAGTTGTTCAGCGAAGAAGTGGTGCCGGTGTGCAGCCCGCAACTGCTGGCCAGCCACCGTTTCGACAGCGCCCAGGCATTGACTGAGCACCGCCTGTTGCAATGCGTGTCGCGGCCGGAAGCCTGGCATGAGTGGTTCCTGGGGCTTGGGTTACATAGCCAGAACAGCTACCACGGGCCGCGCTTCGACACGTTCTACCTGTGTATCCGCGCGGCCATCTCCGGCTGCGGCATAGCCCTGATTCCCCGCTATCTGGTGGCCGAGGAGCTGAGCGAAGGCAAGCTGGTGGTGGCCTGGGACCACCCTGTGGCAAGCAACGGGAGGCACTTCATTGCGCATGCCGAGCATGCGGCCGAAGTGCCCAAGATCAGGGCCTTCGTGCAGTGGATCCGGGAACGGGTGGCTGAAGGCGATTGATTTGACCTGCCCCGGCCTCTGGCAGGAGCGGGCTTGCCCGCGAAGAGGCCGGCACAGCCAACCCAAAAAACCGCCCAGATCACGAATCCATGGAATGACCGCAATCGAATAATTCGTTTGCGGAATAACCCGACGACACGCTTGGATAATAAGAAACTCGAACAAGGTCCGCGTGCCCCCATGAACCAGGAAAGTATCAGCCAATCCATTGCCATCGTTCACCCGATCACACTTTCCCATGGCCGTAATGCCGAAGTCTGGGACACTGACGGCAAACGTTACATCGACTTCGTCGGCGGTATCGGCGTGCTCAACCTGGGCCACTGCAACCCCGCTGTAGTCGAGGCCATCCAGGCTCAGGCCACCCGCCTGACCCACTACGCCTTCAACGCCGCCCCTCACGGCCCGTACCTGGCCCTGATGGAGCAACTGAGCCAGTTTGTGCCAGTCAGCTACCCACTGGCCGGCATGCTCACCAACAGCGGCGCAGAAGCGGCGGAAAACGCCCTGAAAGTGGCCCGTGGCGCCACCGGCAAACGTGCCATCATCGCTTTCGACGGCGGCTTCCATGGGCGCACCCTGGCCACCCTGAACCTCAATGGCAAGGTTGCCCCCTACAAGCAGCGGGTCGGCGAACTGCCCGGGCCGGTGTATCACCTGCCCTACCCCAGCGCGGATACCGGGGTTACCTGCGAGCAGGCGCTCAAGGCCATGGAGCGTCTGTTCAGCGTCGAGCTGGCGGTGGAGGACGTCGCGGCGTTCATCTTCGAGCCGGTGCAGGGTGAAGGCGGCTTCCTTGCCTTGGACCCAGTCTTCGCCCAGGCCCTGCGCCGCTTCTGCGACGAGCGTGGCATCCTGATCATCATCGACGAGATCCAGTCGGGCTTCGGCCGCACCGGCCAGCGCTTCGCGTTTCCGCGCCTGGGTATCGAGCCCGACCTGCTGCTGCTGGCCAAAAGCATCGCTGGCGGTATGCCGCTGGGTGCAGTGGTCGGACGCAAGGAATTGATGGCGGCGCTGCCCAAGGGCGGCCTGGGTGGCACCTATTCGGGCAACCCGATTGCCTGTGCGGCGGCCTTGGCCAGCCTGGCGCAGATGACCGACGAAAACGTTGCAACCTGGGGGGAACGGCAGGAACAGGCCATCGTCAGCCGTCATGAGCGCTGGAAGGCTTCGGGCCTGAGCCCGTACATCGGCCGCCTGACCGGCGTGGGCGCCATGCGAGGGATCGAGTTCGCCAATGCCGATGGCAGTCCGGCACCGGCACAACTGGCCAAGGTGATGGAAGCGGCCCGCACCAAGGGCCTGCTGCTGATGCCGAGCGGCAAGGCGCGGCACATCATTCGCCTGCTGGCACCGTTGACCATCGAGGCCGAGGTGCTCGAGGAAGGGCTGGATATCCTCGAGCAGTGCCTGGCAGAACTGAACTGAGGCTTACAGGCCGAGCTCTTCCGGGGTAAGCATGTCGGACTCGAAGGCGATCCAGCCGCCTTCAAGTTCGGCATGGCCGTTGACGATCGGGCCGTAATAGGTCAGGCCGTTCTCCAGGGTCACGCAAATGTGCGTGGCCGGTTTCTCTGGGGCCGCGAGCGTACCGACGAAATGCACCTTCTTCAGGGTTTCGGTCACCGCTTCCAGGCCCACGCGCATCTTGGGGTTTTCCGAGGCTTCGGTATCTCCGCCACGGTCTTCGGCGCTGATGGTCACGGTGGCGATGTACGGGTACTTGATGCTCAAACGGGGTTACCTCGGTGGGTGTATAGGCGTACGGGCGCGTAGAGTACGGCAGGCCGTCTCTGTTGTCTCTACTGGCCTGTTCGCGGGCATGCCCGCCCCCCCCAGGGATTGCATGTTGCTTGGGGTATGCAGGCACCTGCAACAGGTGATCTGAATGCCCCGATCTGTTAGGGTGCCCGCCGATGCACGCCACCCCACACGAGGATCCCGAGTGAGCGCCGAAGAACCCCTGATCGCCGACCTGTTCGAAGTCGACAAACGCCTGTCCCTCAAGCCCGTCGTGGACTTCAACAGCTACCTGCGCAACGCCTTCGGCGAGGGCCCATGCCGCTGCCACCGCTGCGTAGAAGGTGCCGACCAAAGCACCTACAGCCACGCGCACAACTTCACCTTCGAAGGCCGCCAGTGGCACCGCCGGTTCGCCAGCACCGCTGGCAGCGACGTCGCCCAAGTGTTGAAAAAAGCCTGGCTGTCGTACACCAAGGCTGATCTCAACCTGGTCGGCGCGCTGGACCTGACCACCCTCAAGACCTTCACCGAGGCCGCCCTGCACACGCGCCTGCTGGCCTTGCTGCCAGCCAGCGGCCTGGCCCGTGAAGTGGATGGCCAGTGGATGCTGCAAGCCCAGACCGACTGACGGCCCGGTGGCAGGGCAGGATTCCACCGGTCTGCTAACTTGGTGGAATCCGTCCACCCACAGGTAGTCCGCCATGGCCCGCACAACGCCCATCGAGCTGTACCGCAATATCGGCATCGTCGCCCACGTTGATGCCGGCAAGACCACGACCACCGAGCGGATCCTGTTCTATACCGGGGTCAACCACAAGATGGGCGAAGTGCACGATGGCGCGGCGACCATGGACTGGATGGCCCAGGAGCAGGAACGCGGCATCACCATCACCTCGGCGGCGACCACAGCGTTCTGGCAAGGCTCGACCAAGCAGTTCGCCCACAAGTACCGTTTCAACATCATCGACACCCCAGGCCACGTCGATTTCACCATCGAGGTGGAGCGCTCACTACGCGTGCTTGATGGCGCGGTCGTGGTATTCAGCGGCGCTGACGGCGTCGAGCCGCAGTCAGAGACAGTCTGGCGCCAAGCCAACAAGTACCACGTGCCACGCTTGGCCTACATCAACAAGATGGACCGCCAGGGGGCCGACTTCCTGCGCGTGGTCAAGCAGATCGATCAGCGCCTGGGGCACCACCCGGTACCCATCCAGCTGGCCATCGGCAGCGAAGAAAACTTCATGGGCCAGATCGACCTGGTGAAGATGAAGGCCATTTACTGGAACGATGCCGACCAGGGCACCAGTTACCGTGAAGAAGATATTCCCGCCGATCTGCAGAAACTTGCTGACGAATGGCGCGCGCACATGATAGAAGCCGCCGCCGAGGCCAATGACGAACTGCTCAACAAGTTTCTCGAAGGCGAAGAGCTGAGCGTCGAAGAGATCAAGGCCGGATTGCGTAAACGCACCATCGCTAACGAAATCGTGCCGACCATCCTCGGCTCCTCTTTCAAGAACAAGGGTGTGCCGCTGATGCTCGATGCGGTAATCGATTACCTGCCCGCCCCCTCGGAAATTCCTGCCATCCGCGGCACCGACCCGGATGATGAAGAAAAGCACCTGGAACGGCACGCCGACGACAAAGAGCCGTTCTCGGCACTGGCTTTCAAGATCGCCACCGACCCGTTCGTCGGCACCCTCACCTTCGCCCGCGTTTATTCCGGCGTCCTCAGTTCAGGCAATGCGGTACTCAACTCGGTCAAAGGCAAGAAGGAACGCATCGGCCGCATGGTGCAGATGCACGCCAACCAGCGTGCCGAAATCAAGGACGTGTGCGCAGGCGACATCGCCGCACTGATCGGCATGAAGGACGTGACCACCGGCGACACCCTGTGCGACATGGACAAACCGATCATCCTCGAACGCATGGACTTCCCCGACCCGGTGATTTCCGTCGCGGTAGAGCCGAGAACCAAGGCCGACCAGGAAAAAATGGGGATCGCGCTGGGCAAGCTGGCCCAGGAAGACCCCTCATTCCGCGTGCGTACCGATGAAGAGACTGGCCAGACCATCATCTCGGGCATGGGCGAGCTGCACCTGGACATCATCGTCGACCGCATGCGCCGCGAGTTCAACGTCGAGGCCAACATCGGCAAGCCGCAGGTGGCCTACCGGGAAAAAATCCGCAATACCTGCGAGATCGAGGGGCGTTTCGTGCGCCAGTCCGGTGGCCGTGGCCAATACGGCCATTGCTGGATCCGTTTCGCCCCCGGTGATGAAGGCAAAGAAGGCCTGGAGTTCATCAACGAGATCGTCGGCGGCGTGGTACCCCGCGAGTACATCCCGGCAATCCAGAAGGGTATCGAAGAGCAAATGAAGAACGGCGTGCTTGCCGGCTACCCCCTGATCAACCTCAAGGCCGCCGTGTTCGACGGCTCGTACCACGATGTCGACTCCAACGAGATGGCCTACAAGATCGCCGCGTCAATGGCCACCAAGCAGTTGTCGCAGAAAGGCGGCGCAGTGCTGCTGGAGCCGGTGATGAAGGTAGAGGTGGTGACGCCCGAGGAATATCAGGGTGACATCCTTGGCGACTTGAGCAGACGTCGCGGTATGATCCAGGACGGTGATGAAACACCGGCTGGCAAGGTGATACGTGCCGAAGTGCCGTTGGGTGAAATGTTCGGCTACGCCACCTCGATGCGTTCGATGACACAGGGCCGGGCCAGCTTCTCGATGGAGTTCACCCGCTATGCCGAGGCCCCGGCGAGCATTGCCGATGGCATCGTCAAGAAGAGCCGCGGGGAGTAAGCGGTTCTCCTGTGCCGGCCTCTTCGCGGGTAAACCCGCTCCTACAGGGGTATGCGCCCCCTCGTAGGAGCGGGTTTACCCGCGAAGAGGCCGGCACAGGCAGCAACAGTTTTCAATGCTGCTCGCCCGCCCGCTTCAACAGCTTCTTGCACCGCTCCGACAAATGCACCACGCGCAAATGCTTGCCCGCCTTGGCATAGCGCTCGCGCAGGGTTTTCAGCGCCGCAACGGCCGAATAATCGACAAAGCTCAAATGCTGGCAATCCAGCGTGACCTGGGCCGGGTCCCCGGCCGTGTCGAACTGGTTGAGGAACGAGGTGGTCGAGGCAAAGAACAGCGTGCCATGCAGTTGATAACGCTTGCCGCCCTCCGCGTCCTCATGGGTGTCGGCATACAGCTCCCGCGCATGCTGCCAGGCAAAGTTGAGCGCCGCGATGATGATACCGAACAGCACTGCCATGGCCAGGTCGGTGAGCACCGTGACCACGGTCACCGCAACGATCGCCAGCACATCATTCACCGGCACCTTGTGCAACACCCGCAACGACGCCCAGGCAAAGGTCTGCTGAGCCACCACGAACATCACCCCGACCAGCGCCGCCAGTGGAATACGCTCGATCAGCGGCGACAGGAACAGCACGAACAGCAGAATCATCACCCCGGCCACTACCCCCGACAACCGGCCCCGGCCATTGGAACTGAGGTTGATCACCGTCTGCCCGATCATCGCGCAGCCGCCCATGCCGCCGCACAGGCCCGACACCATGTTCGCAGCGCCCAATGCCACACACTCGCGGTCCGGGAAGCCACGGCTCTCGGTGATTTCGTCGGTCAGGTTGAGGGTGAGCAGGGTTTCCAGCAGGCCGACCATGGCCATCAGCACCGCGTAAGGCGCGATGATTTTCAGGGTTTCCAGATTCCAGGGCACATCCGGCAGCGCCAGCCCCGGCAGGCCACCGGCGATGTGCGCCATGTCGCCCAGGGTGCGGGTAGGTAGCCCGAGCATGTACACCAGCAGGCCAACACCGAGGATCGCCACCAAGGCCGGCGGCACCGCACGGGTCAGTTTGGGCAGCACATAAACCACCGCCATGGTCAGCGCCACCAGGCCGATCATCAGGTACAGCGGCGTGCCACTGAGCCAGTGTTCGCCGTCCTTGAAATGCTCAAGCTGAGCCATGGCGATGACGATGGCCAGGCCGTTTACGAAGCCAAGCATGACCGGGTATGGCACCAGGCGCACCAGTTTGCCCAGGCGCAGCAGGCCGAACAGAATCATGACCACACCGCCCAGCAACACCGTGGCCAGCAGGTACTGCACGCCGTGCTGCACCACCAAGGCGACGATCACCACCGCCATCGAGCCGGCAGCGCCTGAGATCATCCCCGGCCGCCCGCCGAACAGCGCCGTCAGGGTACAAATGATGAACGCACCATACAGGCCCATCAGCGGGTTGAGATGGGCCACCAGGGCAAAGGCGATGCACTCGGGGACCAAGGCGAACGAGGTGGTAAGGCCGGCGAGCAAGTCGGCGCGTAGTCGGGCGGGCTTCATGGGCTTCCTGTGGTGCAGTCCTGACGGACGTTAGAAAAACGAGGGGCGCGATGTTACGGAATTTGTCTGACAGCGGCCACTGCTCAACGCACACGTTCAAGGCTCTGCACGGCCAGGTCCAGCGCACGCTGCATGTCCAGGCGCGCCGAACGCCCCAGGTCCGGGTCGTTCAGGCGGCCGCCACGCTCCGAGGGCAGGATCGGCGCCGTCAGGTCTTCGGCATCCATCGCTTCGAAATCCTGTTCGGCGCCCAGGGTCAAGGCACTGCGCCGCAACAGCATGCGCACCTGTTCCGGGGTAAGTGCCGGGTTGATTGACAGCATCGTCGCCACAGTGGCAGTCACCAAAGGTGTCGCGTACGACGTGCCACAATGCGCAGCCTCGGCAGAAACCGGGCGTATGCAGGCAGCAGCACTGACATCCACGCGCATGTCGATATTGGAACTGTGACGCTTGCGCACATGATCGTGGGCTTCAACTGCCGTAGCCTTGTCACTGCGCTGATGCCCGCCCACCACCAGCAATTGTTCGGTGATGAACGACGAAGGCAGGCGATATTCATCGGTCCCCGACCAGGACGCACCATTGCCCGCCGAATTCACCACCACCACCTCAGGGTGCGCCTTGCGCAGCCAGAGGAAGAACTCCTCAAGCAACTCCTCGTAGCCGCTCATTGCCAGCCCGGAGCGCACCAGCGAGTCGACCTCATCACCCTTCACATTGCGTGCCCCGACCCGGTGAATGCCCCAGCTCCAGTTCAGCACCCGCACGCCATCTTCGACCAGGTTCACCGAGGCAGCGATGTTGGCGGTGATACCGGCATCCGAGTTGCGCTCTACCACCACCTCGAAGCCAGGGCTGTGCTTGCCCAACCCCTGCAAAAAGCCCTCACCCTGCGCAGCGAGAATGCCTGCAACATGGCTGCCGTGGCTTGCCTGGCGATTACCGTCGCGAGCGTAGAGGCATGTCTGGCTTCGTTCGCAGCCCCCTCGATAATGGCTGAACCTTGGGGCGTCGAAGTCCACTTCACGTTCGATTACCCCGACCCGCACGGGCTTCACCGGCAAGCCAGATGCGGCAATCCGGCGCCGGTAGAAATACAGCGCGTCCATGAAGCGGTTGGCGGCCCATTCGTCCGCCTGGTCGATGGCTTGGGTGCTGCGCCCTTTGCCCTCCTCCCCCCGCTCGGGGCCGGACTCTTCGACAATCACGGCATCCACGCTGACTTCACTGCCCATGCGCAGGACCATCGCATCGCGCTGCACCAGGTCATCTACCGGCAAGCGCAGCTGGTAGACATTCAACGGCGGAATGGCACCGACAACCTGGGCGCCGTATTTACCGGCGATGCGCCGCGCCTCGCCGAGGCCGTCGTATTTTTCTTCGATCAACAGGCTGACCAGATCGACATAAGTGGTCAGGCCGTCCATGTTCTTCGCCACTTCATCGGGCCCTGCGGCGATCACATGACTGCGTTGGCGGGTCAGCCATACCGGGTTGCTGGTGCGGCCGCCATCGGCCAGCCAGAGCGGGGCACTGCGCTGGGCTTCTCTCGCCAGTTTCAGCGTCAGCCGGTCACCTTGCCGCCCGACATTGGCTTCTGACAGCCGCACACCGCCCAACCATACCGTTGGCAGGTTTACCCCGAGCCCCTCGGTACGCAGGCACCACTGCTGCTGGCTATCGCTGAACAAGTCGCCGCAACGCTGTAGCTGCTTGATGCGCAGCGTGTCCGCTGCAGCCTGTGCACCAAGACTGCAAAGCCACAACAGCAAGATCAGGACACCGTTCATGCAATCACCCCACGCGCTCCCTGTGAGTGCGACTTACGGGGCACCTCAAAGGTTCACCTGTGGCTGGCAACTGCCTGGTCGCGGGCGAGCCATTCGGCCATGGAAGTATCCTCCAACGCGTACTCGCCACGATTGGCCTTCCACACCAGCTCCTTGTCGCGCAGGGCATCAAGGGCCTTCTGTACGTTTGCCGTGTTGACGTTGGCTACCGCCTGGGCCTGCTCCAGCTTGCGGCTGACCTCAACCAAGGTTTGCTCGGTAAACGGGGAAAACGGCTGCCGGCCCAGCGTGCGCTCGGCCATGACCTCTAGCACGGCCTGCTGCAACGGCGTAAGTTCGTTCCAAGCGCTTTCGTAGTCACTCCACACCCCGGCTTGATGGTTCAGCGCCCCATTGCGCAGCAGTTCACCCAGGTTGCCCGCCTCACCCAGGCCGACGCTAACTTCGGCCAACAGTTTGTTGAGCATTTCCGGGCGCCGGCCGACCAATTCGAACGCGTATGCCAGGTCCTCTACCTTGAACTGGTTACTGTCGGCCAGGCGACGGTTCCACAAGGCGGTGATGAATTCGACATATTCACGCCCCAGCAACGGAAAGGGTGTGATGCTGGCACCAAAGAATGGCTGCTTGCTCTTGAGTACCAGGTTGGCCAGCTTGTCGCGACTAGAGCCCGTGAACACCAGGCGCAAGCCGTCCGGACGGTCGCCACGGTTAAGGTGGTCACGCGCGGCTTTCAGCGCGAACATCGCATTAAGGCCATCTTCGCTGTTTAGGGCGTGCTGAGCCTCGTCGATGATCAGCACTACCAACTGCCCTGAGACTTGATGCAACACGGCAAGCGCCTGGGCCAGGGTAGTACCCGCAGGCAATTGCGGGCGGGTGAAATCCCAGCTCAGGGTGCGCAGCAGGTTGATCTTGTCGATACCGGCCTTTTTCGCGGTCCTGGCCAGCGCACCTTCGAATCTGGCCAGCGCAGTACCGATGGCGCCACTGATGAGCTGCGCAGGGGCGGCGTCGCGATCCGACCACAGGTCGACGTAAACCGGTAGCCAGCCGCGCTGTACGCATTCCGGTATGAAGTCGTTGTTGAGGAAGGTGCTCTTGCCCGTACGCCGGGGCGCGGCCAGGAACATGCCCGAGCTGTAATCGACCAACGACTCGCCGGCCAAGTCTTGGGCCAGTGCGTTGGCCAACTGATTACGGCGTAGGAGCGGGCGAACGGGAGACATGCAATTAACCTCATTTATCTTGCCTACTATAATTTATAGCCTACAAGATAAATCAGGATAATACGACTGTCTGCCACCGTGCCGACGTGATCCAGATCCGGCAAAAAGTCAGCAAATTTGCCATCATGTTGGTTCCACCTGCGGAGATCATGGACATGCCGCTACGCCCCCTTTTCGCCTCCCTGTTGCTGGTCGCCAGCCTCACCGCCCATGCCGCCACCGAGGTGGTGCCACTTCAGCATCGCAGCAGTGCCGAACTGCTGCCCGCCCTGCAGGCCTTCATCGGCAAGGACGGAACGGTCAGCGCCTTCGAGAACAAACTGATCGTCAACGCCAGCCCCGAGCGCATCGACGACCTGCGCGCCCTGCTGCAACAGCTGGATACCGCGCCCAAGCGCCTGCTGATCAGCGTCGACAACAACGACAGCAATTTCCAGGACAACCGCGGCAACGCACGCGTCATTCACTACGGCACCAGCAACCGCGACGGCGGCATGCAGCAGGTACAAGCCAGCGAAGGGCAACCGGCACTGATCCAGGTAGGCCAGAGCATCCCCATTACCAGCACCAGCACAGACGGCTATGGGCGCATTCAGAGCAACACCGAATACCGCAACGTGACCCAAGGCTTCTACGTAACCCCGAGCCTGAGCGGCGAAACGGTTCGTCTGCAAATAAGCAGCAATAATGACCGCATCAGCCATGAACGTGCAGATGTAGTGAAAGTACAAAGTACCGACACGACAGTCACTGGCAAGCTCGGCGAGTGGATCACCCTAGCGGGGTTCAACCAGCAGAGCCAAGCCGACCGCAGCGCGTCAAGCCATACGTACGGCACCCAACGGGGTGAAAACATGACATTGCGGGTCAAAGTCGACCTTGTCGACTGATCCCAGGCAATTCAAGGCTTCGACCAAAGGCCTTGAAACTGACTGCCAAGTCGCATTAGACCAAAGATGTAGTAAGGACAAAAAAGCACTACAAAACATTTGACAGGGTCTTTTTCCCAAGGGCATGATGGCCTCGCTCCCGCTAATCAGGGGCCCTGGCAAGGGCCTTCGGGGCGCGCTCCTTCCACCCCAGGAGGCGCCTCGTGTCTATACGGCCCACAAGGCGGTTCGACGGGATTGCGACTGCAACGAAGAAGTTGTCCCGAGGGACGGAAGCGCATCACCGCAGTACTGGCAATCGCGTAGCACCGCAGCAAGGCAACCACGAGCCGACCTGCCGGAGCGCACCTTCGCCTGGCCTGCCCAACCTTCCCCTTCGAGCCTTCGCGTTCGCCGCCGCAAGCCTGCGAACAGGACAGCCGCCAGGCACCTGATCTGCCCAGAGCATCAGCACAATTAACCCAAGATCGATGCGACGAGGTTTATTTCCATGGCACTGACACGCGAACAGCAAATTGCAGCCCTCGAGAAAGACTGGGCCGAGAACCCGCGCTGGAAAGGCGTGACCCGTACCTACACCGCCGCTGATGTCGTTCGCCTGCGTGGCTCCGTGCAACCTGAGCACACCTTTGCCCGCCAGGGTGCAGAAAAACTGTGGAAGCTGGTTACCGAAGGTGCTCACCCGTCCTTCCGCCCCGACAAAGATTTCGTCAACTGCATGGGCGCCCTGACTGGCGGCCAGGCTGTACAACAGGTCAAGGCCGGTATCCAGGCCATCTACCTGTCCGGCTGGCAGGTTGCCGCCGACAACAACTCGGCCGAGTCGATGTACCCTGACCAGTCGCTGTACCCGGTCGATTCGGTACCGACCGTGGTCAAGCGCATCAACAACGCGTTCCGCCGTGCCGACCAGATCCAGTGGAAAGCCGGCAAGAACCCGGGCGACGAAGGCTACATCGACTACTTCGCGCCCATCGTGGCCGACGCCGAAGCCGGTTTTGGCGGCGTATTGAATGCCTACGAGCTGATGAAGAACATGATCGAAGCAGGCGCCGCCGGCGTGCACTTCGAAGACCAGCTGGCCTCGGTTAAAAAATGCGGCCACATGGGCGGCAAGGTGCTGGTACCGACCCAGGAAGCCGTACAGAAGCTGGTAGCAGCGCGCCTGGCCGCTGACGTGTCGGGTGTGCCGACCATCATCCTGGCCCGCACCGACGCCAACGCCGCCGACCTGCTGACCAGCGACTGCGACCCGTACGACCAGCCGTTCGTGATTGGCGAGCGCACCCGTGAAGGCTTCTACAAGGTACGCGCCGGCCTCGACCAAGCCATTGCCCGCGGCCTGGCCTACGCCCCGTACGCCGACCTGATCTGGTGTGAAACCGCCAAGCCGGACCTGGACGAAGCCCGTCGCTTCGCCGAGGCGATCAAGAAGGAGTACCCGGACCAGATCCTGTCGTACAACTGCTCGCCTTCCTTCAACTGGAAGAAAAACCTGGACGACGCCACCATCGCCAAGTTCCAGCGCGAATTGTCGGCCATGGGTTACAAGCATCAGTTCATCACCCTGGCCGGCATCCACAACATGTGGCACGGCATGTTCAACCTGGCGCACGACTACGCCCGCAACGACATGACCGCCTACGTGAAGCTGCAGGAGCAGGAATTCGCTGACGCCAGCAAGGGCTACACCTTCGTGGCGCACCAGCAGGAAGTGGGCACTGGCTACTTCGACGACATGACCACCGTGATCCAGGGTGGCGCTTCGTCGGTGACTGCGCTGACCGGTTCGACCGAGGAAGAGCAGTTCCACTGATAGTGGGTTGCGGTTGAACAAAGGCCCGGGGCTTGTGAAAGCTCCGGGCCTTTGTTTTTACCCGAGAAAGAGCCGGGCCTGCTGGCCAATTTTTACCAGCCGTTCACCGTTGCCGCCGCTATCGTATTCGCGGGTAAACCCGCTCCTACACTAATCGGAAGGAGACACACATCGGCGATTGGGCGCAGGCCGCTGCAGGAACGGGTTTACCCGCAAAAGGGCCGGCACAGGCCGCAGCAAAACCCCGGATCAGGGCTATGCTTGTGGCAGCCCAGCAGCAAGGACCGCCCATGCCTCGTCCAAGCCACCTGATGATTCTCGCCCTGACCGCCGCTGCCCTCTATATATATGCACTGGCCAGCGACAACACCCTGCTCGCCCTCATGACCAAACCCATCCCGGTGCTGGCCTTGATTGCCTGGCTGCGCAGCACCCCGGTTTCGCCTTATCGCACATGGATCTCGATCGGCCTGGCCTTCTCGGTACTCGGCGACATCCTGCTGGCCATCCCCGCCGACCTGTTCGTGTTCGGCTTGGCTGCTTTCCTTTGTGCCCACCTTGCTTACCTGCGCGGCTATTGCGGCATTACCCTGCGCCCCGCCCTGCCCGCACTGATCTTCAGCGCAATCACGGGCATCGCGCTGCTCGGTGTACTGGCCAGCCACGGCCTCGGCCCGTTGCTGATCCCGGTAGCGCTCTACGCCCTGGCCATCAGCGCCATGCTCTGGCGCGCACTGGCCTGCGGGGGAGTGGCAGCACTGGGTGCCGGCCTGTTCGTGTTCTCCGACAGCCTGATCGGCATCGACCGCTTCGTCAGCCCGTTCGCCGCCGCACCGTACCTGATCATCCTCGCCTACTGGCTCGGCCAATGGGCCATCGCTTCATCAGTCGGTCATCGCTCAACCGATAAAGTATTGACCCAGAGCGGTGCGCGCAGGACCGAGAGCTGCTAGAACAAGGGTTTTTTTGCAATTGCAAGTAGGGGGAGTCGCCAGATGAACTTTACAAGGCACAGAACAGCCAAATTCAACGGCAGCAACTCAAATGATACTAATTATCATTACAGGACTTACAATTCGTTACCCGCTGCAAGAAACATAATTAACAAAACCGCGCGTAATGCCCGAATCTCAAGGCCCTCAGCCAGTTACGAACGGTTTTTGTACTTAATCCTACGAATAAATTTGCGACAGAAATTTTACTTGCACCAGGTTTACCCATAAAATCAGCGGGATTGATTCGGCTGCGACATTTGGTCACTGCATGTGCGACGCCAAGTCGCCGCTCTACACTTATTTCAGACTGCAGAGCTGGGTCTCTGTATAAGGATTTCTAGCATGTCCGATTCGGCAGGACTCATCGCCCACAACTGGGGCTTTGCCATCTTCCTCCTGGGTGTCGTCGGCCTGTGCGCCTTCATGCTCGGCCTGTCCAGCCTGCTCGGTAGCAAGGCTTGGGGCCGCGCCAAGAACGAACCCTTCGAATCCGGCATGCTGCCCGTCGGCAGCGCCCGCCTGCGCCTGTCCGCCAAATTCTATCTGGTCGCGATGCTGTTCGTGATCTTCGATATCGAAGCCCTCTTTCTCTTTGCATGGTCTGTGTCCGTCCGCGAAAGCGGCTGGACCGGATTCGTCGAAGCACTCGTTTTCATAGCAATTCTGTTGGCAGGTCTTGTCTACCTATGGCGCGTCGGGGCACTTGATTGGGCTCCCGAAGGTCGCCGCAAGCGGCAAGCGAAGCTGAAACAATGAGGCTTTGGCATGCAATACAATCTCACCAGAATCGATCCGGATGCGCCCAATGAGCAGTACCCGGTCGGTGAACGGGAAACCGTCACCGATCAACTGCTAGAGGACCAGGTCCACAAGAACATCTACATGGGGAAACTCGAAGATGTGCTGCGTGGTGCGGTCAACTGGGGTCGCAAGAACTCCCTCTGGCCGTACAACTTCGGCCTGTCCTGCTGCTACGTGGAAATGACCACGGCCTTCACGGCACCCCACGACATCGCCCGCTTCGGCGCCGAAGTCATCCGGGCCTCGCCGCGTCAGGCCGACTTCATGGTCATTGCCGGTACCTGCTTCGTCAAAATGGCGCCGATCATCCAGCGCCTGTACGAGCAGATGCTCGAGCCGAAATGGGTCATCTCCATGGGTTCGTGCGCCAACTCCGGCGGCATGTACGACATCTACTCGGTCGTTCAGGGGGTCGACAAGTTCCTCCCCGTGGACGTCTATGTGCCTGGCTGCCCGCCACGCCCTGAGGCTTTCCTGCAAGGCTTGATGCTGTTGCAGGAGTCGATCGGCCAAGAACGACGCCCGCTTTCCTGGGTTGTTGGTGATCAAGGTATTTACCGTGCCGAGATGCCAGCCCAGAAAGACCTGCGTCGTGAGCAGCGCATTGCAGTAACCAACCTGCGCAGCCCCGACGAAGTCTGATCCAGCGACCTGCCGCCCGCTCCCGAAGGAGCCGGCGGCCTGGCTTCATTCTTAACGTTGACCCAAAGCGACCGAGACCATGACAGCGGACAACGCTATTTTCATTCCGCCCTACAAGGCTGACGACCAGGATGTGGTCGTCGAACTGAACAACCGTTTTGGCGCCGACGCATTCGTCGCCCAGGAAACCCGCACCGGCATGCCCGTGCTGTGGGTAAAACGCGCCCAGCTCAAAGAGGTGCTCAGCTTCCTGCGCGGCGTCGCCAAGCCTTACAGCATGCTGTACGACCTGCATGGCGTCGACGAGCGCCTGCGCACCCAGCGCCGTGGCCTGCCAGCCGCCGATTTCAGCGTGTTCTACCACCTGTTGTCGATCGAGCGTAACAGCGACGTGATGATCAAGGTGTCGCTCAGCGAAGGCGACCTGAACCTGCCGACCGTGACAGGCATCTGGCCAAACGCCAACTGGTACGAGCGCGAAGTCTGGGACATGTTCGGCATCGACTTTGCCGGCCACCCGCACCTCAGCCGCATCATGATGCCGCCAACCTGGGAAGGTCACCCGCTGCGCAAGGACTACCCTGCCCGTGCGACCGAGTTCGACCCCTACAGCCTGACCCTGGCCAAGCAGCAGCTTGAAGAGGAATCGGCTCGCTTCAACCCGGAAGCCTGGGGCATGAAGCGTCAGGGCGCCAACGAGGACTACATGTTCCTCAACCTCGGCCCCAACCACCCTTCGGCGCACGGTGCGTTCCGTATCGTCCTGCAGCTGGACGGTGAAGAAATCGTCGACTGCGTACCGGACATCGGCTACCACCACCGTGGCGCCGAAAAAATGGCCGAGCGCCAGTCCTGGCACAGCTTCATCCCCTATACCGACCGTATCGATTACCTCGGTGGGGTGATGAACAACCTGCCGTACGTGCTTGCGGTGGAGAAGCTGGCCGGCATCAAGGTGCCGCAGAAGGTCGACGTGATTCGCATCATGCTGGCCGAGTTCTTCCGCATCACCAGCCACCTGCTGTTCCTGGGTACCTACATCCAGGACGTCGGCGCCATGACCCCGGTGTTCTTCACCTTCACCGACCGCCAGCGCGCCTACACCGTGATCGAAGCGATCACCGGTTTCCGCCTGCACCCGGCCTGGTACCGCATCGGTGGCGTCGCCCACGACCTGCCACGCGGCTGGGACAAGCTGGTCAAGGACTTCGTCGAATGGCTGCCCAAGCGCCTCGACGAATACACCAAGGCCGCCCTGCAAAACAGCATCCTCAAGGGCCGTACCATCGGCGTTGCCGCGTACAACACCAAGGAAGCGCTGGAATGGGGCACCACCGGTGCCGGCTTGCGTGCCACCGGTTGCAACTTCGACCTGCGTAAAGCCCGCCCTTACTCCGGCTACGAAAACTTCGAGTTCGAAGTACCGCTGGCCCACAACGGCGATGCCTACGATCGCTGCATGGTCCGTGTCGAGGAGATGCGTCAGAGTATCCGCATCATCGACCAGTGCCTGCGCAACATGCCGGAAGGCCCGTACAAGGCGGATCACCCGCTGACCACGCCGCCGCCGAAAGAGCGCACCCTGCAGCACATCGAAACCCTGATCACGCACTTCCTGCAAGTCTCGTGGGGCCCGGTCATGCCGGCCAACGAGTCGTTCCAGATGATCGAAGCGACCAAGGGCATCAACAGTTACTACCTGACGAGCGATGGCGGCACCATGAGCTACCGCACCCGGATCCGCACCCCGAGCTACCCGCACCTGCAGCAGATCCCTTCGGTGATCAAAGGCAGCATGGTCGCCGACCTCATTGCGTACCTGGGCAGTATCGACTTCGTTATGGCTGACGTGGACCGCTAAGCATGAACAGCACGCTTATCCAGACAGACCGTTTCGCCCTGAGCGAAACCGAGCGCTCGGCCATCGAGCACGAAATGCATCACTACGAGGACCCGCGCGCGGCGTCCATCGAAGCCCTGAAGATCGTCCAGAAGGAACGTGGCTGGGTGCCGGACGGCGCCATCTACGCCATTGGCGAAGTGCTGGGCATTCCGGCCAGCGACGTCGAGGGTGTCGCCACCTTCTACAGTCAGATCTTCCGCCAGCCGGTCGGCCGCCACATCATCCGCGTGTGTGACAGCATGGTCTGCTACATCGGCGGCCATGAGTCGGTCGTCAGCCAGATCCAGAGCGAGTTGGGCATCGGCCTGGGCCAGACCACCGCCGACGGTCGTTTCACCCTGCTGCCCGTGTGCTGCCTGGGCAACTGCGACAAGGCACCGGCACTGATGATCGACGATGACACCTTTGGCGACGTACAGCCGGCTGGCGTTTCCAAACTGCTGGAGGGTTACGTATGACCATTACTTCCTTCGGCCCGGCCAACCGCATCGCGCGCTCGGCCGAAACCCACCCGCTGACCTGGCGCCTGCGTGACGATGGCGAGCCAGTATGGCTGGCCGAGTACGAATCGAAAATCGGCTATGCCGCAGCCCGCAAGGCCCTGGCGCAAATGTCGCAGGACGATATCGTACAGGCGGTCAAGGACTCGGGCCTCAAGGGCCGTGGCGGCGCAGGCTTCCCCACTGGCGTGAAGTGGGGCCTGATGCCCAAAGACGAATCCATGAACATCCGCTACCTGCTGTGCAACGCGGACGAAATGGAGCCGAACACCTGGAAGGACCGCATGCTGATGGAGCAACAGCCCCATCTGCTGGTCGAGGGCATGCTGATCAGCGCCCGCGCCCTGAAGGCCTACCGCGGCTACATCTTCCTGCGTGGCGAATACACCACCGCAGCGAAGAACCTCAACCGCGCCATCGATGAAGCCAAGGCCGCCGGCCTGCTGGGCAAGAATATCCTGGGCAGCGGTTTCGATTTCGAGCTGTTCGTGCACACCGGCGCCGGCCGCTACATCTGCGGTGAAGAAACCGCGCTGATCAACTCGCTGGAAGGCCGCCGCGCCAACCCGCGCTCCAAGCCGCCCTTCCCTGCCGCCGTTGGCGTGTGGGGCAAGCCGACGTGCGTGAACAACGTCGAAACCCTGTGCAATGTCCCGGCCATCGTCGCCAACGGCAACGACTGGTACAAGTCGCTGGCACGCGAAGGCAGCGAAGACCATGGCACCAAGCTGATGGGCTTCTCCGGCAAGGTAAAGAACCCAGGCCTGTGGGAACTGCCATTTGGCGTTACCGCGCGCGAGTTGTTCGAAGACTACGCCGGTGGCATGCGCGATGGCTTCAAGCTCAAGTGCTGGCAGCCAGGCGGCGCCGGTACCGGCTTCCTGCTGCCTGAGCACCTCGATGCGCAAATGTACGCCGGTGGCATCGCCAAGGTCGGCACCCGTATGGGTACTGGCCTGGCCATGGCGGTCGACGACAGCATCAACATGGTGTCGCTGCTGCGCAACATGGAAGAGTTCTTCGCCCGCGAATCGTGCGGCTGGTGCACACCATGCCGTGATGGCCTGCCGTGGAGCGTGAAGATGCTGCGCGCACTGGAAAGAGGCCAGGGCCGTGCCGAAGACATCGAGACGCTGCTGGGGCTGGTCAACTTCCTCGGCCCAGGCCGTACCTTCTGTGCTCACGCACCGGGTGCCGTCGAGCCGCTGGGCAGTGCCATCAAATACTTCCGCTCGGAGTTCGAGGCCGGTGTGGCGCCAGAAAGCGCTGCAACCCTGCGCCCCGACCTGGCGAAGCCCATCCAGGCCGGGCCGATCGTGGTCGGCGCATAACAAGATGATTAGGCGGGTGGTCCGTGCCACTCGCCAGCTTACCGGCAGGCCCGAGCAATCGAGGCGTGTCGCAAGCTCACCGATTTCCATTAGCCACGCCCGCTCACGCGGGCCAACGAAGAACTTTGAACAATGGCCACTATCCACGTAGACGGCAAAGCGCTCGAAGTCAACGGTGCAGACAACCTGTTACAGGCCTGTCTGTCGCTCGGCCTCGACATCCCTTATTTCTGCTGGCACCCGGCGCTTGGTAGCGTTGGCGCCTGCCGGCAGTGCGCAGTCAAGCAGTACACCGACGAGAACGACACCCGTGGTCGTATCGTCATGTCCTGCATGACCCCTGCTTCCGACGGCACCTGGATCTCCATTGACGACGAAGAGTCGAAGGCGTTCCGCGCCAGCGTCGTCGAATGGCTGATGACCAACCACCCGCACGACTGCCCGGTGTGCGAGGAAGGCGGTCACTGCCACCTGCAGGACATGACGGTAATGACCGGCCACAACGAGCGCCGCTACCGTTTCACCAAGCGTACCCACCAGAACCAGGACCTCGGCCCGTTCATCGCCCATGAGATGAACCGCTGCATCGCCTGCTACCGCTGCGTGCGCTATTACAAGGACTACGCAGGTGGTACCGACCTGGGCGTATACGGCGCCCACGACAACGTGTACTTCGGCCGCGTCGAAGACGGTGTGCTGGAAAGCGAGTTCTCCGGCAACCTGACCGAGGTCTGCCCGACCGGCGTGTTCACCGACAAGACCCACTCCGAGCGCTACAACCGCAAGTGGGACATGCAGTTCGCCCCAAGCATCTGCCATGGCTGCTCCAGCGGCTGCAACATCAGCCCGGGTGAGCGCTACGGCGAACTGCGCCGTATCGAAAACCGCTTCAACGGTTCGGTCAACCAGTACTTCCTGTGCGACCGCGGCCGCTTCGGCTACGGCTACGTCAACCGCAAGGACCGCCCACGTCAGCCACAACTGGCCGACGGCACCAAGCTGGGTCTGGACGCCGCCCTGGACAAGGCCGCCGACCTGCTGCGCGGCCGTACCATCGTCGGTATCGGCTCGCCACGCGCCAGCCTCGAAAGTAACTACGGCCTGCGTGAGCTGGTCGGTGCCGACTACTTCTACTCGGGCATGGAAGCGGGCGAACTGGCCCGCGTACGCCTGGCCCTGAACATACTGAACAACAGCCCGCTGCCAGTACCGACCCTGCGCGACATCGAAGACCACGACGCCGTGTTCGTGCTCGGTGAAGACCTGACCCAGACCGCTGCCCGCGTTGCCCTGGCCGTGCGCCAGGCCACCAAAGGCAAGGCCGAGGCCATGGCCGAAGCGATGAAAGTGCAGCCTTGGCTCGACGCTGCTGTGAAGAACATTGGCCAGCACGCGCTGTACCCACTGTTCATCGCGTCCCTGGCTGAAACCAAGCTGGACGACGTCGCCGAAGAATGCGTACACGCCGCGCCGGCCGACCTGGCCCGCATCGGTTTCGCCGTGGCCCACGCCATCGACCCGAGCGCCCCTGCCGTCGCCGGCCTGGACGACGAAGCCAAGGCCCTGGCCCAGCGCATCGCCGACGCCCTGGTCGCCGCCAAGCGCCCACTGGTCGTTGCCGGTACGTCGCTGGCCGACCCAGCGCTGATCGAAGCCGCCGCTAACATCGCCAAGGCCCTGAAGCTGCGCGAGAAAAACGGCTCGCTGAGCCTGGTGGTACCTGAGGCCAACAGCCTTGGCCTGGCCATGCTCGGTGGCGAGTCGGTCGATGCCGCGCTGGATGCGGTCATCAGCGGCAAGGCCGATGCCATCGTGGTGCTGGAAAACGACCTGTACGCCCGCGTACCGGCCGCCAAGGTCGACGCAGCCCTGGCTGCGGCCAAGGTGGTGATCGTTGCCGACCACTCCAAAACCGCCACCGTCGACCGCGCCCACCTGGTGCTGCCGGCCGCCTCGTTCGCCGAGGGTGACGGTACCCTGGTCAGCCAGGAAGGCCGTGCCCAGCGCTTCTTCCAGGTGTTCGACCCGCAATATCTGGACAGCAGCATCCTGGTCCATGAAGGCTGGCGCTGGATGCACGCCCTGCGTGCCACCCTGCTGAACAAGCCGGTCGACTGGACCCAGCTGGACCACGTCACCAGCGCCTGTGCCGAAGCCGCCCCGCAACTGGCCGGCATCGTCAACGCCGCGCCAAGCGCCGCGTTCCGCATCAAGGGCATGAAGCTGGCCCGTGAGCCGCTGCGCTACTCCGGCCGTACCGCCATGCGCGCCAACATCAGTGTGCACGAGCCGCGCACCCCGCAAGACAAGGACACCGCGTTCGCCTTCTCCATGGAAGGCTACTCGGGTTCGGCCGAACCCCGCCAGCAGGTGCCGTTCGCCTGGTCGCCGGGCTGGAACTCCCCACAGGCCTGGAACAAGTTTCAGGACGAGGTCGGTGGCCACCTGCGTGCCGGTGACCCAGGCGTACGCCTGATCGAGTCGCAAGGCGACCGCCTGAACTGGTTCAATGCCATTCCGGGGGCCTTCAACCCGGCCCGTGGCACCTGGACTGCCGTGCCGTTCTTCCACCTGTTTGGCAGCGAAGAAAGCTCCTCGCGCGCCGCCCCGGTCCAAGAACGCATCCCGGCTGCCTACGTGGCCCTGGCCAAGTCCGAAGCCGACCGCCTGGGCGTCAACGAGGGCGCCCTGCTGAGCCTGAACGTCGCCGGTGTGGCCCTGCGCCTGCCGCTGCGTATCAATGAAGAGCTGGGCGCTGGCCTGGTCGCGTTGCCGAAAGGCCTGGCTGGCATTCCGCCTGCCATCTTCGGTGCATCCGTCGAAGGTCTGCAGGAGGCAGCACAATGAGCTGGTTCACCCCCGAAGTGATCGATGTGATCCTCACCGTGCTGCGGGCCATCGTGGTCCTGCTGGCGGTGGTGGTCTGCGGCGCCCTGCTCAGCTTCGTCGAGCGCCGCCTGCTGGGCTGGTGGCAGGACCGTTACGGCCCTAACCGCGTCGGCCCGTTCGGCATGTTCCAGATCGCTGCCGACATGCTGAAGATGTTCTTCAAGGAAGACTGGAACCCGCCCTTCGTCGACCGCGTGATCTTCACCCTGGCACCGGTAGTGGCCATGAGCGCCCTGCTGATCGCCTTCGTGGTCATCCCGATCACCCCGACCTGGGGCGTTGCCGACCTGAACATCGGCCTGCTGTTCTTCTTCGCCATGGCCGGTCTGTCGGTCTACGCGGTGCTGTTCGCCGGCTGGTCGTCGAACAACAAGTACGCCCTGCTGGGCAGCTTGCGTGCTTCGGCACAGACCGTGTCGTACGAAGTGTTCCTGGGCCTGGCGCTGATGGGCGTGGTGGTGCAGGTGGGCTCGTTCAACATGCGCGACATCGTTGAGTACCAGGCGCAGAACCTGTGGTTCATCATTCCGCAGTTCTTCGGCTTCTGCACCTTCTTCATCGCTGGCGTCGCCGTGACTCACCGTCACCCGTTCGACCAGCCGGAAGCAGAACAGGAACTGGCCGACGGCTACCACATCGAGTATGCCGGCATGAAGTGGGGCATGTTCTTCGTCGGTGAGTACATCGGCATCATCCTCATCTCGGCGCTGCTGGTAACCCTGTTCTTCGGTGGCTGGCACGGCCCGTTCGGCATCCTGCCGCAACTGTCGTTCCTGTGGTTCGCCCTGAAGACCGCGTTCTTCATCATGCTGTTCATCCTGCTGCGCGCCTCGATCCCGCGCCCACGCTATGACCAGGTGATGGACTTCAGCTGGAAGTTCTGCCTGCCGCTGACCCTGATCAATTTGCTGGTGACCGCTGCGATCGTGCTCTACAACACGCCAGCCGTCGCGGCCCAGTGAGGATTTGACCCATGTTCAAGTATATCGGCGACATCGTTAAGGGCACCGGCACCCAGCTGCGCAGCCTGGCAATGGTGTTCTCCCACGGGTTCCGCAAGCGCGACACCCTGCAGTACCCCGAAGAACCCGTGTACCTGCCGCCGCGCTACCGCGGCCGCATCGTCCTCACCCGCGACCCCGATGGCGAGGAGCGCTGCGTAGCGTGCAACCTCTGCGCGGTGGCCTGCCCGGTTGGCTGCATTTCGCTGCAGAAGGCCGAGACAGAGGACGGCCGCTGGTACCCGGAGTTCTTCCGCATCAACTTCTCGCGTTGCATTTTCTGCGGCCTGTGTGAAGAAGCGTGCCCGACCACCGCGATCCAGCTGACTCCGGATTTCGAAATGGCCGAGTTCAAGCGTCAGGACCTGGTGTACGAGAAAGAAGATCTGCTGATCTCCGGCCCCGGCAAGAACCCTGACTACAACTTCTACCGTGTTGCGGGTATGGCAATCGCTGGCAAGCCGAAGGGCTCTGCACAGAACGAAGCCGAGCCGATCAACGTGAAGAGCTTGCTCCCATAAGGACAGAAAGATGGAATTCGCTTTCTACTTCGCATCCGGGATCGCCGTGGTCTCCACCCTTCGGGTGGTAACCGGCACCAACCCCGTGCACGCCTTGCTTTACCTGATCATTTCGCTGATTTCCGTGGCCATGATCTTCTTCGCCCTGGGTGCGCCGTTTGCCGGCGCCCTGGAAGTGATCGCCTACGCCGGCGCCATCATGGTGCTGTTCGTGTTCGTGGTGATGATGCTCAACCTCGGGCCGGCTTCGGTCGCCCAGGAACGGGGCTGGCTCAAGCCCGGCATCTGGGCCGGGCCGGTGATCCTCGGCGCCCTGCTGCTGGCGGAGCTGCTGTACGTGCTGTTCGTCACCCCGAGTGGGGCCGGCATCAGCGGTACCACCGTGGGCCCGAAAGCCGTGGGCATCAGCCTGTTCGGCCCTTACCTGCTGGTGGTCGAACTGGCGTCGATGCTGCTGCTGGCTGCAGCCGTCACCGCCTTCCACCTGGGCCGCAACGAGGCGAAGGAGTAAATCATGGGTGCTATCCCTCTCGAGCATGGTCTGGCGGTCGCCGGCATCCTGTTCTGCTTAGGTCTGGTTGGCCTGATGGTCCGCCGCAACATCCTCTTCGTGCTCATGAGCCTGGAAGTCATGATGAACGCCTCTGCCCTGGCGTTCGTCGTCGCCGGTGCCCGTTGGGTCCAGCCCGACGGCCAGGTGATGTTCATTCTGGTGATCAGCCTGGCAGCCGCCGAGGCCAGCATTGGCCTGGCCATCCTGCTGCAGCTGTATCGCCGCTTCCACACTCTCGACATCGATGCTGCCAGTGAGATGCGCGGATGAACCTTCTCTTCCTGACTTTCGTCTTTCCCCTCGTCGGCTTCCTGCTGCTGTCGTTCTCGCGTGGACGGTTCTCGGAGAACCTGTCCGCCCTGATCGGCGTCGGCTCGGTAGGCCTGTCGGCCGCCACGGCCGCTTACGTCATCTGGCAGTTCAACGTCGCCCCGCCTGAGGGCGGCGCGTACAGCCAGCTGCTGTGGCAGTGGATGTCGGTGGACGGCTTCGCGCCGAACTTCACCCTGTACCTGGACGGCCTGTCGGTCACCATGCTCGGCGTGGTGACCGGTGTCGGCTTCCTGATCCACCTGTTCGCATCCTGGTACATGCGTGGCGAAGCCGGCTACTCGCGCTTCTTCTCGTACACCAACCTGTTCATCGCCAGCATGCTGTTCCTGGTCCTCGGCGACAACCTGCTGTTCATCTACTTCGGCTGGGAAGGCGTGGGCCTGTGCTCGTACCTGTTGATCGGTTTCTACTACAGCAACCGCAACAACGGTAACGCGGCACTCAAGGCATTCATCGTCACCCGTATCGGCGACGTGTTCATGGCCATCGGCCTGTTCATCCTGTTCGCCCAGCTGGGCACCCTGAACGTGCAGGAACTGCTGGTGCTGGCACCGCAGAAGTTCCAGGCTGGCGACACCTGGATGGTGCTGGCCACGCTGATGCTGCTGGGTGGTGCGGTCGGTAAATCGGCACAGCTGCCACTGCAGACCTGGCTGGCCGACGCCATGGCGGGCCCGACTCCGGTTTCGGCACTGATCCACGCCGCAACCATGGTGACCGCGGGCGTGTACCTGATCGCCCGTACCAACGGCCTGTTCCTGCTGGCGCCGGACATCCTGCACCTTGTAGGTGTGGTCGGTGGCGTGACCCTGGTACTGGCAGGCTTCGCTGCGCTGGTACAGACCGATATCAAGCGTATCCTCGCCTACTCGACCATGAGCCAGATCGGCTACATGTTCCTGGCCCTGGGCGTGGGTGCCTGGGACGCGGCGATCTTCCACCTGATGACCCACGCCTTCTTCAAGGCCCTGCTGTTCCTTGCCTCCGGTGCGGTGATCGTTGCCTGCCACCACGAGCAGAACATCTTCAAGATGGGCGGCCTGTGGAAGAAACTGCCGCTGGCCTACGCCAGCTTCGTGGTCGGTGGCGCGGCACTGGCGGCCCTGCCGATCGTGACCGTAGGCTTCTACTCCAAGGACGAGATCCTCTGGGAAGCCTTCGCCAGCGGCAACACCGGCCTGCTGTATGCCGGCCTGGTAGGCGCGTTCATGACCTCGCTGTACACCTTCCGCCTGATCTTCATCGCCTTCCACGGCGAAGCCAAGACCGAAGCCCATGCGGGCCACGGCATCAGCCACTGGCTGCCGCTGGGCGTGCTGATCGTGCTGTCGACCTTCGTCGGCGCCTGGATCACCCCGCCGCTGGCCGGTGTGCTGCCGGAAAGCGCCGGCCATGCCGGTGGCGAAGCCAAGCACGCACTGGAGATCACCTCGGGTGCCATCGCCATCGCCGGTATCCTGCTGGCCGCCCTGCTGTTCCTGGGCAAGCGCCGCTTCGTCAGCGCCGTCGCCAACAGTGGCATCGGTCGCGTCCTGTCGGCCTGGTGGTTCGCTGCCTGGGGCTTCGACTGGATCTACGACAAGCTTTTCGTCAAACCGTACCTGCTGATCAGCCACATCCTGCGCAAGGACCCGGTTGACCGCACCATCGGCCTGATTCCTCGGATGGCGCGTGGCGGCCACGTTGCCATGAGCAAGACCGAGACTGGCCAACTGCGCTGGTACACCGCCTCTATCGCCGTGGGTGCCGTGCTGGTGCTCGGTGCCGTGGTAGTGGCTGCGGTATGACTATGAATCTTGCGACTTTGCCAAAGGAAACCAACCCGTCATGATTTTGCCTTGGCTGATCCTGATCCCCTTCATCGGCGGCTTCCTGTGCTGGCTGGGTGAGCGCTTCGGCGCCACCCTGCCGCGCTGGATCGCGCTGCTTACCATGTCCCTGCTGCTTGGCATCGGCCTGTGGCTGTGGGGTACCGGCGACTACACCCTTGCTCCCGCACCGGGTGCCGAACCGGCCTGGGCACTCGAATACAAAGTCGAGTGGATCAAGCGTTTCGGCATCAGCATCCACCTGGCCCTGGACGGCCTGTCGCTGCTGATGATCCTGCTCACCGGCCTGCTCGGTGTGCTGTCGGTACTGTGTTCCTGGAAAGAGATCCAGCGCCACGTCGGCTTCTTCCACCTCAACCTGATGTGGATCCTCGGCGGCGTGGTCGGTGTGTTCCTGGCCCTGGACCTGTTCCTGTTCTTCTTCTTCTGGGAAATGATGCTGGTGCCGATGTACTTCCTCATCGCGCTCTGGGGTCATAGCTCGGCAGACGGCAAGAAGACCCGGATCTACGCGGCGACCAAGTTCTTCATCTTCACCCAGGCCAGCGGCCTGATCATGCTGGTGGCGATCCTGGGCCTGGTGCTGGTCAACTACAACACCACTGGCGTGCTCACCTTCAACTACAGCGACCTGCTCAAGGCCGAGTTGCCAGCCGGTGTCGAGTACGTGCTGATGCTGGGCTTCTTCATCGCCTTCGCGGTGAAGCTGCCGGTGGTGCCGTTCCACTCCTGGCTGCCTGACGCTCACGCCCAGGCACCGACCGCAGGTTCGGTGGACCTGGCGGGTATCTTGCTGAAGACCGCGGCCTACGGCCTGCTGCGCTTCGCCCTGCCGCTGTTCCCGAACGCCTCGGCCGAGTTCGCGCCGATCGCCATGACCCTGGGCCTGATCGGTATCTTCTACGGTGCCTTCCTGGCCTTCGCCCAAACCGACATCAAGCGCCTGATCGCCTTCTCCAGCGTCTCGCACATGGGCTTCGTGCTGATCGGCATCTACTCCGGCAGCCAGCAGGCCCTGCAAGGTGCGGTGATCCAGATGCTGGCCCACGGCCTGTCGGCTGCGGCACTGTTCATCCTGTCCGGCCAGCTGTACGAGCGCCTGCACACCCGTGACATGCGCCAGATGGGTGGCCTGTGGCACCGCATCGCCTACCTGCCGGCCATCAGCCTGTTCTTCGCAGCGGCATCGCTGGGCCTGCCCGGCACCGGCAACTTCGTCGGCGAGTTCCTGATCCTGATCGGCAGCTTCGTGCATGTACCGTGGATCACCGTGATTGCCACCACCGGCCTGGTGTTCGGTTCGGTGTACTCGCTGATCATGATCCACCGCGCCTACTTCGGCCCGGCCAAGACCGACACCGTGCTGGCCGGCATGGACGGTCGCGAACTGATCATGGTTCTGGGTCTGGCGGTATTGCTGATCCTGCTGGGCGTGTATCCGCAGCCGTTCCTCGACACCTCTGCCGCCACCATGAGTGGTGTGCAGCAGTGGCTCGGATCCGCTTTCACTCAACTCGCTTCGGCCCGGTAAGAGCGCTATGGAATTCACCACTCAACACTTCATCGCATTGGCGCCGATGCTGATCACCACCATCACCACGGTGGTGGTGATGCTGGCGATCGCCTGGAAGCGCAACCACTCGCAGACCTTCCTGCTGTCCACCGTGGGCCTGAACCTGGCCCTGCTGTCGCTCCTGCCGGCGCTGAAGGTCGCGCCGCTGGCGGTCACCTCGCTGATCACCATCGACAAGTTCGCCTGCCTGTACATGGCGATCATCCTCATAGCAACGCTGGCCTGCGTCACCCTCGCCCACGCTTACCTCGGCGAGGGCTCCAAGGGTTTCCCGGGCAACCGTGAAGAACTGTACCTGTTGCTGCTGATGTCGGCCCTCGGTGGCCTGGTGCTGGTCAGCGCCAACCACCTGGCCGGCCTGTTCATCGGCCTGGAGCTGCTGTCGGTACCGGTCTACGGCCTGGTGGCGTATGCCTTCTTCAACAAGCGATCACTGGAAGCCGGCATCAAGTACATGGTGCTGTCGGCCGCAGGCTCGGCTTTCCTGCTGTTCGGCATGGCCCTGCTGTACGCCGACGCCGGCAGCCTGAGCTTCGACCAGATCGGCAAGGCCCTGGCTACCACCAGCATGCCAAGCCTGGTGGCCCAGCTGGGCCTGGGCATGATGCTGGTCGGCCTGGCCTTCAAGCTGTCGCTGGTACCGTTCCATCTGTGGACCCCGGACGTGTACGAAGGCGCTCCGGCGCCGGTCGCCGCGTTCCTGGCAACCGCCAGCAAGGTAGCAGTATTCGCCGTTGTCGTACGCCTGTTCATGCTCTCCCCTGCTGCCAGCAGCGGCGTGCTCAGCACCGTACTGGCGGTGATTGCCGTAGCCTCGATCCTGATTGGTAACCTGCTGGCGCTGACCCAGAGCAACCTCAAGCGTCTGCTGGGTTACTCGTCCATCGCCCACTTCGGTTACCTGGTCATCGCGTTGGTCGCCAGCAAGGGCCTGGCCCTGGAAGCCATGGGCGTTTACCTGGTCACCTACGTGATCACCAGCCTGGGCGCCTTCGGCGTCATCACCCTGATGTCCTCGCCATACGGCGGCCGTGACGCCGATGCCCTGTACGAGTACCGCGGCCTGTTCTGGCGCCGCCCGTACCTGACAGCGGTACTGACCGTGATGATGCTGTCGCTGGCGGGTATCCCGCTGACCGCCGGCTTCATCGGCAAGTTCTACATCATCGCTACCGGCGTCGAATCGCACCTGTGGTGGTTGGTCGGTGCGCTGGTGATCGGTAGCGCCATCGGCGTGTACTATTACCTGCGCGTCATGGTTACCCTGTACCTGGTCGAGCCGAACCTGCGTCGTCACGACGCCCCGCTCAAGTGGGAACAGCGCACCGGCGGTGTCATGCTGCTGGCTATCGCCATTCTCGCTTTCGTACTGGGTGTGTACCCGCAGCCCCTGCTGGAACTGGTTCAGCAAGCGGGCCTGCAACTGATCGGTTGATCACCCCGGCAGCCCCGGTAACAGAAAACACCCCGCCTAGGCGGGGTGTTTTTTTATCTACACGTTTTTCTACCTGCGCCCAATGGTGCCTCACTCACTCGGGCAGCCCTGGCCTGCGCCCGGCAACGCGGCCTTGCGCAAATCACCATTGGCCGAAGGCAGGTACACTTCCGGGTTGGGCATGCCGCTGGGGGAGAGTTCATGGGTCATTTCGAATTCGGCGCGCACTGACCAGCCACACGCCTCGGTGGTGCATTGCAAATAAGCGATTCGCAGGAAAATATGGCGCCCTTCGCTAGTACGTATGCGCATCCGGCTGTGGCAATGCGGGCAAACCAGCTTGTAAGTACTCACGGCAAGTACCTGCTAGCATTGCCCAGGCTAGCCTGTGTATCAGTATTGGCTGCAACTGTGGGTGTATTCTTCAATTTGATGGTTCTCATTGCAGAAGTGCTCCTTAAAACGCAGGGCTGTATTCATAACGAGTAGTTTAAGCCCATGGAATATCATTAAACCAGTCATGGATATTTGTTATGAGTACTCACATACTTGCTGAGGTGCTCACGCGCCTTAAGCTTCTCACTGGCGCAAACACTGATGCCGAGCTGTCACGTGCACTGTCGGTCAGCCCGCAAACGCTGAGTAGCTGGAAGGTTCGCGAAAGCATCCCTTACTCACTTTGCATAGACATCGCCAAAAAGCATGCATGCTCACTGGACTGGCTATTGCTGGGCCAAGCCGAGCACAACCCCGCCGGCCCAGATGATGCGGGCTGGGAGTGCGAGATGCTCGAACGGCTGCGCACGCTCTCGCACAGCGACCGCCAGGCCATCCTGCTGTTCATCAAGGACAAGCAGCGCATCCAGCAGTTGGAACAGCAACTGAGTGAGCTCGGCGGCGCAACCAATGGCTAACCCCGACGGCGCCAGCGCTGGATAAGCTCGCGCGGGTCAAGTGTATCCAGCCAGACCATGACCTTGAGGCTGATGGGGATCACCACTACAGCGGCCACGAATGCCGCCATGCCCCGGGTCAGCAATGGCACCAATGACGAAACCAGTGGCTCGAACAAATGGCCCACACCCACGGTCACGAATAGCAGCAGGAGTTTCTTGGCCAGCGTCAGGCGCCTGGCCTCACTGGTAATCAATCGATCGCGTGCCGCGCTCACCAACAATGCTCCCAGCAGCGCGGCGAACAGCACATCGCCATCCACCCCCAGGAACGTCACCAATGCCGGAGCCAGGTGGTCGAAAACAGATCGCTCAGGCATGCACTTGCCCTCCGCGCGGAACAGGCAGGCAGGCGGTTGAACCCAGGCTATACATGACCGCCGCTTCGACAAAACGGACGTAGCACACCCGCAAGGCACGCCCATGATCATGCCCGGCCACATCCTCGAGCCGCTTGTAGCCCCGCGCTCGCAGCACTGACCGCCAGCGGGCGAATTCCCGTGCTGCTTCGATGGCTGCGCAGCGCGCGGCCACTTCCAAAGCAGCGTCACTGACAGACCGCGGCAGTTGCAGGTGCTCACGCAACCTGCCCAGATCCACCCGCGGCCAGAACGGGTCGTGGCAATCGGCAAAGCGCGGTAGCCGAGGATCGTTGCTCATGCGCTACCCCCTTACTGCTCGGCCAGCATGCCGTAGCGAATGGCCTTTATCACAGCAGCCACCCGGGTAGGCACTTCGAATTTGCGCAGGATGTTGGACACGTGAAAGTTCACCGTCGACTCCTTGCATTCAAGGATCTGGCCGATCTCCCACGAGCTCTTGCCATAAGCACACCACAACAGCACTTGCTGTTCACGTGGCGTCAGGCGAACCGGGGCGTCCGCCAAGGGTTGCTGCGAGTGTCGAGCGTTGTCAGTCATGTTTGAACTCCACGGGTGATTGAGCGAGGCATTGCTGCCTACTTGCAGTCACCTTACGAAGCACAGGCCACCCACCTCCACCGCCGTGGTTTGTAAAGAACTTTCGTACAAGACCGCATGACGAAGGTTACGCACGATTTGCTGACTTTCTGCGTGCTCCAAGCCGCATTTCGCTCGTCTCAACGCCGTTGTCCATTCGCCTTTCGCCTGGAGTCGTACAATGCGTTCCGATTTACCCCTCTCGTCCTGCCTCGGTCTGCTGGCGGCCTTGGCTGCCACTCAGCCCGCCCTGGGGGCATCCTCGGTCGAATTGGGCCGAGTGCTGATCACCGATGAGGAGCAGAACGAGCTGACGGCAGCCAGCGAGCGCCTGCGTGAAATACCGGGAGCCAGCAACCTGGTGGACATGCAGCGCGTAGGGCAAGGCCGAGTGGCCAGCAACCAGGACGTGCTGGCCTACCAGCCTGGGGTATTCGCCCAATCGGCAGGCAACGACGGCATCAAGCTGTCGATACGCGGCTCGGGCCTCAACCGTGCGCCAGGGGCGCACGGTTCCGGCGTTTACACGATGTTCGACGGCCTGCCGCTGACAGGCCCGGGCGGCACGCCTTACGAATTGTTCGAACCCCTGTGGCTGAGCCGTGCCGAAGTGCTGCGTGGCGCCAATGGCTTTGACCAAGGCTCCCTGGCCTTGGGCGGTGCGATCAACTACGTCACCCACACCGGCTACGACGCGCCTGCACTGCAAGTACGCTACGAGGTCGGTAGCCGCGGCTACCAGCATCGGCACATCAGTTCGGGCCAGGTGCTGGGCAATCTCGACTATTACGTGGCCCTGACCGATTCGGAATATGACGGCTACCAGGCGCACAGCAGCGGCAGCGCCAAGGGCATTGCCGCCAATGTCGGTTACCGCTTCAACCCCAACCTGGAAACCCGCTTCTACCTGCGCTATCGGGAAACTGAAAACGAACTGCCAGGCCGCCTGACCAAGGACCAGATCAAGCACCACCCGCGCGCGGCCAACCCCAACTATCTGGCACGCGACGACAGCCGCCCGCAACCAGGCAGCACCTGGGTGGGCAACAAGACGACCTTCTACCTCGACGACGAGGCACGCCTGGAAGCCGGCCTGGTCTATCACGACTACCCGATGGATCTGCGCGAAGGCCCCATGCGCCTGAAGGTCGCCTACACCGATGTCAGCGGCACGCTGAACTATTTCCGCCGCGACACACTGTTCGGCCGCGAGAGCAAGACCACCGTCGGTTGGCGTACCACCAAGCACCTGCCCAACAGCGGCGCTTCGCAATTTACCCGCAATGGCGATGTGTTTGGCGAGCGCACCCGTGACTTCACCTACCAGGGCTCGGACACCGTGCTGCATGTTGGCAACGACCTGGAACTGGTCCCCAACCTGTGGCTGAGCACCGGCCTGGCCATGATCTACACGCGCCGCGAAAGTGACGTGACCTACCCCGCTGAAGGCGGCAAGGTGAGCATGCATGACTGGGACTATGCCCCCCGCCTGGGGCTGCGCTACGACATCCGCCCGGACTTGCAGGTGTACGGCAACCTGAGCCGTTCGGTAGAGCCGCCACACCCATGGTCGCTGATCTGGAGCGCGCCCAGCACAGGCGGCAAGCAGATCCAGCCGATCGAGATGCAAAACCAGACAGCCACCACCCTCGAACTGGGCGCCCGTGGCGACTCGGCCCTCGGCCGCTGGGACCTGGCCTGGTACTACTCGCAAGTACGCCACGAACTGCTGGCCGTTGAGGTAGTGCCAAATTTCACCTCGGAATTCAACGCCAGCGCTACCGTGCACCAAGGCGTGGAAGCCGGCCTCGACAGCACCCTGTGGGAGCGCGCGGGCACTGGCAAGCTGAGCTTGCGCCAGGCCTACACCTTCAGCGACTTCCACTACCGTGATGACGACACGTTTGGCGACAACCGTCTGCCCGGCATCCCCATGCACTACTACCAGGCCGAGCTGCGCTATGACTGGCCGAGCGGCTTCTATGCCGGGGTCAACACACAAATGGCTTCGAAGGTGCAGGTGGACTACGCCAATAGCTACCACGCCGATGAATATGCCTTGCTCGGCGCACGCGTTGGCTGGGACTCACCGAAACAGGACTGGCAGACCTGGCTGGACCTGCGCAACCTGACCAACCAGCGCTATGCAGCGACCGTGACGCCGGCCTACAACGACGCTGGCAAGGACAATGCCCGTTCGACACCGGGCGAAGGGTTTGGCGTATATGCGGGGGTATCCTACAGCTTCCGCTGACGGGTAGGAGCGGGTTTACCCGCGAATGCGTCGGCAAAGTCAATGACGCATTCGCGGGTAAACCCGCTCCTGCGGGGGGCGCTGCACAGCATGATTCGGGGTTCAGACCGCCCTGTTCAACTTCACCCATGAAGCAAACTTGTCGACAAACGCCTGCAAGAACGGTCGCGTCTTATCGTTGAGCTTGCCCGAATCCTCGAACAAGCTCGCCGCACCGCCAAGGTAAGCCTCGGGCATCTGCATGCAGGGCATGTCGAGAAACACCAGCGACTGGCGCACCGCATGGTTGGCGCCAAAGCCACCAATCGCCCCCGGCGACACACTCACCACCGCCGTCGGCTTGCCGCTCCAGGCACTTTGCCCGTAAGGACGCGAACCCACATCAATGGCATTTTTCAGGCAGCCCGGCACCGAGCGGTTGTATTCCGGGGTGACGAACAGCACTGCATCACTGCGGCGGATCTCATCGCGAAAACGCTTCCAGGTTTCCGGCGGTGCCTCGGCTTCGATATCTTCGTTGTACAGCGGCAGGTCGCCAATCTCGACGATCTTCAGCGCAAGACTGGACGGCGCCAGCTCCGAAAGTGCGCGGGCGACCTTGCGGTTGTAGGACTCCTTGCGCAAGCTGCCCACGACGACTGCTACCGAATACACCTGGCTCATGGCAATTCCAACCTTTGCGGGTTAAATAGACGTTGTAGTTATAGATGACCGTTCTCCGGCGCCTGAGTTTTTTTTTCCACAGGGCAAAAACTTCCGCATCTGTTTCACGGTCTATGCCTTCATACATTTCCTACGTAATTCAGAGGTTTCCACCCAAATGGCAGCAGTAATGGTCGGCCAATTCCACGCCCGTGACGCCGAAGGCCGCATCTACCCCGTGCACGAGTTTCAGGAATCCACCCTGCAACTCGACGGCAGCACGCTGGGCGCCCCCATCACCACCTACCGCCTGGCCATCGGCGACAAGGTCAACCACTTGGGTGAAAACCGTTTCGAGCTGGCACGTTCCGGCGTCGAGATCACGCGCATTCCGTGATGCAATCCACCGTGTAGCGGCCCCCTTCGTGCTGCAGGCCGTGCACATCGGCGACAAAGCCGGGAAAGCCCTGGTTGAATGCTCGGGCGAATGCCAGGTAATCAAGGATCGAGCGGGTCGCCTCGGTGAACCGCTCACCCGGCATGATCAATGGGATGCCAGGTGGGTACGGCACCAGCATCACCGCCGCCACACGCCCCAGCAGTGCCTCGATCGGCACCGCCTCCACTTCGCCACGCACCATCTTGTCATAGGCCTGGGCCGGGCTGACGGCCACCTCCGGCAAACGGGTGAACAGCCGCTTTAGCTGCTTGGCCGTGGCATTGGCGCGGTAGCAGTCATGTAACTGGTCGCACAGGTCGCGCAGGCCCATGCCCTGGTAGCGCAAGGCGTCGGCAGCCCCCACACTGGGCAGGCAGCTGCTGATTGGGGTGTTGCCGTCATAGTGGCGCTTGAACTCCAGCAGCTCGGTGAGCAAGGTGCTCCACTTGCCCTTGGTGATGCCCATGGAAAACAGTACCAGGAAGCTGTACAGGCCCGTTTTTTCCACCACCAGCCCGCGCTCCCAGAGAAACTTGCTGACTACCGCCGCCGGGATGCCGCGCGCGCCCAGCACACCGTCTGCGCTCAGGCCCGGCATTACCAAGGTTACCTTCAGCGGGTCGAGCAGCACATAGTCGGTCACCACTTCACCAAACCCATGCCATTGCGCCCCCGGCTGCAGCAGCCAGTCCTGCGCGGCCAGACGGGGCATGCCCTCGGCACTTGGCGGCTGCCAGATGCTGAACCACCAGTCCTCTGCGGCAATGTGCTCACGCAGGTTGGCCAGGGCACGACGAAAACTCAAGGCCTCGTCGAACATCTCCTGCAGCAGCGAGCGCCCAGCCGGCCCTTCCATCATGGTGGAAGCCACATCCAGCGAGGCGAGAATACTGTACTGCGGCGAGGTAGAGATGTGCATCATGAACGCTTCGTTGAAACGGTCCCGGTCCAGCTGCCGCCTGGCACCGTCCTGCACATGAATCATCGAGGCCTGGCTGAACGCCGCCAGCAGCTTGTGGGTGGAGTGGGTACTGAACACCAGCGGGCTGTCTGCCGCGCAGGCGGTGCCCATGGCGTAGCGCCCGGTGAAAAAGTCGTGGAACGCGGCATAGGCAAACCAGGCCTCGTCGAAGTGCAGCACCTCGACACTGGCACCCAGGGCCTGCTTGATCAGCCCGGCGTGGTAACACAGCCCGTCGTAGGTGGAGTTGGTCACTACCGCCAGCTTGATACGCTGCCCCCGATCCCGGGCAAGGGGGTTGGCCTGAATCTTCGCGGCGATCGCCTCGGGGCTGAACTCGCTGAGCGGGATCGGGCCGATGATGCCCAGTTCGTTGCGCTCCGGGCACAGGTACAACGGGATGGCACCCGTCATGATGATCGCGTGCACCACCGACTTGTGGCAGTTGCGGTCCACCAGCACCAGGTCGTCACGGCCGACCATGGCGTGCCAGACGATCTTGTTGGCCGTGGAGGTACCATTGATGACGAAGAAGGTGTGGTCGGCGCCAAAGTTGCGCGCCGCCCTGGCCTCGGCTTCGGCCAGCGGGCCTGTGTGGTCGAGCAGCGAACCCAGCTCCGGCACGGAAACGGACAGGTCCGAACGCAGGGTGTTTTCCCCGAAGAACTGGTGAAAGGCTTGGCCTACCGGGCTTTTATGATAGGCCACACCGCCACCATGGCCTGGAGTGTGCCAGGAATAGTTGGACTGCGCGGTGTGCTGCACCAGCGCCTTGAAGAACGGCGGCAGCAGGCCGTCGAGGTAGGTGTGTGCAGCACGCGCTACCTGGCGGGCGAGAAACGGCACGGTGTCTTCGAACAGGTAAAGGATGCCACGCAGCTGGTTGAGCTCGCTCATGGCTTCGGCGGGGGCATTTTCCAAGGTCACCTGCTCGCCCAGGGCGAAGATCGGCAGGTTGGGTGCACGCAAGCGGGCCAGGCCAATCAGCTCGGCCATGTTCTGCAACAGATGGGTGTCTCGCCAGCGCCTTCGGCCGCGATGAGCATGCAGGCCAGGCCGTGGTGGGTGGCGGCGACCAGCCGTGCTTCGGCGTGGTCAGCGGCGGCGAGAATGGCAAAGCCATCCTGGCGCAATTCCTCGGCGATGCCGCGCACACGCTCGCCAGCAACACTGTCGGCCTTGATGGCGCGGTGGACGATGAGGATCGGGAACTTGAGGTCCTTGTACATCAGGTGGCTACCTCCGAAGGACATGGCGTCCATTTCAGGGTAGTTGAGCCTTGTATTGCCTGTACTGGCCCTTTCGCGAGTGAAGCCGCCCCTACACCTGATTGGTGGTGGACACCGGTCGGTGATTGGACACAGGCGTCGTAGGAGCGGGTTTACCCGCGAAAGGGCCGGGCCTGCTGGCCAATCTGCCCCCCGCCATTCACCGCCGCAGGCGCCACCGTATTCGCGGGTAAACCCGCTCCTGCAACGATCTCCACTTCTGTTGCAGGGCGAAAGATCAGCCGGCTGGCGTCTCAGTCAGGGCCTGCCACAGCGAAGGCCCACCCGCCGACTTGGCAATGGCTGCCAGCCGCTCGGCATGCGCCTCCAGCTCTTCAGCGCTGGCCATGATCACCCGCCCCGGCGTACGCCCGACAATCCGGCGGATCTCGCTGCCGCCAGCGCCTTGCCCGTCCTCTTCGGCATCTGCCCCATTCCCAGCCAACGACAGGCTCGTCTGGCCACCGGTCATTGCCAGGTAAACGTCGGCCAGCAGTTCCGAGTCGAGCAGTGCGCCGTGCAACTCACGGCCCGAGTTGTCGATGTCGTAGCGTTTACACAGCGCGTCCAGGCTGTTGCGCTGCCCCGGGTGGCGCGAACGTGCCAGCAGCAGGGTGTCAAGAATGGTGCAGTGCTGCGAAATGTCAGCGCGGTCCTGCTGGCCCAGCAAGGCGAATTCGTTGTTGATGAAGCCAACGTCGAACGCCGCGTTGTGGATGACCAGCGTGGCGCCCTGGATGAACTGGAAGAACTCCTCGGCGACATCGCCAAACCGTGGCTTGCCGACCAGGAAGGCATCCGTGATGCCGTGAACGTTGATCGCGCCCTCGTCACTCTCGCGGTCGGGCTGCAGGTAGACGTGGAAGTGTCGCCCGGTCAGGCGCCGGCCGATGACCTCGACACAGCCGATCTCGATGATCCGGTGGCCTTCGCCAACCGGCATACCCGTGGTTTCGGTATCGAGAATGACGAACCGTTTATCTTGCTGCTGCTCCACGCGGGCGCTCCAACTTGCATCCGTTACAAAGGCCGCAATTGTACCCCAGCTCAACGCTGGGCGCGTACCTCATCGACCCCACGGTTGGCCAGCTGGTCGGCGCGTTCATTGCCGGGGTGGCCAATATGGCCGCGCACCCACTTCCAGGTTACCTTGTGGCGGTTGACCTGCTCATCGAGCTGCTGCCACAAGTCAGCGTTCTTCACCGGCTCCTTGGCGGCGGTCTTCCAGCCGCGCTTCTTCCAGTTGACCATCCATTCGTTGATGCCCTTCATCACGTACTGCGAGTCGGTGGTCAGCACCACCTCGCATTCACGCTTGAGCGACATGAGGCCCTGGATCGCGGCCATCAGCTCCATGCGGTTGTTGGTGGTCTCACGTTCGCCGCCCCACAGTTCCTTCTCGACGCCCTTGTAGATCATCAGCACGCCCCAGCCACCCGGGCCAGGGTTGCCCTTGCAGGCACCATCAGTAAACATCTCGACGCTATCGCTCATGTACCACTCTTGAATTCAGTGCTTGTCAGTTTCGGGGTTGGCTACGGTGCGGTTGACCTTCGCCAGTGGCAGCGGCAGCAGCTTGCCCATCGGCTCGCGACGTTCCGGCCGCAAAGGCCGCAGGCCTACCACCATCTTGCGCGCCACCAGCAGGTACACCCCGCCACCGGAGCCCTGCCAGCCGCCGGCCAGTCGTTCCCAGCCCTCCAGGCGTTGCTGCCAGGCCGGTGAGGCAAGCGGCGGACGATAGCACCCGAAGCGACGTTTCTCCAGCGCGAAGCCCAGCAGGTTGAGCCAGTCGCCCACCCGTGACGGCGAGATGCAGCGCGCCTTGCGCAGAGCACCGTGACTGAAGAAATGGCGCATGCCCCAGCTGCTCCAGGGGTTGATCCCCACGATCAGCAGGTGCCCGCCCGGGCGTACGGCACTGGCGGCCTCGCGCAGCAGGCCATGGGGTGACAGGCAGAAGTCCAGGCCATGCTGCAGCACCACCACGTCGGCAGCGTGCTCGCTCAACGGCCAGGCCTGCTCTTCGCAGACAATCTCCACACCCGGCAAGGGCGCACCAAGGCGCACGTTACGCTGCACCTGGGGGGCTCTGGGCGGTGGCTCGGCGCAGGGCCCGTAATGCACGAGATAGCCGCCAAAGAAGCGCCCGAGCTCTTCTTCCAGCAGTTTGTCCTCCTCCTTGAGCATCAGTTGCCCAAGTGGGCCGTTGAACCACTCACGGGCCAGGCTGATCAGCTCGACCCAGTCCGGGTCGGCCTGGGCAAAGGCTTGGTCGGTCATTGCGCTCTCCCTCGAAGGTTCTCCCACCGCGCCATCGCGGCTAAGATGCCCTCATGTGCCACGCTAGGCGAATCGGATCCGCACCATGATACAGATCGAAGCTCTCCCCGCTTTCTCCGACAACTACATCTGGTTGTTACAGGATACTGCCAAACGCCGTTGTGCGGTGGTCGACCCGGGCGATGCCGGCCCAGTGGAGCGCTGGCTGGCTGCCAACCCGGAGTGGGTGCTGAGCGACATCCTCGTCACCCACCACCACAATGACCATGTCGGCGGGGTGGAACGGCTCAGGCAATTGACCGGCGCACGGGTCTGTGGCCCTGCCAACGAGCGCATTCCCGGCCGCGACCTGGCCCTGGACGAAGGCGACAGGGTGGACGTACTGGGTGTGACGTTCCAGGTACTGGCGGTACCCGGCCACACCCTGGGGCATATCGCCTTCTTCAGCGACCAGCCAGCAACGCCCATCCTGTTCAGTGGCGACACCCTGTTCGCCGCCGGTTGCGGGCGCATGTTCGAGGGTACACCCGAACAGATGCAGCCCGCCCTCGCCCGCCTGGCGGCCCTGCCAGAGCAGACACAAGTGTACTGCGCCCATGAATACACCCTCAGCAACCTGCGCTTCGCCAAGGCTGTGGAACCGACCAACCCGCACGTTCAGCAACGCTTCGAGGACGTTACCCGTTTGCGCGCCGAAAATCGCATCAGCTTGCCCTCAACGATCGGCCTGGAGCGCCTGACCAACCCCTTTCTGCGTACCTCTGAAACATTAGTTAAACAAAAAGCAGACGAATGGAAGGGACATTCAAACACCTCGCATGTCGCTGTTTTTGCTGCCTTGAGGTCTTGGAAGGACACCTTCTGATAACCGCAAGATATATCGCAAGTGAGGGTAGAAGGTTGACCGGGGCCGGAGCGGTTTCTAGAATCGCCGAAATTTTTCGCCCGGATACCCGTGTCAGCCGATGTCTTCCCGTAGCCGCAGAACCTCTCATTCCGCCGCCCTGACGCGCCTGGCCCAAATCAGCGCGCTGGCCCTGGCCGCCACGCTGGTGGGCTGCCAGAGCACCCGTCAGCTCGACGAATCCGATAGCGTTCGCGCGCACAACTACCAGGCACGGATCAAGCACAAACCTTCACCGCTGCTGGTCAAGCCGGCCGAACAGGCGCCGCAGGATGTCTGGGAGCGCATGCGCCAGGGCTTCGCCCTGCAGGACAGCATCGACGTCAACCCGCGCATCGAGCAGCAGCGCTTGTGGTTCGCCAGCAACCCGACCTTCATCGAAAGCGCCGGGGAACGTGGCAGCCTCTACCTGCACTACATCGTCGAGCGCCTTGAAGAACGCGACATGCCGCTGGAACTGGCCCTGCTGCCAGCCATCGAAAGTGCCTACAACCCCATGGCCTACTCACGCGCCAGCGCTGCCGGCATGTGGCAGTTCATGCCGGCTACCGGTCGCCACTTCAACCTGCGCCAGACCAACTTCTATGACGGCCGCCGCGATGTCACCGCGTCGACCAACGCCGCGCTGGACTACCTGACCCGCCTGCACGACATGTTCAACGGCGACTGGCTGTTGGCCCTGGCGGCCTACAATGCCGGCGAAGGCACCGTCAGCCGAGCCATCGAGCGCAACGAAAGGCTCGGCCTGCCGACCGACTACTGGAACCTGCCGCTGCCACAGGAAACCCGCGACTACGTGCCCAAGTTGCTGGCACTGTCGCAGGTGGTGTCCACGCCAGAAGCCTATGGTGTCAATCTTACCCCGATCGCCAACGAACCGTACTTCGAAGCGGTGGCGATCAATGACCGCCTGGACCTTACCCGGGTCGCGGCCTTTGCCAACATCGACGAGGACGAGCTGATCCAGCTCAACCCGGCATTCAAGAAGCGCATGACCGTCGATGGCCCGAAACAGCTGCTGGTGCCCACCGCCAAGGCGCAGTTGCTCAGTGCCAGCCTGTCCAACCTCAACCCGGAGCAACTGGTCAGCCTGCAACCGCCGAAAGCAGCGTTTGCCCGGGCCGTGGCCGAAGCCAAGGCACCGACGGCGCGCAGCTACCGGGTCAAGCGTGGCGATAACCTGAGCGCCATCGCCAAGGCCAACCGTGTGTCGGTCAAGGACATCAAGCGCTGGAACCGTTTGTCCGGCAACAGTCTGCGTGCTGGCCAGGTTCTGGCCCTGCGCGGCGGCAGTGCACCGAGCGCCGCCGGCAACCGGGTTGCCGCCTCCGGGAAGCGCTCCACGCAATACAAGGTCCGCAAGGGCGACTCCCTGTACCTGGTGGCCAAGCGCTTCAATGTGGAAATGAAGCACCTCAAGCGTTGGAACCCACGCAGCGGCCATGCCCTCAAGCCAGGCCAGACCCTGACCGTCTACCTCGGGCATTGAGTCGTTACAGGGGCTGCTTTGCAGCCCATTCGCGGGCACGCCCGCTCCCACAGGTTTTTCACAGCCCTCAAAGCCGGTGCTGTACCTGTGGAAGCGGGCGTGCCCGCGAATAGGCCTGAAAACCCAGCCACTGGAAAACCCCAGCCCCTCTCTTTTTCCAACCCCACCAAGCTGTTACTGTACTCGATCAAAGCCCAACGCCTCTGGATCGGATGCCGACTTGATACGTCCCCTCCTGCTGTCACTCAGCCTGGCCTTGAGCTTTCCCGCAGCCGCGATGGTGAGCGAAAGCCACGGATACGCGCAGTTCGGCACGCTCAAGTACCCAGCCACCTTCACCCACTTCGACTGGGTCAACCCGCAAGCGCCCAAGGGCGGCACGTTGCGGGCCATGGCTTTTGGTACCTTCGACACGCTCAACCCCTACACCTTCAAAGGGTCGAGCCCGATTACCACGCCCAATTTCCAGCAGTACGGCATCAGCGAGCTGAACGAGCCACTGATGGTCGGCACGGGCCAGTACGACCCGTCCGGTGACGAGCCGACCTCCAGCTATGGCCTGATCGCCCGCTCGGTGGAGTACAGCGAGGACCGCAGCTGGGTGGTGTTCAACCTGCGCCCCGAAGCCCGCTGGCATGACGGCCAGCCCATCACCTCGGCTGACGTGGCCTTCTCGTACCGCACGCTGCTCAAGGATGGCCACCCGATCTACCGCACCAACCTGCAGGAAGTGCAGCGGGTGGACATCCTCGGCCCGCTACGCATCCGCTTCGTGTTCAAACGCGCCGGCAACCCGCTGCTGATCCTGCGTCTGGGCGAAATGCCGGTGCTGCCCAAACACTACTGGCAGAAGCGCGACTTCAAGGCCACCACCTTCGAGCCCCCCTTGGGCAGCGGGCCCTACCGCATCACCCAGGTACAACCCGGACGACGCCTGGTGTTTGAACGGGTGAAGAACTACTGGGGCAAAGACCTGGCGGTCAACCGTGGCAAGTACAATTTCAATCGGGTCGAATACGAGTTCTATCGTGACGCGACGGTGGCCTTCGAAGCATTCAAGGCCGGCGAGTTCGACATCTATATCGAGCACCAGGCAAAAAACTGGGCCAACGGTTACAACTTCCCTGCCGTGCGCCGGGGTGAAGTGATCAAGGCACAAATCCCGCACAGCATCCCCACGCAAACACAGGGCCTGTTCATGAACAGCCGCCGGGCCGCGTTCAGTGACCCGCGGGTACGCCAGGCGCTGGGGCTGATGCTGGACTTCGAGTGGACCAACCGCGCGCTGTTCAGCAGCGCCTACCGCCGCTCGACCAGCTACTACCCCAACAGCGAGTTCGCCGCCAGCGGCCTGCCCACCGGCAAGGAGTGGCTGCTGCTGGCGCCGTTCCGTGACCAGTTGCCGGCCAAGCTGTTCAGCGAACCGTACAAGGTCAGCCACACCGATGGCCGGGGTATCAGCCGCCAGACCCTGCGCCAGGCCCTGGGCCTGCTCGCCGAGGCCGGCTGGAAGCTGCACGGCCAGCGCCTGGTCGACAGCAAGGGCCAGCAATTGCGCATGGAACTGCTGCTGGTAAATCCCAACCTTGAACGCATCCTGCAACCTTATGTCGAAAACCTGTCCAGCATCGGCATCGATGCGCGCTTGCGCACCGTGGACCGTGCCCAGTACAAACAACGCCTGGACCAGTTCGATTTCGACATGATTCTGATGACCCTGAACCAGACCCTCAGCCCCGGCCTCGAACAGTGGCTGTACTTCCATTCCAGCCAGGCCGTGACAAAGGGCAGCAAGAACTATGCTGGGGTCAAGGACCCGGTGGTCGACCACCTGCTCGACACCCTGCTCGCCGCCCGCACCCGCGATGACCAGGTCGCCGCTGCCCGCGCCCTGGACCGCGTGCTCTCATGGCACTACTACATGATCCCCAACTGGTACCTCGACAACCATCGCCTGGCCTACCGCAACCGGTTCGCCTTCGTCACCACGCCGCCCTACACCCTTGGGCTGAACAGCTGGTGGATCAAGACTTCGGAGAAAGCCCAATGACGCCAACGCACCGTCTGCGCCGGCTGGCAGGCAGCCTGTTGCTCGCCTGCCTGAGCCTTCCCGCGCTGGCCGCACCGCAGCACGCGCTCACCCTTTACGATGAGCCACCCAAGTACCCCGCCGACTTCAAGCACTTCGACTACGTCAACCCGGATGCGCCCAAGGGCGGCACCTTCCGCCAGTCCAGCTTCGGCGGCTTCGACAGCCTCAACCCGTTCATCAACAAAGGCGTGGCGGCCGAGAACATCGGCATTATCTACGACACCCTGATGCGCCAGAGCCAGGATGAACCGTTCACCGAATACGGCCTGGTGGCCGGCAAGATCGAAAAGGCCCCGGACAACAGCTGGGTGCGCTTCTACCTGCGCCCTGAAGCGCGCTTCCATGATGGCCATCCGATGCGCGCCGACGACGTGGTGTTCACCTTCAACGCCCTGATCAAGGACGGCGCCCCGCTGTACCGCCAGTACTACGCCGACGTCGCCGAAGTGGTCGCCGAAGAACCGCTGAAGGTGCTGTTCAAGTTCAAGCACAAGAACAACCGCGAGCTGCCACTGATTCTCGGCCAGCTGCCGGTACTGCCCAAGCACTGGTACGAAAACCGCGAGTTCAACCGCGGCAACCTGGAAATCCCGTTGGGCAGCGGCCCGTACAAGGTCGCCAAGGTCAAGGCCGGGCGCTCGGTGCGCTACGAACGGGTCAAGGACTACTGGGCCAAGGACCTGCCCATCAACCGCGGCTTCTACAACTTCGATGCCATGACGTTCGACTCCTACCGCGACACCACCGTCGCCCTGGAGGCCCTCAAGGCCGGGGCATTCGACTATGGCCTGGAAGTCAGTGCAAAGAACTGGGCCACCGCCTACAACGTGCCCGCCGTGCGCGAAGGTCGCCTGATCAAGGAAGAGCTGCCCAACGGCAACCCCACCGGTATGCAGGGCTTCATCTTCAACATCCGCCGCCCGGTGTTCCAGGATGTGCGCGTGCGCCAGGCACTGAGCCTGCTGCTGGACTACGAGTGGACCAACAAGCAGCTGTTCAACGGCGCCTACACCCGTACCGGCAGCTACTTCGAGAACTCGGAAATGGCCGCCCGCGGCCTACCCAGCCCCAACGAGCTGAAAATCCTCGAACCACTGCGCGGCAAAGTGCCCGAGCAAGTATTTACCGAGGTCTTCCACAACCCGGTCAGTGACGGCAGCGGCATGATCCGCGAGCAACAGCGCCAGGCCTACAAGCTGTTGCAGGAAGCCGGCTGGAAAATCGTCGACGACAAGATGGTCGACGCCCAAGGCAAGCCGGCAAGCATCGAGTTCCTGCTCGCGCAGACCGAGTTCGAACGCATTCTGCTGCCGTTCAAGCGCAACCTTGCCGACCTCGGTATCGAGCTGAACATTCGCCGCGTCGACGTTTCGCAGTACATAACCCGCCTGCGCTCGCGTGACTACGACATGATCGTTGGCGGCTACCCGCAATCCAACTCGCCAGGCAACGAGCAGCGCGAGTTCTGGTCCAGCGCCGCCGCCGACAACCCCGGCAGCCGCAACTTCATCGGCCTGCGCGACCCGGCCATCGACCAACTGGTGGACCAGTTGATCAACGCCGACTCTCGGCAGAGCCTGATCGACCACTGCCGCGCCCTCGACCGCGTGCTGCTGTGGGGCTATTACGTGATTCCCAACTGGCACATCAAGACCTGGCGTGTGGCCTACTGGAACCACATCGGCCACCCGAACGTGTCGCCCAAGTACGACATCGGCATCGACACCTGGTGGATCAAGCCCGATGTAACCCCGGCGGTCAGCGAAGCGACTGCGGACGAGGCCAATTAAGATGCTGGCCTACATCCTGCGCCGCCTGCTGCTGATCATTCCGACCCTGTTCGGCATCCTCATCATCAACTTCATCATCGTCCAGGCCGCCCCCGGTGGCCCGGTCGAGCAAATGATCGCCAAGCTCGAAGGCTTCGAAGGCGCCACCAGCCGCATTGCAGGTGGCGGCGCCGAGGTTTCCGTGGCCGGCTCCAGCTACCGCGGCGCCCAGGGCCTGGATCCGGCGCTGATCGCTGAAATCGAGCGCATGTACGGTTTCGACAAGTCGCCGCCCGAGCGCCTGTGGATCATGGTCAAGAACTATGCCCGGCTGGACTTCGGCGACAGCTTCTTCCGCGACGCCAAGGTGATCGACCTGATCGCCGAGAAGATGCCGGTTTCGATCTCGCTGGGGCTGTGGAGCACGCTGATCATGTACCTGGTGTCGATCCCGCTGGGGATCGCCAAGGCCGTGCGCCACGGCAGCCACTTCGACGTGTGGACCAGTTCGGCGATCATCGTCGGCTACGCCATCCCGGCGTTCCTGTTCGCCATCCTGCTGATCGTGCTGTTCGCCGGTGGCAGCTACTTCGACTGGTTCCCGCTGCGTGGCCTCACCTCCAACAACTTCGACGAACTGAGCACCACCGGCAAGGTGCTGGACTACTTCTGGCACCTGGTGCTGCCGATCACCGCGCTGGTCATCGGCAACTTCGCCACCATGACCCTGCTGACCAAGAACAGCTTCCTCGACGAAATCAACAAACAGTACGTGGTCACCGCCAAAGCCAAAGGCCTGAGCCGATCACGGGTGCTGTACGGCCACGTGTTCCGCAACGCCATGCTGCTGGTGATCGCCGGTTTCCCTTCGGCGTTCATCGGCATCTTCTTCACAGGCTCCTTGCTGATCGAGGTGATCTTCAGTCTCGACGGCCTCGGCCTGATGAGTTTCGAAGCGGCCATCAACCGCGACTACCCGGTGGTCTTCGGCACCCTGTTCATCTTCACCCTGCTGGGGCTGGTGGTGAAACTGATCGGCGACCTGACCTACACCTTGGTCGATCCGCGCATCGACTTTGCCAGCCGGGAGCACTGACATGGCCTTGTCCCCCCTCAACCGCCGGCGCTTCGAGCGTTTCAAGGCCAACCGCCGTGGCTGGTGGTCGTTGTGGCTGTTCCTGATTCTGTTCGGGCTGAGCCTGGGCGCCGAACTGATCGCCAACGACAAACCGATCGCCGTACGTTACGACGGTGAATGGTACTTCCCGGCGTTCAAGCGTTACCCGGAAACCACCTTCGGCGGGGAATTCCCGCTGGAAGCCAACTACAAGAGCCCCTACATCCGCGAACTGCTGGCGAAGAAAGACAGCTTCGTGCTGTGGGCGCCCATTCCGTTCAGCTACCAGAGCATCAACTATGACCTGCGTGTCCCCGCCCCCGCCCCACCTTCGGCGGACAACTGGCTGGGCACCGACGATCAGGGCCGCGACGTGCTGGCGCGGGTGATCTACGGCTTCCGCATTTCGGTTCTGTTCGCCCTCACCTTGACCGCGGCCAGCTCCATTATTGGCGTCATCGCAGGCGCCCTGCAGGGGTTCTACGGTGGCTGGGTCGACCTGGCCGGGCAACGCTTTCTGGAAATCTGGTCCGGCCTGCCTGTGCTGTACCTGCTGATCATCCTGGCCAGCTTCGTACAACCCAACTTCTGGTGGCTGCTGGGCATCATGTTGCTGTTCTCGTGGATGAGCCTGGTGGATGTGGTACGCGCCGAGTTCCTGCGCGGGCGCAACCTGGAATACGTGCGCGCCGCCCGTGCACTTGGCATGCGCAACGGCGCAATCATGTACCGGCACATCCTGCCCAACGCCATGATCTCGACCATGACCTTCATGCCGTTCATTCTCACCGGTGCCATCGGCACCCTCACCGCCCTGGACTTCCTCGGCTTCGGCCTGCCCGCCGGTTCGCCCTCGCTGGGCGAACTGGTGGCGCAGGGCAAGTCCAACCTGCAAGCGCCATGGCTGGGCATCAGCGCCTTTGCCGTGCTGGCGCTGATGCTGAGCCTGCTGGTGTTCATCGGCGAATCCGCCCGCGACGCCTTCGACCCGAGGAAGTGACATGAGTGAACAGAACCTGATCGAAGTGCGGGACCTGGCCGTGGAGTTCGTGACCGGGGACCAGGTCAACCGGGTGGTGGACGGCGTCAGCTTCGATATTCGCAAAGGCGAGACACTGGCCCTGGTGGGCGAAAGTGGCTCGGGCAAATCGGTCACCGCGCACTCGATCCTGCGCCTGCTGCCCTATCCCCTGGCCCGGCACCCCAGCGGCAGCATCCGCTACGAAGGCAAGGACCTGCTGCAGCAGAACGAGAAGACCCTGCAGCGCATTCGCGGTAACCGCATTGCGATGATCTTCCAGGAGCCGATGACCTCACTCAACCCGCTGCATTGCATCGAGAAGCAGATCAACGAAATCCTCCTGCTGCACAAGGGCCTGACCGGCAAGGAAGCGACTGCGCGCACCCTGGAGTTGCTGGATATGGTCGGCATTCCAGAGCCGCGCAAGCGCCTCAAGGCCCTGCCCCACGAATTGTCGGGCGGGCAGCGCCAGCGGGTAATGATCGCCATGGCGCTGGCCAACGAGCCCGAGCTGCTGATTGCCGACGAGCCGACCACGGCGCTGGATGTGACCGTGCAGCTGAAGATACTCGAGCTGCTCAAGGAATTGCAGGCACGTATGGGCATGGCCCTGTTGCTGATCAGCCATGACCTGAACTTGGTACGCCGCATCGCTCACCGCGTGTGCGTGATGCAGCGTGGGCAAATTGTCGAGCAGGCCGAATGCGCCACGCTGTTCAGTTCGCCACAGCACCATTACACCCAGATGCTGATCAATGCCGAACCCAGCGGGCTGCCGGCGCACAATCCGGTGGGCGCGCCGTTGCTGGAGGTGGATGACCTCAAGGTCTGGTTCCCGATCAAGAAGGGCTTTCTGCAACGCACGGTCGACCATGTGAAGGCGGTGGACGGGGTCAACTTCAGCTTGCCCCAGGGCCAGACGCTGGGCATTGTTGGCGAATCCGGGTCGGGCAAGTCCACATTGGGCCTGGCGATCTTGCGGCTGATTTCCAGCCAGGGCGGCATTCGCTTTCATGGGCAGAACCTCGAAGGGCTGAACCAGAAAGCCGTGCGACCCTTGCGGCGGGAAATGCAGGTGGTGTTCCAGGACCCGTTTGGCAGCCTGAGCCCGCGCATGTGCGTAGCGGATATCGTCGGCGAAGGGTTGCGCATTCACGGTATTGGCAATGCGCAGGAACAGGAAGCGGCGATCATCGCGGCGCTGGAGGAAGTGGGGCTGGACCCGCGCACGCGGCATCGCTACCCGCATGAGTTTTCGGGTGGCCAGCGCCAGCGCATAGCGATTGCCCGGGCGCTGGTGCTGAAGCCGGCGCTGATTCTGCTGGATGAGCCCACCTCGGCGCTGGACCGTACCGTACAGCGGCAAGTGGTCGAGCTGCTGCGTAATCTGCAGCAGAAGTACAACCTGACCTACTTGTTCATCAGCCATGACCTGGCAGTGGTCAAGGCGTTGAGCCACCAATTGATGGTGATCAAGCATGGGCATGTGGTAGAGCAAGGGGACGCGCAGGCAATCTTCCATGCGCCGCAGCATCCCTATACGCGGCAGTTGCTGGAGGCGGCGTTTTTGGAGGTTGAGGATTTGTAGGAGAAGGGTGTGTGTTCGCCTTGATTCTTGCGGCGCTCGATCTACGCAACACCGCAAAACCCAAGGCAGGTGCCCTGACGCAATCGGGCGTAGAACACCTGGAGATTACGTACGCCCGGGTTATCAGAAATCAATGGTCCCGGAGAACTTCACCAGTCGCGGGTCACCCTGGGTCAGGTAACCGCCGTTAGCCGAAGCCCAGTAGTTCTTGTCGGTCAGGTTCTCCACATTCACCCGCAAGGTCAGGTCTTTCTCCGCTACCTTCAACTTGTAGCGGGCACCGGCATCGAAACGGTTCCAGGTCGGCAGACTGACATTGTTCGCCGCATCGACGAACTGGCCACCGGTGCGCAGCATCCTTGCATTCAGCGCCAGACCCGACACGCCGGGCACGTCCCAGTCGACGCTGGCATTGAGCTGGAACGTCGGCACGCCGATGGCATGGTTGCCATCGTTGCTGCCGTTAGCGGTATTTTTCTGCTCCGAGGTCATGCGCGTGCCGCCGGCCATCAGGCGTAAGCCCTGGACCGGCTCGCCGAACACACTCAACTCCAGGCCTTTGTTGACCTGCTCGCCGTCGCGAATGAAGACATTGTTCAAGGTGTAGCCGTCCGAAGGCTTCTCGATACGGAACACGGCCAGGTTCGCACCAAAGGTCTGTCGGTCGAACTTGATACCAGCCTCAAGCTGCTTGGTGCGGCCTGGCGGGAACATCTCGTTGGCGTTCGACACATTGGCTGGCGCCGTCGGCCCCTGCGCCAGGCCTTCGATGCGGTTGGCATACAAGGAAATGCTGTCGGTGGCCTTGAAAACGATGCCATAGACCGGTGTGGTGATGGACTCCTCGTACGGGTCGCCTTTGCGGCTGCCGTCATTCGCCAGGTTGGGCTGCCCTTGGGAAACAGTGCCATCGTAGGTGTAGCTTTCCACCCGCAGTTGCTGCCGTCGCAAGCCGTAAGTCAGCAGCAGGCGGTCATCGAAGACGCCAATGGTGTCGGAAATCGCGATGCTCCGCGCGCGAGTCTTGCCGGTGACACCAGGGTCACCCATGTCGCCACCCGTGCTGGTGACCGTGCCCGGCTTGGCCTGCTGCACGGTGTCGTAAATGTTGGTGTTGATTGGCGAATAGAAGATGTAGGCGTTTTCCGCCTGGGTCCACATGGTATTGGCTCCCACGGCGATCTGGTGGCTGATCGGCCCGGTCTGCAGCCGCCCATTCAGGCCGGTACTGAAGCTGGTGTTGTCTTCGCCGTGCACGATGTCCGAAGCGGTCATCGTCGCTGCGCCGCTGTTGCCGACCAGTACCGGCGTGCCGTAGGTACCATGCTCGCGCGTGTGACGGGCGCCGCCGGCGAGGTAGGCGGTCCAGTTGTCGCTCAGGTCCCATTCGCCACGAACCATGCCGAAGGTATCTTCCGACTCACTGTAACTCCAGTTCTGGCCATAGTTGTGACTGGCATCCGGGGCGGTCGGAGCCTTGGTCGCGGTGCTGCCCAGGCGCACCGAATTGCGCAGGTGGTTGATGCGCTGTTTCTGGTAGCCGATATCAGTCGACACGCGGAAGTTGTCGCCGCGGTAGTCCAGGCCAACGGTGAACAGCTTGGTGCGCTGGTCCTGGTCGTCGACGGCGGTTTCACCTTCGCGCTGGCTGAGGTTCAGGCGCGCGCCGAAGCGGTTGTCCTCACCGAAGCGCTGGCCGATATCCAGGTGCTCGCCAATGCGGCCATCAGAGCTGATGTCCTGGGTATAGCGGCGGGTCGGCTCATCGCCGGCGCGCTTGGGCTGCAGGTTGACGTTGCCGCCCAGGCCGGTGCCAGTCGGGCTTACGCCATTGAGGAAGGCATTAGGCCCCTTGAACACTTCGACCCGCTCGACGCCGTCGGTGGACATGATCTGTCGCGGCAAGATGCCGTACAGGCCATTGAATGAAATATCGTCGCCAGCCAACGGCAAACCACGGATCACGAACACTTTGGACTGGTTGCCGAAGCCGAATGATTCACGCACCGAAGGATCGTTGGCCAAAACGTCACCGATATCCTCCGCCTGCTGGTCCTCGATCACCTTGGCGGTATAACTGGTCATGGTAAACGGCACATCCATGTAGTCCTGGTTACCCAGCACGCCCATCCGCCCGCCACGGGCAACCTGGCCTCCGGCAAACTCGTCCGGTAACGCGTCGGGCCGCGCTTTCAACGCATCGGCGCTGACATCGGTCGCCTCCAGCTGGATCGGCTCGGCAGCCTGCGCCATCAGGGTTACGGAACAGCAGATCGCCAGTAATGCGGGGCGTGAGGGAATACGGGAAGGCATTTGTAAATTCCTGACAGCGCTGAGGAAGTGAAACTAAATGTAAATGGTAATGCTTACCAAACACAAACATCAACCCAGGTACGTGGCAAAGGGCTGCCATTTATCAGGATTTCTGATCACGATCGTCTTTCATCATCAGCCAGATCGGGCATACAGTCGCTGCTGTCACCCCTGCTCCAACGGTAGAGCCCATGCCCAGTCAACAACAAAAAAACGTCTCCCCTGCCCTCGAGCAGCTGATCCAGCGCGCCAGCCTGCCAGGCCCCACGCTCAGCGAAGCCCAGGCGCATGCCTTGCTGCAGATGCACTACGGCGTTGCCGGTGGGTTGTCGGCATTGGGCAGTCAGCAGGACCTGAACTTCCGGGTCGACACGGCTGAAGGGCAGTTCGTGCTCAAGGCCTGTCATGACAGCTACGCCAAGGTGGAGCTGGAGGCGCAGCATGCCGCCCTCGCCTACCTGCGTGAGCACGGCCTGTCGGTGCCCGCAGTACGTGCGGCGCACAGCGGCGAAAACTTGCTGGCCGTGGAGGTTGATGGCCAACCGCTGCGGGTACGCCTGCTCGACTACATCGACGGTCAACCGTTGACGCGTCTCAAGCACATGCCGGCGCAGTTGATGGCCGAAATGGGCAGGCTGTGCGCGCGACTCGACAGCGCCCTGGCCGATTTCGACCACCCCGGCCTTGCGCGCACCCTGCAGTGGGACCCGCAACACGCCCAGGCGTTGATCCAGCATCTGCTGCCCGTCCTGCACAACACCGAGCAACGCGTCCGCATCGACCACGCCACCCGCGTCGCCGACGAACACCTCGCACCGCTGGTTGATCGGCTGCCAAGCCAGGCCGTGCACCTGGACATTACCGACGACAACACCGTCTGGGCCCGTGATGGCGAGCGCCAGTGGCAGTTGCAAGGGGTGATCGACTTCGGCGACCTGCTGCGCACCTGGCGCATCGCCGACCTGTCGGTGACCTGCGCGGCGCTGCTGCATCACGCCGAAGGCGACCCGCTGCGGATCCTGCCGGCGATCAGCGCCTACCAGGCGCTCAACCCGCTGACCGACGCCGAGCTGCGTGCCTTGTGGCCTCTGGTACTGAACCGCGCGGCAGTGCTGGTGCTGAGCAGTGCGCAGCAACTAGCCGTGGACCCGGGCAACCAGTACACCCGCGACAACGTCGCCCATGAGTGGGAAATCTTCGACACCGCCACCGCCGTGCCTTTCGCGCTAATGCAAGCGGCCATCCTGCAAGCTGCCGGCCTGCAGCCCGCCACGCCAGACCTGACCGGCTGCGCGCCGCTGCTGCCCGAACTTGCGGGGCAACCGGTGACGCGCGTGGACCTCGGCGTGCTCAGCGAGCATTGTGAAGCGGGCAACTGGGAGCAACCCGGCTTCGACCAACGTCTATTAACCCTGCACCCTGCCCCAGCCTGCAGCCTGCACGGGCAGTATCGCCTGTCGCAAACCCATATCGACCGCCCCGACGAACCCGCCACCTGCGCCCTTGGCGTCGAGCTGCATGTGCCCAACGGCAGCCAGGTGCAAGCGCCGGCAGCCGGCACCTGGCTGCACCGCGGCGACGGCCGGGGCTGCTTGCGCACCCCGCATTGGGCTTTGTGGCTGCAAGGCCTGGAAGACGCACCGGCAGACGGCCAGGCCGTGGAAAAGGGCCAGTTCCTGGGCAGCAGCTGCGGCTTCCTCAGCGTGCAGTTGTGCCTGGACAATGGCATCCATCCGCCGCGCTTCGCCACGCCTTCACAAGCCGCCGCCTGGCTGGCCCTGTGCCCGTCACCGGCCGCCCTGCTGGGCTTCGATTGCGATGCCGAGCCGCTACCCGATCCGCAAGCGCTGCTGGCCCGCCGCGATGCCAGCTTCGCCCGCTCGCAGAAGCACTACTACGCGCAACCGCCGCACATTGAGCGTGGCTGGTGCAACTACCTGATCGACATGCAAGGCCGTTCCTATCTGGACATGCTCAACAACGTCGCAGTGCTGGGCCATGGCCATCCACGCATGGTTGCCGAGTCGGCGCGGCAGTGGTCGCTGCTGAACACCAACTCGCGCTTCCATTACGCAGCAATCACCGAATTCTCCGAGCGCCTGCTGGACCTGGCCCCCGAAGGTTTCGACCGGGTGTTCATGGTCAACAGCGGCACAGAGGCCAACGACCTGGCGATTCGTCTGGCCTGGGCCTACAGTGGCGGGCGCGACCTGCTCAGTGTGCTGGAGGCCTACCACGGCTGGTCGGTGGCCACCGATGCCATCTCCACGTCGATCGCCGACAACCCGCAAGCCCTGGAAACCCGCCCGGACTGGGTACACCCGGTCGAAGCACCGAACACCTTCCGCGGTCGTTTCCGCGGGGCCGACAGCGCCGCCGACTACCTGCAAGACGTCGACGCCAAGCTGGCTGACCTCGACGCCCGTGGCCGTCAGCTGGCGGGCATCATCTGCGAACCGGTGTACGGCAATGCCGGCGGTATCTCGCTGCCCGCAGGCTACCTGCGCGCAGCCTATGCCAAGGTCCGCGCGCGCGGCGGGGTGTGCATCGCCGACGAAGTGCAGGTGGGTTATGGCCGCCTGGGCGAGTACTTCTGGGGCTTCGAGGAACAGGGCGTGGTGCCGGACATCATTACCATGGCCAAAGGCATGGGTAACGGCCAGCCACTGGGCGTGGTCATCACCCGTCGGGAAATCGCCGAGGCGCTGGAGGCCGAGGGCTACTTCTTCTCCTCGGCCGGTGGCAGCCCGGTCAGTTGCCGCATCGGCATGGCGGTGCTGGATGTCATGCAGGAGGAAGGTTTGTGGGACAACGCCCGTGACACCGGGCGCTACTTCAAGGCACGCCTGCAGGCGCTGGTCGACAAGCATCCGCTGGCCGGAGCGGCACATGGCTCGGGCTTCTACCTGGGGCTGGAACTGGTGCGCGACCGCACCACCCTGGAGCCGGCCACCGAAGAAACCATGATGCTGTGCAATCGCCTGCGTGACCTGGGCATCTTCATGCAGCCGACCGGCGACTACCTGAACATCCTCAAGATCAAGCCACCGATGTGCACCAGCCGGGCGAGCGTGGACTACTTTGTCGATTGTATTGATCAGGTACTGGGTGAAGGGCTGTAGGGATTGTGAAGCTGGCCGATGAGTGTTCATACTTTTCGGCCACAACGTTCCCGTCATCAGGTTTACTGACAATGGCCTTTACCAGCGACTCCCTGGCGATTTTCCTCGCGGTGCTCGATGCCGGCTCGTTCTCCGCCGCCGCCCGCAAGCTGGGCCGTGTGCCTTCAGCCGTGAGCATGGCAATCGCCCAACTGGAAGCGGAACTGGACCTGCCCCTGTTCGACCGGGCCACGCGCAAAGCCTTGCCCACCAACGCCGCCCTGGCGCTGGAGCCCCAGGCCAGGCAGGTCATCTGCCAACTCAACCTGCTGGACGCCCAGGCCCTGCAATTGCACAAAGGCCTGGAAAAGCGCCTGACCATCGCCATGGCGCCCGAGTTGCAGACCGGCCCCTGGAACCAACCGCTGGAAATCCTCGCCCAGGCATTTCCCAGCCTGGAAATCGAGGTACGCTCGGCCACCCAGACCGAAGCCATTCGCCTGCTGCATGACGGCAGTGTGCAATTGGCCCTGGTGTTCGAACGGCCCGGCATCGATGAGCGCGAGTCATTCCTCGAGGCCGGCAGCCAACTGCTGGTGGCCGTTGCCTCACCGCGCCATCCAGCCGGGCAGAACAGCGGTACGCCATTGCCTGAAGAGGCCTTTGCCGAACAACGGCAGATCATCGTGGCTTCGGGCAAGGCCACCGGGTCGGACCCGCGCATGGTGCTGTCCCGGCGCATCTGGTTGACCGATAGCTACCTGGCCACGCTGGACCTGGTGCAGTCCGGGCTGGGCTGGGCCTACCTGCCGCAGCCATTGGTCGAACCGCTGATTGCCTCGGGCGCACTGGCCGAGGTGCGCTTCGACAACATGGCCAGCCGCCTGCGCTTGTGGGTAGACATCATCTGGATCAAGTCGCGCCCGTTGGGCCTGGGCGCGCGACGCTACCTGGAAGTCATGCGCCAGCTGTTCGAGAAGGAGCCCCCCAGGGCCTGATATCCCTTGCGCGCGTCCAGACCCGGCAGGTGGTCGCCCGGCCCTTTGGGCTGGGGGTTATGCTGTCGGCGCCACCAACCTGTAGCCAACCCCCGCCTCAGTAATGATGAACCGCGGCGCCGTGGGGTCATCGCCCAGCTTCTGTCGCAGATGCCCGACCACAATGCGCAGGTAGTGGGTATCCTCCGCATGGGTCGGCCCCCAGATATCCTTGAGCAGCTGCTGCTGGGTAATCACCCGCCCGGGGTGCCCGGCCAACAGCGCCAGCAAAGCATACTCCTTGCGTGTCAATGCCACCTCCACACCCTCGAGCGTCACCCGGCGGAAGGCAAAATCCACCGTCAGCGGCCCAAAGCTGGCTGCCACTTCCGAGCCGCCGGCTTGTGGCACCTGGCGTAGCAACGCCCGCACGCGGGCGAGAAACTCCTGGATACCGAACGGCTTGGTCACATAGTCATTGGCGCCACCATCCAGCGCATCGACCTTCTGCACTTCACTGGCACGTACCGACAACACCATCACCGGCACTGCACTCCATTCGCGCAACTCACGCAGTACCTGCTGGCCGTCCATGTCCGGCAGCCCCAGGTCGAGCACCACCAGGTCCGGCTTGCCCAGTGCCGCCTGGGCCAACCCTTCGGCACCGGTGGCGGCCTCCAGCACCTTGTAGCCTTGCGAGGCCAGGCTGATACGCAGGAACTTGCGGATCTGCGGTTCATCGTCGATGACCAACAGGGTGGCGGACTGACTCATGGGGTTTCGCTTTCGGCTTCAGGTTGAGGAGGCAGCGGCAAGCATAGAGTGATGCTGGTGCCTTGGCCATCAATGCCTTCGCCTACCAGAATCTGCCCGCCATGGGCACCGATCATGCCCTGGCAGATAGCCAGGCCCAGCCCGGTACCCTGCCCGCCGCGGTCGCCACGGGCGGCGGTGTAGAACATGTCGAAGATTTTCTCGCGGTCGGCTTCGGGAATGCCGGGGCCCTGGTCGCTGACGGTCAAGCGCAGTTGGTCGTCATGCACCGACACCTGCAGCTCAAGCCGACCATTGGCCGGCGAAAAGCGTGCGGCGTTTTCCAGCACGTTGACCAGTGCCTGCTCGATCAACGCCGCATGCACGAACAGCAATGGCAGCTCGGCCGGCACGTCCGTGTGCACACGCAGCGGCGCCAGCACCACCCGCAGGCGGTTGAGCGCACTGCCGACGATATCCGCCGGGGCCACCCAGTCGCGGGCCAGCTTGAGGCCGCCATGGCCCAGGCGGGTCATGTCCAGCAGGTTCTGGATGTAGCGGTCGAGGCGTTCAGCCTCGTTGCGGGTGCCCTCCAGCAGCTCGCGGCGGTCTTCAGCCGGGATCGCATCGCCCAACGCCAGCAGGCTGTCGATGCTGCCACGCATGGCGGTCAACGGCGTGCGCAAGTCATGGGATACGGAAGCCAGCAGGGCGCTGCGCAGTTGCTCGGTTTCGCCGTGCAGGCGTGCGGCTTCCAGCTGTTCGGCCAGGCGTGCGCGGGCCAGGGCCTGGGCCAGGGGCTGGCCTAGGGCGGTAAGCAGGCGCCGGCGTGGGTCGCTGAGCGGCTGCCCGTTGCGCGGGCGCACGCCCAGCAGCGCCAGCGGCTGATCGTCCACCGCCAATGGCCACCACCACCAACGGCCATTTGGCAGGGTATCGCTGCCGTGGCCGGCGGCCTGCCCATGCTGCCAGGCCCAATCGGCAGCCGCCCGTTCGGTGTCGCTGAAGGTGCAGGCTTCCCCGCTGGCCACTTGCAACTGGCCCTCGGCGTTGCGCTCCAGCAAGCACACCTGGGCGTCCTGCCAGCCGTCCAGGTGCTGGCCGGCAGCCTTGAATATGGCTTGGCGGTCGGTGGCTACCGTCAACCGGCGAGACAGGTCGAGCAACTGGCTGGTCTGCGCCTGGGTCTCGCGCAGCGCCTGCAATTGGCGACGCTGGCGCGCGGCCAGGTTGCCGGTGAGCGCAGCCATCAACAGAAAGAACACCAAGGTCAGCACGTCTTCTTCGCGCTGGATGGTGAACGAGAAGTTGGGCGGTATGAACAGAAAGTCATAGACCAGGAACGACAGCGCGGCGCAAGCCAGCGCAGGTCCCAGGCTACTGCGCACCGCGACCAGCAACACCGCCGCCAGGAACACCAGCGAGATATTGGGCAACGCGAGCACACTGGACACCGCCCAGGCCAGACCCGCAGCCATCACGGTGGCCAGCAGCGCCAGCAGGTAATGACGCCACACCCACACCCGCCGCACGGCTGAACGCGGCGCTGGCGGCTGCACGTCGCGGTCCAGCACGTTGATTTCCAGACCACGGCTTTCGCGCAGCAGCCGCGCCGCCACACCCGCGCCGAACAAACGCCGACGCAGGCGGTTGCGGGACTGCCCGACCAGCACCAGGCTGGCCCGCCGCTCGACCGCATGCTGGATCAGCGTACGGGCCACTTCCCCAGCACGCAGCAGCACCACCTCCCCGCCCAGCCGCTCGGCCAGTTGCTGCGCGGCTTGCAAACGATGCCGTGCGGTTTCGTCACGCAGGCGGCCGTTGTCCACATGCACCAGGCTCCAAGGCAGGTGACGGCGCTGGGCCACGCGGCTGGCATGGCGCACCAGGCGTTCGGCCTGATCGTCACCGTCTATGCCCACCAGCAACCGGCCGCGCAAGGCCGGCGCCTCCTGGCCGCGCTGACGATAGCCGTGGGCCAGGTCGGCATCGACCTGAGCAGCGGCGGTCTGCATGGCCAGCTCGCGCAGGGCGGTGAGGTTGGTTTGCGAAAAGTACGCATCGATGGCCGCCCTAGCCTGCTCGGGCACGTACACCTTGCCTTCACGCAGGCGTTCGAGCAGCTCTCGCGGAGGCAGGTCGATCAGCACCAGCTCGAACGCTTCCTGCAGCACCCAGTCCGGCAGGGTCTCGCGCACTTGCACGCCGGTAATGTCGCGGACCTTGTCGTTGAGGCTTTCCAGGTGCTGGACGTTGACCGTGGTGTACACGTCGATGCCCGCGGCCAAGAGTTCTTGCACGTCCTGCCAGCGTTTGGCGTGGCGGCTGCCGGGGGCGTTCGTGTGGGCCAGTTCGTCCACCAGGGCCAAGGCCGGCGCGGCACGCAGCAGGCCGTCGAGGTCCATTTCCTCAAGGGTGACGCCACGGTACTGGCTGCGCAGCAAGGGCTGCTGATGCAGCCCACCGAGCAACGCTTCGGTTTCCGCGCGGCCATGGGTTTCGACCACCCCGGCCAACACCTGCACGCCCTGGCGTTGCTGGGCGTGTGCAGCCTGGAGCATGGCGAAGGTCTTGCCGACGCCGGGGGCAGCACCGAGGAACACCTTCAGCCGGCCCCGGCCGGTGCGTGGGAGGTTGGCCAACAGCGCATCGGCGCGGGCGGAGTCACTCATGTTTCATCCTTTGCTTTTTCCAGCAGTCGGCCACTTCAGGGAAAGCCCCCTTAATTTGTAGGAGCGGGTTTACCCGCGAATACGTCAGTGGCACCACCACCGCATTCGCGGGTGAACCCGCTCCTACAGGCTTCCTGCCAGCGTTACCTGGCGAGCTTTTCCAAGGCCTGGTTCAACGCCAGCACGTTGACCACCGGCGGGCCGATCAATGGGTGGAGGGTGGCCTGTTCCAGCAAGGCTTGCAAGCGCTCTACCGGCAGCTGCCGTGCCGCCGCCACCCGCGGGATCTGATAGGCCAAGGCCTCCGGTGGCAAGTGCGGGTCCAGGCCGCTGCCCGAGGTGGTCAGCAGCGCCTGCGGCACTGGCCCCTGCTGCGCCTGATACAACGTGGCCGCATCGCCCTTTACCCGCTCAGCCAGCGCCGGGTTGCTCGGCGACAGGTTGCTGGCGCCGCTGGCCACGGTCGCGTAGGCACCTGCCGAGGGCCGCGAGTGGAACCAGCCATCGCCCTGGAAGTCCTGGGCGATCAGTGCCGAACCCCGCACCTGGCCTTGCGCATCGCGTACCAGGCTACCGTTGGCCTGGTTCGGAAAAGCGACTTGGGCAATACCGGTCACCGCCAGCGGATACAGAGCGCCCGTCACCAGGGTCATCAACAAAGCCAGGCTCAATGCCGGGCGTAGATAAGCAGTCATGGCGGCCTCCTCAGACCAGGTTCAGGGCGTTGAGCAGCAGGTCGATCAGCTTGATCCCGGCAAACGGCACCACAATGCCACCCAGCCCGTAGATCAGCAGGTTGCGCCGCAACAGGTGCGCCGCACTGGCCGCCTGCACGCGCACCCCACGCAGCGCCAGCGGGATCAGCACGATGATGATCAGCGCGTTGAACACGATCGCCGACAGGATGGCGCTCTGCGGGCTGGCCAGTTGCATCAGGTTGAGCACACCCAGTTGCGGGTAGATGGCAGCGAACAGCGCCGGCAGGATGGCGAAGTATTTGGCCACGTCGTTGGCAATGGAGAACGTTGTCAACGCACCGCGGGTGACCAGCAGCTCCTTGCCGACCTGGACTACGTCCAGCAGCTTGGTCGGGTCGCTGTCCAGGTCGACCATGTTGGCGGCCTCCCGCGCAGCCTGAGTGCCGTCGTTCATGGCCATGCCTACGTCAGCCTGGGCCAGTGCCGGGGCGTCGTTGGCACCGTCGCCACACATGGCAACCAGGCGGCCTTCATTCTGCTCCTGGCGAATGCGCGCCAGCTTCTTCTCGGGCGTGGCCTCGGCCAGCACGTCATCGACCCCCGCTTCGGCGGCGATGGCGGCCGCAGTCAACGGGTTGTCGCCGGTCACCATGACCGTGCGGATGCCCAGCTTGCGCAGCTCGGCGAAGCGCTCGCGGATACCAGGTTTGACCACGTCCTTGAGGTGGATCACACCCAGCAAGCGCTTGTCGACGCACACCAGTAACGGGGTGCCGCCACTCTGCGCGATGCGTTCGACTTCACGGGCCAGCGCCGCCGGCATTTCCAGGCGTTGCATACCGACGAATGCCAGCACCGCATCGACGGCGCCCTTGCGGTAGCGGTGCTGTTCGAAGTCGATGCCCGACAGGCGTGTCTCGGCACTGAAAGCCACCGCTTCGAACTGCCCGGCAGGCGGGTCGACGAAGTCATGCAACTGGCGCAGGTATTCGACAATCGACTTGCCTTCGGCGGTGTCGTCGGCCAGCGAGGCCAGCAATGCGCCCTCCCCCAGTTCCTTGGCGGTAATGCCCGGTGCAGCATGCAGTGCGCTGCAGCGGCGGTTACCGAAGGTGATGGTGCCGGTCTTGTCGAGCATCAGCGTATGCACGTCCCCGGCCGCCTCGACGGCGCGGCCCGAGCGGGCAATGACATTCAGCCGTACCAGCCTGTCCATGCCGGCGATACCGATGGCCGACAGCAGGCCGCCGATGGTGGTCGGGATCAGCGTCACCAGCAGCGCGGCCAGGAAGATCAGCGGCAGGCTGCCACCCACGAAGTGGGCGAACGGCTGCAAGGTCACCACCACGATCAGGAAAATCAGGGTCAGGCCGATCAGCAGGATGTCGAGGGCGATTTCGTTCGGGGTCTTCTGCCGCTTGGCACCTTCGACCAGGGCGATCATCCGGTCCAGGGTCGACTCGCCGGGGTTGCTGGTGATGCGGATAAGCAGCCAGTCGGAGACCAGCCGCGTATTGCCGGTCACCGCCGAGCGGTCGCCACCTGATTCGCGTATTACCGGTGCGGATTCGCCGGTAATGGCGGCCTCGTTGACGGCCGCGATGCCTTCAATCACCTCACCGTCGCCGGGGATCACTTCGCCGGCGACCACGCGGACCACGTCGTCCTTGCGCAGCGCACTGGCAGCCACCGTCTCGTAGCTGCCATCACGCAGACGACGCTGGGCGGTCAGGCCCTGGCTGCCGGCCTTGAGGCTGTCGGCGCGGGCCTTGCCACGGCCTTCGGCCAACGCCTCGGCGAAGTTGGCGAACAACACGGTGAACCACAGCCACAGGGCAATCTGTACCGCAACGCCGGTGCTCACGCCGCCGCCGGGGGCAAAACACAGCACGGTGGTCAGCACCGCGGTCAGGGCCACCACCAGCATTACCGGGGAGCGCTTGAGCTGACGCGGGTCGAGCTTGACGAACGCCTGCACCAGCGCCGGGCGCCACAGCGCGGCGAAGCGGGTCTGGTCCTTGGCACTGTGCCGGCTATTCACTTCAGGAATGGGCATGTTCATGATCGGTCCTCAAAAACCCAGGCTAAGGTGTTCGGCGATTGGCCCAAGGGCCAGGGTCGGCAGGAAGGTCAGGCCACCGACCAGCAGGATGGTCACCAGCAGCAAGCCGGTGAACAGCGGGCCGTGGGTCGGGAAGCTGTTCTGCCCCAGCGTCGCGCTTTTTTTCGCCGCCAGGCTGCCGGCCAACGCCAGTATCGGCAGGATGTAGCCGAAGCGGCCGATGAGCATGGCCAGGCCGATCATCAGGTTGTGGTACACGGTGTTGGCGCCAAACCCGGCAAAGGCCGAGCCGTTGTTGGCCGAGCCCGAGGTATAGGCGTACAGCAACTGGCTGAAACCATGCGCCCCCGGGTTGGTGACCGCCCCGGCCGGGCCGGGCAGGCTGGCGGCGATGGCGCCAAGTACCAGCACGCCAACCGGCATCACCAGCAGGGTTGCCACCAGAAGCTGCACTTCACGGGCCTGCAGCTTCTTGCCCAGGTATTCCGGGGTACGGCCAATCATCAGCCCGGCCAGGAACACCGCGATAAGGACAAACAGCAGCATGCCGTAGAGGCCCGCGCCGACGCCGCCGAATATCACCTCGCCGACCATCATGTTGACCATCGCCACCATACCGGTCAGCGGGTTCAGGCTGTCGTGCATGGCATTGACCGAACCGTTGGAGGCGGCGGTGGTGGTGACCGCCCACAGCACCGAACCGGTGGTGCCGAAGCGGCTTTCCTTGCCCTCCAGGGGGGCGGTCTGTTGCACCTGCGTGCTTTCCAGGGCCGGGTTTGGCTGATGCTCGGACCACAGCGCCGTGCTGCCACCGATCAGGAACAGGGCAAGCATACAGGCGAGGATGGCGCGGCTCTGACGCAGGTCCTTCACGTAGTGACCGAAGGTGAACACCAACGCCACCGGAATGAGGATGATCGATGCCACCTCGAACAGGTTGCTCCAGGCCGTTGGGTTTTCGAACGGGTGCGCCGAGTTGACGCCGAAGAAGCCACCGCCATTGGTACCCAGCTGCTTGATGGCGATCTGGCTGGCGGCCGGCCCCAGCGGAATGGTCTGGTCGGCACCTTGCAAAGTCAGCGCGTGGGCGTAGTCGGCAAAGGTCTGTGGTACGCCCTGCCATACCAGCAGCAGCGCCAGCAGCAAGCACAGCGGCAGCAGGCCGTAGAGGGTGGCACGGGTCATGTCGACCCAGAAGTTGCCCAGCGTCGTCGCGCTGCGCCGGGCGATACCGCGGCACAGGACAACCAGCACGGCCAGGCCGGTGGCAGGGCTGACAAAGTTCTGCACGGTCAGACCAAGCATCTGGCTCAGGTAGCTGACCGACGCCTCACCGCTGTAGGCCTGCCAGTTGGTGTTGGTAACGAAACTGACGGCGGTGTTGAACGCCAGTGACCATTCCTGGCCAGGCAGGTGCTGAGGGTTGAGTGGCAGGTAGCCCTGCAACAGCAGCACGGCGAACAGCAGCAGGAAACCGACCAGGTTGAACGCCAACAGGGCCAGGGCGTATTGCCGCCAGTTCTGCTCCTGGCTGGCGTTCACACCCGCCAGCCGGTAACAGCCCTGCTCGACCGGCCCCAGCACAGGGGTCAGCCAGGTACGCTGGCCTTCCATGACCTTGTAGTAGAACCGCCCGAGCCAGGGTGCAGGTAGCAGCACGATGGCAAAGAATGCCAAGAGCAAGGCGAAATCGTAACTGTGCATGGCCGCTCCCTAGCTGCGATCGGCGCGCAGCAGCGCCACCAGCAGATAAAACGCCAATGCCACTGCCAGTAGCAGTGACAGCCCGTCGAGCATGTTCATGTGTGGATCTCCCCGTGTTACGGCTTGGGCCGCTTTGGGGAAATTGTCCGAGGGAGAGGCGTAAAGGGGCGAGATCGGGGGGTGGGGGTGGGTATAAAGAATGCGTAAAAATCAGCGTTCTTCGCGGGCACGCCCGCTCCCACAGGTACTGCACAGCCTTCAAGGCCTGTGTGGTACCTGTGGAAGCGGGCAAGCTCGCGAAAGGGCCGTTACAGGCTTATTGTTGTGGCGGCTGCTGCGCCGCGTTACGGCTCCAGTCCAGCAGCAGGCTGTAGCCTACCGCCAGCAAGGTCGGCCCGATGAACAGGCCAATGAAGCCAAAGGCAAGCAAGCCGCCGAACACGCCCAGCAGCACGATCACCAGCGGCAGGTTGCCGCCACGGCTGATCAGGTAAGGTTTGAGCACGTTGTCCACGCCGCTGATGACGAACGTGCCCCACACACCCAGGAACACCGCCATGCCGTATTCGCCCTTCCACACCAGCCAAGCGGTGGCCGGGATCCAGGCCAGTGGCGGCCCCATGGGGATCAGGCTGAGCATGAAGGTGACCAACCCCAGCACGATCGCCCCAGGCACCCCGGCGATCAGGAAGCCGATCAGTGCCAGCAGGGCCTGCGCGGCCGCCGTGCCGATCACCCCGTTGACCACCCGCTGCACGGTAGCGGCTACCAGGTCCAGGTAATACTCGGCGCGTTCGCCCACCAGCCGGTGCAGCAAGCGCAGCACGAATGCCGCCAAGCGTGGCCCGTCGCGGTAGAAGAAGAACACGAACACCAGGCTCAGGGTCAGTTCCAGCACGCCGCTGCCGATCTGCGCGCTGCGCGCCAGCAACCAGTTGCCCACCTGCCCAAAGTAAGGCTTGATCGAGGCAAGCAAGGCTGCGCCTTGCTGGTCCAGCGATTGCCAACCGTTGACCAGACGCTCGCCAACGAAAGGAATGCCACCCAGCCAGGCCGGTGCATCGGGCAGGCCGTCGACCTGCACGTCACGCACGAACGCCGTAGCGTCGCGAATGTGATCGGCCAGGTTGAACCCCAGCCACACCAGCGGCAGTGCCACGATCAGGATCCAGGCCATGGTCAGCAGGCCGGCGGCCAGCGTCTCGCGACCGCCCAGCAGGCGCGTAAGAAAGCGCATCAACGGCCAGCTGGCAAAGGCCAGGATGGCCCCCCACAGCAATGCCGATATGAAGGGTGCCATCACCCACAGGCCGGCCCCCAGCAATGCCACCAGCAGAATCTGGACCAGCAGGCGATCATTGTTAACCATGAGGGTGCTCGTTCAAGGGATCAGTTCAAGGTGCAGGCCGTCTGTAGGCGCACTGCCGACTTCAAGACGGCGATTGCGCACCCCGGCCTTGACCAGCGCCTCGCGCCAGGCCTCAGCCTGGGCGCCACTGAGGCTGACGCGCAAGGTGCTGTCAAGGTTCAGGCTGCGGGCCAGCAGGTTTACCCAGGCGTCTTGCGGTGCAGCAAGGTCAGGGTAGTCGAGCTTGCCGGTGTCACGCATTTCGCGCAGCACCGTAGCGGCGGTTGGCAGCAGCTCGCCCAGCGGGCTGCCTGAGATGAACTCTTCCACATGCAGATAGGCACGGCGGTTGCCACGGGTAACGCTGTACAGCGCGACCAGGGTGTCGGCCTCGTCTGCCGAGCGGCGCAGCAGGATGAACGCCTGCTGCTCGTCGCCTCCGTTAAGGCGGGCATTGGCGAACACATCATTGGCCCACAGGCTGGCCTCACCGCAATCACGCCCCTGACACCAGAACAACGGGTAGCCACCCTCGCGTACAAGTGCTTCGCGGGCACTGGTGAAGGCCTCGCGTGCAGTCCGCTCGACGGGCAATTCGTAGGTCACCGAGCTGACCTGACCGCGGCTCTCGACTTTGTCATCGACCCGCAGGCGGCCACTGATCTTGCGTAGCGGGCCCATCGGGTAGACCCGCTCCTGCTCCGTCGCCGGGCGTTGATCGACCACCTTGGCGTCCTGCGGGACCGGCAGGCTGCCGGCCCACGACACGGGGGTGGCGAGCACCAGGCAGGCAGCCAAGGCAGTGCGTATGGAAACGGGCACGCTCATTGGCGAACCAGGCGGCGCTCAGCGCCGAATTGAAGCTCCAGGATGTCTGGCAGTTGCATGGTTGTCTCCCTGTTCAACCCGCCAAGCCTCGACACTTGTCCGGTGCAAGTCAAGCAAAGCCAAAGAAGCGATTGATACAGTCTGCAACAAGGGCCGCGCCCTGCGCATCGTTCAGGTGCAGGTGATGGCCGCCGGGCAGCGTCACCTGTTCAAAGGGTAGCTGCTCCAGCAACTCTGTGTGGCGCGCCAGCATGCCGTCGGCGGCCACCACCAACAGCGCCGGGCAACTCACCCGCCGCACATAGGCCATGGCCTGGGCCTCGCTCAGGCGCACCGGCGAGGGCAGGGTCAGCCGGCTGTCGCTGCGCCAGCTGTAGCCACCGGGCACCGGCATCAGGCCACGCTGGGCCAGCAGCTCGGCCGCTTCACGGCTGACCGCGACCATGCCTTTCATCCGGGCTTGCACCCCTGCTTCCAATGTCGCATACACCGACTTGCGTTTGCCATCCAGCCGCAACTGGGCTTGCAGCGCCATCCCCAAACGCTCGCCTGCGTCCTGCTCGGCGCCGGTCGGCGGGATGACGCCGTCGATAAGCGCCAGGTGACTGACCCGATCGGGCAATGCACCGGCCAGTTGCACCGAAATGATCGCGCCCAGCGAATGCCCCAGCAGGGCAAAACGCGGCCAACCCAATTGCTCGGCCACGCGCAGCACGTCATGGGCATAGTCGGCCAGGGCATACCCGGCGCCGAGCGGGCGGTGCTCCGAATAACCATGGCCGGCCAGGTCCAGGGCGACGAGGCGTAGACCTTTCAGTTGCGGTGCCAGGCGGGCAAAGCTGTTGGCGTTGTCCAGCCAGCCATGCAGGGCAATCACCGGCAGCCCGTCTTCGGGGCCGAACAGGTGTGCAGCCAGCTCGATATGGCCCAGGCTCAGGCGAATTTCCTCTACGTGCGCGCTCATGCCTGGCTCCAGCGGTCGAACAGGCCCTTGATCAGGCTGGCAGTGTCGGCCGGGCGCTCCAGCGGGAACATGTGCCCACCCGGTACGCTGTGGTATTCACCTTTGGGCATGCCGCGCACAGCCAAGGTGTGGTGGCGACGAATGACGTTGCTGCGGTTGCCGCGCACCATGGCCAGCGGCACCTGCAACTGGTGCGCGGGGGCGGGGCTGGTGTGCGGGATGCTGCGGTAGATGCTGATTTCAGTAGCAGGGTCGAAGCGCAACTGCAGCCCTTGCCCCACCACCTGCAGACCATGTTCTACATATGCGTCGAGGCAATCGGGATCGAAATGGCGGAACAGTGATTTGCCAGCGAAATAGTCCCGGGCGCTGTCGCGGTCATTGAACGTTTCGCGACGCCCCAAGGTGCGCCCGGCCGGTGTGATGCGGTCGATGAAACCAAAGCGCTTGGCTGTGCGCAGCAGCCATTGATCAGCGCGGGTGAGCACCGGAGAGTCGAGCATCACCAGCCCCCGATAGTACTCGGGGCAGCGCAATGCCGCGTGCAGGTGCAACACGCCACCCAGCGAATGGCCGACGCCCCAGACCGGCTGGTCCTGCTGCGCCAGGTGATGCAACAATTCATCGACCAGGCTTTGCCAGTTTTCATCCACGGGAAAACGCGGGTCATGTGCATGCTGGGCAAGGTGCTGCACCTGATAGTCCGGCGCCAGCGCTGCAAACAGCTTGCCGTAGGTGGCCGATGGGAAACCGTTGGCATGGGCGAAGAAGATCTGCTGCGACATGGCGCCTGGTCCGGACCGGAATGATGGCCCATTGTCGGCATCGCGGGGCAGTTCGGCAATGTCCATAAAGGTCATCGGCGAGGGGGATCAGGTCATGCCGAGCGGTCGAAACTGCTCAGCGACCGACGCAGGCAGGCCTGCATGTAGGCCACTTGGCTCTCCAGCGCCTCGCGGGCCAGACGCTGGTCCTGGTAGTCCAGTTGCAGGCGGCGCAAGGCCAGACAACTGGTTTGCAGCAGGTGCGAGACCCGCAGGCAGGCATCCTGCAGCGTACGCAGGTCCTGCTCGCATTGTTGCCTCGCAGCAGGGTCCAGCCCAGGGTTGTCGTTCACCTTGCGCATCAGGTGGTAAAGCTTGGCATCGGCCGATTCACGCAGCCGGCTGTATTGGGCGAAATCCAGCGAAGTACCTTGGTCAACCTGTTCCAGGGTGGGTTGCAGGTCCAGGGAGCGCAACAGCTCCAGCATTTCACCCCTCATTCGCCGTTCCCTGATGTTTGCCATGTGGCAACGCTAGCAAGCGGTGGTGAAGCGCGACAACTGACAAAAATGCCAGTTGCCTTATCGATCTTTACCCATGCCAGCATGCAGACGCGAGCGAAACAGTGGCCTGCACAAGCCATGGGAAGTTCAAGCGGGTGAGTGGATGGCCTGCAGCGTCATCAACCCGGCCAGCGGCCACTCACCTTCCAGCTCCGCCAGGCTGGCAGTGCTCATGGCTGCCGGCTGTTGCCTGTGGCCGTGCTCCAGCGCACCGACCAAGGTACCTACCAGCGGCTGGTGGCTGACCAGCAGCACATGCTCAAGCCCCAGTCGCTCGATTTCGCCGATGACCTGCTGCACATCACCCTCGGGCGTCAGCCAGGGCACGGTGCGCACGGGTTCGGCGAAGCCCAAAGTGTCATGCACCAGCGCGGCGGTCTGCTGGGCGCGTACGTAAGGGCTGGCGACAATCGCCTGCAATGGCTGCCCGATCAGGTAAGCCGCACTGTGCAGCACCTGCTCGCGACCATGGGCAGTCAGCCGGCGCTCGGCATCCGTCTTGGCCCGCGGCTCAGCTTCACCGTGGCGCAGCACCCACAGCTTCACAGCTTGGGTTCCTCGTCACGCACCGGATGCGCGGCCGGTGCCACGGCGTGCGCTGCTTCACCTTCCGGCGCACGCGGGGCCGGCCAGTCTGCGAACGGCCATGGCTTCTGGTCGCTGTGAAAACTGCCGAAGCGGCCGATCTGTGCCAGGTACTGGCTCAGGCTGTCGCCGAAGTTCATCAGGCTGGCGCTGGGCGCGCCATACACCAGTCGGTAGATCAGCTGTACCAGCACCAGGCCACCCAGCAGCAACTCGGCCAGTTGCCAGACCACCAGGAACACCAGCATCCACAGCACCCGCAGGATGATCGACTCGCGCTGGGCGCGTTCGGGCGTATCGTTCATGTGTTGCTCCTTGCTCGTGTCAGAGCCGCCAAGGGCTCAGTTGAAACCGCTGATGGAAATGAAATCGACATCGGTCTTGGGCTCGGCGCGCATCAGGTGCTCGATCACCTGGTTCAGCGTGCGTCCTTCGAACAGGATGGCATGCAGACCAGCCACCAGCGGCATGTACACCTGCACTTGCTGGGCCTTGGTCTTGAGCACCTTGAGCGTGTTGACCCCCTCGGCCACTTCGCCCAGGCGGCTGACCGCCTCTTCCAGGCTTTGGCCCTGCCCCAGTGCGTAGCCAACCTGATAGTTGCGGCTCTTGGGCGAGGAGCAGGTGACGATCAGGTCACCGACACCGGCCAGGCCGAGGAACGTCATGGGGTTGGCGCCCTGGCTGACGGCGAAACGGGTCATCTCGGCCAAGGCCCGGGTAATCAGCATGCTCTTGGTGTTCTCGCCCATCCCCAAGGCAACAGCCATGCCGGCGATGATCGCGTAGACGTTTTTCAGTGCACCGCCCAGTTCGACACCAAAACGGTCGGCACTGGCGTAGACGCGGAAGGTGCGCCCGTGCAGCACGGCCTGTACCTGCTGGCACAGGTCTTCGTGCTCACTGGCCACCACTGTGGCAGTCAGCGCATGTTCGGCGATTTCGCGCGCCAGGTTGGGCCCCGACAAAACGCCGATGCGCGCCTCGGGGGCGATTTCTTCGAGGATCTGGCTCATCAACTTGAAGCTTTGCGCTTCGATGCCCTTGGTCAGGCTGACCAGGCCCTTGCCGCGCAGCAGCTCGGCATGCGGTGCCAGCACGCTGCGCAAGGCACTCGATGGCAGGGCAACGAAGATCAGCTCGCTGGCCTGCAGGGTGGCCAGCAAGTCGTTGACCGGATCAACCCCATCGTGCAGGCGGATACCCTTGAGGTAGCGCGGATTCTCGCGATTCACACGCATGGCCTCGGCCTGCGCCGGGTCGCGCATCCATTGGCGCACCGGCACACCGTTTTCCGCCAGCAGGTTCGCCACGGCGGTGCCGAAGCTGCCGCCGCCCAGAACCGCAACAGGTTGCTGTTCAGTCATATCCAATCCATTAAAGCCAAAAGTTAAGTGGCGACCCCGCCATTATACGGCTCGCCTGCTACAGAACCAGTGTCTGGGCGTTTGCGGTACTCGCCATGGCATTTCGGGGCCGTCGAGATCGAGCGCCGCCACGCAGCACATTTCAAGATGTACGCCCGACAACCACTGGCAAAACCCCCACGGTCAGTTACCATGCCTGTTTCAATCCTGAAACAAAGGCCGCTCCGTGTTCCCTGGCACGCCCCCGTACCCGCGCCTGCTGTTATTGACCGCCCTGCTCGGCGGTCAGGCCGTGGCCGACGACCTGTTCATCGACAACACCGACCTGCCACAGGTTCTGACCGCCACACGCCTGAAACAATCCCCCGCCGCTGTCCCGGGCAGCATGACCGTCCTCGACAGCGAACTGATTCGCGCCAGCGGTGCCCGTGACATCCCCGAACTGCTGCGCCTGGTACCGGGCATGATGATCGGCTACGGTGCCGGTAATCAACCCACGGTCAACTACCACGGCAGCAACGTCAACGACGCACGGCGCATGCAGGTATTGATCGATGGCCGCTCGGTATACCGCGCAGGCCTGGCCACGGTGGACTGGAGCGACATCCCCTTGGCCATGGAGGATATCGAGCGCATCGAGGTGTTCCGCGGCCCGAATACAGTCAGCTATGGCGCCAACGCGCTGATGGCGGTGGTCAACATCCTCACCCGCAAACCCGCCGACAGCCACGGTACGCGGCTGAAAGTGACACGCGGCCAGGACGGCATCAACGACTTCTATGCCAGCCACGGCTTGGGTTGGGACGGTGGCGACCTGCGCCTGTCGCTGTCGGGCCAACAGGACGACGGCTTCGATGAGAACCAGTTCGGCCAGGACTACCGCGACAGCCGCCGCCTGACTCGCTTCAACCTCAGCGCCAACCACAACCTGGCGGTCGACCAGACCCTGGAGTGGCAACTGGCGGCCAAGGAAGGCAGCAATCAGCGGCCCTACACCTACCAGCCGGTGTTCCAGCAGTACGAGTCCGGGAACAATGCCGACGTCAACGCCAAGGACTATGCGGGCTCGTTGCGCTGGACCAAAGACTTCAGCGCTGAACACAGCCTTTATATCCAGGGTTCCGCCCAGCATTTTGATCGCCAGCAAGTGTGGCGCGCCTGTGATGCCTTGCAGTCGTTCAGCCCCGAACTGACCCAGCTCTGGCAGATGAACCCCGACTTCGCCGAGAAAGTGGCGCGCGGCATTGCGACTGGCGCCCCCCTTTCCACTGACGACCCTGCCCTTGAAGGGCTTCTGCAGAAAGTGCAGCAGCAATGGGAGCAGGGAGGACGGGAGCAGGTCTGCGGCGATGTCGATCAGAGCACCCGTGAAACCCGCTATGACCTGGAAATCCAGGACACCCTGAGCCTGACCGACAGCCTGCGTCTGCTCAGTGGCATGAACTACCGCTATGATCGCGCCGACTCGCAGACCTACTTCAACGGCAGCATCGACGACCAGACCTGGCGCCTGTTCGGCCAGCTGGAATGGCGCGCCGACGAGCACTGGATACTGCAAGGTGGGGCCATGTTCGAAGACTCGCGCCTGTCTGGCAGTTCGCTGACCCCGCGCGTCGCGGTCAACTACCTGATCACCCCGCGCCACGGCCTGCGTGCGGTGTACTCCGAAGCGGTGCGCTCGCCCGACATGTTCGAGAACAACGTCAACTGGAGTTACACAGTCAAGAACCTCACCCCCAATTCATTCGGGCTGCAAAACGGTGAGTATTTCGTCAAGACCCGTGGCCCTGGCGACCTTGAACAGGAGCGCATGCGCTCGCGCGAGCTAGGCTACAACGGCTATTTCAGCGACCTCGACCTAAGCCTGGATGTGAAGCTGTTCTACGACGAGATCACCGGCATGATCAGCGAGCCTCTGAGGAACAACCAGTACATCGCCAGCAACGCCAACAAGGCCCGTTTCAGCGGCAGCGAGGCGCAAATGGACTGGCGCCCCACCCTGCGCGACCGCCTGCGCCTGACCTATGCCTACGTCGATGCGTGGGCCAGCAACCCCGACGACCGTCGCCTCAGCGCCCGTAACAGCGGCTCGGCCGGGTGGATGCGCGAATGGGGTTCCGGCTGGTCGAGCGCGCTGTTCTACTACGGCGACGATGCCCTCAACCAGTACCGCTACGAGCGTCTTGACCTGCGCCTGGCCAAGCGCTTTCGGGTGTATGGCAGCAACCTGGAGCTGGCGGCGCTGTGGCAGCAGCGCCTGGACGATGAACCGACCTCGGCCCTGCAGAACCGCTACGACAGCCGTCACCGCCTGAGCGTGAGCGCGGAGCTGGAGTTCTGATGGCCCTGCTGCTGCGCCTGTTGCTGCTCTGCCTGTGGCCTTTGGGGCCTTTGTCCGCCAGCGAAGTCCTGCTGGTGGGGGCTGAGGACCAGCCCGGTGTCCGCAGCTTCATCGCCGCACTGGAAAGCCGCCGGCCCCACGATCATGTGCAGTTTCAAACCACCGCCAACCTGCCACGCCCGGGCAAGCTCAAAGCCGACCAACGCCTGATCCTGCTCGACAACGCAGCACTTGAATGGCGCCTGGTGGAAACCGCCGGCCCGCCGGCACTGGTCATGCGGGTCAGCCGAGTACAGGCTGAACAGCGCCTGGGAAAGTCCCGCCCCGCGTTCCTCACACTGTTGTGGAGCGACGCACCGTTGGGACGGCAATTGCGCCTGGCACGCTACCTGTTGCCGCAGGCCAGGCGCGTTGGCGTGCTGTATGGCGAGCACAGCAGCTTTCTGCTGGACGAACTGCGCCATGCTGCACGGCCGCTAGGCCTGGAGATCGTTGCCCAGGACTGGTCCGACCCGCGTGACAACCGGCCGCTGCAGCACCTGCTGGGCAATAGCGATGTGCTACTGGGCCTGGACGACCCTGACTTGTACAACTCCAAGACTGCAAAGAACCTGCTGTTGAGCAGTTATGGCCGGCAGATGGCACTGATCGGCCCGAACGCCGGCTTCGTTCGCGCCGGCGCCCTGGCCAGTACCTACAGCGACCAGGACGACTGGCTGTGGGTGCTCGACCAGTTGCTCGACCAGCCGCCGACGCGCTGGCCGCGCAGCCTGTACCCGGTGCGTTACGGCGTCAGTGGCAACCAGCAGGTGGCCCGTGCCCTGGGTCTTGAACCAATCGATCAGAACGCCGCCGTCAAGGCCCTGGCCGAGGGAGAACCCACCCCATGAGCAAACGCTTGAGCTGGGACATTCATACCCGCACGCAGATCATCAGTCTCGGCCCCGCCCTGCTACTGACCTTGCTCTTGATCAGCTTCTTTACCTTCGTACGCATCCAGGACCTGCGCCAGGAACTCAACCACACCGGGCAACTGATCGCCAACCAGTTGGCACCGGCGTCGGAATATGGGGTGATTTCGGGCAACAACGAAGTGCTTGAAGGGCTGATGCGTGCAACCCTCAGCATCCCGCATGTGCGCTTTCTGGAAGTGCAGGACAGCCGCAACCACATCCTCGTGTACGTTGAGCAGTCCGATGAAAGTGCCAACCGCGCGCAACAGGTCGAGGTTTTCCAGGCGCCCATTCGCCTGCAGCAAATCCGCCTGGACAACGACTTCCTGCAGCAGGGCAAAGCCACCACCCCGGCCATCGGTGACGACTACCTGGGCCGCGTGATCGTCGGCATGTCCGATGACGCCTTCAGTCAGCGTCAGCAGGAAATCGTGATCAAGGCCGGGATCCTGGCGTTGTTCGCCCTGCTGTTCACCTTCTTGCTGGCACGCCGCCTGGCCATGAGCCTGGCCAAGCCGATCAGCGACATGGGCCATGCGGTCAAGGCTATTCAGCAAGGCGAGTACGACACCCCCTTGCCGGTCGTCGACGACAGCGAGCTGGGCCACTTGGCCCGCCACATCAATAACCTGGCCAGCGCCCTGGAACAGGCCAGCGATGAACAGAAGCAGGCCATCGCCGAACTGATCCAGGCCCGCGAGGAGGCCGAACAGGCCAACCGTGCCAAATCGGATTTCCTGGCGATGATGAGCCATGAGTTGCGCACCCCGATGAATGGCGTGCTAGGCATGCTGCAACTGCTGGAAACCACACCGCTGAGCAGTGAACAGGCCGATTACACGGCAGTGGCCAGCGAGTCCACCGGGCATTTGCTCAAGGTCATCAACGACATCCTCGATTTTTCGCGCATCGAACGCGCCGCGCTGCAACTGGAGCACATCGACTTCAACCTCGGCGAGCTGATCACCAACAGTGTGCAGTCGTTCCAGCACAGCGCCCAGCAACGCGGCCTGGGCCTGCACCTGCAACTGCCGGCCGGCATCGAGCAGCTGCAGGTGAACGGCGATCCCACGCGCATCCGCCAGATCCTGCTGAACCTGGTAGGCAACGCCCTGAAGTTCACCGAACGCGGCCAGGTGCAAGTCGACGCACGCTGGCAGGTGCTCGACCGGCAGTTGATCTGGTTGACCTGCAGCGTGCGCGACACCGGCATCGGCATCGACAGCGACCGCCTGGAAATGATGTTCGTCGCCTTCCAGCAGGCCGACAGCTCGATTTCCCGTCGTTATGGCGGCACCGGGCTGGGGCTGTCGATCGCTCGTACCCTGGCCGAGCGCATGGGCGGCAAGCTACGCGGTGAAAGCCGTGAGGGCCTGGGTTCGACCTTCACCCTGGAGATGCCGTTGGCCCTCGCCAACCCTGCCCCCGTCCCGTTGACGCCGCCAACGACTGCACGAACGACGGTGCCGGACAATGATCAGGTACTGCTGGTGGAGGACAATCCGGTCAACCGGAGTGTCGTAGAAGCCATGCTGCGCAGCCTGGGGCTGGCAGTATGCACGGCAGAAGATGGCCTTGAAGCCGTCGAACTGGTCGGCCGGCAGCGCTTTGCTGCCGTACTGATGGATTGCCGCCTGCCACACCTGGACGGCTATGAAGCCACCCGACGCATCCGCCAATTGCCCAACGGCGCTGGGCTACCGATCATCGCCCTGACCGCCAATGCCTTGCAGGGCGACCGTGAACGTTGCATGGCCGCCGGTATGGACGATTACCTGAGCAAACCCTTGCGCCGCACCGAATTGCAGCAGGTGCTGCAGCGCTGGTTACCCGGTCAGACAACCGCGACTGGCGATAAATGCTAAAGTGCGGCAGTCTTAAACACTGGACAGGACCTTCATCGGACCTGAAAATAGACGTTTCAGTGCACACCTGTACTTCTTTCACCAGGTGCGCTGTGACTTTCACCACAACGCAATAGTCTACCTGTAGGCTGCCGTCTCGAAGCGCTTGGTTTTCGGGCCGGCCGGGAAGATTCATCCCCTGCCGCAGGGGGTTATTGAGGAGCTCGCATGACCAAACAACACGCCTTTACTCGGGAAGACCTGCTGCGCTGCAGTCGCGGTGAGCTGTTCGGCCCAGGTAATGCGCAACTGCCCGCGCCGAACATGCTGATGGTCGATCGCATCACCCATATCAGCGAAGAAGGCGGCAAGTACGGCAAAGGTGAGTTGGTCGCCGAGCTGGATATCAACCCGGACCTGTGGTTCTTCGCCTGCCATTTCGAAGGCGATCCGGTAATGCCGGGCTGCCTGGGCCTCGACGCCATGTGGCAACTGGTTGGCTTCTTCCTCGGCTGGCAGGGCCTGCCGGGCCGTGGCCGCGCCCTGGGTTCGGGCGAGGTGAAATTCTTTGGCCAGGTACTGCCTGAAGCCAAGAAAGTCACGTACAACATTCACATCAAGCGCGTCCTGAAGGGCAAGCTGAACATGGCCATCGCCGATGGCTCGGTCAGCGTCGACGGCCGCGAGATCTACACTGCCGAAGGCCTGCGGGTCGGCGTGTTCACCTCCACTGACAATTTCTAAGGGTTATTCGCATGCGCCGCGTCGTTATCACTGGTCTGGGCATCGTATCGTGCCTGGGCAATGACAAAGCTACCGTCACCGAAAACCTGCGCAACAGCCGTCCGGGTATCCGCTTCAACCCGGAATACAAGGAAATGGGGCTGCGTAGCCAGGTTTCCGGGTCCATCGACCTCAACCTCGAAGAACTGATCGACCGCAAGGTTTACCGTTTCGTCGGCCATGCGGCTGCCTACGCCTACCTGGCCATGCAGGACGCGATCAAGGACGCTGGCCTGACCGAAGAGCAGGTTTCCAACCCGCGTACCGGCCTGGTGGCGGGTTCCGGCGGCGCCTCGACCCTGAACCAGATGGAAGCGCTGGACACCCTGCGTGAAAAAGGCGTCAAGCGCGTCGGTCCATACCGCGTTACCCGCACCATGGGCAGCACCGTTTCGGCATGCCTGGCCACCCCGTTCAAGATCAAGGGTATCAACTACTCGATCTCGTCGGCCTGCGCCACCTCGGCTCACTGCATCGGTACCGCACTGGAGCAGATCCAGTGGGGCAAGCAGGACATCGTCTTCGCCGGTGGTGGTGAAGAAGAGCACTGGAGCCAGTCGTTCCTGTTCGATGCCATGGGCGCCCTGTCGACCAAGCGCAACGAAACCCCTGAACTGGCCTCGCGCGCCTACGACGCTGACCGTGATGGTTTCGTCATCGCTGGCGGTGGCGGTATGGTCGTGGTTGAGGAGCTGGAACACGCCCTGGCCCGCGGCGCCAAGATCTACGCCGAAATCGTTGGCTACGGTGCGACTTCCGACGGCTACGACATGGTTGCACCGAGCGGCGAAGGCGCCATCCGCTGCATGCAGCAGGCGCTGTCCACTGTCGACACCCCGATCGACTACCTGAACACCCACGGTACCTCGACCCCGGTAGGTGACGTGGCCGAGATCAAGGGCGTGCGTGCCGTGTTCGGCGACAAGGCTCCGAAGATCAGCTCTACCAAGAGCCTGTCGGGTCACTCGCTGGGCGCTGCCGGTGTGCACGAGGCGATCTACTGCCTGCTGATGATGGAAAACAACTTCATCGCCGGCTCTGCCAACATCGACGAGCTGGATCCGGAAGTCGCCGACTTGCCAATCCTGCGTAAAACCGAAGAAAACGCCAAGATCGACACGGTCATGAGCAACAGCTTCGGCTTCGGCGGCACCAACGCCACTCTGGTGCTCAAGCGCTGGGAAGGCAAGTAAGACGCTGCCGCTGTAAATGAAAACGCCCCGACTGGTTCGGGGCGTTTTTGTTTGTGTTGCCTGTGCTGGCCTCTTCGCGGGCAAACCCACCACACAAGCCTTCAGCGCTGTGCCCACCTTGTAGGAGCGGGTTTACCCGCGAAGAGGCCAGCACAGGTCACTGCTGTACCCTGGGCAACACCGCCAGAAAGTTCTCCAGGGCCACCTTGTGCGCCACCGACTCCGGCAAGGCATCCAGAAACGGCTTGAACCCGTGCATCTGCTCCCCCAGGCTGCCAAACCGCCCCACCACATCCGAACCCAGCATGAACCGCTCCGGGTACTTCTCGACCAGCGCCAGCCATTCCTTGCGCGGCACACTCTGCTCATCCAGCAAATACGGCTGCAGCACACTCCACGACAGATCGACATACAGGTTCGGGTAGTCCTCCAGCAATCGCCTCAGTACCGGCAGTAGAAAGTCCATCTGCGTCTGGTGGCGGTGTATCTCCATGCTGGTGCCCGCATGCGCCCAAATGAATCGCGTATGCGGATGATTGCGCAGTGGCTCTTCGATCTCCGCCAGGTAGAGCGGGTTGCGCTCGCGCTTGGAGGTGATGTTGGAATGCAACAGCACGGGCAGGTCGCGCTCGGCCGCCAGGTGGTAGATACGCGTCATGGCTTCATTATTGGCACGTGGCGTGTCGCCACTGGTCAGCGCTGTCAGGTCATCATGTCGGGTGAACACCTCGCCGATGCCCTGCCAAAGGCCCGGGTACAAATCGAGCATGCGCTCGATATGGCTGACCGCATTCTTGTCCACCGGGTTGAAACCACTTAGGAACGGGTGGAAGCGCTTGCGCTGCTCACTTGGCAATTGCTGCAGCGCCGCCGCCACGTAAGTATCGGTGGCGCTGTACCAATAGGCGTCGGCGTCATCACCGGCGTAGTAGCGCGGGCGCTTGGGCTCGTCTTCGTGCCATTTCTTGGCCACCGGTATGCCTGAAATCATCGACTGCTCAACCCCGGCGGCATCCATGGCCTTGATCAGCGCCGGCATGCCTTCACTTTCCTGGAAGAAGTCCACATAGTGCAGGTGGGCATCACTGTAGCGGTACTCGCGCGCCTGGGCCGCCTGGCACAGCCAGCCGAACAACAGCACACAAGCCAGCGCTCTGGCGGTCATGGTCATCTTCCTCATGCAAGTACGAACCCAGTAGACCAGGCGGCCGCCAAGACGGTTCAGCCACGGCGGGCAAACCGCTATGCTTGAGGCACTTCCACCGTGCCTGGAGCCTTCCCCATGAGCAGCCCACTGGTCATCCACCCCCGAGCCGAGACGGTCGAGGGCCAGCCGATCCTGCGCCCGCTGCCGTCAGCCCAGTGCCGCAGCGTCGGCCCGTTCGTGTTCTTCGACCACATGCTCGAAACAGACTATGCCCCGGGGCATGGCATGGATATCCGCCAGCATCCGCATATCGGCTTGTCGACCCTGACCTACCTGTTCGAAGGCGCAATCCTGCACAAGGACAGCCTTGGCTCGGCGCAGCGGGTGCTGCCCGGTGATGTCAGCTGGATGACTGCGGGCAGCGGCGTCGCCCATGTCGAGCGCACCCCGGAAGATGGCCTGGCCCATGGGTCGCGCCTGCATGGGCTACAGGTATGGCTGGCATCGCCACGCGAGTTTGAGCAAGGCCCGGCAAGCTACAGCCATCACCCCGCCGCGAGCTTGCCCGTCAGTGACAGCCTGGGTGTACGTATCTGCATGATTGCTGGCAGCGGGTTCTGCCTGGCGTCACCGGTGCCGGTGCTGTCCCCTACCCTTTATGCGCATGTCCGGATGCAACCGGCGACCACCTTGCTGGTACCGAATGAGCATGTGCAGCGGGCGCTGTACCTGCTCGATGGTGAGTTGACGATGAACGATGAAGATGTAGAACCGTGCAGCCTGGTGGTGCTGCCGGAGGGAGAAGAGGTGACGCTGTATGCGGAGGGTGAATGCCAATTGGTACTGATTGGCGGTGCACCGCTGGATGGGCCGCGTCGGATGAACTGGAATTTCGTGGCCAGCGACCCGGAACTGATCGAGCGGGCCCGGGCCAGGTGGGCTGCGGGGGATTGGCCGGTGGTGCCGGGGGAACATTCTAGGATCGAGTTGCCTCGGTGATCAGGGCCGCTTTGCGGCCCTTCGCGGGTAAACCCGCTCCTACGCCCAATCAAGGGTGGACACATTGGTGATTGGACACAGGCCGTCGCGTAGGAGCGGGTTCACCCGCGAAGGGCTGCAAAGCAGCCCCCTGCAATCTCAGCGCTGGAACACTTCACTCAGCAGATTATGCATCGAACGGAACGCTCGCTCGGAAGTGCGTCGGTCATACTGCATCTTGCCCGGCATATTGGCATTCGGGTCGGTAAACGAGTGCACCGCGCCGCCAAAACTGAGCAACTGCCAGTCCACCTTGGCTGCGTTCATCTCATCTTCGAATGCCGGCAGCTGCTCTTTAGGCACCAATGGGTCGGAGGCACCATGCAACACCAGCACCGAGCCCTTGATGCGCTTGGCATCTTCAGGATTCGGCGTGTCCAGGGTGCCGTGGAACGACACTGCCGCACGCAGGTCGGCGCCGCTACGGGCCAGTTCCAAGGCACAGCAGCCACCGAAGCAGAAGCCGAAGGTGGCCACCTTGCCAGGCTCCAGCAACGCCTTCGACTGCCCCAGCAATTGCGCCAAGGCTTCCTGCATGCGCTTGCGCAGTTCGCCACGATCATTCTTCAGCGGCATCATCGCCACGCCTGCCTCATCGGCATTGGACGGGCGCACCGATTGCCCGTACAGGTCGGCGATCAGCACCACATAGCCCTTCTCGGCCACTTCCTTGGCAATGCGCTCGGCACCTTCGCCAATGCCCATCCAGTTCGGCGCCATCACCAGCCCTGGGCGGCCCAGCGCACCCGGCTCATAGACCAAACGGCTTTCGTAGGTCTTGCCAGACAGGTGATAAACCAGCGATTCGACGATTACTTTGCTCATCAAGCACTCCTTTGGCACTCGTCATAAAAAAGCCCGCCGAAGCGGGCTTTGCTGTGCATCAACTCAAGCAGACAGCTCGACCAGTAGCTTGTTCAGGCGACGAACGTACGCCGCAGGGTCCTTCAGGCTGTCACCGGCCGCCAGGGCCGCCTGATCGAACAGGATGTGCGACAGCTCGGCGAAACGGTCTTCACTCTGCTCGTGATCCAGCTTCTCGATCAGCGGGTGGCTCGGGTTGAACTCGAAGATCGGCTTGGACTCCGGCACTTTCTGCCCGCTGGCCTCCAGGATCTGGCGCATCTGCAGGCCCAGGTCCTGTTCGCCGATGGCCAGGATCGCCGGCGAGTCGGTCAGGCGGTGCGATACGCGTACTTCGGCCACGCTGTCACCCAGCGCACCTTTCAGTCGCTCGACCAGACCTTCCTTGTCCTTGGCGACTTCTTCCTGGGCTTTCTTGTCTTCTTCCGAATCCAGCTTGCCCAGGTCCAGGTCACCACGGGCAATATCGACAAAGGCCTTGCCGTCGAATTCGTTGAGGTAGCTCATCAGCCACTCGTCGATGCGATCAGTGAGCAGCAGCACTTCGATGCCTTTCTTGCGGAAGACTTCCAGGTGCGGGCTGTTCTTGACCTGCGCGTATGACTCGCCGGTGAGGTAATAGATCTTGTCCTGACCTTCCTTGGCGCGGGCCAGGTAGTCGGCCAGGGCGACGCTCTGCTCGCCGCTGTCGTCCTGGGTGGACGCAAAGCGCAGCAGACCGGCGATTTTCTCCTTGTTGGCGAAGTCTTCGGCCGGGCCCTCTTTCAGCACCTGACCGAAGTTTTTCCAGAAGCCCTTGTATTTCTCGGGTTCGTTCTTCGCCAGCTTCTCCAGCATGTCCAGCACGCGCTTGGTCAGCGCGGTCTTCATCGAATCGATGATCGGGTCTTTCTGCAGGATTTCACGCGACACGTTCAGCGACAGGTCGTTGGAATCGACCACACCCTTGATGAAGCGCAGGTACAGCGGCAGGAACGACTCGGCCTGGTCCATGATGAATACACGCTGCACGTACAGCTTCAGGCCGCGCGGCGCTTCGCGCTGGTAGAGGTCGAACGGCGCACGGGCCGGCACGTACAGCAGCGAGTTGTATTCGAGCTTGCCTTCGACCTTGTTGTGGCTCCAGGCCAGCGGGTTTTCGAAGTCATGGCCGATGTGCTTGTAGAACTCCTGGTACTCCTCGTCCTTCACCTCGGTGCGCGAACGGGTCCACAGGGCGCTGGCGCGGTTGACGGTTTCCCACTCTTCAGCCGGCTGCTCTTCACCTTCGGCGGCAGCCTGCTCTTTCGGCAGCTGAATCGGCAGGGCGATGTGGTCGGAGTACTTCTTGACCACGTTGCGCAGGCGCCAGCCATCGGCAAACTCCTGCTCGTCCTTCTTCAGGTGCAGGACGATACGGGTACCGCGCTGCGGTTTGTCGATGGTGGCGACTTCGAACTCGCCCTCGCCTTTCGACGACCAGTGCACACCTTCGGCCGCTGGCTGGCCCGCACGGCGGCTGTACACGTCGACCTTGTCGGCAACGATGAACGCGGAGTAGAAGCCCACGCCGAACTGACCGATCAGGTGCGAGTCCTTCTTCTGGTCACCGGTGAGGTTCTTCATGAAGTCGGCAGTGCCGGACTTGGCGATGGTGCCCAGGTGGGCAATGACGTCTTCGCGGCTCATGCCGATGCCGTTGTCCTCGAGGGTGACGGTACCGGCGTCCTTGTCGAAGCTCAGGCGAATCTTCAGGTCAGCATCGCCCTCGAACAGCTCTGGCTTGGCCAGGGCTTCGAAACGCAGCTTGTCGGCGGCGTCGGAAGCATTGGAAATCAGCTCCCGCAGGAAGATTTCCTTGTTCGAGTACAGCGAGTGAATCATGAGGTGCAGCAGTTGCTTCACCTCGGTCTGGAAGCCCAGCGTTTCCTTTTGTGTTTCCACAGTCATGGTCTTCGAAACTCCGATCTGATGGCGTTGGCGCCTGGCGGCCGGTTCGGCCAGCGTTAACGGCGGATGTCATGCAGATGGGGGCTGCCCGGATGATTTCAAGGGCTTTTCCGGTTCGATCTTGAAATGCGCACGGGCCGTGGCAATCGGCGACTGCCTGTCGCCCTGCCAGGCGGTGATGGCCACGTTGGTCACACGCCGGCCCTGGCGCCACAGCTGGCACTGGGCGTAGGTATCGCGAAAGTGCCCGGCGCGCAGGTAGTCGATGGAAAAGTCGATGATCTTCGGAATGCTTGCGCTCTCGCTGTAGATCAGCAGGTACAGCGCGGCCGACAGCTCCATGAAGCCGGCAATCACGCCGCCATGGATGGCCGGTAGCAGTGGGTTGCCGATATTGTCCGGGCTGGCCGGCAGGCGGAACAACAGGTCATCGCCCTGACGCTCGCATTCGATGCCGATCAGCCCGGCATAGGGAATCAGTGCCAGCAATGGTCGATAGTCGCCCACCGCATGGGCGGCGTTGAGCTGCTGGCGCACCGCGTGCGGAATCATGCCTTGCCCTCCTTCAGACTGTCGCCGAAACGGATGCCGCCCTTGATGTCCTGGCCCAGGCGCATGAACGTGCCCACCACCTGGCAGATGGGCTGGTCGGGGTCGTCCTGATAGGCGGTGCCACGGGTGAAGATCACGTCGCGGGTAACACGGTAGCACTGGGCGTGGCCATAGATGTCCTTGCCGGCCTCAGCCGGGTGCATGTAGTCGATGCGCAGGTCCAACGTCGGGCACACTTCGAAGCGCGGCAGCACACACAACGTGGCCATGCCACAGGTGGTGTCCATCAGCGTGGTCAGCGCACCGCCGTGCACGGCACCGGTTTGCGGGTTGCCGACAATCGCCGGCGACCACGGCAGGACCAGGGTCATGCCATTGCCATCAGCCTGCGCCACGCGCATCTGCAACAACTGACAATGTTTTAACGCCGTGAGAAAGCGCTCGGCCATTGCCATCAAGGTTGAATCGCTCATCGGCTGTTCCCATCGGCCGCAGGGCAGCGGCATAAATTCGTTAAAAAGTCCATGTAGAACGGGACGTTATATATCTGTAATCTTCGTTGAACTTATTCCGCGTAGTTGTACTCGAAGGAACAAGTCACTTATTCCACCAAGGAGAAACACCCCCATGCGTAAACCTTTTGCTTTTGCTCTGATGCTGGCCGCTGCCATGGGCCTGGCTGCTTGCGATAAAGCGAGCGAAGACAAAGCCCAGGACGCACAGCAACACGCCGAGCAAGCCCAGGAAAAAATGGGTGAAGCTCAGGATAAGATGAACGAAGCCGCCGAGGAAAACGCCGAAGCTGCCAAAGATCAGGCCGAAGCCGAGCAGAAGGCTGCCGAAGAAGCCGCTCCGGCTACTCCGGCTCCAACTACACCGGCAGAACCTGCCAAGCAGTAATTGGCTAAAACAAAAAAACCCGACGATGTCGGGTTTTTTTGTGCCTGCGAACTTTCGATTAATCGTTTCAGCTGGAGACAACCGAGCTTTCCTTGGCCGGCTCCGACAGTACACTTTCGGTCGGCGTGAACACCATCACATCGAGTACATCCGAATGGAACTCTCGACGGTACAGAATCAGCACTACGCCCACACTCATCGCCATGAACAACCATGGGCTGATAAACCAGCTCAACATGGCCATGCCGAAGTAATACGAACGCAGCCCCAGGTTGAACTGGTTAGCCGCCAACGACAATACCCGCGCCGCGCGGGAGGCGAACGCCTTGCGCTCCAGCTCATTGACCAGCCGTTCGCCGATCATAGGTGCCGAGCCCACCAGCACGGCGGCAAAGTTGTATTGGCGCATGCACCAGCTGAACGTGAAGAAGGCGTAGACAAATACCATGGCCAGGCACAGCAGCTTGATCTCCGACATGCCCTGGGATGTTTGCTGAACCAGCGGCAGGTCGGCCAGCAACGACAGTGCCCGGTCGGAGGCACCGAGCACGGTGAGGATGCCAGCCAGAATGATCAGGGTGCTGGAGGCAAAGAACGAAGCGTTGCGCTCCAGGTTACCGATCACGCTGGCATCGGCGATGCGGTTGTCGCGCAGCAGCATGCGGCGCATCCAGTCTTCGCGGTACAAGTGCAGCACGCTGGCCAGGCACGCGGTGTCGCGCCCCTTCCAGATCGCATAGCGGGTATAGCCACCCCAGCACAGGGCGAACCAGGCGATGGCCAGCAGGTTGTTGAGGTTGCTTTGGATGAAGTTCATGCAGGGTTACCGAAAGGGCCATGTGCCTAAAGGATAGGGACCGGATTTCGACGCTGGCAAGCGGCAAAAGGCACACCTGCACACTGAAAAATACCTTACCTGCTGCGAAGAGGCCGAAACCGGCAAACAGCAAAAAGCCCCGCATCCTTTCGGATACGGGGCTCTCTTGTTTTCACCCTTGGCGGGCACCCTTCGGCTTGTGGCCGGTGCCGCCCTCAGGCTTCAACTTGTCCAGTCAGGCCAGCGCCTCGCGCGGCTTGCCGAGCATGCGGTCGCAGGCCACGGCACCCACCAGGGTCACCACCGAAGGTACCAGCCAGGCCATGCCGGCATCACTCAATGGCAGGTGCGCCATGAAGTCTGGCAACACGTGGGCAAGGCTGCTGCCCTTGATCGCATCGACCATACCGAACAGCAGCGAGACCAGCATCACGGGCGCCAGGATGCGCGTTGGCGAGTTCCACAGGTCTTTCACGAAGCTCAGGCCAACCACCACGATGCACGGCGGATAGATGGCGGTGAGCACCGGGATCGAGAACATGATCAGCTTGGTCAGGCCAAGGTTGGAAATCAGCAGCGAGAAGCCGGCAAGGATCACCACCAGCGCGCGGTAGGACAGCGGCAGGATCTGGCTGAAGTACTCGGCGCAGGCACAGGTCAGGCCAACCGCGGTCACCAGGCAGGCCAGCGCGATCAGCACGGCGAGGAAGCCGCTGCCCAGGGAGCCGAAGGTGTGCTGTACGTAGGCATGCAGCACCGCCGCACCGTTGGTGGCGTCAGCCGCGATGTCGTGGCTGGTGGCACCCAGGCGGAACAGGCTGATGTAGACCAGGGCCAGCCCGACACCGGCGATCAGGCCGGCGATGATGGCGTAGCGGGTAATCAGCCTCGGCGACTCGACACCGCGCGAGCGAATGGCATTGACAATGACGATACCGAACACCAGGGCACCCAGGGTATCCATGGTCAGGTAGCCATCGGAGAAGCCCTTGGAGAACGCAGCGGCGGCATAGGCAGGCTGTGCGTCACCAATGCTACCGGCGGGCAGCGCGAAGGCAGCGATGCCCAGTACTGCCAGGGCAATGATCTTCAACGGTGCCAGGAAGCGGCCCACGGTGTCGAGCAACTTGCCAGGGTACATGGACACGGCCAGCACGACGATGAAGTACACCAGGCTGTAGATGAACAGCGCCAGCGGGCTTTCACCGGTCAGCGGTGCAACGCCCACTTCGAACGACACGGTGGCCGTACGCGGGGTGGCGAACAATGGGCCGACCGACAGGTAGCACACGGCTGCCAGCAGGCCGCCGAAGAACTTGCCGATCGGGCTGCTCAGTGCATCCATGCCGCCACCGACCTTGGCCAGAGCGACCACCGTGATGACCGGCAGGCCCACGGCAGTGACCAGGAAGCCCAAGGCCGCCATCCAGACGTGCGGGCCAGACTGCAGGCCGACGATAGGCGGGAAGATGATATTGCCTGCACCCACGAAAAGCGCAAACGTCATAAAGCCAAGCGCCAGGATATCCTGGCCTTTGAGAACTTTCATTTAAGGTAGTACCACACTGCTGAAATCGGGATTCGAGAGGGGATTTCCCTTTGGGTAAGGGGAAATGCTGCCCGGCTTGATAGGCCAGACCCGTTTAGCGTGTCGTTCCCTTTTGGGGTACGGGCACAGAGTGAACGCGTAATGTAACTGGTTTGTCAGTCAAACGCACTGGCACAGTGCTGCTTGTCCGATGTGCGTACATGTTTGTCGTCTGTGTGACCGAGGACGGCAGGTATTATCCTCGGATTGAAACATTCGTCTGCGTGAAAATTCCTATCAAACCTATCGAAGAATCTCTATTGCCAGCACCGGCCTCTTCGCGGGTAAACCCGCTCCTACGAACCCCACATACGACAAAGGCCACCCGAAGGTGGCCTCTGTGCGCGTGGGGGGTGTAGCAGTATTACTTCTTGGCTTCCCAGCCAGTCAGCTCGGCCAGGGCCTTGCCGATGTCAGCCAGGGAACGCACGGTTTTCACACCCGCGTCCTGCAGGGCGGCGAACTTCTCGTCCGCAGTGCCCTTGCCGCCGGAGATGATGGCGCCAGCGTGGCCCATGCGCTTGCCCGCAGGTGCAGTAACACCGGCGATGTAGGAAACGACAGGCTTGGTGACGTGGGCCTTGATGTAGGCCGCAGCTTCTTCTTCAGCCGAACCGCCGATCTCACCGATCATCACGATCGCTTCGGTCTTCGGGTCTTCCTGGAACAGCTTCAGGATGTCGATGAAGTTGGAGCCCGGGATCGGGTCACCGCCGATGCCGACGCAGGTCGACTGGCCGAAGCCGGCGTCGGTGGTCTGCTTCACAGCTTCGTAGGTCAGGGTGCCGGAACGCGAAACGATACCGACCTTGCCTGGCAAGTGGATGTGGCCTGGCATGATGCCGATCTTGCACTCGCCCGGGGTGATGACACCTGGGCAGTTAGGGCCGATCAGGGTCACGCCCAGCTCGTCGCACTTGACCTTGGCATCCAGCATGTCCAGGGTAGGAATGCCTTCGGTGATGCAGACGATCAGCTTGATGCCGCCAAAGGCAGCTTCCAGGATCGAGTCTTTGCAGAACGGAGCCGGTACGTAGATGACCGAAGCGTCAGCGCCGGTAGCTTCCACGGCTTCCTTGACGGTGTTGAACACCGGCAGGCCCAGGTGGGTGGTGCCACCCTTGCCTGGGGTTACGCCGCCGACCATCTTGGTGCCGTAGGCAATGGCCTGTTCGGAGTGGAAAGTACCCTGCGAGCCGGTGAAGCCCTGGCAGATGACTTTGGTATCTTTATTGATCAGGACGCTCATTACTTGCCCTCCGCAGCTTTGACAACTTGTTGAGCAGCGTCGGTCAGGCTGGTTGCCGCAATGATGTTCAAACCGCTTTCTGCCAGTACTTTAGCGCCCAGTTCGGCGTTGTTGCCTTCGAGGCGAACGACGACCGGAACTTTTACGCCGACTTCTTTCACCGCACCGATGATGCCTTCGGCAATCATGTCGCAGCGAACGATGCCGCCGAAGATGTTGACCAGAACGGCCGCGACATTGCTGTCGGACAGAATGATCTTGAACGCTTCGGTAACGCGCTCTTTGGTAGCACCGCCGCCAACGTCGAGGAAGTTGGCCGGCTTGCCGCCGTGCAGGTTGACGATGTCCATGGTACCCATGGCCAGGCCGGCACCGTTGACCATGCAGCCGATGTTGCCTTCAAGGGCAACGTAGTTCAGTTCGAACTTGGCAGCGTGGGCTTCACGGGCGTCGTCCTGCGACGGGTCGTGGAAGGTTTTCAGCTTCGGCTGACGGTACATGGCGTTGGCGTCGATGTTGATCTTGGCATCGAGGCAGTGCAGGTCGCCATCGGCCTTGATCACCAGCGGGTTCACTTCCAGCAGCGCCAGGTCATGATCCTTGAACAGCTTGGCCAGGCCAACGAAGATCTTGGCAAACTGTTGAACTTGCTTGCCTTCCAAGCCCAGCTGGAAAGCCAGCTCGCGACCCTGGAACGGCTGAGCGCCGACCAGTGGGTCGATGGTGGCCTTGAGGATTTTCTCAGGCGTTTCGTGAGCGACTTTCTCGATGTCCACGCCACCTTCGGTGGAAGCCATGAACACGATACGGCGGCTCGAACGATCGACTACAGCGCCCAGGTACAGCTCTTTGGCGATGTCAGTGCAGGATTCGACCAGAATCTTGGAGACGGGTTGACCGTTGGCATCGGTCTGGTAGGTGACCAGATTCTTGCCCAACCACTGTGCAGCGAACGCCTTGGCGTCTTCCTTGCTGCGAACCAGCTTTACGCCGCCCGCTTTACCGCGACCACCCGCGTGAACCTGGGCTTTTACAACCCACTCGTTCCCGCCGATCTTGTCGCAGGCTTCTGCAGCTTGCTCAGGGGTATCGACTGCGAAACCCTTGGAAACTGGCAGGCCGTACTCAGCGAACAGCTGCTTACCCTGATACTCGTGAAGATTCATGCTTTTTACCGTCTTCGTTAGGTACTGCGCTTCGGCGCTGCGCCATCAGTGGCGCCGCACCACCTGTGACCGTTGACCCCGGGTTTCCCGTGTGATCCGGTCCGGCGGACTTTCCGCGGTGAGTCATGCACGCAAGACTCACGACGGGCAGCCCGCCGTGGTTTCTTATAATTAACGCTTCTTACGGTTGGCCACGTGAATGGCGCCGCCATTCACCGCCAGCGCTGCTTCATGCAACGCTTCGGACAGGGTTGGATGGCTGAAGACCATCATGCCCAGATCCTCGGCACTGGTGCCGAATTCCATTGCGATTGCGCCCTGCTGCACCAGTTCGGCAGCCGATGGGCCAATCACGTGAACACCCAGAACGCGGTCGGTCTTGGCATCGGCGATGACCTTGACGAAACCACCGGTGTCGTTGGCAGCCATCGCACGGCCGCTGGCCGCGAACGGGAAGGTGCCCACGTTAACCTCAACGCCCTCGGCCTTCAAGGCCTGTTCGGTCTTGCCGACCCACGCGATTTCCGGGTGGGTGTAGATGACCGAAGGGATCAGGTCGTAGTTCATCTGGGCCTTGTGGCCCTTGATGCGCTCAACGACCATGATGCCCTCTTCCGAAGCCTTGTGGGCCAGCATCATGCCGCGTACCACGTCACCAATGGCGTACACGCCCGGAACGCTGGTGGCGCAGTAATCGTCGACGAAGATGTAGCCACGCTCGTCGATGGTCACGCCGCTGTCGGAAGCCAGCAGATCGGTAGTCACCGGGCGACGGCCGACTGCAACAATCAGCTTGTCGAAGGTGATCTTCTGCTCGCCTTCGGCGTTGGTGTAGGTCACTTCGACTTCATTGCCGTTGACTTTCGAGCCGGTGACGCGAGCGCCCAGCTTGATGTCCAGGCCTTGCTTGGTCAGGGTCTTCTGGGCTTCTTTCGACACGGCGGTGTCGGCAGCCATCAGGAAGGTGTCCAGGGCTTCAAGGACGGTCACTTCAGCACCCAGGCGAGCCCATACCGAGCCCAGCTCCAGGCCGATCACGCCTGCACCGATAACGCCCAGGCGCTTCGGTACGGCCTGGAATTCCAGGGCGCCGGTGGAGTCGACGATGACGTTCTGGTCGACCGGGGCCGGCGGAATGTCGATCGGGCGCGAGCCGGAAGCCAGGATCACGTTCTCGGCTTCGATGACTTCGGTGGTGCCGTCAGCCTTGGTGACTTCGACTTTCTTGCCGGCCAGCAGCTTGCCGTGGCCCTGGATCGAAGTGACGCCGTTGGCCTTGAACAGGGTGGCAACGCCACCGGTCAGGTTCTTGACGATACCGGCCTTGCGGCCAACCATCGCGGCGACGTCCATCTTCACTTCGCCAGTGGAGATACCGTGGACGTTGAAGCTCTCTTTGGCTTCCTTGTACTTCCAGGAGCTGTCCAACAGCGCCTTGGAAGGAATGCAACCTACGTTCAGGCAGGTGCCGCCCAGGGCCAGTTTGCCCTCGGCGTCGGTGTACTTCTCGATACAGGCAGTCTTCAGACCAAGTTGGGCAGCCTTGATGGCAGCCACATAGCCGCCTGGGCCTGCACCGATTACCACTACGTCGAATTTCTGGGTCATAAAAGATTCCTTATCAGCTACAAGCTACAAGCCGCGAACCGCGCGGCCTGGCTTCTTGCGAAGCCAGGCCCGGCACGGTACGCAGCCAGAGGGTTAGATGTCCAGCAGCAGGCGGGACGGATCTTCCAGCAGGTTCTTGATAGTGACCAGGAAGGTTACCGCTTCCTTGCCGTCGATCAGGCGGTGATCGTACGACAGCGCCAGGTACATCATCGGGCGAATCACCACCTGGCCATTGATGGCCATCGGGCGCTGGATGATGTTGTGCATGCCGAGAATGGCGGCCTGCGGCGGGTTGACGATCGGGGTCGACATCATCGAACCGAAGGTGCCACCGTTGGTGATGGTGAAGGTACCACCGGTCATCTCTTCGATGGACAGTTTGCCGTCACGGGCCTTCTTGCCGAAGGTAGCGATGCCGTTCTCGATTTCAGCCAGGCTCATCGACTCGGCGTTACGCAGCACCGGCACCACCAGGCCACGGTCGCTGGACACGGCAACACCGACGTCGGCGAAGCCGTGGTAGACGATGTCGTTGCCGTCGATCGAGGCGTTGACAGCCGGGAAGCGTTTCAGCGCTTCGGTAGCAGCCTTGACGAAGAACGACATGAAGCCCAGGCGCACGCCATTGTGGGTCTTCTCGAACAGGTCCTTGTACTTCGAACGCAGGGCCATGACTTCGGTCATGTCCACTTCGTTGAAGGTGGTCAGCATCGCCATGTTCGACTGGGCTTCGACCAGGCGCTCGGCGATCTTGGCACGCAGGCGGGTCATCGGCACACGCTTCTCGGTACGGTCGCCAGCGGCGACGACAACCGGGGCAGCGGCAGCAGCGGCAGGCTTGGCAGCCGGGGCAGCGGCTGGTGCCGACTTCTTGTTGGCAACAGCAGCAACCACGTCTTCCTTGGTGACGCGACCGCCTTTACCGGTGCCTGCCACAGTAGCCAGGTCGATGCCGTTTTCTTCAGCCAGCTTGCGTGCGGCCGGGGCAGCGATCGGGTCTTCTTCGCCGGCGTCAGCGCTAGCAGCGGCCGGAGCAGCTGCAGGCGCGGCGGCCGCGGCAGGCGCAGCGGCAGCACCGCCCTCAACGATCGAACCCAGCAATTCGTCGGACAGGACGGTGTCGCCCTCGCCCTTGACGATGTCGCCCAGCACGCCATCGGCAGTAGCCAGTACTTCCAGGACAACCTTGTCAGTCTCGATGTCGACGATCAGCTCGTCACGCTTGACGGCTTCGCCCGGCTTCTTGTGCCAGGTGGCAACGGTGCCATCGGCAACCGATTCCGGGAAGGTTGGGGCTTTGATCTCGATAGCCATTATCTGTGTTTCCTTAAATTCGGTTTCAGGTGCGCGAAGGCGTTAGACAGTGAAGGCGTCTTGCAGCAGTTTTTCCTGCTGTTCGGCGTGCTTCGAAGCGTAACCACAGGCTGGCGCGGCAGAAGCATCGCGACCGGCGTATTCCAGGACCAGTGCCTTGTTGTGGCGGCCCAGGATACGGCGCATGTGGTGCTGGCTGCTGTACCAGGCGCCCTGGTTCATCGGCTCTTCCTGACACCAGACCGCATGCTTGAGGTTGGTGTAAGGGGCGAGGATTTCGACCAGATCGTCCTCAGGGAACGGATACAGCTGCTCGATACGCAGGATGGCAATGTCTTCGCGGCCTTCGGCACGGCGTTTTTCCAGCAGGTCGTAGTAGACCTTGCCGCTGCACAGCACCAGACGCTCGACCTTGGCCGGATCGATTGCGTCGATTTCCGGGATCACGGTCTGGAACGAGCCTTCTGCCAGGTCTTCCAGGGTCGAAATGGCCAGCTTGTGGCGCAGCAGCGACTTCGGCGTCAGGACGACCAGCGGCTTGCGCAGCGGGCGAATGACCTGGCGACGCAGCAGGTGGTAAATCTGTGCCGGCGTCGTCGGTACGCAGACCTGGATGTTGTGCTCGGCGCACAGCTGCAGGTAACGCTCCAGACGCGCGGAGGAGTGCTCCGGCCCCTGCCCTTCATAGCCGTGTGGCAGCAGCATGGTCAGGCCACACAGACGGCCCCACTTGTGCTCACCACTGGTGATGAACTGGTCGATCACCACTTGCGCACCGTTGGCGAAGTCGCCGAACTGGGCTTCCCAGATCACCAGCGCGTTCGGCATGGTGGTGGAGTAGCCGTATTCGAAGGCCAGTACCGCCTCCTCGGACAGGAACGAATCGTACAGATCGAAACGTGGCTGGCCTGGGAACAGGTTCTGCAACGGAATGTAGGTGCTGGCGTCCTTCTGGTTGTGCAGCACCGCGTGACGGTGCGAGAAGGTGCCACGGCCGATGTCCTGGCCGGTCATGCGGATCGGGTGACCTTCGAACTGCAGGGTGGCGTAAGCCATGGTCTCTGCATAACCCCAGTTGATCGGCAAGCCACCGGCCTGCATCTTCTGACGGTCTTCGTAGATCTTCGACACCTGACGCTGGACCACGAAACCTTCCGGCAGCTCGAGCAGCTTGGCCGACAGATCCTGCAGGGTCTTGAGGTCGAAGCGGGTGTCGTGACGCGCGGTCCAAGCATGGCCCAGGTAGGGACGCCAGTCGACGAACAGCTCGCGGTTCGGCTCCTTGACCAGGCTCTTCACCACGTGCAGGCCATTGTCCAGCGCATTGCGGTACTCGTCGATCTTGGCCTGAGCGCGCTCGGCGTCGATGCGACCGGCCTGGATCAGCTGCTCGGCATACAGCTCACGGGTAGTGCGCTGCTTGCTGATTTGCTGGTACATCAGCGGCTGGGTGCCGTTAGGCTCGTCAGCCTCGTTGTGGCCACGGCGACGGTAGCAGACCAGGTCGATGACCACGTCACGCTTGAACTGCATGCGGTAGTCGATGGCCAGCTGGGTGACGAACAGCACGGCTTCCGGGTCATCGCCGTTCACGTGCAGGATCGGTGCCTGGATCATCTTGGCAACGTCGGTCGCGTACTCGGTGGAGCGCGCATCCAGCGGGTTGCTGATGGTGAAACCAACCTGGTTGTTGATCACGATGTGCACGGTACCGCCGGTCTTGAAACCGCGGGTCTGCGACATCTGGAAGGTTTCCATGACCACGCCCTGGCCAGCGAACGCAGCGTCGCCGTGGATCGAGATCGGCACCACCTTGTCGCCAACGGTGTCGTTGCGGCGGTCCTGACGGGCGCGCACCGAACCCTCGACCACCGGCGAAACGATTTCCAGGTGGGACGGGTTGAACGCCATGGCCAGGTGCACTTCGCCACCCGGGGTCATCACGTTCGAGGAGAAGCCCTGGTGATACTTCACGTCACCGGAGCCCAGCTCGTTCATCTTCTTGCCTTCGAACTCGTCGAACAGCTCGCGCGGGTTCTTGCCGAAGGTGTTCACCAGCACGTTCAGGCGGCCACGGTGGGCCATGCCGATCACGACCTCCTTGGCGCCGTAAGAGCCGGAACGCTGGATCATTTCATCCAGCATCGGAATCAGGCTCTCGCCGCCTTCAAGGCCGAAACGCTTGGTGCCCGGGTACTTGGTGCCCAGGTACTTTTCCAGGCCCTCACCGGCGGTTACGCGCTCGAGCAGGTGGGCCTGCACGTCAGCGGAATACTCCGGACGGCCGCGCACGCTTTCCAGCCGCTGCTGGAACCAGCTGCGCTGCTCGGAATCGACGATGTGGGTGAATTCGGCGCCAATGGTGCGACAATATGTCTTCTGGAGTGCATCGAAGATGTCGCGTAGGCTCGCCTCCTCTTTGCCGATGAACAGGTCGCCGGCACGGAAGGTCGTATCAAGATCGGCATTGGTCAAGCCGTAGTGATTGATCGACAGGTCTACGGGCGCAGGGCGCTGCCACAACCCCAACGGGTCGAGCTTGGCAGCCTGATGGCCGCGCATACGATAGGCCTGGATCAGTCGCAGAACTTCAACCTGCTTCTTCTCGTGTTCACTGCTCACGCTCCCGGCGGAAACCGGTTGGGCGCGGCGCTGGTTCTTTGCCAGCAGTACGAAATGGTCGCGGATTGTCGAGTGCGATACATCAGTAGCGGTGCTGCCGTCGGCTGGCAACTTCTGGAAGTAAGTGCGCCACTCTTCTGGCACAGCGTTAGGGTCGTGCAGGTAGAGCTCGTAGAGCTCTTCCACATATGCAGCGTTACCACCTGAAAGGTGGGCGCTATCCCACATGCGCTGCATCACGCTTTCTTGCATGCTTGGTCACCCTCGATTAGGGGACTGATCGGCGAGAGCCACAGCAAACCTGGAAAAGTCCGAAAACAGCGACTGAACCACGCCACCTGGATCCTGCTGATTTTCCGGGTACCAGCCCGGAAAGCCCCTGCTGGTCTCATATCTTCATAGGTAATGAACGCGGGCTTTGTGGGCCCTTGTTCGGGTTTTACCTCAGTGCGGGCTCACCACCCGCACCTCGGCTTACTGCAGGTACAACGCTTTGTATCAGGTGCCGCTTTGCAGCAGCATGTTACGTACGTGACCGATTGCCTTGGTCGGGTTCAGACCTTTCGGGCAAACGTTTACGCAGTTCATGATCCCGCGGCAGCGGAATACGCTGAACGGGTCATCCAGGGACGCCAGGCGCTCCTGAGTCTTGGTATCGCGGCTGTCGGCAAGGAAGCGGTAGGCTTGCAGCAAGGCTGCCGGGCCCAGGAACTTGTCCGGGTTCCACCAGAACGACGGGCAGGAAGTCGAGCAGCAAGCGCACAGGATGCACTCGTACAGGCCGTCCAGCTTGTCACGGTCTTCCGGCGACTGCAGGCGCTCGATGGCCGGGGCCGGAGTGTCGTTCTGCAGGAACGGCTTCACCTTCTCGTACTGCTTGTAGAAGATGCTCATATCGACCACCAGGTCACGAATGACCGGCAGGCCTGGCAGAGGACGCAGAACCAGCTTGCCGCCCTTCACCACCGCCGACAGCGGGGTGATGCAGGCCAGGCCGTTCTTGCCGTTCATGTTCATGCCATCGGAACCGCAAACGCCTTCACGGCAGGAGCGACGGTACGAGAAACCCTCGTCCTTTTCCTTGATCAGTGCCAATACATCCAGCACCATCAGGTCCTTGCCGCCGGTATCGACGTCGAACGACTCCATTTTTGGCGCCGAGTCGGTGTCCGGGTTGTAACGATAAACTTCGACTTTCAACATAGCAGCCACCCTTAGTAAGTCCGGACTTTTGGTTCGAAGGCTGGAACAGTCTTCGGCGCAAAGTTGACGCCGCGCTTGGCAACGCGCTTCTCACCCGGGTAGTACAGGGTGTGGCACAGCCAGTTTTCGTCGTCACGGTCTTCGAAGTCTTCACGGGCGTGAGCGCCGCGGGACTCTTTACGGGCTTCCGCCGCGATGGCGGTAGCTTCGGCAACTTCCAGCAGGTTCTGCAGCTCCAGCGCTTCGATACGCGCGGTGTTGAAGGCCTGGGACTTGTCGTTGATCTTGACGTTGGCGATACGGTCACGCAGACCGGCCAATTGCTCGATACCCTTCTGCATGTATTCGCCAGTACGGAATACACCGAAGTAGTTCTGCATGCAGCTCTGCAGCTCACGCTTCAGGCTGGCAACGTCTTCACCGCTGGTACGCTCGTTAAGCTTGTTCAGGCGGTTCAGGGCAACATCGACGTCGGTGTCGCTGGCGTCGCGGTATTCCACGCCTTCGCTCAGCGCCTTCTCCAGGTGCAGGCCGGCAGCACGGCCGAACACCACCAGGTCGAGCAGCGAGTTGCCGCCCAGGCGGTTGGCACCGTGAACCGATACGCACGCCACTTCACCTACGGCGAACAGGCCCGGGATGATGTGATCCTGGCCGTCGGCGTCCATGGTGATGGCCTGGCCATGAATGTTGGTGGCAACGCCGCCCATCATGTAGTGGCAGGTCGGCACGACCGGCACCGGTGCGACCACAGGGTCAACGTGGGCGAAGGTCTTGGACAGCTCGCAGATACCTGGCAGGCGGCTGTGCAGCACTTCCTCGCCCAGGTGGTCCAGCTTCAGCAGTACGTGGTCCTTGTTCGGGCCCACGCCGTTGCCGGCGATGATTTCCTTGACCATGGAACGGGCAACCACGTCGCGGCCGGCCAGGTCTTTGGCGTTCGGCGCGTAACGCTCCATGAAGCGCTCGCCGTGGGCGTTGATCAGGTAGCCACCTTCACCGCGGCAACCCTCGGTGACCAGTACACCGGCGCCGGCGATACCGGTCGGGTGGAACTGCCACATTTCGATGTCCTGCACCGGCACGCCTGCACGCAGGGCCATGCCGATACCGTCACCGGTGTTGATCAGGGCGTTGGTGGTGGACGCATAGATACGGCCCGCACCGCCAGTGGCCAGCACGGTGGCCTTGGACTTGATGTACAGGGTTTCGCCGGTTTCGATGCAGATGGCGATCACACCCACGAATGCGCCGTCCTGGTTTTTCACCAGGTCAACTGCATAGTACTCGTTGAGGAATGTGGTACCCGCTTTCAGGTTGCCCTGGTACAGGGTGTGCAGCAGCGCGTGACCGGTACGGTCGGAAGCGGCACAGGTACGGGCGGCCTGGCCACCTTTACCGAAGTCCTTGGACTGACCTCCGAACGGGCGCTGGTAGATGCGACCGGTTTCGGTGCGCGAGAACGGCAGACCCATGTGGTCCAGTTCGAAGACCGCAGCCGGGCCTTCCTGACACATGTATTCGATAGCGTCCTGGTCACCGATGTAGTCGGAACCCTTGACGGTATCGTACATGTGCCAGCGCCAGTCGTCGTTCGGGTCGGCCGAAGCGATGGCGCAGGTGATGCCGCCCTGGGCGGATACGGTGTGCGAACGGGTCGGGAAGACCTTGGTGACTACGGCAGTCTTGTGGCCGCCTTGAGCCAGTTGCAGCGCTGCGCGCATGCCGGCGCCGCCGCCACCGATGATGATGGCGTCGAAGGAAATGGTTGGAATGCTAGCCATGGATCAGATACCCCAGAGAATCTGCACACCCCAGACGAAGTAAGCGAACATCGCAACGCCGCATACCGCCTGGAACAGGAAACGAATCGCAGTTGCCGACTTGCCGAACGACATAGGCGTCAGGTAGTCGGTTGCAATGGTCCACATGCCGACCCAGGCGTGAGCGCCCAGGGCAACGAGGGCCAGCAGACTGAAGATCCGCATCGCGTTGTTGGAGAACAGACCATGCCACTGGGTGTAGTCGATGCCTGGGTGGGCGACCACGTAGCCGATCAGGAAGAGGAAGTAAGCCGCGAGAACGACCGCAGAAACGCGCTGCGCCATCCAGTCATAGAGGCCCGAACGCGACAGGTTCGTGACATTGGTTACCATACCCAAACTCCCACCAGAACGATCAGCACCACGGAGATGACGATCACGATTTTCGAGCCCAGCTTGCCGCCTTCCAGCGTCTCACCGATACCCATGTCCATGATCAGGTGACGAACACCTGCCACGAGGTGATAAAGCAGGGCGGACAGCAGACCCCAGGTCACGAACTTGGCCAGCGGGCTGGTCAGACACGCCTTCACCTCACCGAAGCCTTCCTCGGAACCCAGCGACTTGCCCAGTGCATAAAGCATGATGGCAAGGCCGATGAACAGGATGACGCCGGAGATACGGTGCAGGATGGACGTGTACGCAGTGACAGGGAGCTTGATGGTCCTTAGGTCTAGGTTTACAGGTCGTTGGCTTTTCACGGCTTTTTTCACACTGAAGAGCCCCTAGCGAATCAGGGCAAAGTTGTTGGTAAGTGTACTGGTCAGGTACCCACCACCCAGGGAACGGCGACCCCCAGCAGTTCGGGCTTGCAAGCCCCTGGCGGTCGGGTGCCGAGTATAGACAGTTAGGCTGCTTATGACAACGTGACGGGGTAGCCCAAATAGCGCATTGCCTTTAATGAACAAAAGGCGTAAATGGGCGAGAATTTCGGGAAAAATCAGGCTTGAATGCCTGATTCAACAAGCCTTTAGGCAAATTGACATCTGAATTTATCCCTCTATAGTGGTGCGGGCCCTGCGTGGGGGGTCTGTCTGATGATTTCAAGCATTAATAGGAGGCCACATGGCTGACAAAAAAGCGCAGTTGGTCATCGAGGGCGCTGCCCCCGTCGAGCTGCCCATTTTAACCGGCACCGTTGGTCCTGATGTAATCGACGTCCGCGGGTTAGGGGCCACTGGTCACTTCACCTTCGACCCAGGTTTCATGGCGACTGCCTCGTGCGAGTCGAAGATCACCTATATTGACGGCGACAAAGGTATCCTGCTGCACCGCGGCTACCCGATCGAGCAACTCGCCGAACAGTCCGACTACCTCGAAACCTGCTACCTGCTGCTCAATGGCGAACTGCCGAATGCCGAGCAGAAGGCCCAGTTCGTCAGCACCGTCAAGAACCACACCATGGTTCACGAGCAGCTGAAGTCCTTCTTCAACGGCTTCCGTCGCGACGCTCACCCGATGGCGGTGATGTGCGGCGTAGTTGGCGCCCTGTCGGCGTTCTATCACGACTCCCTGGACATCAATAACCCGCAACACCGCGAAATTTCCGCGGTGCGCCTGGTCGCCAAGATGCCGACCCTGGCTGCGATGGTTTACAAGTACTCCATGGGCCAGCCGATGATGTACCCGCGCAACGACCTGTCGTACGCGGAAAACTTCCTGCACATGATGTTCAACACCCCGTGCGAGATCAAACCGATCAGCCCGGTGCTGGCCAAGGCAATGGACCGGATCTTCATCCTCCATGCCGACCACGAGCAGAACGCCTCCACCTCCACCGTTCGCCTGGCAGGCTCGTCGGGTGCCAACCCGTTCGCTTGCATCGCCGCCGGTATCGCCGCACTGTGGGGCCCGGCCCACGGCGGTGCGAACGAAGCCGTACTGACCATGCTGGATGAAATCGGCGATGTCTCGAACATCGACAAATTCATCGCCAAGGCCAAGGACAAGAACGACCCGTTCAAGCTGATGGGCTTCGGTCACCGCGTGTACAAGAACCGCGACCCGCGCGCCACCGTGATGAAGCAGACCTGCGACGAAGTCCTGCGCGAGCTGGGCATCAAGAACGACCCGCAGCTGGAACTGGCCATGCGCCTGGAAGAGATCGCCCTGACCGATCCTTACTTCATCGAGCGCTCGCTGTACCCGAACGTCGACTTCTACTCGGGGATCATCCTCAAGGCGATCGGCATTCCGACCAGCATGTTCACCGTGATCTTCGCCCTGGCACGTACCGTGGGCTGGATCTCGCACTGGAAAGAAATGCTCTCCAGCCCGTACAAGATCGGCCGTCCGCGCCAGCTGTACACCGGCGAGCAGAAGCGCGACATCGTTGCTCTGAAAGACCGCAAGTAAGCTGCAGTAGCCGAACGCAAGAAGGCTGCCCTCGGGCAGCCTTTTTTATTTGTCCTGTGCCGGCCTCTTCGCGGGCTTGCCCGCCCCCACAGGTACTGCACAGATCTCGAGGGCTGCGCTGTACCTGTGGGAGCGGGCAAGCCCGCGAAGAGGCCGGCACAGACACCACAAAACCTCAGTTTTTCTCCGCCCGCTCGCGCAGCCCTTTCAGGGTATTGAACGGCGCATCCACCACGAACTTGTTGGCCACCATCGCCGGCACGCTACCACCTGGCTCGGTGTGCACCTGGTAGGTCACTTCAGTGCTGTCACCCTTGGGCACCAGCTTCCAGAAGCCTTCGACTTTTGCCACCCGAACAAAACCCTTCTCTTCCGGCAGGTAAGTCGGCTCTTCTTTCAGGTTACGGGTCAGGCTGCCATCCCCCTCCTTGACGGTCGTAATGTGCAGCACGGAATCACGCGGCGTCACCGGCCATGGCGTATTGAACTGGGTATAGGTCCAGCTCTGGTCACCTTCGTGCTTGAGCAGCTTCTGCGACTTGCATTCGTGAATCCAGGCACAGGCCCCGGACACGTCCTCCTGCAGCGCCTCGACCCTGGCCAGCGGCGCCTTGATCACGGTCACACCGCGATAGGCCTTGTACTTGGACCCGACCACCTCACTGAGGGACACCTTGATGCCCTCCTCGTCCTTGGCCACTTGCCAGTTTTCAGCCCAGGCCACAGGCGACAGCAGAACACCCACACCAAACAGCAGTGCAATACGCTTGAACGATCTCATCATGTTTATCCTTGTTGTCGAAGATCCAGCCTGTCACGCCGCCGTCATCTGCTCCCACCAGCCAAGAATCCTGATTGCCTCGTCACGATCACTGCCGCACACCTCGACATCTGCCTTGAAACCACCGCACACCGCCGGCCGCTCAGGCTTGCCGAACAGGTCGCAAAGGTTGGCGGCAGTCAGGTGCAGACAGCGCTCACCCGCCGGCTTGCCATTGGGCATTCGCGGCATCGCAGAGGTGATGGACGGGGCGATGCAGCAGGCACCACAGCCCTCACGGCATTGCATGGCTATTCACCAAAATCAGGACTCCCTGGAACAAAACGGGACGAACGTCCCTGGATAGTAACCGCTCAAACAGTCGTTTGAAATTGCTGTCACGATGAAATCTGCTGTGACCCGGCAGTCAGTTCCCGCCTATTGGCGATACTCAAAATCAATGGCAGCGCCCTCCACGTCATGACGGCTGTCATTGCGCAGTTGCAGCTGCATTTCGTTGTTGATCAGCCGGCCATTGAGCTGGAACGGACTGTCATTGGTCTCTGGCTTTTCTGTGAACATGGGCGGCAACAAAGGTTTGCGCCGCTGGATTGGCGAAGGCGTGCCCACATCCGGCTCAAGTTTGTCGACCATATCAACGGGCAGGCTGAGGTCCAGCTTTGTCTTGGGCAAGGGCTTGGCAACCGCTTTGCTGACCGGCTTGTGTGCAGGCTTGGCTGTCGCCTTTTTTGACACTTGCTTACCCTGAGCTGCCTGAGCCTGGCTTGCCGGTTGCGCAGCCAAGGCAGGGACGACCGGGCAGCAGAACGGCAGAAGGCACACGATCAGAACAAAGCAGCGCGAAGCGTTCATGGCAAATGGACAGACTGGCAGGAAAAATGCCTATGCTCCCTGTTCCACAGGCGGCTTGCAAGCCTTACAACAGCGTGACCGCAGTCTCCCTGCACAACTGCTGCGCCAGCAAACCGAGCGTAATCACAGCCCGCTCGGCCTCTTTATTCCAAGGTATGCCGCAATTGAGTCGGACACAGTGGTTGAACTGCTCTGTGTTACTGAATATCAGGCCTGGTGCAATGCTGATGCCCTGCTCCAGCGCGCGCACATGCAGCTCTTGGGTATTGACCCGACCGGGCAAGCTCACCCAGAGGATGAAGCCGCCTGTCGGCCGGGTCATCTGGGTACCCTCGGGGAAGTGCTGCTGCACTGCCAGCTGATAGGCACTGAGGTTCTTGCGATATTCCTGGCGTATGTAGCGCAGATGCCGGTCGTAGCCGCCATTTTCCAGGTAGGCTGCCACGCCCATCTGCGTCACGCTACAGGCCGAGTGGGTGGTAAACGTCTGCAGGCGCTGAATCTCGTCCTGGTAACGCCCGGCGATCATCCAGCCCACCCGCACGCCAGGGGACAGGGTCTTGGAGAAGCTCGAGCAGTAGATCACCCGGTCCAGCCGGTCGAACGCCTTCAGCGCCTTGGTCTTGCCCTGCTCGAACATCAGCTCACCGTAGATGTCATCCTCGATGATCTGGATATCGAAGTCCGAGGCCAGGCGCAGCAATTGCTTTTGCCGCTCTTCGGGAACGGTGCCGCCCAGCGGGTTGCTCAAGCGCGCAGTGAGCACCAGCGCCTTGATCGACCATTGGTTAGCCGCCAGTTGCAAGGCTTCGAGGCTGATACCGGTGGACGGGTCACTGGGGATTTCGATCACTTTCAAACCCAGCAGGTCAGCCAGCTGCAGCAAGCCGTAATAGGTCGGTGACTCGGCGGCGATCAGGTCACCTGGGCGGGTCAGCACCCGCAGCGACATCTGCAGGGCATCGACACACCCATGGGTCACTATCACTTCGCGCGGATCAACCAGCACGCCGGCATCGCGCATGCGTATGGCGATCTGTCGGCGCAGCGGCTCGAAACCGGGGCTGAACATGTAACTGAAGGCGCGCGGGCTATGGAAGCGCGTCACCTTGGCGATTTGCTGATGCAGGGCGCGCACTGGCAGGTAGTCGACATGCGGCACAGCAGCACCAAACGGGAACACACCATCGCGGCGCGCCTCAGTCAGCACCTGCTGGATGATGCTGGCGCGCGTGACCAGGCCCGGGCGCTCCACCCGAGCGATGTCCGGTGTTTGCGCGGTCAAGGCAGGGGTCTGGTGCACGTAATAGCCAGACTGCGGCCGCGCCCGGATAAGCCCTTGGTCCTCGAGATTGGCATAGGCCTGCAACACCGTGGCATGGCTCACATTGAGCTGGGCGCTCATCTTGCGCACGGAGGGTACCCGCTCGCCTGGCTGGTAGACACCGCGACGGATATCGTCGGCCAGTTGCTGGGCGATACGCTGGTACAGCAGCAGGTTGGTCATGTCGACATGCTCGTTGTTCTTGTACGGGGCACTGACGGTAGAGGATACCGTAACAGTTGCAAAGTGTACTGGGACAGATTGCAACGTAGTCGACAATACAACAGCGTGACAGCTATCGAAACGATTAAACCGACATAAAACGGGCCGCAAAGCGGCCCATTTCTACAAGACTCAGCGCGCCGGTGCGAGCCGCCCCTTGTCATCGGAGAATACGATCTCCACCCGACGGTTCTGCGCCCTGCCCCGCTCCGAAGCATTGGCCTCGATCGGGTACTGGTCGCCATAACCTTCAACCTGCAGGCGCTTTTCGTCGATGCCCAGGTCCACAAGCATGTCGGCCACGGACTGCGCCCGGTCGCGCGACAGCTTGAGATTCTCCTCGCCCGCGCCAGTACTGTCGGTATAGCCCTCGATACGCACTACCCGGCGCGGGTTGAGCTGCAGGAACTGCACCAGCTTGAGCACAGTCCGGCTGGCCGAGTTCTTCAGGTCGGCACTACCGGTATCGAACAGCACATCGCCCAAGGTCATCACCAAGCCACGGTCGGCCTGCTCCGAAGCCAACGCGGCAATCTGCGACTCGACCCACTTGCCCTGCTGCTGCACGCTGGCCAGTTTGGCCTCACGCAAGGCCAGCTGCAGGCGCTGGCGCTCCAGGTCGAGCTTGGCCTGGCGCTCCTGGTTCAGCGCCAGCTTGGCATGCTCGCGGGCAATCTCGCTGTAGCGCTGGCTAAGGTAAGCATAATGCCGCACATCGGAACCGGTGCCGATGTAACTGGACAGGCGCTCGGCGCGAGCCAGCGACTCACCCGCCCGAATCACGTCACGCGGCGCGCTGCGCAGCACATCGGAATCATCTTTGACCCCCTGGAAGGCGACGGTGGCCTCATCCAGCGCGGCACTGCTGCGCTGGCTGGCGCAACCTTGCAAACCTGCCGTCAGTACCAACAATGCCAGTGCAGCCAAAGGCGTACGACGGATCATGGCTGCACCTCCAGTTGCTTGCGCAAGCGCTTGACCCGCGACTGCAGCACCTGCAGCTGCTCTTCGCTCTTCTGGTTCAGCACCTGGGCCTCGGCCAGGCGCGCATCCAGCTCGGCTTGCTCAGCGCGCATGCGCGCATCGCGGTAGTCCTGGGTAAGCATGTTGGCCTTGGCGCGGGCCAGCTTGTCTTCAGCCAGTTTCAGCGTTTCGACCTGCTCAGTGGCGCCGACGGCCTTGGCCTGTTCCAGTGCCTGTTCGGAAATGCGCATCTGCTCGTCAGGGGCCGGATCATTGGCGCAGCCAGCCAGGCCGAGCACGGCCAGGGCAAGGATTAGTGGTTGGGTTCTCACGCAATCTTCCTAGTGTTTGGGGGCGTCCGCCGGTACCTGCAACTGCGCTTTCCAGCGCTCGACATTACGTTGCAGCACAGCTTCGGATGCACCAGAGATCGGCAATTCTGTCAGTTTTTTTGCCAATTGCCCACGCAACCAGCTGTCATTGCACGCCGAGTTGTGCGACAGCGCCAGGTAAAGGCCCGGCCTGTCCACCGGCAAGCCGCGGGCTATCAGGTCATTGCTCATGCCCAGGCTCTGGGCCATGGCCATACCGGAGTAACGGCCAGCCAGCACATAGTCGACCTGGCCGAGTACCAGTTTCTGGAACGCCTGGGTCAGGTTCTGCGCCGGCACCAGCTTGAGCTGGGCTCTGGCGAACGCGGTAAAGGCCGGGGTCAGACGCGCACGCTCGGACAAACTGCCCTGGTACCTGGCCAGGTCGGCCGGGCCATCAAAGATCACCGCTGCATCATGGCGGGTCCACACCAGGTACTCATTGAGCTGCAACGGCGGATGGATGTAGTCCAGCGCGGTCAGTTGCTCCACCTCCAAAGGGGTGTCGAGCAGCAGGTCCATGCGCCCACTGCGCACCTCTTCCAGCGCCTGATCACGGCGACCGGCACTCAGCACCTCGACCTTCACACCCAGTTCGTCAGCCACCTGGCGCAACAGGTCGACGTTGGCGCCTATCAGGTGCCCGGGGTCTTTCGGGTCTTGCCACGAATAGGGCGGCGCATCAGGACTACCGGTCGCCACCAGGCGCTCGCATTTGCCTGCTGCCATAGCCAGTGATGGTAGCAACAGCGCCACGCACGCCAGCACCCTGCCCGTTCCGCGCAACGTCATGCCTTACTCCTCAACCCATAAAAAAACCCGACCCTCAAAGCGAGGGCCGGGTTCTTTATAAGTGAAGCAGGCGGATCAGACCAGCTTTTCCAGCTCCGGAACCGCTTCGAACAGGTCAGCGACCAAGCCGTAGTCGGCCACCTGGAAGATCGGCGCTTCTTCGTCCTTGTTGATCGCCACGATCACTTTGGAGTCTTTCATGCCGGCCAGGTGCTGGATCGCGCCGGAGATACCGACGGCGATGTACAGCTGTGGCGCAACGATCTTGCCGGTCTGGCCGACCTGCATGTCGTTCGGCACGAAGCCTGCGTCGACTGCGGCGCGCGAAGCACCAACCGCAGCGCCGAGCTTGTCGGCCAGGCTGTACAGGTGTTTGAAGTTGTCACCGTTGCCCATGCCACGGCCGCCGGAGACGACGATCTTGGCAGCGGTCAGCTCTGGGCGGTCGGACTTGGCCAGCTCTTCGCCAACGAAAGCCGAAATACCGGCGTTGTGCGCAGCGCCAACAGCCTCGACAGCAGCCGAACCACCTTCGGCGGCCACGGCGTCGAAGCCGGTGGTACGCACGGTGATCACCTTGATGGCCGCGCTCGATTGCACGGTGGCAATGGCGTTACCCGCGTAGATCGGGCGCTTGAAGGTGTCGGCGGACTCGACCGAGATGATCTCGGAGATCTGGTCCACGTCCAGCAGCGCGGCAACGCGCGGCAGGATGTTCTTGCCATTGGTGGTAGCCGGGGCCAGCACGTGGCTGTAACCCTTGGCCAGCTCGACGATCAGCGGCGCGACGTTTTCCGGCAGGACGTGGGCGTAGGCGGCGTTATCAGCCACCAGCACCTTGGCAACACCAGAGATTTTGGCAGCGGCTTCAGCAACGCCGCCGACGTTCTGGCCTGCGACCAGCACGTGCACATCACCACCGATCTTGGCGGCTGCGGCGACAGTGTTCAGGGTGGCCGGGGCTACGGCACCGTTCTCGTATTCAGCGACAACCAGGATAGTCATTTAGATTACCTTCGCTTCGTTCTTCAGCTTCTCGACCAGTTCGGCCACCGACTTGACCTTGATACCCGCGCTGCGGGCAGCAGGCGCTTCGACTTTCAGGGTCTTGTTGGTGGAGGCGAGGGAAACGCCCAGTGCGTCTGGAGTAACAGTCTCCAGCGGCTTCTTCTTGGCCTTCATGATGTTCGGCAGCGACGCGTAGCGTGGCTCGTTCAGGCGCAGGTCGGTGGTGACGATCGCGGGCAGGTTCAGCGCAACGGTCTGCAGGCCGCCATCGATTTCACGGGTGACATTCAGCTTATCGCCAGCAACTTCGACCTTGGAAGCGAAGGTGCCCTGGGCGAAGCCAGTCAGCGCGGCCAGCATCTGGCCGGTCTGGTTGTTGTCACTGTCGATGGCCTGCTTGCCGAGGATGACCAGCTGCGGCTGCTCCTTGTCGACAACGGCCTTCAGCGCCTTGGCCACGGCCAGGGAGTTCAGTTCGTCAGCGGCTTCTACCAGGATGGCACGGTCGGCACCCAGGGCCAGGGCAGTACGCAGTTGCTCCTGGGCAGTGGTCGGGCCGACGGAAACGACGACGATCTCGGTCGCAACGCCTTTTTCCTTCAGGCGCACGGCTTCTTCGACGGCGATTTCGCAGAAGGGGTTCATGGACATCTTGACGTTAGCAAGGTCGACGCCGGAGTTGTCCGCTTTGACGCGAACCTTGACGTTGTAGTCGACCACTCGTTTGACAGCTACAAGAACCTTCATGGATTCCTCGTTACTCTCCGGTGAATAGATAGTCGCCTGGGGCAGAGCCCTGCGATGCGCGTGGGTACAAGGGCACCTCTAAAAACGTATCGGGAGGCAGCAATTTCACAGTGACCAAACAGTCTTGTCCGGACTCTTGCGACAAATCCTCACGGGTCATTTCCTGTCGTGGCGTGTAAACTCCACTACAAACCGGCCTAAGCCCGCAAAACCCTGCTCCACACCTGGTCTTTAGAGGTGTACCTGCGCCCGGCTGCTAGCCTACGGCGAACGTAAAACCGCTCGTATCTTGACCGTAACACCCATTCCGGTCAATACGGCAAATCGGTCACCCTCCAGCCGCGTTCCTGTGATTTTACTGGCCTGCGGCAAATTCAAACAAACGTTTGTATTGGACCCGCCAAGTGGTGTAGATATAATGCGCGGCCAAGACAAAACGGTGTAGTCCGTCATTTGCCCAGCTACAGTTCCGCCGTTGCGTAGAACCGCTGCGAATGCCCCGCACCCATAAGACAAAGCAACAGCACGAGCCTTGATGAGTAGGAGAGAACCAGTGGAACGCGAATACATGGAATTCGACGTGGTCATCGTCGGCGCCGGCCCGGCGGGCCTGTCCGCCGCCTGCCGCCTGAAGCAGAAGGCCGCCGAAGCCGGTAGCGAAATCAGCGTCTGCGTGGTGGAGAAAGGCTCTGAAGTCGGCGCCCACATCCTCTCTGGCGCAGTGTTCGAGCCCCGCGCCCTGAACGAGCTGTTCCCCGACTGGAAAGCGCTCGGCGCACCGCTGAACACCGAAGTGAAGCGCGACGACATCTACGTGCTCAAGGATGCCGGCAGCGCGACCAAGGTGCCTGACCTGTTCGTGCCCAAGACCATGCACAACCATGGTAACTACATCATCTCGCTAGGCAACCTGTGCCGCTGGCTGGCCCAGCAGGCCGAGAACCTCGGTGTGGAGATCTACCCGGGCTTCGCCGCTCAGGAAGCGCTGTTCGACGACAACGGCGTGGTCCGCGGCATCGTCACCGGCGACCTCGGTGTCGACCGTGAAGGCAACCCCAAGGACGGCCTGTACACCCCGGGCATGGAACTGCGTGCCAAGTACACCCTGTTCGCCGAAGGCTGCCGTGGCCATATTGGCAAGCAGCTGATCAAGCGCTTCAACCTCGACAGCGAGTCCGACGTCCAGCACTACGGCATCGGCCTGAAGGAAATCTGGGAAATCGACCCGGCCAAGCACGAACAGGGCCTGGTGGTGCACACCGCCGGCTGGCCGCTGGACGTGGTGGCCAAGGAAAACACCGGTGGCTCGTTCCTTTATCACCTGGAAAACAACCAGGTGGTGGTCGGCCTGATCGTCGACCTGTCCTACGCCAACCCCTACCTGTCGCCGTTCGACGAATTCCAGCGCCTCAAGCACCACCCGGTGATCAGCCAGTACCTCGAAGGCGGCAAGCGCATCAGCTACGGCGCCCGCGCCTTGGCCAAGGGCGGCATCAACTCGCTGCCGAAAATGGTCTTCAATGGTGGCGCGCTGATCGGTTGCGACCTGGGCACCATGAACGTGGCCAAGATCAAGGGCAGCCATACCGCGATGAAGTCCGGCATGCTCGCCGCCGAAGCAGTGGCCGACGCATTGATCGCCGGTAGCGAAGGCGGCGATCAATTGAACAGCTATGTCAGCGCCTTCAAGGCCAGCTGGCTGTACGAAGAACTGTTCGCCAGCCGCAACTTCGGCCCGGCCATGCACAAGTTCGGCCCGCTGCTGGGCGCGGCGTTCAACTATGTCGACCAGAACTGGTTCGGTGGCAAGCTGCCGTTCACCCTGCACGACACCAAGCCGGACTATGCCTGCCTCAAGCTGGCCGCCGACTCGAAAAAGATCGACTACCCGAAACCGGACGGCAAGCTCAGCTTCGACAAGCTCAGCTCGGTATTCCTCTCCAGCACCAACCACGAAGAGGAACAACCCTGCCACCTGAAGCTGACCGATCCGAGCGTACCGATCGCCAGCAACCTGCCGCTGTACGACGAGCCTGCCCAGCGCTACTGCCCGGCAGGCGTGTACGAAGTGGTCACCCAGGAAGACGGCAACAAGCGTTTCCAGATCAACGCGCAGAACTGCGTGCACTGCAAGACCTGCGACATCAAGGACCCGGCCCAGAACATCACCTGGGTCACCCCTGAAGGCGCTGGCGGGCCGAACTACCCGAACATGTAAGTAAGGCCCCTGCCCTTGCGGCAACAAAAAGCCCCCGGTCCTTATGGGCCGGGGGCTTTTTGTTGGCTATCCGCGCCTACAGACAGTGTCATTTGGAAACCCAAGCAAGGCCGGGCAACCGCCTCACGCAGTCCTGACTTCCTCAAAGAGCTCCGGGTGACGGTCGAGCAACTTGAACAATTTGATCAGCGCCACCGGCGGTTTGGTTTTGCCATTCTCATAACGTGAAAAAGCATTGACTCCTCCACCGAATATTTCCCCAGCCTCCCGCTGATCCAGATCAAATTTCTTGCGTACGGAAACGATGAAATCGGGATCAACGTCTAGAGCATTGACTTGGCGATTGAAGGCAGACATCAGATCGCTGACTCGCATAGCCTCGTCATGACTTAGCACTGCCTCACCACAGACAGAACAGTAATCGCCCGTCACATCAGGTATCAGGGTCGATTCCCCCTTATACCGGTAGGGCATGTCCTGAGTGTCTAGCGCGAGCTCGGCACCTCCGCAAATTGGGCATCTCATGTTCACAACTCCTTGAAAGACACGATGAGCGCGTCATCTACCACTGACAGTTTCAGGTACAGATATCCCTTTACCGTAAGCGGCCGATAGACATCTTGCCAAACGCGGTGGTCGGCATAACTGGTCATGCTTTTGTAGAAATCTCTGCGCTCCAGACCGGTGATGACCTCCAGCATGTCCGCATATTCCATTCCCAAGGCCTGAGCGCCTCGTAAGGAAGCGGTTGTAGGGCTGATGCGGCCAGCGCCCACCAGTGCTCTTACCCGCTCCAGCGGGCAATGAGGCGTTCTCTTTTCCATGAGAAATTAACCTTCCAGGTTAAATTTGGCTAATAGGTTATTCCAATAGCCCCCACCTGGAAGTCTGCCCCAGTGTCCCGCAGCCGTTACCGGCTCATTTGTCGCCGCACATGACCGGCATCGGCTCCGCCGCAAACACCAATGGCTCACGGCGCCCGAAATACAAGGCCGTCAGCAGCCCCACCGCGCCCATGATCAGACAAAACCCGACACACACCCACGGGCTCCACGGCATCAGCGCAATCAGTGCCAGCGGCGTGGTACTGGCCCACACTGCATAGGCCACGTTGTAGGTGAAGGAAATGCCCGATACGCGGATCTGCGCCGGGAACAGCCCCACCATCACCGAGGGCACCACCCCCACCACGCCGCAGCTCAACCCCGCCAGCGCATAGGCCAGCCAGGTCATGCCCCACTGCCCCACCAGGCTGGCGTACAACGCGCCGATACCCAGCGGCAGCAACAGGCTATACAGCATCAGCGCGCGCCAGGCACCCACACGGTCGACCAGCAGCCCGGCCAGCACGCAGCCAATGTTGAGGAAGACGATGCCCACACTGCTCAGGGCGAAGGTATGCCCGGCAGTCATGCCGAAGCGCTGCTGCATCACCGTCGGCGTGATCACCACCAGCACCACCACCGCCGAGGTCAGCACACAGGTCAGCAACGCGGCAGGGATCAACGCCCGGCGGTGCTCGCCCAGCACTCGCCTCAGCGGAAACGTCACAGGTTGCTCCTGGCGAGCGCGCAGGGCGAGGAACACCGGTGTTTCACTGAGCCAGCGGCGCAGCCACACACCAATCACACCGAACACCCCACCCAACAGGAACGGGTAGCGCCAGGCGTAATCGAGGATTTCCTGCGGGGTGAACAGTTGCGCCAGCAAGGTTGCGGTCAGCGCCCCCAGCAGGTAGCCGAAGGTCAGCCCGGCCTGCAGAAAGCCCAGGGCATAGCCGCGCCGCCCGTTTGGCGCGTGCTCGGCAACGAACGTCCAGGCGCTTGGCACTTCACCGCCTACGGCAGCACCCTGGAGGATGCGCAAGGCCAACAGGATCAGCGGGGCGGCATAGCCGATGTCGGCATAGGTCGGCATCACCCCGATCAGCAGGCACGGCAGGGCCATCATCAGGATGCTCAGGCTGAATACCCGCTTGCGCCCCAGATGGTCGGCGAAGTGCGCCATCAGGATGCCGCCCAGCGGCCGCGCCAGATAGCCGGTGACGAAGATCCCGAAGCTTTGCAGCAGGCGCAGCCATTCGGGCATCTCCGGCGGGAAGAACAGCTGGCTGAGGGTCAGCGCGAAGAACACGAAAATGATGAAGTCGTAGATTTCCAGCGCGCCGCCCAGCGCCGCCAGGCCCAGGGTCCGATGGTCGCCGCGGCTGAACCGGGGCGGGCGAGCGGTATCGATGGCAGTCATGGCAGGGTCCGCAGATCGGCAAAGGGCAAGAGCATAACAAATAGCTGCCCGATTGCCCCGCCGGCAGCACCGCTAGCGGCTGAACACCGTATGCGCGAAGTTGGCTCGCGGCCGTGGCCGCGCTGTACTGGCTGGCAGCGTGCCCGGTAGCGGTAGCTTGCCGACCACCATCGGGGCGTCGATGATTGCCATGAACGTCTCCAGCGCCTCGTTATCGGGCGCCTGAGGCAGGCTCAGGCTGACCGCCTGGCGCTCGGTCTGCGGCACTGCTGGCACTTTCAACTGGCTGGAATGGTAAAGCAGGGCATGCTGGATTTGTGTGCTGACGCGGCAGAAGCGTTCCAGATCTACGCCACAATGGCTGGCCAACTCGATATTGCCCAGCAACAGGTGAAAGGGCTGCAAGGCGCACTGCACCAGGCGCTGCAGTTCCTCGAAGCTATCCACGGGGGCTATCCGGTAATAGCCCAGGCCATTGAGCAACCGCTCCAGTTGCAGGCGCTGGCACGGGTGTGCATCGGCGATGAGGATGCGCAGGGTCTTGTTTGCCATGGTCGGACCTGGGCCATTAGGTAATGGGCACGCTCCATGACCATACTGCGCCGGTAACGGCTATTGCCAGGGCCATGCCTGGCAGCGGTCTTCTTTGATAGAAGTCGGGAAAGCCGCATAAATCAAGTGATTGACTGACGGAATTTGCATTTGCCTTTAACCTGGCAATCAGGATTCCCATTGCCGCATGCGCACCCGGCAGTGCTTCATGGCATTGACGATGTGCTTTTCTACCAGGCTGCGCGAAATGCCCAGCCGATCGGCGATCTGCTGATGGGACAACCCCTCGATCTTGCGCAACAGAAAACTGTCACGGCAGGGCCCCCTCAACTCATCAAGGGCCTTTTGCATCAGTGCCAGGCGCTGGTCCAACTGCAGGTCATGCTGCAACTCAGAGCTATGCAGCTGACTATCGGCATCCAGGGTATCGAGCGGCTCGGCCTGGCGCACCAACTGACGCCGGTGCCGGTCGACGACCAGGTTCAGCGCGGTGCGATACAAGAACGCACGCGGATGCTCGATCTGTTCGCTGCCAGTACGCTCCAGGACCCGCAGATAAGCATCGTGAGCAACGTCCTCCGCCGCCTGACGGCTACCCAAGCGTGCAGACAGAAAGCTCACCAGTTCACGATAGTAATGTTCCACGAGGGTACCTGAGGGCATCCTGCCGGCCCTTGATCAGCAGCTTGGGGACTGAGTGATATCAGTGTGGAATACTACAAATTATAATTATTCTCAGCAACACACCGGCGCGTACTATCCTGGCTAAATCTGCCTTGCCAGCCTTCGTCTAACTGTGACCTCCCTGCGCACCGTGATTGGCTGCGCGTGGCCTTTATCCCTGGCTGGAAGTCCGCATGAGACGCTCAACCCACACTCGCCGTCGCCTCCTCCTCGGCGGCCTGGGCCTGCTTGGCCTTGGCAGCCTGCTGGCCTGGACATCCCTGCCGTTCGGCGCGCAGCCGGTCAGTACCGTTGCCGTCACCCGCGCCGACATCGAGAGCAGCGTAACAGCGCTGGGCACGCTGCAGCCGCGGCGCTACGTCGACGTCGGTGCACAAGCCTCCGGGCAGATCCGCAACCTGCACGTCGAGGTCGGTGATCAAGTCCACAAAGGGCAGTTGCTGGTCGAGATCGACCCCTCCACGCAGCAGGCCAAGCTCGATGCCGGGCGCTTCTCGATCGATAATCTCAAGGCGCAGCTGGCAGAGCAGCGCGCCCAGCTCAAACTCGCCCAACAGCAGCTCAAGCGCCAGCGCGACCTGGCAGCGGTCGGCGCCACACGCGAAGAAGACCTGCAAACGGCCGAAGCCCAGCTCAACGTGACCCAGGCACGCATCGACATGTACCAGGCACAGATCCGCCAGGCCAACGCCAGCTTGCGCAGCGACGAAGCCGAACTGGGCTACACACGCATCTTCGCCCCTATGGACGGCACGGTAGTGGCAGTGGATGCCCGTGAAGGCCAGACCCTCAACGCCCAGCAACAAACGCCGCTGATCCTGCGCATCGCCAAGCTGTCCCCCATGACCGTCTGGGCCCAGGTCTCGGAGGCCGATATCGGCAAGATCCAGCCTGGCATGACCGCCTACTTCACCACCTTGGCCGGCGGCAAGCGCCGCTGGACCAGCACCGTGCGCCAGGTGCTGCCCATTCCGCCCAAGCCACTGGACCAGACCAGCCAGGGCGGCGGCAGCCCAGCCAGCGCCACCGCCGGCGCCACCGGCAGCCAAGTCGTGCAATACACCGTGCTGCTGGACGTGGACAACCCCGATGGCGCCCTCATGGCAGAGATGACCACCCAGGTGTTTTTCGTCGTCGGCCAGGCCAGCCAGGTGCTTAGTGCCCCGTTGGCCGCACTGGACGATAGCGACAGCGAAGGACTACGCCTGGCCCAGGTTTTCGGCCGCGACGGCAAGGTCGAACAGCGCAAGGTGCGCACCGGTCTGAGCGACCGCTTGCGGGTGCAGATCCTCGATGGCCTCAGTGAAGGTGATCGACTGGTTATCGGCGCTCCTGCCGCCAGCGGAGGTTGAATGGCCACGCCCCTGATCGAGCTCTGTGACATCCGTAAAGCGTACGGCGGTGTCGACACCCCCAGGGTAGAAGTCCTGCGCGGCATCAGCCTGCGCGTGCATGCCGGCGAATTCGTCGCCATCGTCGGCGCCTCCGGCTCCGGCAAGTCGACCCTGATGAATATCCTCGGCTGCCTCGATCGCCCAAGTGCCGGCAGCTACCGCTTCGCCGGCAAGGACGTTGCCGAGCTGGACAGCGACGAACTGGCCTGGCTGCGCCGCGAGGCCTTCGGGTTCGTGTTCCAGGGCTACCACCTGATCCCCTCCGGCTCAGCCCAGGAAAACGTCGAGATGCCAGCCATCTATGCCGGTACCCCAGCCGCCGAACGCCAGGCCCGCGCCAGCGCCCTGCTCGGCCGCCTGGGCCTGGCCAGCCGCACCGCCAACCGTCCGCATCAATTATCCGGTGGTCAGCAGCAACGGGTTTCGATTGCCCGGGCCTTGATGAACGGTGGCCACATCATCCTGGCCGACGAACCGACCGGCGCCCTCGACAGCCATAGCGGCGCCGAGGTGATGGCGCTGCTAGACGAGCTGGCCAGCCAAGGCCATGTAATCATCCTCATCACCCACGACCGCGAAGTGGCTGCCCGGGCGCACCGGGTTATCGAGATTCGCGACGGCTTGGTGATCAGTGACTCCGCCGCCGACCAGCCGCCCGCCCATGCCCACAAAGGCATACAGGCAGAAGAACTGCGCCAGCGCCTGGACCGTGGCGCAACCCAGCACGGTGCCTGGAAAGGTGAACTGCTCGAATCGCTGCAGGCGGCATGGCGAGTGATGTGGATCAACCGCTTCCGCACGGCACTGACCCTGCTCGGCATCATCATCGGAGTCGCGTCGGTGGTGGTGATGTTGGCTGTCGGTGAAGGCAGCAAACGCCAGGTAATGGCACAGATGGCCGCCTTCGGCTCCAACATCCTATACCTCAATGGCAGCCCTCCGACCCTGCGCGAACCGGCTGGGCGCATCACCCTGGACGATGTTGCGGCGATCGGTGAGCTGCCGCAGGTCAAACACATCATGCCGGTGCTCGGCGAAAAGATGATGGTCCGCCACGGCAACAACAGCCAGCAATTCTACGTGGGCGGCAACAACACCTTTTTCCCGGAGATTTTCAACTGGCCGGCCGTTGAAGGCAGCTTTTTCACCGAGACCGACGAGGCCAGTAGCGCAGCGGTGGCTGTGATCGGCCAGAAAGTCCGGGAAAAGATGCTTGCCCCTGGCAGTAACCCTATCGGCCAGTACCTGCTGATCGGCAATGTACCGTTCCAAGTGGTCGGCATCCTTGCCGGCAAAGGCGCCAGCTCTGGCGACCAGGACAGCGACGGGCGCATCGTGGTGCCATTTTCGGCAGCGGCCATCCGCCTGTTCGGCCACCGCGACCCGGACTATATCGCCATTGCCGCGCGCGACTCAGGCCAGGTCAAGGACACCGAAGCGGCCATCGACCGCCTGCTGCGCCAGCGCCACCAGGGCAAACACGATTTCGAGCTGACCAACGATGCCGCCCTGATCCAGGCCGAGGCGCGCACGCAGAACAGCCTGTCGTTGATGCTCGGGGCCATTGCCGCCATCTCGCTGCTGGTCGGCGGTATCGGGGTGATGAACATCATGCTCATGACCGTGCGCGAGCGCACCCGTGAAATCGGTATCCGCATGGCCACCGGCGCCCGCCAGCGCGATATCCTCCGGCAGTTCCTGAGCGAGGCGATCATGCTGTCGATGGTTGGCGGCCTGACCGGCATCGCCCTGGCCCTGGTGGTCGGCGCCAGCCTTACCCTGGCCGACATTGCCGTGGCGTTCGCCCTGCCTGCCATTGTTGGCGCATTTGCCTGCGCCGTCATCACTGGGGTGGTGTTTGGCTTCATGCCAGCACGCAAGGCTGCACGCCTTGACCCGGTCAAAGCCCTTACCAGCGAATAGCCCATGACATTGCCACGCCACCTTTGCCTGCTGCCCCTGAGCTTGTCACTCCTCGCCTGCTCCACGCCAACGCCACCAACTATGGGCATCGCCCCGCCCGCCGATTGGCAAAGCCCTACTGCGAGCAAGGCACAGGCACTGCCTGATCAACGCTGGTGGCAGGCCTTCGCCAGCCCAGAACTTGACCAGTTGATCGAGATTGCCCGAAACAACAGCCACGACCTGGCCGCGGCTGCAGCCCGGGTACGCCAGGCCCAGGCGCGGGCAGTAATCGCCGGCGCGCCGCTGCTGCCTGAGGTGCAGTTCGGCCTGGATGCCAGCCGCCAGCGCCTGCTTCGCGGCGAGGGCAACGATCAGCTCGATGCCAGCAGCAGTGAGCGCACCAGCACCTCGTTCGATGCCAACCTCAGCGCCAGCTACGAAATCGATTTCTGGGGCGGCCTGCGCAGTGCCCGCGACAGCGCCTTGCGCAGCCTCGACGCCAGCCGCTTGGACCGCCAGACCGTGAAGCTGACCCTGTTCGGCAGCGTCGCCGACACTTACCTGCAAAGCCTGGCTCTCAAAGAACAGCTGCGTATAGCCCAACTCAACCTGCGCAACGCCCAAGCGGTGCTGAGCCTGGTCGAAGCCCGCCAGCAGTCCGGCTCCAGCACCCAACTCGAGCTGGCCCAGCAGCGCAGCCTGGTGGCCGCTCAGCAACGCCAACTGCCGCTACTTGAGCAGCAGTGGCAAGACACCCAGGTCACCCTGGCAACGCTACTGGGGCTACCGGTGCAACAACTGCCGACCAGTACCGCAGCGTTCGCTGACCTGCGCTGGCCTCGCATCGCCAGTGGCGTGCCCAGCGAGCTGCTGGCGCGTCGCCCCGACATTGCAGCCGCCGAGGCGCGCCTGGCCGCGGCCAGCGCCAATGTGCAGGTCGCCAGGGCAGCCCTGTTGCCCAAACTCACGCTGGGCGTGGAATTCGGCAGCGGCGCCAGCACCTTCGCGCAGATTTTCGACAGCCCCTACTACACCCTGACCAGTGGCCTGGTCGCCCCGGTGTTCAACCGAGGCCGTCTGCGCGCCGCGCAGCAACTGGCCGAGGCCGAACAGGAAGAGTTGCTGGAGGCTTACCGCACCAGCATCCTGGCCGCTTTCGCCGATGTAGAAAAAGCACTGAACGCCACCCAAGGGGTGGACCGTCAACGCCAGTGGCAGGATCAGGAAGTTGAACAATCACGCATCGCCTTCCAGCTGGCCGAACGCCGCTACCGCGCCGGCGCCGAGACCTTGCTGACCGTGCTCGACACCCAGCGCAGCCTGTACCAGGCCCAGGACCAGCAGGCCCGCCTGCAGCTAAGCCAACTGCAGGCCAGCGTGGCCCTTTACAAAGCCTTGGGCGGTGGCTGGCAAGCGGATAGCCCGACGCGCTAGGGCGTCAGGCTATCTGGTGTTCACGACCGCTGCCTGACCTTCAGGTGGCGAGCATACCAGGGGCGGCGCGGCACTTTGCCTACCAGCCCGTCAAAGCGCTCCTCGTCGCTGTAAATCAGACGCAAGGCCAGCTTCATGGTTTCCGGGTCCATCTCCACGCTACGCCCTGGGCGCAGCCCCGGCACGTTACTGCAGCCGTGCGTGTCCGGTCCCAGCCAAGGGTCGGCGACCTCCACCCAGCGCCCCGGCGCGAACCATGGCACGCCATTGACCTCAAGGCGCGTGACTGCGCCAGGGTGGAATCGTTCATGGGCGCGGAACCAGTCCTCGACACGGTCGTCGATCCAGCCATGGAAGCGCCAGAACACAGGGTTGACGTGGGAAGAGAACGGGTCCCCGAGAAAGTCGTTCTGCGCGCCATACCAGCGCGCCGCGAAATCATCCGGCGTGCGCGCCATCGGCACCGGCATGCCGTTGCTCGGGTCACGTGGGACTGAGGCCCAGCGCATGTGCAGCCAGTCGTGCAAGCCCAGTTCAAGCTCCGAGCCGAACTGCCCCAACGTCAGCCGGGACAGGTACTGGGGGTCGCTGTAACGCGACTCCCACACCTCGAAATTGCCATGAAAGGTTTCGGCGCTTTTGATATCGCGCACCCACTGGGTGTACTCGTCATCATCGTAAGCCAACCAGGTTGGTGGCAAGGCGTTGCCGTCATGATTATCGAAGTAACGCGCGAAACCCAGGCGATCGCGCTCAAGGTCAGGCTGTGGCAAGGGGAAGCGCGGCCATGACGGCAGGTCCTGGATGGCCCGTGCAGCGCCGAGCATGTGCCGGTGCATGAACAGGAAGTCTTCACCCGAGCCGTTGCGGTCCTTGTGCCGGCCACGGGCATCGCGTTCACGGTCACGCGGCCCCGGCTGCCAGCCCAGGCCACGCAAGGCGTTGCGCTTGTCCTTGTCGAGCTTGTGCCATTTGTCACGTGAGGCATGCCACAGCTGGTGGAACAGGCGATGCTCCGGCGCGATCAGCCAATCGATCATCGCCGGCGACAAGGCGGTGCGTTCGCGGGCTTCGGGAAAGGTCTGCTTGTGGGCCAGGAAGCGATTGTCCTGCTCGGGCATGGCCAATGGCCGCTCAAGGTCGAGGATGCTCCCATTGAGGGTGGCCGGCCCCGCATTGCCAAATACCCCCCACACTTCATCCAGCACGAGATGGCACTCGTAGCGCGGCATGCGGCCGCCATCGGCACTGTCGAACAAGCGCCAGCGCAACCGCCCCGGCTTGTCGGCAGGCAAGTCGCCGAGCACCCGATATCGTGGCTCGCCACCGCTGCGCAAGCGCTCGGCGGTATCGAGGTAACCGCGAATGCTGCGGCCCTTCTGCGCAACATCGATGAACAATTCCAGCGTCTCGCCCTGCAAGCCCGGCAAGCCGGCCTGCGCCCCCTTGAACGACCAGCGCCAGATGCCGCGCAAGGTGTCGCCCAGTTGCTGGGTCGCCGTATCGGCCAATTCCACGACCGCCTCGCCGGGGGTTTCCGGGAATTCCTCTCGGGTGAGCTGACGCTGGACATACAGCGCCCCCGGCACCGTAACGCCCGCCAGTGCCACGCCCGCGATGAAGCCTCTCCGAGAAATCGTCATTGAACTACCTGTGCCAGTCGTTATGGCCGCTTAGCACGGCCCATCGAAGGCTAGAACGTTGAGCTGGCAAGAAAATTTAACCGCCCTGGCGGCGCGCCGGAGACAGGAGGGCCGGTTAAATTTCTGCCGCGTGCACTCGTTCCCTCCAGGTAGCAATGGCCCCAGGCCCGAACCTCTGCGGTGAACCTACTGAGACCGAAATGACGACAGCACGCTGGAAAAAAGCCTTGTATATCAGCCTGGCCGCCACCTTGACCGTCGGTGCCGGAGCGGCTGCCTGGTACCACTTCGACAAGGACGGCTACCCCATAGAGGTCGTGCGCCAGGCCAATGATCTGCAAGAGCGGATCATTTCGTTCGACAGCCATCTCACCCTGCCGCTGGACTTCGGCACCGAAGGCCGCGAAGCTGACAAGGATGGCCCGGGCCAGTTCGACCTGGCCAAAGCCGCGCGCGGGCGACTGTCCGGCGCTGCCCTGACCGTCTTCGCTTGGCCCGAGTCCTGGACCGGCGACAACGGGCCGCACCATCCAACCGACGGTTTCGTCGATGCCGGGCGGCATGCCCAGGAAGTGCGCTACCACGCCATCAGCGCGATGGTGCGAGACTTCCCTAACCAGGTCGGTATCGCCTATACCCCCGACGACATGCGGCGCCTGCACGGCGAAGGCAAATTCGCGGTGTTCATCAGCATGCTCAACGCCTATGCCCTGGGCGACGACCTCAGCCAGCTGGACACCTGGGCTGCCCGTGGTGTGCGCATGTTCGGCTTCAACTACATCGGCAACAACAACTGGGCCGACTCCTCACGCCCACTGCCATTCTTCAATGACACCCCAGATGCCCTCGGCGGTTTGTCTGCCATCGGCCGCCAGGCGGTGCAACGGCTCAATGACCTGGGCGTGATCATCGACGTTTCGCAGATGTCGACCCAGGCCCTGACCCAGGTGGTCGAACTCAGCCGTGCGCCAGTGGTGGCCTCGCATTCGGCCCCCAGGGCCGCCGTTGACATTCCGCGCAACCTCACTGACAAGGAAATGCAACTGATCAAGGGCACCGGCGGGGTCATCCAGATCGTTGCCTTCGGCACCTACATCAAGCCGCTGACCCAGAAGTCGCAAGAGCGCCTGAACAGCCTGCGCGCCGAGTACGGTCTGCCGCCCCTGGTCAACCAGGCCAATGCCTTGATGCCGGGCGACCCGATCATCGCCGGCTGGCCCGAGCAGAAAGTCGGCCAGTACGCCGAAGCGCTGTACGCGATCCTCGAGGAAGAGCCCCAGGCAACGCTGAAGGATTACGGCGACGTCATCGACTACGCAGTACGCAAGGTCGGCATCGACCACGTCGGCATTGCCTCGGACTTCAACGAGGGCGGCGGCATCGCCGGCTGGAACGATGCCAGTCAGGCGCGCAACGTCACCGCCGAGCTGATCAGCCGCGGCTACAGCGAAGCCGATATTGCCAAGCTATGGGGTGGCAACTTCCTACGGGTCTGGGGCCAAGTGCAAAACGCTGCACGCCCGACCGCCACCTCTTCCCGTTGAGCTGCGAGCCGCCCATGAACGACCGACGTACTTTCCTCAAGCAGGCCAGCCTACTTGCAGCCGGGCTGCCCTTGGCCGGCCAACTGCTGGGCAGCGCCCAGGCGGCGCCGCGCAAGCCTCCGGCGACGGATGCCTGGAGCGGTTTTCGCCAACTGTTCGAGCTCGACCCCCACTACGCGCACTTCGCCAACTTCCTCATCACCTCGCACCCGCGCCCCGTGCGCGAAGCGATCGCAAACCTTCGCGCACAACTCGACCAACACCCGGCACGCTGCGTCGAGTGGGACACCCAGAGCGAATGGAAGCACGAAGCCGAGGTGCGTGAATGGGCGGGCCGCTATCTTGAAGTCAAGCCACGCCAGATCGCCCTCACCGGCAGCACCACCGAAGGCCTCGGGATGATCTACGGCGGCCTGCGCCTGAATCCGCAGCAAGAAATCCTGACCACCGAACACGAGCATTACTCCACCCGCAACATCCTCGCCTATCGCAGCCAGCGTGACGGCACCCAGGTGCGCAAGCTGCGCCTGTTCGACGACCCGGCCAAGGTCTCCGACGACCAGGTACTAAGCACCATTGCTGCCGCCATCAAGCCGCAAACCCGTGTGCTGGGCATGACCTGGGTGCATTCAGGCAGTGGCGTGAAACTGCCCGTCGGGCAGATCGGCGCCCTGGTCCACGAGGCCAACCGCAACCGTGACGAAAACGACCGCATCCTCTACGTGATCGATGGCGTGCACGGCTTCGGCGTCGAAGACATGCGCTTCGCCGACCTGCAGTGTGACTACTTCATCGCCGGCACCCACAAGTGGATGTTCGGCCCACGAGGCACCGGGATCATCTGCGCCGCCTCCACCGAGCTCAAGCACCTTACGCCCACCTTCGCCACCTTCTCGGAGAATGAGGATTTTGCCACCACCATGACCCCAGGTGGCTACCACGCCTTCGAGCATCGCTGGGCGTTGGGCAAGGCATTCGAGCTGCATCTGCAGCACGGCAAGGCGGCGATCCAGGCACGCATCCATGGCCTCAACGACTACCTCAAGGAGCGCCTCGCGCAGCACCGCGCCATCGAACTGGTGACGCCGCGCAGCCCTAACCATTCAGCGGGCTTCACCTTCTTCCGGGTCAAGGGCCAGGACGTCGAGGCCATAGCAGCGCACCTGAACAGCCAGCGCATCGTGGTCGATGCGGTCGATCGCGATGTCGGGCCGGTCGTGCGTACCGCGCCTGGCCTGTTGAACACCGAAGCCGAGATCGACCGCCTGGTCGATGTCCTGGGCCAACGCCTGCGCGCCTGATTTTTCTTAGCCAACAGCTGACGGAATCTACTTCATGTCCGATGATGCACGCCTCATCTCATCCCCCCGGTTCACGCCTCGCTTGCGCCACTTGTGCTGCCTGGCCGTGCTTGGTCTGGGCGCCGCCAGTGCGCAGGCCGCCAGCCAGCCCACCCCAGGCGAAGTCTTCCGCGACTGCAAGGCGGCCTGCCCGGAAATGGTGGTGCTGCCCGCCGGCAGCTTCGTGATGGGTACGCCCGAGGATGAGCCCGGGCGCGAGGGCGATGAGGGTCCACAGCACACCGTGACCTTTGCCAAACCATTCGCCATCAGCCGCTACCATGTCACCGCAGGCGAACTGGATGCCTATATCCGCGAGAGCGGGGTAAAGATCGCCGACGGCGACACCCGCCCGGGGCGCTTCTGCGCCGCCAGCAAGCCAACCTACAAACAGGGCCCGCGCCAGCCTGCCGTGTGCGTGAGCTGGTTCGATGTCGAGCAGTACGCCAAGTGGCTGTCGAAAAAAACCGGCCACACCTACCGCATGATCAGCGAAGCCGAGCGCGAATATGCCGCGCGTGCCGGTTCAACCGGCCCGTTCCCCTTCCCCTTCGATAACGGCGACGCCTCCACGTACAGCATCGCCCAGCACGCCAACACCTACGGCCCCACCGACGGTTACTCGTACACCGCCCCGGTCGGCAGCTACCCGGCCAACGCCTTCGGTGTCTACGACATGCACGGCAACGTGTATGAGTGGACGGCCGACTGCTGGCACGACGGCTACGACGGTGCGCCGAGCGATGGCAGCGTCTGGTCCGGCGGCGACTGCAGCGTGCGAGTGATGCGTGGTAACGACTGGGGCGAAGCCCCGGTGTTCTCGCGCTCCGGCAACCGCAACAACCGTGCCCCCGATGTGCGCGGCGATTTCCTCGGCTTCCGGGTCGCTCGCGAACTCTGATGGCCCCTAACCACGCGTGATTCGGGAGACACCCATGACCAGTAAACCACGTGGCGCCGTCAGCGAACTGTTCGGCCTGCTCAAACCCTTCTGGCCCCTGGTGACGGTTTCGATCATCCTGGGCATGGTCGGTGGCCTCAGTGTCACCGCCCTGCTGGCGACCATCAACTCGGCCCTGCACAGCGACACCGGCCTGACTCAAGGCGTGGTCCTGGGTTTTGCCGGGCTGTGCCTGCTGGCGCTGTTCAGCTCGATCTGCTCGGACATGGGCACCAACTGGGTCGGCCAGCACATCATCGCGCGCCTGCGCCGTGAGCTGGGCGAGAAGGTGCTGGCAGCGCCGATCGACCAGATCGAACGCTACCGCAGCCACCGTCTCATCCCAGTGCTGACCCATGACGTCGACACCATCAGCGACTTCGCCTTCGTCTTCGCGCCCCTGGCCGTTTCGCTCACCGTCACCGTGGGCTGCCTGGGCTATCTGGCGCACCTGTCGATACCGATGTTCCTGGTGATCCTGGTGGCCATCGGCATCGGCTCGGTCATGCAGTTCGTTGCCCGCTCGTGGGGTGTGCGCGGCTTCGAAAGCGCCCGAGAAGCCGAGGATGAACTGCAAAAGCACTACAGCGCGATCGCCGAAGGTGCCAAGGAACTGCGCATTCACCGCCCACGCCGCAAACGCATGTTCCAGCACGGCATCCAGGACACCGCCAACCGTATTTGCGCCACCCAGGTACGCTCGATCAACACCTTCGTAATCGCCAAGACCCTGGGCTCGATGCTGTTCTTCGTGGTCATCGCCGTGGCCCTGGCCATGCAGTCGCTGTGGCCCACAGGCGACAAGAGCGTCACCAGCGGTTTCGTGCTGGTGCTGCTGTACATGAAAGGCCCGCTGGAACACCTGATCAGCACCCTGCCGATCATCAGCAAGGCCCAGATCGCCTTCCGCCGCATCGCCGAACTGTCACGCCAGTTCTCATCGCCCGAGCCGCACTTGCTGCTGGATGACACCCGCGCCGCCGACAAGGGCCTGCACACCCTGCAGCTGCAGGACGTCAGCTACACCTTCCCCCGTGTGGAAGGCAGTGAGCCGTTTCATCTGGGTCCGGTGAACCTGAGCATCAAGCAAGGCGACATCGTGTTCATCGTCGGCGAAAACGGTTGCGGAAAGACCACCCTTATCAAGCTGCTGCTCGGCCTATACGCACCTCAGCAAGGCACGATCAGCCTCGACGGCAAGCCGGTGACGGCCGAAAACCGTGACGACTACCGGCAGCTGTTCACCACCATCTTCGCCGACTACTACCTGTTCGACGATGTCATCCAGGGTGACCGGCCAGTACCTGCCGACGCCAGTCGCTACCTGGAGCGCCTGGAGATCGCTCACAAGGTCAGCATCCGTGACGGCGTGTTCAGCACCACCGACCTGTCCACTGGCCAACGCAAGCGCCTGGCGCTAGTGAGCGCCTGGCTGGAGGAGCGCCCGGTGCTGGTGTTCGACGAATGGGCCGCCGACCAGGATCCGACGTTCCGGCGCATTTTCTACACAGAGCTGCTGCCGGACCTCAAGCGCCTGGGCAAGACCATCATCGTGATCAGCCACGACGACCGCTACTTCGACGTCGCCGACCAGCTCATCCACATGGCGGCAGGCAAGGTCCAACAGGAGAACCGCGTCGCAGATTGCATTTAATTTTTCCGGTTTTGGCCGATGAGTGCGTCCCAATCAATAACAAGAATTAATACTATTAACATCTGACACTCAAGGGCTTTGAAAAAATGCCAACACAACGTCTTCGCCCCCACGCTCTGGCGCTGGTCATTCGCCGCTCGTTGCGCCTTGCAGCGCCAATGGCCGTCGGCCTGGCGGGCCTGCCGGCCATCGCCCAGGCCCAACAGGTCCAGTTCAACGTGCCGGCCCAGCCGCTGGCCAGCGCCTTGTTGGCCTTCGGCTCGCAATCGAACCTGCAGGTGCTCTATAGCCCACAGGACGTGGAAGGCAAGCGCAGCAGCGCACTGACCGGTGCGATGGAGCCCGCCGCGGCCCTGTCGCGGCTGCTGCAGGGTACCGGTGTGAGCTATCAGATCCAAGGCAACCAAGTCACCATCCACACCCGGGAGGGGGGCGCTGCGGTGGAACTTGGGGCAACCAACATCGATGGTAAGGGTTTGGGGCAAACCACCGAGAACACCGGTTCCTATACCACTGGCAGCATGCAGACCGCGACCAAACTGCCACTGACCCTGCGCGAAACCCCGCAGGCCGTCACCGTCATCACCCGCCAGCGCATGGACGACCAGTCGATGCGTAGCCTCGACGACGTGGTCCAGGCCACTCCTGGTCTGCGCATGTCGGCGGCGCGCCCGGCCAACAGCGAGTACTTTTCCCGCGGCTTTCCCATCAACAACCTGATGTTCGATGGCTTGCCCACCACCTACAACGCCGACTGGGTCGCCGCGGCCGACATGGCGCCCTACGACCGCGTCGAGATCGTGCGAGGCGCCACCGGCATGATGCAAGGTGCCGGCAACCCGTCGGCAGCCATCAACATGGTGCGCAAACGCCCTACCAAGGATTTCCAGGGCAGCGTCACCGGCTCGGCCGGCAGCTGGGACAATTACCGCGGCGAGCTCGATCTCAGCGGCCCCCTGAATGACAACGGCAGCGTCCGTGGCCGCTTCGTCGGCGCCTACAACGACAAGGACAGCTACCAGGATTACGCCGGTCGCGAACGCGGCCTGTTCTACGGCATCACCGAGTTCGACCTGACGGACGACACCACACTGACCGTGGGCGCGTCGAACCAGAACGACAACAACAACATCAACTGGGGTGGCCTGCCGGTCAATCGCGATGGCAGCCATGTGGGCTACTCGCGCTCGCGCAATATGGGCTACGACTGGAGCTACCAGGACATCGATAACACTACGGTGTTCGCCGAGGTCGATCACCGCTTCGACAACGACTGGCGCCTGCACCTGGCAGCGTCCAAGAACTGGTCGGACTTCGCCATGCAAGGTGCCGTGTTCGAGCGCACCGGTTCGGCAACCAACGAGGGGTTCCGCCAGCGCGTGTTCAACCAGCGCCGCGACTACGACCAGTCGACCTACGACGTCTATGCCAATGGCCCGTTCCAGCTGTTCGACCGCCAGCATGAACTGGTGGTGGGCGCCAGCAAGCGCGAAGTCAAGACCAGCGCCCACGGCGGCACCGTGTTCATCCCGGTCGACAGCCTCTTCAGCGTCAACCCCAGTGGCATCGACAAGCCGAATGTCGATGATATCTACAACCTGAGCGAGCACGTCGAGCAGGAAGGGGCGTACGTCACCACCCGCCTGAACATCGCCGACCCGCTGAAGGTCATCCTGGGTGCACGCCTGGACTGGTACGACAACAAGTCGGTGTACAGCGAAATCAACGACGGCTACTACACCAACAGCGATTACAAGGTCACCCGCAACGTCACCCGCTACGCCGGGGTGATCTACGACCTGGACGACCACCACTCGGTCTACGCCAGCTACACCGATATCTTCATGCCGCAATCGGAACTGGCGCGTGACCGCTCCATCATCCGCCCAATCGAAGGCAAGAACTACGAGATCGGCATCAAGGGCGAGTACTTCGACGGCGCACTCAACGCCAGCGCAGCGATCTTCCAGATCGACCAGGAAAACCGCGCCGCGGAAGCTTCTAACCAGGAAGGTTGCGTCGACATCACCTGCTACGAAGCCTCGGGCAAGGTACGCACCCACGGTATCGACCTGGAGTTGATGGGCGCACTGACCCCCAACTGGCAAGTCGGCGCCGGCTACACCTACTCGCAAACCAAGTACCGCAAGGATGCCGACAAGAACAAGGAAGGCACCAAGTTCGACACCGACCTGCCAGAACACCTGTTCAAGCTGAGCACCACCTACACCTTGCCGGGCGAGCTGAACCAGTGGCGCGTGGGCGGTAACGTGTATGGCCAGAGCAGCATCTTCAACAAAGGCAGCAACAGCTTCGGCAACTACCACATCGATCAGGGTGCATACGCGGTAGTGGGCCTGATGGTCGGCTACAAGGTCAACAAGAACCTCGACACCCGCCTGAACCTCAACAACGTATTCGACAAGAAGTACTACCAGGGCATTGCCAGCAACAACTCCTGGAGCCCGTACGATGTGTATGGTGACCCACGCAACTTCACCATCACCGCCAAGTACAGCTTCTGATCGCCTGACGTTGAACGCAAAAAACCGCACCCAGGTGCGGTTTTTTCATGGAGGCCTGAAAGGCTCCCTTACAGATGCTGCTGCAATGCCTCGACCACCATCGCCAGGCCTTCATCGGCCTCCTCGATGATCGAACCCATACGCATGAAGTCATGGGTCACTCCCGGGATCACCGCAAGCTGCACCGCCACCCCGGCTTGCTCCAAGTGCCGTGCATAAGCGACACCCTGGTCATGCAGCGGGTCGCACTCGGCAATCAGCATCAGTGCAGGTGCACTGTTGCTGGCGATGCTGCCCAGCAACGGTGAGAAACGCGGGTCGTGACGGTCTGCCGGCACCGTGGCGTATTGCTGGTAGAACCACTCCAGGGTCTGCGCTTCAAGCAGGTAACCGCTGCCGTAGCGCTGCACCGAAGGCCGCCGACAACTGGCATCGGTCACCGGGTAGATCATTACCTGCAGGCGCGGTGCCGGCAGCTCGCGCTGCGCAGCCAACCGGTTGGCCAGAATGGTAGCCAGGCTACCACCGACACTGTCGCCCACCACCGCCAGTCGCTGCGCATCGAGGCCCAGCGCCTCGGCCTGCTCGACCAACCAGCGCCAGGCATCCAGGGCATCGTCACTGGCTGTCGGGAAACGCCACTGCGGCGCCAGCCGGTAGCCCACGGCAATCACCGGCACCCCGGCATCCTGCGCCAGGTTCCAGCACAGCGTGTCATGCGAATCGAGGCTGCCCACCACGTAGCCGCCGCCATGCAGGTACAGCAGCGCCGCGCCGGCCAGTGCAGGGTCGGCCTGCGGCGGGCGGTACAAGCGCACCGGCAAGGTATGGCCATCGCGGGTGGTCAACGAAAGGTCGCTGATGCAGTCCGGTTCGTCGGCCTTGCCCGCAATCAGCGCCGAGGACTCTTCGAACTGGCGCCGCGCCTCGTCCGCCGCCAGGGCATGCATGGGCAGCACCTTGCCGGCGCTGCGTCCGGCCTCCACCAGTTGCAGGTAGGCCGCCAGGTCAGGGTTCAGGGACATCGTTCGATTCTCCAGAGGGGCCGCGCTGGCGGCCCCGAAAGCTCATGAAAGTTCAATGACGCAGGCGTGCGTGAGGTTGGGTTCGAGCAGCGCTTGTACGTCGTCGAGCAGGGTGGCCTCATGCGGCACCTGGAAGTGCCCACAGGCCAGAAGCTGCGCAGTGTCCAGAGCCTGGCCAAGCTGCCCGGCCAAGGCTTCGCGCTCATCGTCACGGCCCGCTACCCACCAACTGTGCGGTACCACCTGCACGGGCTGGCACGTGTGCAGCTCACGCGACAGGCGCTTGAGGCTGCGCGCAGTGATGAACACCTGGGTCAGTTCATCGACGCCCAACCCCGTCGCCCCCTGCCTGTTGCCCAGTGCCTGCGTGATCAGCGCCCGCGCACTGCCCTCGCCTTCCGGCAGCGCCACATCACGCTGCACGGGCTGCGCCGAGGGTACGGTGGCCTGCAACAGCTCGTTCAAATCGTCCAGCCAATGATCGACTTGCAGGTGGGTTTGCGTGCTGGGCACAAAGCTGTCCAGCAGCGCGAGCAACTCCACGCGCTCGCCCTGCCCTTCCAGCACCGCCGCCATCAGTGCCGCCAAGGTGCCGCCGAGCGACCAGCCCAGCAAGCGGTACGGGCCATGCGGCTGCTGTTCACGAAGGCAGGCAACATAGTCGCTGGCCATGCTCTGCAGCGACGCTGCCTGCCAGGCACCGTCGAGCAGCTGCCGCGCCTGGATGCCGATGACCTGGCAGCGTCCATTCAAGCGCCTGGCCAGCGGTTCGTAATCGAACACCGTGCCAAACCCGGCATGCACGCAGAACAACGGTGCCTGGCCAGCCACAGGGGCGTTGAGCGACAACAGCGGGCTGTGCTTGCCCGCCACGGCGGTCAGCTCGGCGATGGTCGACTTCTGGATCAGGTCACGCAGGCGCAGGGTAAAGCCGATTTTTTTCAGCCCACGGGCCTTGGCCACCACCTGCATGCTGAGGATCGAATCGCCGCCCAGCTCGAAGAAGTTGTCGGTGATACCGACCTGCTCAACCTTGAGCACATCCTGCCAGATGCGCGCGATGGCCAGCTCCAGTTCGTTGCGCGGTGCCACATGTTCACGCAACGCCTGCATCGCAGGCAGCGCGTTGCGATCGAGCTTGCCGTTGGGGCTAAGCGGCATCCGCTCCAAAACCATCAGCTGCGCCGGCACCATGTACTCGGGCAGTTCCTGCTTGAGCCGTTCGCGCAATTGCTCGGCAATGCCTTGAGCGTGTCCCTGGGCCAGGGTCACATAGCCGAACAGCTGTTTGCCGCTGGGGCCGTCGCGCACCACCACCGCCGCCTGGCGTACCGGCTCCATGTCGGCCAGGCGCGCCTCGATTTCGCCCAGTTCGATGCGGAAACCGCGAACCTTGACCTGATTGTCCAGGCGCCCGAGGTAATCGAAGGTGCCGTCCTCCCGCTGGCGCACCAGGTCACCGGTGCGGTACAGGCGCCCACCCGGGTTGCCTAGGTCGGCGACAAAGCGTTCGGCGGTCAGCCCCGGGCGGTTCAGGTAGCCGCGGGCCACGCCGGTACCGCCCAGGTAGAGTTCTCCCGCCACACCGGGCGGCAGTGGGTTCAGGTCAACGTCCATGACATAGGCGCTACGCTGCCCAACCAACGTACCTATTGGCGCATAGACCGCGCCGCAAGGCTGCTGTGGCGCGGCTTTCCAGATCATCGGGGTAACCACGGTTTCGGTCGGCCCATAGCCATTGATGATGTACTGCGGCTGCAAGTAGGCATGCGCCTGTTCATAGCTGGCCTGCGGCACCGCATCACCGCCGAAGCAATAGATGCGCATCGGCGGTGGGTTGCCGTGCTCGCGCACCTGCTCGATCAATTGCTGCAAGTACACCGGCGGGAACGCTGCGACGCTCACGCCATGGCGATGCAGTGCCTGGCAGGTCTGCTCCGGGGTCCACAGCTCATCGCCGCGCAGCAGCACACTGCCGCCGTGGGTCAATGCGGTGAGCCAACGCTCGTGGGCGCCGTCAAAGGCAAACGACATGAACAACAGTTCGCAGTCGGCGGGGGTCATCTCATAGCGCTCACCAATGGCCTGGCAGTGCATCGCCAGCGCGTCATGGCTGACCACCACGCCTTTGGGCTTGCCGGTGGAGCCGGAGGTGTAGATGACGTAGGCCAGGTTCTCACCCTGCAGCGTTACCTGGGGCGCATGGCCTGGCCACTGCGCGGGGTCGAAACTGTCCAGGTTCAAGGCATGCACGTTGGCCAATTTCGGCAGGCCCGCCAGGGCCGCGGTCTGCGACACCAGCAGCGCGACGCCGGAGTCTTCCATCAGGTAACTCAGGCGCTCGGCGGGATACGCCGTGTCGATCGGCACATAGGCTGCGCCAGCCTTGAGCACCGCCAGCAGGGCGACGATCATCTGTGGGGTACGTTGCAAGGCGACGCCCACCCGCACTTCAGGACCCACGCCTTCGGCAATCAGAGCATGTGCCAAGCAATTGGCGGCGCGGTCGAGTTCGGCGAAGCTCAGGGTTTGCCCATCGACCTTGACCGCCACGGCATCACCTTGCTGCCGCGCCCATTGCGCGATGCGCTCGTGGACCAGCAGCGGCGCCTGTTGCGCTGGAGGCGTCAGCGCACGCAGGGGCGCGCCGGGCAGCAGCCCGAGGTTGCCCAGGCGCGCCTGGCCGTCCAGCGACAGCGCCTGCAGCAGCGCCTCCATGTTGGCGCGGATGCCCGCCACCGCTTCCTCGCTGAAGCACTGGCGCAGGTACATGTACTCGATGATTAACTGGTCTTCGACGATGACCATCAGGTCCATCGGGAAGTCGGTCAGGCCGGAGCCACCGACATCGCCGAATTGCAGGCTGTCGTCCTTCCACTCGCGCAGGGTGCGGTCCAGAGGCTGGTTCTCGAACACGATGATGCTGTCGAACAGTGGTTGGCCACTGCGCCCGGCCCAGCGCTGGATTTCGCCCAGTGCGGTGTACTCGTGGTCACGCAGCTCCAGGTTGATGCGCTGCAACTGCTGCAGCCACTGCCCGACCTGCGCCTGCGGGTCGACCTCATGAATCACCGGCAGGGTGTTGATGAACAGGCCCAGCATGCTCTGCACACCCGGCAGGGCGGCCGGGCGCCCCGCCACCGTGGCGCCAAAGCTGACACTGCGCTGGCCGCTGTAACGGCTGAGCAGCAACAACCAGGCGCCCTGCACCAAGGTGTTGAGGGTGATGCGCTGGGATTGTGCGAAGGCCTTGAACGTCTCGGTCTGCGCGACACTGAAACGGCTGTAGAAGGCCTGGTGGCCGCTGCCGCGCTCGCCGCTGGCGAAGGCATCGGCCAGGTAGGTCGGCTCCTGCAGGCTGGCCAGCTGCTGCTTCCAGAACGTTTCGCTGTGGCGCGGATCCTGCTGGCGCAGCCAGCCGATGTAGTCGCGGTAAGGCACCACGCTATCGAGCGTCTGCCCCGAATAGCAGGCCAGGACTTCGCCCATCAACTGCGACGTACTCCAGCCATCAAGCAAGATATGGTGGTAGGTCCAGATCAGTTGATGGCGCTGCTCGTCCAGGCGCACCAGCAGCATGCGCTGCAGCGGCGGCCTGGCCAGGTCGAAGCCGCGTTCACGCTCTTCATTGGCCAGCGCCTCCAGCGCCTGCACGCAATCGCCACGACCGCGCCAGTCCAGCTCACGCAATGGCAGTGGCACCTGCCCCATCACGTACTGCAATGGCTCATCCAGGTCTTGCCAGAGGAAGCCGGTGCGCAATACGTCGTGGCGCGCTACTACCGTTTCCCAGGCTTGGCGCAGGCGCTCGGCCACCAGGCCCTGTACCGGTACGCTCAACTGGTTGATGTACAGCTGGTCTTCAGGGCGGCCGTTGAGGCTCAGGAACAGCATGCCCTGCTGCATGGGCGACAGGCTGTAAAGGCCATCGACCCCAGCATGCTCCAGGGGCAATGCCTGCACCTGTTGCTCAGTCAGGCTGTGCAGGGCAACCGACGGCTGCTCGACGATCTGCCATTGGCCTACTCGATCCGCCAGCTGCTCAATGGTCTGCAACAGAAACAGGTCGCGCGGGGCAATGTCCAGCCCCAGTTGCCGGGCCTGGCTGACCACCTGGATGGCGATGATCGAATCGCCTCCCAGGGCAAAGAAGTTGTCCTGCATACCGACTTGGGGCAGGTTCAGCACCGTCTCCCAGATCGACGCCAGTTGCTGCTCCAGCACCGTGCGCGGAGCGACATACACCTGCCTGGCGGCGTTGAAATCCGGTGCCGGCAAGAGGTTGCGCGCCAACTTGCCGTTGGCGGTGACCGGCAAGTTGGCGAGCAGCATCAGGTGCGCCGGCACCATGTAATCGGGCAAGCCCTGACCGAGGAAATGCGCCAGTTGCTCACGCAGTTGCTGGCCCGCCTCGCTGCCCGGCTCGGCCTGCTCGGCAGCCATTGGCACCACATAGCCCACCAGTTGCTTGCCGCTCGGGCCGTCCTGGGCCAGCACCACTGCCTCGCGCACTTGGGCGTGCTCGGCCAGTCGTGCTTCGATCTCACCCAGCTCGATACGCAGGCCGCGAATTTTTACCTGGTGGTCGATACGCCCGGCGTAGTCAATCACACCGTTCGGGCGATAGCGCGCCAGGTCGCCAGTGCGGTACAGACGACCGCCCTGCTCATCGAACGGATCGGGCACGAAGCGTTCAGCCGTCAGTGCCGGGCGACCGTGGTAGCCCCGCGCCAGGCCAATGCCGGCCAGGTACAGCTCCCCATTGACGCCACGCGCAGCGGGCAGCAGGTCGGGTTCGAGGATGTGCGTGCGCAGGTTGTCGATCGGTTGGCCGATCGGCACGCTGAAGCCCTGCTTGTCGCCGCAGGTCCAGTGGGTCACGTCGATGGCGGCCTCGGTCGGACCGTACAGGTTGTACAACCCGGCATGAGGCAGGCGCTCGCGGCACTGTTGGGCCAATACGGCCGGCAGCGCTTCGCCACTGCACACCACGCGGCGGACGCTGCGGCACTGCTCGACCTCGGCGCTGGCCATGAAGGCCTGCAGCATCGAAGGCACGAAGTGCAGGGTGCTGACCTGGTGGTCGATGATGGTCTGGCACAGGCGCTGCGGGTCGCGGTGATCGCCGGGCAAGGCCACGGCCAGGCGCGCGCCGGTCATCAGCGGCCAGAAGAACTCCCACACCGACACATCGAAGCTGAACGGGGTTTTCTGCAGCACCGTGTCGCTGGCATCCAGGCCATAGGCGCCTTGCATCCACTGCAGCCGGTTGAGCAGCGCCTCGTGGGTGTTGCCCGCGCCCTTGGGCCGCCCGGTGGAACCGGAGGTGTAGATCACATAGGCCAGGTTGGCGAGGTGAACGTCCACCTCAGGGGCGGTGTCCGCATAGCCGGCCAGCCACTGCGCGCCCTGGTCCAGGCACAGGATACGTACCGCTGCCGGCACCGGCAGGCGCTCGGCCAATGCTTGTTGGCTGAGCAGCAGGCCGATGCCGCTGTCCTCGATCATGTAGGCCAGGCGGTCGCTCGGGTAATCCGGGTCCAGCGGCACATAGGCGCCCCCGGCCTTGAGCACGGCCATCAGGCCTATCACCAGTTCCAGGCTTCTTTCCACCGCCACGCCGACCAGCACTTCCGGGCCGACACCCTGCTCACGCAGTTTGTTCGCCAGGCGGTTGGCACGCTGATCCAGTTCGGCGTAGCTAAGGGTGGCATCGGCGAAAATCAACGCCGGCGCCTGCGGATGACGCTGGGCCTGATCCTCGAACAATTGATGCACCAGGCGCGCCTGCGGGTAGGCTACTGCGGTCGCGTTCCAGTCATGCAGCATGCACTGCTGCTCGAGATCATCCAGCATCGGCAGTTGCGCGACCACTTGGTTGGCGTCGCGACTGATGGCCTGGAGCAGATTGCGCCAGTGCCGGGCCATTTGCTCGATGGTCTGGCGGTCGTACAGTTCGGTGGCGAAGGTAAAGGCTGCCGTCATGCCGTCAGCGCGCTCGGCGGTATCCAGCGCCAGGTCGAACTGGGTGCTGTGCACCTGCCAGTCGACGGCCTCGATCTGCAGCCCAGGCACTTCCCGTGGCCCGCCTTTGGCCTCGGCCTGGTGGTTGAACATCACCTGGAACAGCGGGTTTTGGTTGAGGCTGCGGTCCGGTTTCAAGGCGGCGACCAACTGCTCGAACGGCAGGTCCTGATGGGCCTGGGCATCCAGCGCGGTCTGGCGCACCTGGCGCAGCAGCTCGACGAAACGCAGGCGCAGGTGAAACTCGGCCTTGTGCACCTGGGTATTGACGAAGAAACCCACCACCCCTTCGGTTTCGCCGCGCGTGCGATTGGCCACCGGCACGCCCACGCGGATGTCAGGCTGAGTCGAGTAACGATGCAGCAGGGTCTGGAAGCTGGCCAGCAGCAACATGAACAGGGTGACGCCCTGGGCCTGGGCCTGCCGCCTGAGTGCCTGCACCAGCGGCGCATCCAGCGCCAGGCTCAACTGGCCGCCAGCGCGGCTTGGCTGCGCCGGGCGCGGGTAGTCGGTCGGCAATTCCAGCACCGGCTGTTCACCGCCCAACTGTGCTTCCCAGTAGGCCAGCTGCCGCGCTTGCTCGCCCGCCTCCAGCCATTGGCGCTGCCAAGCCGCGTAGTCGGCGTATTGCACCGCCAGCGCGGGCAGTTCGACGGCCTGCCCATGACGATAGCCCTGGTACAGCGCCACGAGCTCGTTGACCAGCACCGCCATCGACCAGCCATCGGTGATGATGTGGTGCAGGTTCATCACCAGTACATGCGCCTGGGCCTCAAGGCGCAAAAGGTCAACGCGTATCATTGGGCCGTTGACCAGGTCGAAGGGTTCACGGGCCAACTGCTCGACCGTGGCCTGCAATTCGACAGCATCGACATCCGCCTGGCGCAGGCATGCACCCTGCGCCTCGGGGGCGTGAATCACCTGGCGCGCTTCGCCGTCGACCTGGACGAAGGTGGTGCGCAGGCTTTCGTGGCGTGCCACCAAGGCCTGGAAGGCCTGCTGCAGCGCCGCCACATCCAGCGCCCCGCGCAAATGCAGGGCCGACGCGATGTTGTAGGCGGCGCTGTGCGGCTCCAGTTGCCACAGTACCCATTGACGTTGCTGGGCATACGACAGCGCCAGGGGCTCTCCCCGTGGCACCACAGCGATGGCCGGCAGCTGCGCACCCGTCGTGGCAGCCGCCACCCGCTCGGCGAAGCCCGCCAGGTCCTGGGCCTCGAAGACACTGCGCAGCGGCACTTCCAGCGCCAGTTGCTGGCGCACGCGGCCTATCATCTGCGACGCCAGCAAGGAATGGCCACCCAGTTCGAAGAAGCTGTCGCTCAAGCCAACCTGCCCGACCTTCAGCACATCGGCCCAGATCGCCGCCAGCGCTTGCTGCAGTGGGCTGCTCGGCGCCTGGTACTGGCGCTGGGCGGCGGCAAGGTCAGGCGCCGGCAGCGCCTTGCGGTCGAGCTTGCCGTTGGGGGTCAGCGGCATGCGTGGAATGAACACCAGGTGGGTCGGCACCATGTAGTCCGGCATCGACTTCAATGCGTGGGCCTTGAGTGCCTGGCGCAGGGTTTCCTGAACCTCAGCATCAGCCTGCAGCAGGCTGGCATCGTACGGCACGATATAGCCTGCCAGCTGCTTGCCCAGCGGCCCGTCGACGTCGATCACGGCCACTTCGCGCACCGCACCGAAGCCCTGCAGGTTGGCCTCGATCTCGCCCAACTCGATGCGGAAACCGCGAATCTTCAACTGGTGGTCGATGCGCCCCATGTACTCCAGCACGCCATCGTCGCGGTATCGCACCAGGTCGCCGGTGCGATACAGCCGGCCGTGGCCGTGCGGGTTGGGGATGAAGCGCTCGGCGGTCAGCCCTGGGCGCTTCAGGTAACCGCGCGCCAGGCCATCGCCGCCAATGAACAGTTCGCCGCTCACGCCCACCGGCACCGCGTCGAACTGGGCGTCGAGGACGTGGAAAGTGGTATTGCCGATCGGCTTGCCCAACCACACCTGGCGGCTGTCGGTGACCTTTTCGATACCCGACCAGATGGTGGTTTCGGTCGGTCCGTAGAGGTTCCAAACATGCCCTGCCTGGTCGATCAGGCGCTGGGCCAGCTCGCTGCTCAAGGCCTCGCCGCCGCTGATCACCCGCTTGCCACGCAGGGCCTGGGGCGGGGCATTGTCCAGCAGCATGCGCCAGGTCGAGGGTGTCGCCTGGATCACGCTCACCGCCTGTTGCTCGATCACCCGCAGCAAGGCGAAGGGGTCTTTGTTCTGCTGGTCGGCCAGCAGCACCACGCTGGCCCCATGCAGCAACGGAAGGTACAGCTCCAGGCCGGCGATATCGAAGGACAGAGAGGTCAGCGCCAGTACCCGGTCGCTGGCCGCGATACCCGGTTGGCCGGCCATGCTGGTGAGGAAGTTGACCAGGGCACCGTGGCGCACCGTGACGCCTTTGGGCCTGCCGGTGGAACCTGAGGTGTAGATGACATAGGCGGGATGATCGGCATCGACGTCAAGCGGCAAGTCTTCTGCGGCAGCCGAGGCGTAGCACGCGGTATCAGTGTCCAGGCACAGGCTGGCGACCGTGGCCGGCACCTGCAGCCTCTCCAGCACAGCCTGCTCGGTCAGCAGCAACGCCAGGCCGCTGTCCTCGATCATGTAGGCCAGGCGCTCGGCCGGGTAGTCCGGGTCGAGCGGCACGTAAGCGCCCCCTGCCTTGAAGATCGCCAGCAGGCCCACCAGCATGCGGGGCCCGCGCGGCATCGCCACACCCACCAGCACTTCAGGGCCGACGCCACGCTCGCGCAGGGCGTGGGCCAACTGGTTGGCCTGGCGGTTGAGTTCGGTGTAGCTCAAGGTCTGCTCACCAAAACGCAGCGCCACGGCATCGGGCGTGCGACACACCTGCTGTTCGAACAGGCGATAGACGCCGAGCTTGGTGGGATAGGCCATCTGCGTCTGATTCCACTGGCCGAGAATGCGCTCGCGCTCGTCGTGCTCCAGCAACGCCAGCTCAAGCACACGCTTGCGCGGGTCCTGGCAGGCCTGAATCAGCAGGTTACGCCAGTGCCGCGCCATCTGTTCGATGCGCGAGACATCGAAGAGGTCAGTGGCATAGGTCAATGACGCGAACAGTCCATCGGCGTGCTCACGGGTGTCCAAAGTCAGGTCGAACTGAGTGGTGCGGCTGTCCCACTCCAGCCCACGCACCTGCAAGCCACTGAGCTGGGCATGGGCGTTGTTGGCAGCTTGCGCCTGGTGGTTGAACATCACCTGGAACAGCGGACTGTGGCTCATGCTGCGCTCCGGTTGCAGCGCCTCCACCAGTTGTTCGAACGGTAAGTCCTGGTGCGCCTGAGCCTGCAACGCGGTTTCCTTGACCTGTTGCAGCACATCGATGAAGCGGCTGTGCAGCGCGAAGTCGGCCTTGAGTACCTGGGTGTTGACGAAGAAACCGATCAAACCTTGCACTTCACTGCGGTTACGGTTGGCGATCGGTACGCCCACGCGCACCTGGGGTTGGCCGCTGTAGCGGTGCAGCAAGGTCTGGAACGATGCCAGCAACAGCATGAACAAGGTTACACCCTGGGCATTGGCCAACGCCTTGAGCGAATGCAGCAACACGGCATCGATCTCGATGCCCACCCGCGCACCGCGCCCGCTGGGCGCCACCGGCCGGGGGCGATTGGTCGGCAGGCTGAGCACCGGTTGCTCCCCGCCGAGGGTGTCCTTCCAGTAAGCCAGCTGCCGCGCCTGCTCACCCGCTTCCATCCAGTTGCGCTGCCAGATGGCATAGTCGGCGTATTGCACCGGCAGGGCCGGCAGATTCGGTGCCTGCCCCTGGCTGAGGCTTTCGTAGTACTGTACCAAATCGTTGATCAAGATCGGCATCGACCAGCCGTCAGCGGCAATATGGTGCACGGTCAACACCAGCACGTGGTCGTCTTCGCCAAGCGGCAGCAGGTTCAGCCGCAAAAGCGGCCCCTGTTCAAGATCGAACGGTTTGGCGATGCACGCCTCGACGTGCTCGCGCAAGGCGTCGCTGGTCGCGCTCATGCCGCTGAGCGGCTCTATGAGCAACTCGAACGGCATCTGCGGGTGGATGATCTGCACCACGCGGTCGCTGTCTTGGCGCAACGTGGTACGCAGCACTTCGTGGCGCTGCATCAGCGCCTGGCAGGCACCGCGCAAGGCCTCGATATCCAGCCGCCCCTGCAGCTGCAGCGCCGCACCGATGTTGTAGGCACCGCTGGCGGGGTCCAACTGCCAGAGAAACCACTGCCGCTCCTGGGCGTAAGACACCGGGGTCGGGTCGGCCGGGTCGCGGGCGAAGATGCGCGTCACCCCGTAGAAGTTGACACCCTGCTGCTTGAGCAAGGCGGCCAGGGCCTTGCGCTCCCGGGACGACAGTGACTCCACGGAATCGAGCAATGCTTGCACTTGAACATCTCCTACCAGGGCACCGGTCTTTGCCTGCGGAACGTGCCAGCCCGCGACAGGCTCATGATGCTGCCGAACAAATGAAAGAGCCGGACGGCTGCCGGCTCTGGGTGTACTGAAGTTGACGAGCCGGGCCCGGTCATGCCGGGCCCGCAGAGCGCTACTGGGTCAACTCGTCGATCTCCTCTGCAGTAAGACGTTTCAAGGCGGCCAAGGATTTAGCCAACTCGTCCTGAATCGACGCGCCCTGCCCTTGCAACGCTGCGACGGCCTCGCTGAACGCTCCCAGGGTCGGGTGCTCGAACAACGATCGCAGGCTGACTTCGATGCCCAGTTCGCGGCCCACCCGCGCCACCACCTGCACCACCAGCAGCGAGTGCCCACCCAGCTCGAAGAAGTCATCGCCCAGACTGATGCGCTCGACGCCCAGCACGTCGCTCCAGACCTGCGCCAATTGCTGCTGCAACGACGTTTCCGGTGCCTGGTAGCGCTGCTGAGCGGTGCTCGCGTCCGGTGCCGGTAGTGCTTTGCGGTCGAGCTTGCCATTGGCAGTCAGCGGCAGGCTGTCGAGCCTCACCCACAGTGCCGGCACCATGTAGCCCGGAAGGCTGGCACGCAGATAGTCGGCCAGCACGCTGCGCATCTCGGCTGCGGCGACCGAGGCATCGCGGGCGACCCAATAGGCCACCAACTGCTTGCCACCGGCCACCTGCGCATCCACCACCACGGCGCTGTGCACGCCTTCATGGGCCAGCAGGCGCGATTCGATTTCGCCCAGTTCTATGCGGTAGCCGCGGATCTTCACCTGGAAGTCGGCGCGCCCCACATACTCCAGGGTCTGCCCATCGGCGCACACGTGCGCCAGGTCGCCACTGCGGTACAGGCGCTCACCCGGGCGGCTGGCGAACGGATCGGGGACAAAGCTCAATGCCGTGCGCACCGGATCCCCAAGGTAACCGCGCCCGACACCTACGCCGGCCACATGCAACTCGCCGGTGGCCCGGGCCGGCATCGGTTCGAGCAGGTCGTTGAGCACATGCAGGCGGTTGTGCTCGGTCGCGGTACCGATCGGCAGGTGCACTGAGCGTGCGTCATCACGCACCCGGTACAGCGCCACGTCGTCGGAACACTCCGCCGGGCCGTAGGCGTTGACCAGTTCGACCTGCGGGTAGCGCTCGCGCCAGCGGCGGGCCAGTGCCGGTGACATGGCTTCGCCGGTGGTGAGCAGGTAACGCAGGCGTGGCAATTGCCGGGCTGGCAGTTCCAGCATGGCCTGGATCATCGCCGGTACGCATTCGAGGATGGTCACGCCCGTGGCCTCGACCTGTTGCAGCAGCGCCTGCGGATCCTGCGCCACGGCGTCGGGGAAGATCTCCACGCGGCAACCACACAGGGCCGCCGTCAGCAATTGCCAGACGCTGATATCAAAGCTCTGCGAGGCCGTCTGGGCGATCACGTCGCTGCCCCGCAGGCCCAAGTACGGTAGTTTGCTCAGCTGGTTGTTGAGCATGCCGGCCTGTTCGACCATGACGCCTTTAGGCACACCGGTCGAACCGGAAGTGAAGATCACGTAGGCCAGCAGCTTGGCGGCATTGATGGGCAGGTGCAGCATCTGTGCCGGCACGGCGTTTGCCTGCACCTGCTCCCAGACCAACAAGGTCGGCGGCGCTTGGAAGCCTTCGAGCATCGCTTGGGCCAAGCCCAGGCAATGCTCGTCGCACACCAGCACCCGCGCCTGGCTCAAGCGCAGCACATCGGCCAGGCGCGCCACCGGCAAGGACGGATCCAGCGAGAGATAACCGGCACCCGCCTGGAACACCCCGACCACCATCCCCAGCAACGACAGGTCACGCTCACCGAGCACAGCGACCAGGTGGTCGACGCTCACACCATTGCCCTGCAGTACACCCGCCAGGCGTCGCGCCCGTTGATCCAGCTCGGCGTAGCTCCATTCACGGCCCTGGCAAGCGGCCGCAGGCAGTTGCCCGGCACGCTGCACAGTGGCGTCGAACAGCCGCGCATAGCCCTGCTCGTAGGCCTCGGGCAGCGCTGTCGGCACCTCCGGGGCACTGCCAGGAAGGGCGGCGGCCACAGTATGGAAGTCCGCGTCCAACTGCTCGCTCAAGGCCAGCAACAAAGCCTGGAAGTCAGCCAGCAGCACGCTGATGGTCGCGCTGTCGAACAGGCGTTGGTCATACGACAGGTGCAGGCCCAGCACCTCACCCGGGTACACCACCACGGTGAGCGGGTAGTTGGTGTGCGTGCGCGAACTCCCGGCCTTGACCTTCATGGTCGAAGCCTGGGCGCCCACGCTGGACTCCACGGGCGCGTTCTCGAACACGAACAGGCTGTCGAACAGGGCCTGACCGCTACCGACCTCGCTGAACGCCTGGATATCCACCAAAGGCAAGTGCTCGTGCTCGCGCAGGTTGAGGTTGTGGTCAAGCAGTGACTTGAGCCACGCCTTGGCCGTGACGCCGGCTTCGGCGCCCGGCAACCGGACCCGCAGCGGGATGCTGTTGATGAACAGCCCGACGGTGGCCTGCATCTCGGGGAATTCCACCGGCCGACCGGCCACGGTCACCCCGAACACCACGTCACGGTCGCCGCTGTAGCGTTGCAGTAACAGTGCCCAGGCGCCTTGCACCAGGGTGTTGACCGTCAACTGTGCCGCCTGGGCGCGCTGCGCCACCTGCGCGCTTTGCTCGCGGGTCAGGTACACCAGCTCATCGGCCACTGCTGCATGGTTGTGCTCGGCGCTGGCGCTGCGGTCGAACGGCAGCGCGGTCGGCCGCTCGAAACCTTGCAGCTCATTGCGCCAGAAATCACGCGAAGCCTCACGGTCCCATCGCTGCAGCAAGGCGATGAAGTCGCGGTAGCGCGGCGGCGTCGGCAGTTGTACCGGCACACCGGTGGTCAGGCTCTGGTAGACCTTGAAGAACTCATCGACCACGCCCATCCGACACCAGGCATCGAGCAGCACATGGTGGTTGCTGAAGACGAAGCCGAACTGGTCGGCATCCAGCAGGATCAGGCGCAGGCGGAACGGCACTTCCTTGGCCATATCGAAGCCCTGGCGCAGCTCCGCTTCCAGTTCGGCCTGAAGGGCCTGTTCGTACTGATCTTCAGCCAGGTGACGCCAGTCCAGCAGGCGCAATGCCGGCTCGGTGCGGCGATGGACGATCTGCACCATGCGCTCACCCAGGTCCCAGCAAAACGAGGTGCGCAGCACGTCATGGCGCGCAATTACCGCTTTCCAGGCTTCGCTGAACGCGCCGACATCAATGGCGTGGTCGACGCGGTAGCAATACTGCATCAGATAGATGCCCGAACCCGGTTCGAGCAGGGTGTGCATCAGCAGCCCTTCCTGCATCGGCGACAACGGATAGATGTCTTCGATATCGCGCGCGGCCACCGGCAGGCGATCCAGTTGCTGCTGGCTCAGCCCGGCCAGTGGGAAGTCGCTTGGCGTAATGCCTTGCGCCTCAGGTTCCACGCAGTGCTCGATGACCTCGCGCAACGCCTGCTGATACCGGCTGGCGAGTTGCTCGATGGTCGCCTCCTGGAACATGTCGCGGCTGTAGGTCCAGTCCAGGCGCAGCTCACCGTCGTACACTTGGCCATTGATGCTCAACCAGTTACCCAACGGCGAATCCTCGCCCTGGCTACGGCCGGCACTCTCGTTGGCGGGCACGAACAGCGCACCGCCCTGCTCGCTGAAGCTGCCATCGAACTGGCCGAGGTAGTTGAAGGTCACCCGTGGCTGCGGCAACGCAGCCAGGCGCTGGGCGAACGCGGCTTCGCCCAGGTAACGCAGCACGCCGTAACCGATACCTTTGGCCGGGACCTCGGCCAACTGCTGCTTGATGTGTTTGATGCTGGCCGCCACGCTTGGCAGCGGTGCCAGTTGCACCGGGAACAGACTGGTGAACCAGCCAACGGTGCGGCTCAGGTCGAGGTCGTCGAACAGGTCCTCGCGGCCGTGGCCTTCGAGCTGGATATTCACCGACGGTTGGCCGCTCCAGTCACACAAGGCGCGGGCCAACGCCGTCAACAGCAGGTCGTTGACCTGGGTGCGATACGCTGCTGGCGCGACCTTGAGCAGCTTGTGGGTCAGGGCTTTGTCCAGGCGGGTGCTGGCATGCGCCGCCTGGCGCAGGTTGCATTCGCCTTGCGGGTTATCGCAAGGCAGCTCGCCAGCGGGCTGCTGCGCAGCCTGCAGCCAGTAATCACGTTCAGCCTGCAGTTTTTCGCTGCGCGCATAGTCATCAAGCTGTCGCGCCCATTGGCGCAGGGGTGCCGACCTGGACGGCAGGCTCACCGCCTGCCCTAGGCGAGCCTGCTGGTAGGCCGTCTGCAGGTCTTCAAACAGGATGCGCCAAGACACCCCATCGACCACCAGGTGATGCACCGCCAGCAACAGCCGTTGCTGACCATCGGCAAGTTCGAACAATGTCGCCCTGAACAGCTCGCCACGGGCCAGGTCAAGGCTGGCCTGCACCTCGTTGGCGGCGGTTTCGAGCGCTGCCAAACTGTCCAGAGTGACTATCTGCAGGAGGGCCTGCACCGGTGTCGTGCGCGGTGCAGCATGCCATTTTCCGGCGTGCTCAGTGAACGCCAGGCGCAGCGCCTCATGTTCATTGACCAGCGCCAGCAGCGCCTTGTCCAATGCCTGCGCCTGCAATGTTTGCAGCGGCTTGAGCAGCACCGACTGGTTCCAGTGGTGGCGCTGGGCGATGGCGGTGTCGAAGAAGCGCGCCTGGATCGGCAGCAACGGCAGCGGGCCGTCTGCCTCGGGCTGAACCACAGCGGCTTGCGGCTTGTCCTGGATGACCTTGGCCACCTGGGCCAAGGCCGCGACGGTCTGTTTTTCGAACAGTTGCTTGGGGGTCAGCTTGATGCCCTGGCGCTTGGCGCGGGCGATGATCTGCAAACTGAGGATAGAGTCGCCACCGAGCTCGAAGAAGTTATCGGTGCTACCGACCTGCTCCAGCTTGAGCACATCGGCCCAGATCGCCGCCAGCTTTTCCTCGACCTCACCTACTGGGGCTACGTAAGCCTTGCCGGCCACTTCGGGCTTGGGCAAGGCACGCTTGTCGAGCTTGCCGTTCGCGGTCAGCGGCAGCTGTTCGAGCAACACCAGGTGGGCCGGCACCATATAGTCCGGCAGCTGGGCCTGCAGTTGCGTCAGCAATGCGCTGGCCGCCACGTCGGGTGCGGTCACGCAATAGCCCACAAGCTGCAGGCGTGCAGGGTCACTCTCCAGTGCCAGCGGCAGGACCACGCCTTCGAGCACACCCTCCAGCCCGCGCAGCACTTCACCGACTTCGCCCGGTTCGACGCGGTAACCACGGATCTTAACTTGATCATCGGCGCGGCCAAGGAATTCCACCTGGCCTTGCGCCAAGCGAGCCCGGTCGCCGGTACGGTAGACCCGCCTGCCATCGCCGTGTGGGTCCGGCACAAAGCGCTCGGCGGTCATGCCGGGGCGGCCGAGGTAGCCTTGAGCAACCCCCTGTCCGCCCAAGTACAGTTCACCGGCAACCCGCTCGCCCACCGGGTTCAGGCCACTGTCGAGCAGGTACACATGACTGTTGGCCAAGGGTTGCCCGACCGGCACGCAGCGCAGGTCCGGTTCGCTCGCGCCAACTTCATGGCTGAGAATGCCCACCGTGGTTTCGGTAGGGCCGTAGTGGTTGACCATGCGGCACAGCGGCTTGAGCTGGCGGACCTTTTCCACCAGCGACCCCGGGCTCGCTTCACCGCCGACGATCAACAGCTTGCGCGGCAGCACGCTGGCCGCATCGCTGGCCTGGAGCAAGGCTTGCAGGTGGCTGGGGACGATCTTCAGTACGTCGACCTGATGCTCCGCCATGTAGCTGGCGAAGGCGTCCGGATCGAAGGCATGCTCACGCGACATCAGGTGCAGCAGACGGCCGGATGCCAGCGCGCCGAACAGCACGGTGTGCCCCAGGTCCGCCGCCACGGTCGAGACCATCGCCATGCTGGCGTCGGCTGGCAACTGCAGGCGCTGCAGGATGCCCTGCACGTAGTTGGCCAGCATGCCGTGGGCAACGACCACGCCCTTGGGCTGGCCGGTGGAGCCGGAAGTGTAGATGACATAGGCCGGTTGGGCGGCGCAGACCTCGATGGCCAGCGGCGTCGTCGGGCACTGTCGCCAGGCGGCAGCATCGAAAGGCAATACCGGGCACGCGGCGAAACCATCGAGGGCAAGCTTGGGGTCGTGCACCATCAGCACGGCCTGACTGTCCGTCACCAGTTGAGCCAAGCGCTCGACCGGCTGGGCGCTGTCCAATGGCAGAAAGGCCGCCCCCACCTTGAGCACTGCCAGCAGGCCGGTTACCCATTCGATGGAGCGCTCTTGGCACAAGGCAACCACTTCGCCGGGCTTGACGCCCAGTGCCAGCAGGTGATGCGCCAGCTGGTTCGAACGCTGATCGAGCTGGGCATAGCTCAACTGCTCGCCGCCCGCACGCAGCGCCGGGCGCTCGCCGGCATTGGCCAGCGCCCGGCGGAACAGGCTGAGAAAGTCCGTGCAAGGGAAGGTCGCGGCCTCACCGTGCAAAACCGCATCGGCATCACCGACACAGTCCAGCAGCCGGCTGGCTGGTGCCGCGACCATGTCCTGCAACAACGTGTGCAGGGCCGTCACCAGGCGCTCGACGGTGCTGGCCTTGAACAGGTCGGTGGCATAGGTGAAGTACGCCTGGATACCGTCGGCGCCATCGGTGAAGTCGAAGGCCAGGTCGAAACGCGCATCGGCGCCGCTCAACGGGTACTCCTCGACCTGCAGACCGCTGAGGGTCTTGCGCTGCTCGCCGCCGGCAGCTTCACCCGCGACGTTCTGGTTGAGCTTGAACTGGAACAGCGGGTTATGGCTGAGGTTGCGCTCTGGGGCCAGCGCATCGACCAGTTGCTCAAACGGCAACTCCTGATGCGACTGGGCGTCGGCCACCACCTGGCGGACCTGGGCGAACAGCTCGCTGAAGGTGGCCTGTTCATCCACCTGCACGCGCATGACCTGGGTATTGATGAAGAAACCGATCAGCCCTTCGAGGTCCTTGCGGTTGCGCCCGGCATTGGGCACGCCTATGCGGATGTCGTGCTGGCCACTGTGGCGCGACAGCACCACGGCCAGGGCGCCGAGCAGCACCATGAACAAGGTCTGGCCATTGGCCTGGGCCAGGCTGCGCAACGCGCTGGACAGCGCGGGCGGCAGGTCGGCGCGCACCACCGCGCCCTGGTAGCTGGGCTGCGCAGGGCGTGGGTAGTCCAGCGGCAGGTCGAGCAACGGCTGTTCATCGCCCAGCTGGCTCTGCCAGTAACGCAATTGCCGCTCGCCCTCACCGGCTTCCAGCCAGGCGCGTTGCCAGATGGCGTAGTCGGCGTACTGGATCGGCAGCGCTTCAGGGTTCGGTGCCTGCCCGGCCACCAGTGCGTCATAGAACGACACGAAAGTCTGCACCATCAGCTCGCTCGACCAGCCATCACTGATGATGTGGTGCATGCACACCGTGAGCACGTGTTCGGTAGCACCCACACGCAGCAGCTTGACCCGCAGCAACGGGTCTGCGAACAGGTCGAAGGGGCGACGCAGTTCGTCGCGCACTGCGCCATCGAGGTCGTGCGCCTGGACCTCGACGCACTCCAGGACCACCGGCGACTGCTCCAGCACCTGCTGATAGCACTCCCCTTCGTCCATGACCAGCCGAGTTCGCAGGGTCTCGTGGCGTTGCACCAGCAGCTCCAGGGCACGGGCCATGGCACCGACATCGATCTCGCCCCTGAGCGTCACCGCCATCGGTACGTTATAGAACGCACTGGTCGGTTCCAGTTGCCAGAGAAACATCAGCCGCTGCTGGGCATAGGACAGGGGGATACGCGCCACGTCATGACGGCTGGCGACAATTGGCAGCAGGCGGAAGCTCTGGCCGCCGGCGCTCATCTTTTCGACCACCTGGCGGCGCTGCTCCAGCGGCATTGCTACGAAACGTCTGGCGATGCGTTCTGCGGTTGTCTTGTCCATTTCAAGCCTCAGTCAATTCATTCATCAGTTGTTCGATATCGGCGAGGCCTTCTTCGGTCAGGGCCTGGCCCGCGCCTTCCAGCGCCTGGGCAAAGGCCCGCAGAACCGGTGTTTCGAAGATGAGACGGATCGGCATATCGATGCCCAGTTGGCTGTTGATACGTGAGAGGGCCTGGGCCGCCAGCAGCGAGTGACCACCCAGTTCAAAGAAGTTGTCGTCCAGCCCGACCTGCTCGATGCGCAGGACATCGGCCCAGATCGCTGCGACCTTGCATTCGGTATCGCTGTACGGCGGCACATAGCGCACCTGAAGCTGGGCCAGATCGGGTTGCGGCAGGGCCTTGCGGTCCAGCTTGCCGTTCGGGCTCAGGGGCAGTTCGGGCAACCACATGAGGTGGGCAGGCACCATGTAGTCCGGCAGGCGGCTGCGAAGGTCGGCGCGCAACTGCGCCAGAAGGTCCTGTTGCGTTTGCACGCTGGCCTGGGCGACGTCTGCCACCGCAGGCACCAGGTAGCCGACCAGTTGCTTGCCCAGCGGCCCATCGACGTCGATGACCAGGGCATCACGTACGCTGGCGTGCTCCAGCAGGCGCGCGCCGACTTCTCCCAGCTCGATGCGGAAGCCGCGAATCTTCACCTGATGGTCGATGCGCCCGGCATATTCGATCTGCCCATCGGCGAGGTAGCGCGCCAGGTCGCCGGAGCGATAGAGGCGGCTGCCGGGGGCGCCGAACGGGTCGGGGATGAAGCGCTCGGCGGTCAGGCCAGGGCGCTGGTGGTAGCCCCTGGCGAGCAGTTCGCCGCCGATCATCAGCTCGCCGATCGCGCCATTGAGCACCGCACCGCCACTGTTATCCAGCACGTGGATGCTGCGCCCGGCAAGCACCCGGCCGATCGGCATCACCGGTGGCAGCGCCTGCGCCGTGGCGCCTAGGTAGGGCGCGCAGTCGTGGGCGGTAACCGTGACGGTCGCCTCAGTCGGGCCGTAGGTATTGAGCAGCGTTACATGGCTAAGGCCCGCCGCCTGCCAGGCGAGCAAGCCCTCCGGCGGCATGGCTTCGCCGCCGGCGTGAAACTGGTGCAGGCGGCCGTAGTCGCGAGGACCGTGCTCGGCAAAGTCCTTGGCCAGCATGAACCAATAGGCTGTGGTCACATCTACCACGCTGATGTCATTGCTGATCAGTTCGCGGTAGAACCGCTCGCTGCCCCACAACTCCGGCCCGCGGACCACCACCGAAGCGCCGCAGATCAGCGCCGGGTACAGCTGCTCGACGAAGCCGTCGAAGTTGAAGGTGGCGAACTGCAGGATGCGATCGCTGGGCTTGAGGTTGAAGAAGCCCAGCGACACCTGGGCATGCTGGCTCAGTGCGCCCTGGGTGATCGCCACACCCTTGGGCCGCCCGGTGGAGCCCGAGGTGTACATGACGTAGGCCAGCGTGGCAGGGTCGATGGCGACCTGCGGGTTGGAAGCGTCACCGTCTTCGAGCAGCGCGTCGAGGCACACCTGCGTGACGCAGGCAGGCACTGCCAGCTGCTCACTCAGGCTGGCCTGGGTCAGCAGCAAGGCCAGGCCGCTGTCCTCGATCATGTAGGCCAGGCGTTCGGCCGGGTAGTCAGGGTCCAGCGGCACATAAGCGGCGCCCACCTTGAGGATCGCCAGCAAGCCCGCGACCATCCCCAGGCCACGCTCCAGGGCCACACCGATCAGCACCTCAGGCCCGGCGCCGAGCGCTTGCAGGCGATGGGCCAGGCGGTTGGCGCGCCGGTTGAGTTCGGCATAGCTCCAGGCCTGGCCTTCATGGATGACTGCCACGGCATCCGGTGCGCGCAGCACTTGCGCTTCGAACTGGCGGGCCACGGCGGTATCGCTCAATTGCTCTGCAGGCCCCTGGCACCAGTCCCTCTCGACCAGACGGCGCTCGTCGGCCGTGGCCAGGGCCAGGCAATCGACGCAGGCGTGCGGCTGGGCACACAGCGCTTGCAGCAGGTTCAGCCAGTGCGTGGCCATACGCCCGATGCGTGAGGGGTCGAACAGGTCGACGGCATAGGTGAAGGTCGCCAACACGCCGTCGGAGCGCTCCACGGTGTCGAGCGAGAGATCGAACTGCGCGGTGCCTTCGTCAAGGTCCACCTCCTCTACCTGCAGGCCATTCAAGCTTTGCCCGGTCACCTGCTCACCCAGATCGCGCAAGTGGTTGTACATCACCTGGAACAACGGGTTGTAACCCATGCCGCGCTCTGGCTGCAGCGCCTCGACCAGCGCGTCGAATGGCAGGTCCTTGTTGGCCTGGGCCTGCAGGCTGATTTCTTTGGTATGGGCCAGCAACTGCTCGAAACTGACGCTGTAGTCCACACCCAGCCGCAGCACCACGGTGTTGACGAAGAACCCGATCAACCCTTCGAGCTCCAGGCGATTGCGGTTGGTCATGGGCACGCCGATATTGATCTTCTCCTTGCCGCTGTAGCGCGCCAGCAGCAGGCCGAACGAGGCTAGGAAGACGTGGAACAGCGTGGCGTTGCAGCGCACTGCCAGGCGCCGCAGGTCCGCCGTCAACTGCGCGGGCAGGCGCACGTCCAGACGTCCGCCCCGATAGCTTTGCAGCTCGGGCCGTGGGCGGTCGGCAGGTAACTGCAGCACTGCGAAATCATCTTCCAGGTGCGCCTGCCAGTAACCGAGCTGGGCTTGCATCTGGCCTTCGCTCAGGCGCTCGCGTTGCCAGCTGGCATAGTCGGCGTATTGCACCGGCAAAGGCGCGAAATCAGGCTGCGCTGCCCCTGCGGCATGGTGGTTGTAGACGGCAATGCACTCGCGCACCATCACGCCCATCGACCAGCCGTCGGAGACGATGTGGTGCAGGGTCACGAGCAGTAGGTGCTCCTGCTCGCCACACTGATACAGCTTCATGCGAATCAGCGGCCCGTTGGCAAGGTCGAATGGCTGCTGGATGTCGGCCTGCAACTGCTGCAACAGTTGCGCGGGGTCAAAGGCTTGCGCCTGCTGCTGCTCCAGGGTGACCGCGAGATTGGCGTGGACGCGCAAGCCAGGCACACCTTGCTGCTCTTCGAAACAGGTACGCAACGATTCATGCCGTGAAACCAGCGCCGAAAACGCTTGGGCCAGCGCTTCACGGTCCAGGGCGCCGGTGATGCGCACGGCCATCGGCGTGTGGTAGGCCGAGCTGTGCGGATGGATTTTCCAGAACAGCCACTGGCGGTACTGGGCATGGGACACCGGCAACCAAGCCTGGCGGTCGAGCACCTGGATCGGTGCATCGGCCACCTCGCCCAGCTGGCTGACCCCGTGGCTGAAGCTGCGCAGGTCAGCCGTATCGAATAGCAGGCGCAACGGGATATCCAGGCCCAGTTGTCGGCGTGCGCGCGAGATGATCTGGGTGGCCATGAGTGAGTGCCCACCCAGGGCAAAGAAGTTGTCGTCCAAGCCGACCTGCGGACAGCCCAGCACTTCCTGCCAAAGGTTGGCCAGGTCGATCTGCAGTGGCGTCTGAGCCGGTGTGTGGCTGGCCGCCGGGTGTTGTTGGTCCGGCAGCGGCAATTTGGCCAGGTCGACCTTGCCGTTGGCAGTCAATGGCAGGCTGTCGAGGAACAACACGCGGGCTGGCACCATGTGCGCCTGCACGTGCAACTTCAGCGCTTGCTGCACGGCCTCCTGTGCCGCCTCGGCATCACGCTCGCGGGCCAGCAGCCGCGGCGCCACCAGGTAGGCGAGCAGTTGCAAACTGCCATCCTGGCCGGTGGCACGCACCACCGCCTTGTCCACATCCGGCAGGCCTTGCAGGCACGCCTCGATCTCCCCCGGCTCGACGCGGTAGCCGCGAATCTTCAGCTGGTGATCGACGCGCCCCAGGTACAACAGGCGGCCTTGGCGATCACGCTGCACCACATCGCCGGTGCGGTACAGGCGCGCCCCAGGCTCGCCGTGGGCATCAGGCACGAAACGCTCAGCGGTCAACCCAGGGCGTGCGAGGTAACCACGGGCCAGGCCGGCCCCGGCGATGCACAGCTCGCCTTTGGCCATACCGGGCACCGCCTGCAGCGTGGCGTCGAGCACCTGCACTCGGCTATTGCGCAACGGGCTGCCCAGGTGCGTTACCTCGCCAGCCACCAGTTCGGCGGTGAGCACGCCCACCGTGGTTTCGGTCGGCCCGTAATGGTTCAAGACCTTCAGGCCCGGGCGCAAGGCGCCGATACGCGCCAGCAGTGCCGGCGGGCAGGCCTCGCCGCCAAGCACCAGGCAACGCTGCGGCAGCACGCTGGCATCGGCGCAGGCATCGAGCAGCGCACCCAGGTGCGAAGGCACGATTTTCAGCGCATCGACGTGGTTTGCCGACAGGTAGGCGGCGAAACCGTCGGCATCGAGCACCGCCTCGCGCTGCAGCAGATGTACCGTCTTGCCGGCCCAGAGCGCGCCAAACAGCATGGTATGCCCAAGGTCGGCGGCAGGCGTGGAGACCATGGCGAAGTGTTCCAGATCGCCAAGGGCAATCCGCTCGGACAAGCCTTCAAGGTAATTGGCCAGCGCCCCATGAGACACCGCGACCCCCTTGGGCATACCGGTGGTGCCCGAGGTGTAGATCACATAAGCCAGGTTGCCGGAGTGAACCGCCACGGGCACCCCTGCCTCGCCACCTGCCGCGTTCAGCGCCAGGCACTGTACGCCCCCGATGGCCGGGCCAGGCTCGTCCTCGGCCCTGAGCAAGACCTTGATCTGTGCGTCACGCAGCATGAATGCCATTCGCTGCTGCGGCTGACCCGGCTCCAGCGGCACATACGCCCCCCCGGCCTTGAAAATCGCCAGCAGACCAACCAACAGGTTCACCGAGCGCTCGGCGATCAGGCCCACCGGCTGATCGGCGACCACACCGTGCGCTTGCAGCTGGGCACACAGCTGGTCGGCGCGCGCGTCGAGCTCGCCGTAACTGAGCGAGCCATCGGCACTGACAACGGCGATGCGCTGCGGCTGCGCCTTGGCAAAGGCCGCCACGCGCTGGTGCAGCAACGGGCCGGCATAAGGCAGCACCTGCGGTGCGGCAACGGGTGCGCCCGCCAGCGGCCAGTCGCCCAGCGCAGCAACGTCATCGCGGCTGAGGGCGGCCAGCAGGCTCAGCCAATCACGCCCCATGGCTTCGACGGTGTCGCGCTCGAACAGGTCGAGGGCAAAGGTGAAAGCGGCGCGAAGCTGCCCGGCAACCTCCACGGTGTCCAGGGTAAGGTCAAAGCGTGCAGTGCTCTTGCGCAGCTCGAGTTTTTCCAGCTCAAGGCCCGAGGCGGTGCGCACAGTGGCGACGTCGGTAACCATCGACTGATGGTTGAAAAGCACCTGGAACAGCGGGCTCACGCCCCCGGTGCGTTCCAGGCCCAGCGCTTCCACCAGCTTGTCGAACGGCACGTCCTGGTGCGATTGCGCCTGCGTCGCACAGGCTTTGACCTGGCTCAGCAGGTGCGCACCACCCTGAGTCGGGTCGATGTCGGTCTGCAGCACCTGGGTATTGATGAAGCAACCGATCAGCCCCTCCACTTCACTGCGGTTGCGGTTGGCGATCGGCACACCGACGCGCACCCGCGACTGGCCGCTGTAGCGGTACAACAAGGCCTTGAACGCGGCCAGCAGCACCACGAACAGCGTGACGTTGTGCCGCCTGGCCAGGACCTGCAGGCGCTGGGCCAACGCTGCATCGATTTGCAGTTCCAGGCGTTCGCCACGGTGGCTGGGCAGCGCCGGACGCAGGTGATCGCTCGGCAATTGCAACACGGGGTGGTCGTTGCCCAGATGATCCAACCAGTACTCCAGCTGGCGCGCCTGCTCGCCGGCTTCCAGCCAGCTGCGCTGCCACAGGGCGAAATCGCGATACTGGATGGCCAGCGGCGCAAGTGCTGACGCTTGGCCGGCCACGGCGGCATCGTAAAGCCGAACCAGTTCGTCGATCAGGATACCCAGCGACCAACCGTCGGCGATGATATGGTGCAGAGTGATCAGCAACAGGTGCTCGGTGGCCGAGGTGCGCAGCAAGCGCACCCGCATCAGCGGACCAGCGGCCAAGTCGAAGGGTGCCGCCGACTCTGCAGCACATACGGCCTCGACCTGCTGCGCCTGGGCCTCGCCCTGCAGGTGGGAAAGGTCCAACAGCTCGCCCCTGATCGACGCCTGCGCCTGCACGCATTGGCGTGGCTGGTCGTCAACCTCGGGAAACACCGTGCGCAGCGATTCATGTCGCGCCACCAGGGTGTCCAGCGCCTGCTGCAAGGCCTCAGGCGCTATCGGCCCCTTGAGCTTGACTGCCATGGGCAGGTTATAGGCAGCACTCTTGGCATCGAGCCGCCAGGCGAACCACATGCGCTGCTGGGCATATGACAGCGCGTCACGGGCGGCAACCTCGACCCCAGGCGCGATCGGCAACAGCGCGAAATCGACGCCCTCCCCGCGCATGGCATCCAGAAACAACCGTCGCTTGGCAGCGGGCAGCTCGATGAAGCGTCGAGCCAGTTTGAGTGAGTCTTGGGCGTTCATGCTCGGGGTCCTTACTGATCTGCGGCTCGGCCGTGCGGCCAAAGCGTTTCCAGTAGAACGAGCGGAGGGAGGGTGAATTTAACGCGGCAGCGCCATGCCCGGACGCTGCGCTGGCGAGCGCCTGCGGCAAGCCGCAAGCGCTCGCCACAGTGGCCTCAAAGCGCCGCTTCGCGGTGCCCCTGAGCCATGGCCACGACCACTTTGCGTGGCCCGGTGAACGGCGCCCGGGCGTGCGCCGCGAGCATGTTGTCGAGCATCAGCACGTCGTTTTCCTGCCAGGAAAAACTGATCGCGCAGTCGTCGAGCACAGCGCGAATGCGTTCGAGCACTTCGTTCTCGATCGGTGTGCCGTCGCCGTAATAGACGTTGCGCGGCAAGTCTTCCTCGTCGACGATTTCCAGCAGGCTTTCGCGCACCTCGGCCGGTAGGTTGGAGACATGGAACAGGTGGGCCTGATTGAACCATACCTGATCCCCCGTCCAGGGGTGCGTGGCCACAGCCTGGCAGACCTGGCGCGTGCGCAGCTCACCGTCGTCCTTCCATTCCCAGTCGATGTGGTGCGCGCGACAATAGGCCTCCACTACGCTGCGATCCTCGGTGTTGAACACCTGCTCCCAACTCACATCAAGGCCATTGCCGTAGTTGCGCACATACATCAGGCGCTTGCTGGCAAAGCGCTCGCGTATGTCGGCCGGCATGCGCCGGAACACTTCACGGCTGTCGGCAATTGGCGTTTCACCGCCAGTCTGAGCGGCAATCACACTGTAGAACCAGATCCGCATCGGCCAGTCGAGGCTGTAGGCCTGCTCGTTGTGCAGCGGGATGCTCTGGTGCGCGGGGTACTCCGTGGAGGTGTAGACCCCTTGGGTAACATTGCTGCGCGGCGTCGAGCCGAACTCGTAGTTGAGCAGCGGGTGGCCGAAGGCCTGGGCGAATTCGCGAAAGGCCGTGACTCCGCCCACGTCAAAACCGCGCAGCAGTACCCCGCCGCACTGGTCTAGGTGGCCGTCGACGATAGCCTTGAGTTCATCGAAGACGTCCAGCAAACCAAGCCCCGCTTCGGGCGCTTCGATCAGCAGCGGTAAAGAGCCCCGTTCGGGCATCAATGGCCGCGCCTTGATCCCGGCAAGTACACTCATGTTTCGCTCTCCTTGTCGCCAGACTCCGTAGAGACCGTCGACACGCTTGGGTTGGCGGTCAGCCTTGCAGGCCGACCGCGTCGAACAGTGGCATGCAGCGCGGCGTCAAACGCTGCCTACGGCGGCGGCGACCGCAGCGCTGAAGCGCTGGGCAACCTCGTCGATCTGCTCGGCACTGATGATCAACGGCGGCAGAAAACGCACCACCGCCCCATGCCGCCCACCCAACTCCAGGATCAGCCCGCGCTTGAGGCACTCGCGCTGCACCTTCGGCGCCAAGTCGCGGTTAGCCGGTGGGTGGCCCAGCGCATCCGGCTGGCCTTGTGGGTCGACCAGTTCCACACCCAGCATCAAGCCACGGCCACGGATATCACCCAACTGCGGATAGTCCCGCTGCAGGCGCTGCAAATGCCCACGCAACCGCTGCCCCATGGCCTCGGCATGCTCGGCCAGTCGATGCTCGACCAGGTAGTTGATCACCGCCGAGCCCGCGGCCATGGCCATCTGGTTGCCACGGAAGGTACCGGCATGCGCACCTGGCTTCCAGGTGTCCAGCCAGTCGCGATAGACCACTACCGCCAGCGGCAGGCTGCCACCGATGGCTTTGGACAAGGTGACCACATCGGGCACGATACCGGCGTGCTCGAAGGCGAACATGCGCCCGGTACGGGCGAAGCCGCTCTGGATCTCGTCGACGATCAACGCCACGCCCGCCTGCTCGGTAATGCGCCGCACGCCCTTGAGCCATTCGATGTCGGCCGGAACCACCCCGCCCTCACCCTGCACCACTTCGAGGATCACGGCGGCGGGCAGCGGCACGCCGCTTTCCGGATCGAGCAGCAGGTTTTCCAGGTAATGCAGGTTGGCCTTGACCCCGGCCTCACCGCCCAGGCCGAACGGGCAGCGGTAGTCGTACGGGTAAGGCATGAACTGCACGCCGTTGCCGAGCAAGGCCCCCAGTGGCTGTTTCGGCCCATGGCTGCCCATCAGGCTCAGCGCGCCTTGGCTCATGCCATGGTAGGCGCCCTGGAAGGCCAGCACGGTGCTGCGGCCGGTGGCGGTACGCACCAGCTTGAGCGCAGCCTCGACTGCATCAGTGCCGGTCGGGCCACAGAACTGCACCTTGGCCTCGCGGCGCAGCGCCTCGGGCAGGATGCCGAACAGGTCCTGGACGAAGCGGTCCTTGACCGGGGTGGTCAGGTCCAAGGTGTGCAGCGGCAACTCGTCAGCCAGCACCCGCTGGATCGCCTCGACCACCACCGGGTGGTTGTGGCCCAGAGCCAGGGTGCCGGCACCGGCCAGGCAGTCGATGAACTGGCGGCCTTCGACGTCTTCGACGTGGATACCACGGGCGCGCCTGAGCGCCAGCGGGATACGCCGCGGGTAGCTGCGGGCGTTGGATTCCTGCTGTTGCTGGCGTTGCAGCAAAGGTGAATCGATGAATTCGTACAAGGGTTGCGGCACGCTGGCCGGTACAACCCGGGCAAGGCTGGAAGCGGTGGACATGGGTAAATCCTCGCAAGCAAGCGGATGGGCGGTTATCGCTTTGGAAACGCTTGAGTGGGGGGAGGATTTAGCGGTTGTTACGCGATTTTATTTTTGTCTGTGCCGGCCCTTTCGCGGGTAAACCCTCTCCTACAAGGACCACACACCCGCGTAGGAGCGGGTTCACCCGCGAAGAGGCCAGCACAGGCGATAAACATCAATGCCCAGGACGCGCCGGTACCTGCAACAAGACCCGCAAGCCGTCACTACGGCTGTCAAAGCGCAGGCTACCGGCACACCGCTGCACGATCGCCTGCACAATCGCCAGCCCCAAACCGCAACCACCACTCTGCCCATTGCGCCAGAAGCGCTCGGTCAGGTGCTCCAGGTCCGCTTCGGCAATGCCTGGCCCATGGTCACGCACCATGAAGCCCACCTGGTCGTCCGCCATCTGCACCTCCAGCTCTACGGCTTCATCGCCGCCATGACGCAAGGCGTTGTCCAGCAGGTTGCGCAGCGCTGCCACCGCCAACGGTGCCGGCATCCCCAGGTAGATTTGCGTCGCCTCCTCTGGCAAACGCAACACGATACGCCGGTTGTCGCCGCCGCCGGCATCCTGCACCGCCTGACGGGCCACCTGCTCGGCGCTGCACTGCACGCCATCCTCGAACGACAGGCTGCCTTCCACCCGCGCCAGCATCAGCAACTGCTCAAGCGTGCGGTGCATGCGGTCGGTGCCCTGCTCGGCATGCTCCAGCGCCTGCTCGCGCACTGCACCGTCGGTCATGCGCGCCACCTGCAGGTGGGTCTTGATCGCGGTCAGCGGGCTGCGCAGTTCATGCGCGGCATCGTCAGTCAGGCGCCGCTCACGCTCGAGGGTTTGGGCAATGCGCAGGAACAGCTGGTTCTGGGTCTCCAGCAACGGCTGCAACTCGCTGGGCATGCCCGCCACCTGCAGCGGCTCGACACTGTCCGCACGCCTGCGGCGCAAGGCATCGCGCATACGGTTGAGCGGCTCCAGGCCCTTGCCAAGGCCGATCCACAACAGCCCCAGGCTGCCAAGCAGGGCCATCAATACCGGCGCCGATGCCGCCAGCAGAATCGACTGATTCAGCGCCTCGCGCTCCATGTGCCGGTCGGCCGTGGTGATGCGCACATCGCCGTGGTTGTAGGTAAAGGTGCGCCAAAGCGCATCGTCGATGGTCTGGTCACGAAACCCGCTGCGCTCGTCGTCCATGGCGCCATCGTGCTTGTGGTTGCTGGCGAGGATCTCGCCACGCAGCGAGCTGACCTGGCAGGCCATGCCATCCGGTACGCTGAACTGGTCGGCAGAAAAATGCGCCTCCCCGCCCTTGGCGGTCAGCGGCTGCGGCAGTTGGTCGATCAGCCCGGCGACCATACGCGCCGACGCCACCAGCCGCTGGTCGAGGGAAAACATCATCTGCTGGCGCAGGTCACGCAGCATCCACGCGGCGGCCAGTGCCCAGATGATCACGAAGGCACTGCCGAGGATCAGGCTCAGGCGCACCCGCAGGCTCATGATGCGGCCTCTTGCGGTGCCTGCGCCGGGCCCAGCCGGTAGCCCAGGCCCCGCACGGTCTCGACAATGCCGTTACCCAGCTTGCGCCGCAGGTGGTGGATGTGCACGTTCAGGGCGTTGCTCTCGACTTCGTCGCTGAAACCATACACGCAGTCTTTCAGTTGCTCGCTGGACAGCACTCGCCCGGGGTTCTGCAGCAGCGCCTGGAGCAGGGCCTGCTCACGGCGGGACAGGTCGACATGCTGGCCGGCCAAGGTCGCCTCGCAGCTACTCGGGTCATAGCGCAGCGGGCCGTGCTCGATCACGTTCACCGCCCGCCCGGCCACCCGCCGCAGCAAGGTATGCAGGCGTGCGGCCAGCTCGCGCAGATCGAAGGGCTTGAGCAGGTAATCGTCGGCACCGGCCTGCAGGCCATCGACACGATCAGTGACGGCATCGCGGGCGGTGAGCACCAGTACCGGCAGGGTCTCGCCTTTTTCGCGCAGGCGGCGCAGCAGCTTGAGGCCATCTTCGTCGGGCAGGCCGAGGTCGAGGATCATCACGTCGAACTGCGCGGCCTGCAGCATCGCCCGCGCAGCAGCGGCGTTGCCCACACGGTCCACGGTCAGGCCCTGGGCGGTGAGACCGGCGCAGATGCCGGCGGCGATCAGGTCGTCGTCCTCGCAGAGCAGAACGTGCATGGTGGGGCTCCCGGTGTAGTGTGGCTGGTATTGCACCTTGGGCGGATTAAGGGGGGATTATGGACCTTTTGTGGGGGATGGGGGTTCGGCTTGGGTGTGGTGAGGGGCCGGGTTGTTCGTCGTGACATCTGCGAACACCTGCCACAGGCGCCGCGGACGCTATGGCGAACACCTTGGCCCTACATCAACCCCTGCGGGGTATCCACATCCAGCAACACCCCAGCATCCTCCACCTCAACCACAACACAACAATCCCGCTGCGCCTGCACCACCGCCCGCGCCCCTTCATCGCCGGCCAATAGCCCCAGCGCCGGCCAGAAATCGCGCCCAAAAATCACCGGGTGGCCCTGCTGCCCGGCATGGCGTGGCAACACAATGTTCGAAGCGCTGCAAGCCTCGGCCAAGCGGCGCAAGGTAGCCAACTCGATCCACGGCATATCACCCAACAAGATCGCCACCGCCTGTGCCTGGCTGTCGCCCAACGACCCGACCCCGGCCGCCAGGCTGTGCCCCATGCCCGCTGCCGCATCCGGGCTGACGATCACTCGGTAACCGCCAGGCAAACCGAAATCCCCGCCCTGCTCGCCCGCGCGCAACACCACACGCACATCATCAAACACCGCCCGTGCCCGCTCCGCGCTATGCACCAGCAAACTGCGGCCATCCGCCAGGGTCGCCCGGCGCTTGTCAGCGCCGAAACGCGTGCCGCGCCCCGCCGCCAGCACCAGCGCAACCACGCTCACAGCGCCGCCCGCTCGATGCCGTTGCGCACACGAAGGATATCGGCCAGTACCGCCAGGGCGATCTCGGCCGGGGTCTTGCTGCCCAGGTTCAGGCCAATCGGCGCATGGATGCGCGCCAGCTCGTCGCAACCCAGGCCACCAATTCGCTGCAAGCGTTCGCGACGTTTGTCGGAGGTGGCCTTGGAGCCCATCACGCCGATGTAGAACGCTTCGGTCCGGACGGCTTCAAGCATGGCCAGGTCATCGATTTTTGGATCATGGGTCAATGCCACCACTGCCGTATCGGCATGGCAACCGCCATTGGCGATGAATTCCGACGGTAGCTCGCGGCGCACCTCAATGCCATTCAGCACTACGCCGTCGAGTACTTCGTCACGCGGCTCGCAAAGGATGACCTCAAAACCCAGCCCTCTGCCGAATTCGGCGCAAAAATGCGCCACGCTGGAATAGCCGGCCAGCAGCAGCCGCTGGGCGGCGCCGACACGCAAGCGCACCCGGGCATTTTCCCGTTCGACCCGTGGCCCCTGACTATGGTCATCGAGCAGCTGGCGGGTACCCGCAGACAGGCTCACCTCACGCAGTACCCGGCGCTGGCCCAGCAGCGCACGTTCCAGCTCACGCAGATGCGCCTGCACCTCGCATTCAACCGGCAGGTTCTCCACCAGTACTTCAAGCACACCGCCACACGGCAGGCGAACGCGCGAACGCGGGTCGCTGCCGTCGCCATAACGCACGATGGCAACCGGCTCCGGGAATTCCCCCAGGGCCACGCGTTCGAGAAAGTCGTCTTCGACACAGCCACCGGACAGCGAGCCCAGCCACTGGCCGCTGGCATTCACCGCCAGCAGCGAACCCGGCGCACGCGGCGCCGAGCCATAGGTGGCGAGCACCGTGCACAACCATACCCGCTGGCCGTTGCAGGACCACTGCAAAGCCTGACGGATCACCTGTAGATCGAGATGCTGCACGCTTTACTCCGCCTTCAGCTCGGCGAGCTGCTGTACGTTCAGGTCGCCGGGCAATCCACCCCAGGCCTGGCGCAGGTAGTTGACCATATCTGTCACCTGTTGGTCATCAAGCTTGTCGGCAAAGCCCGGCATCGGCTGCATGCGCTCGAAGCCGGTGAACTGCTGTTCCCGGATGCCTTCGAGAACCACCTTGACCAGATTGCGCGAGTCGGCCTGGCGCAGCACGGTGTTGCCGCGCATGGCTACGGCGATGTGCGGCTTGCCCTCGCCGTCGACCCCATGGCAACCGGCGCAGACGTTCAGGTACTGCTGGCGGCCCCGCCTGGCACTGTCGCTCATCTGCTCCAGGGCAACGGACTCGATAGCCTTGGCCGGCGGCGGCTGGTCGCCCAGCAGGTAGGTGGCCATGGCCGCAAGGTCTGCATCTTCCAGGTGCTGGGTGCTGTGGTGCACCACCGGGAACATCTCGTTGAACATGCTGCCCTGGGCGCTGATGCCGTGCTTGAGGAAGGTGGTCAGGTCCGGCTGGGTCCAGCCGCGCTCGGCCAGGTCCTGGGCCAGCAGGCTTGGCGCCAGGTAGCCACCCAGCAGGCCGCCGCTCAGGCGTTGGTCCTGCTGCAGCGCACCGATCGGGTTGCGCGGGGTATGGCATTCGCCACAATGGCCCATGACCTCGACCATGTACTGGCCGCGCTGCCAGGCCGGGCTTTTACCCTCGGTCGGCTGCAGTTGCACGCTCTTGCCGTACAGCATGTTCCAGCCGCTGAGCCCCATGCGCACATTGAACGGGAAGCGCAGCGCGGTCTGCGGTGCCGGGCGGTTGATCGGCGGTATGGTCATCAGGTAGGCGAGGATCGCGTCCGAATCTTCACGCTTGATCAGGTGGTACGAGGTGTAAGGCATCGCAGGATAAAGGTTGGCGCCGTCCTTGCGCTTGCCCTCGGTGACTGCGGCGAAGAACTCGTCGGCGCTATAGTTGCCGATGCCGTACTGTTTGTCCGGGGTGATATTGCTGCCATAAATGGTGCCGAACGGCGAATGGATCGGCAGGCCGCCCGCATACGGCGCGCCGCCTTCGGCGGTATGGCAGGCCATGCAGTCGGCCGCGCGGGCCAGGTATTCACCGCGCTTGACCTGCGCATCGTCGGCCGCCAAGGCAAACGAACTGACAGCCAGCCCGAGGGCCAACGCCGAGGCGCTACGTACGAAGCCCATGTTCAACCCTCCTTGACCAGGCCGAGATCGTTGAGCACCTTGCGGGTGGCATCGTAGTAACGCACGTAGCCTGTGCAGCGGCAGATGTGGTGACCGAGGCTGGCCTCGATGCGGTCCTCCACTTCGCTCTTCTTCAACGGCTGGCGCTGGGCCGTTTCCACCAGCACGGTAGCGGCGTTGACGAAGCCTGGTGCGCAGTAGCTGCACTGGAAGGCGAACAGGTCGACGAATTTCTGCTGGATCGGGTTGAGCGTCAGGTTGCCGGCCTCGTCTTTCTTGGCATGGCCTTCGATGGTGCGAACCTTCTTGCCTTCGAAGTAATGCGCACCGGTGATGCAGGTGCGCACTTCTTCGCTGGTGCCGTCGGGGTTGTCGACGATCACCACGCAGGCGTGGCAGATGCCCTGGCCGCAACCCAGGCGCGAGCCGGTGAGGTTCTGGTGTTCGTGCAGGTAGTCGATCATCGCCAGGTCCGCAGGGACCTCGACCGGCCCGACCGGTTGACCATTGAGCGTCAGTTGCAGTGGACGGTTAGCCATTGAGGGCCTCCTTGATACGGGCTGGGGTGATGGGGAGATCGCGCACGCGCTTGCCGATGGCATGCGCGACGGCATTGCCGATGGCACCGACGACCGGGATCATCACCACTTCGGCGATGCCCTTGGAGGGGTCGGTCGGTGACAGCGGCGGGAGGATTTCGCTGGTCTGCTGCCACACCGCCACATCGCGCGCATGCGGCAGGCGGTAGCGGTTGAAGTTCCAGTCGCCCTCCCCGGGCCCACCCTCGTACAACGGCATTTCTTCGGTCAGTGCATGGCCAATGCCCATGGCGATACCGCCTTCGAGCTGGCCCTTGACCAGTTCCGGCACCAGCACCCGGCCACACTCGACCCAACTGTGGTGGTTGAGCACCTGCGTCTCCAAGGTGCCTTTGTTGACCTTGACCTCGACGATGGTCGCCACCGGGCTGTAGTAGGTGACCATGGCGTTGTTCAGCTGGGTGTCGGGGTAGGCCGCATTCTGCCGGTCGAGCAGGTGATAGCCATGGCTGCCCATCTGCGCCTTCTTGGCATTCACCGCACCATCGCCGTACTTCACCGCCATGGCATCGAGCGGGAAGCGCTCGCGCACGCCATCAATGACAAAGTCGGCCTCGGCCCAGCTCCAGCGGTTGAAGCCGTGCACGCTCACGCCAGTAACCAGACCCATTTCGTGGGCCTTCTGCGCCAGCTGGGCAAACGGAATCGGCGCCAGGCCGTTGCCAGTCAGCTCACCGTTGACCCATACCGCATTTTCGCGGCGCACCACCAGCGGGTTGGCCTGGCCGCCGTGCGGGCCTTGGCTCCAGATCGCCATGGCCGCTGGCCACAGCCCATGATTGAACAGCACACGCGCCGCTTCGCGGGTGGCATGGCTGAAATAGAAGGCCGAGTTGGTGGCCGACGATGGCGACGCCAGCTTGCCGACCCAGCGCGGGTTGCGCAGCGCGGCGTCCTGTTCGGGCTGACTGATCAGGTAGGGGTTGCCGCTGGTGGTCAGCTGCAGCTCCGGCCATTCGGTGACCGCGGTCTTCACCTCGTCGGCCGAACGGCCGAGGAAATCGCTGATCACCAAAGCCTGGGAGGTGGACATGCCGGTACCCAGCTCGGTGCCGATATGGCGCAGGCTGATGCGGCCATCGGCGTTGAACTCGACACTGGCCATCGGCGCCTCGGAGCCTGTGCCGAAGTCCTTCTGGCAGATGGCGAAGCCGACGCCGTACCAGTGGTCCGGGTCCTTGGCGTCCATCTGTTGCTTGCGTGCATCGCGGTTGCGCCACCACTCGTGCACAGCGGCCTTGTCGAGGATTTCGTACAGGCGCAGGGCGCCGGCCGGAACCGCACCCTGGGTGTTCTTCATGCCCGATTTCAGCGCGTTGGCGCGGCGCAGGTCGATGGCATCGACCCCCAGGCGGCCGGCGATCTCATCCACCATCATCTCGGTGGCCGCCATGCTCTGCAGGGTGCCGTAACCGCGCATGGAGCCGGCCTCGACGCCACGGGAATAGTAGGCGGTCACTGACAGGTCGTTCTGTGGCATGTAATAGATCGACTGGGCAGCAGTGGCGCCCACTGCAGCCACCGACGGGCTGTAGTTGATGCGCCCGCCGCCGTCGCAGCTCATGTCGGCGCGGAATATCTTGAAGCTGTTGTCCTTCTTGTCCACCGCCAACTGGTAGCGGATATCGAAGGCATGGCGCTTGATGCCGCTCTGGAACTGCTCGTAGCGGTCGTTGGCCAGGCGGATCGGCATGCCGGCGCCGTAAAGCGCAGCTACCGCGGCATAGAAGACGAAGATATTGTTGTCTTTTGAGCCATAGCCCACGGTATACCCCGGGTGCATGTTCAGCGTGTTCAGGGCGAAGCGCGACGGTTTGATCATGTGCACGCATTCCTGCGCCACTTCGAACGGGCACTGAGTGGCGACCACGAAGTGCAGCGTGCCCGTGGCAGGGTCATACCAGCCGTTGCCGTTGTCCGGCTCCAGCGCGGCAGGTTCGATGGACGGCGTCTTGTAGCGCTCGTCAAACACCAGCCAGTCCTCGGGCGGGTTGTCCAGTTGCTCGGCCATGCGCTTGGCGTAGAACAACCCCTGCTCGGTCAGGTCGCCGTGCTGGTTGGGCTGCTTCGACCACACCGGCTTGCGGTTGAGAATGGTGGGGAACAGCATGGAGTTCTTCAGGCTGGAGAACTCATCGTCGTCGAACGGCGTGGCGCCACCCACCCGCACGAAGCGGAAGCTGCCATAAGGGTCGCGCTGGTACAGCGGCGCCTGGGCACCGTAACGGATCGCCTGCTGGTTGAACTGCAGCTTGCGCTTGGCCTGGCGGAAGCGCTCGAAGTCATGCCAGATCAGGATCGCCACCGGGTGGCCGATGAACATCGGCACCTTGCCGGGCGGCAGCAGCGGGTCGGGCGAATGGGCCTCGGGCCAGGCAATGCCGTCCTGTTCGAGGTCGGCGGCGGTGACGATGCGGTCCGGCTGCAGGTCGCTGCCGAGCAGGCTGAGGTCATGGCCGGCGTAAATCCGGTCGACCTTGGTCGCCTTGAGCAGCAGCGCATGACCTTGCTGCGCGGGCCAGCCGGGCATGTCCTTGGCGCGGATGTCGCGGGCGAACACTTTGTCGCCGCAGACCTTGGACAAGGCATCGTTACGGAAACGCGCCTTACCGTCGTGGTTCATCCACTTCTGTGGCGAGGTGGTAACGCGCTCCTCCATCAACGCGGCGAAGGCCTGGCTGCCAAGTGGCGCCATGGTCACGCCGACACCAGCGATCAGGCCGCCTTGCAGGAAGGCGCGCCGAGAAATATCACGGTTGGACATGCTTGATCCTCTGGGCAGTTGGGGCCTGCCCTTTCTTTTGATTCTTGGCCTGGCTTGATAAAAGCTGACCTTGGCGTCAACTTTACAGCAATTGGGTGGGTAGAGGCAAAGTCAAGCCGACAATGTGTCGCGGTGTGTATAGGGCAAGGGGCGGAATTCGCGCTTTGGCGGGTAGGTGTTTGGCGGGAGATTTTCAGCGCCTGGTAGGTGTTCGCCGGGAGAGTTTCAGCGCCTGGTAGGTGTTCGCCGGGAGAATTTCAGCGCCTGTGAGATCGAGCGCCGCCCGCGCGGCGCTTCGCGGGTAAACCCGCTCCTACGTTTGTTTCGGGCCAGTCCCTCCTGCACCAGTCGCGCGCGACCGCCTNGCGGCGCTTCGCGGGTAAACCCGCTCCTACGTTTGTTTCGGGCCAGTCCCTCCTGCACCAGTCGCGCGCGACCGCCTTGTTTGTACGACGCGATATCGAGACATGCGCCAAGGCGGTCGCGCGCAAATCCCACAGGAATAATTGGCCCGAAACAAACGTAGGAGCGGGTTTACCCGCGAAGCGCCGCGCGGGCGGCGCTCGATCTCATCGACCNAATAATTGGCCCGAAACAAACGTAGGAGCGGGTTTACCCGCGAAGCGCCGCGCGGGCGGCGCTCGATCTCACAGGCGCTGAAAATCCCCCGGCAAACACCTCAAAATTCCAACGCGGTCCCCTCAAAATTCCAACGCCGCCCCCCTCGAAAATCCAACAACGAAGACCCTGCAAACCCAGAGCAAACTCTTACTACTCCTGACCCACTCCCAACCCCAACACCCGCGTTAACCTTCATTTAATCAACCCCGGTCAGCATGGCCCCACTCCCAGATCTGCCAAGGCGAAGACATGCGCGTTCTCCTGCTCTTCCTCACACTCCTACTGGCCGGCCCGTTGCAAGCCAACCCGTTCGATGTGAAACCAGACTTCCTGCCGGTTGACCAAGCCTTCGTGCTCACCCACGACCGCCAGGCCGACGGCCAGATGCGCCTGTACTTCCAGATCAAGCCGGGCTACTACCTGTACCAGAAGCGCCTGAAGTTCGATGGCCTGCCCACCGAGCAACACCCGCAACTGCCACCGGCACTCAACCATCACGACGAGTTCTTCGGCGACAGCGCGGTGTACCGCGACCAGCTTGAACTGCTATTGCCTGCCAACGCCCAGGGTCAGTTGCGCCTGGGCTGGCAGGGCTGTGCCGATGCCGGTCTGTGCTACCCGCCGCAAACCACCTCGATCGACTTGGGTGGCAGCGTAACGCCTGCCGCCGAGCAAGCCAGCGACCAGGCCCTGGCCAGCGGCCTTCAGCAAGGCCACCTGGCCTGGAGCCTGCTGGCGTTCTTCGGCCTTGGGCTGCTGCTGGCCTTCACCCCCTGCTCGTTGCCGATGCTGCCGATCCTTGCCGGGCTGGTGCTGGGCAATGGCGCCAGTGCCCGGCGCGGCTGGCTGCTGGCCGGGGTCTATGTGCTGAGCATGGCCCTGGTGTACGCCGGGCTGGGGGTGGTTGCTGCCCTGCTGGGTGCCAGCCTGCAGGCCTGGCTGCAGCAACCCTGGCTGCTGGGCAGCCTGGCGGGGCTGTTCGTGCTGCTGGCCCTGCCGATGTTCGGCGTCTTCGAACTGCAACTGCCTGCCGCCCTGCGCGACCGCCTGGACCGCGCCGGGCAAGGTACCCGTGGCGGCAACCTGTACGGCGCGGCACTGCTCGGGGCATTGTCCGGCCTGTTGCTCGGCCCGTGCATGACTGCGCCGTTGGCCGGTGCGCTGCTGTACATCGCGCAGAGCGGTGACGTACTGCAAGGCGCGCTGGTGCTGTTCAGCCTCGGCCTGGGCATGGGCGTGCCGCTGCTGTTGCTGGTAACCCTGGGCAACCGTTATCTGCCGCGCCCGGGTGCGTGGATGAACCGGGTCAAGGGTGTGTTCGGTTTCGTGTTCCTGGCCATGGCGCTGTACACCGTGCGCAGCCTGCTGCCTGCTACCTTGCTGCTGGCACTGAGCGGCGCCTGGCTGATCGCCCTGGCCTGGGCTGCCTGGCCGGCCCTGCAGCGGCTGCCGGCGTTGCGCGCCGTACCGCTGTTGGGCGCCCTGTGGGGCGGCCTGTTGCTGGTCGGTGCGGCAGCAGGCGGCGACGACCTCTGGCAGCCACTACGCCCGTTCACCGGGGGTGGCAGCACAGCGGCCGCTGGCCAGCATGCCGAGGACAGCTTCGTCACCGTCAGCCGCCCCGAGGACCTGCAACGTGAGCTGGACGCGGCCAAAGCCCGCGGCCAGTGGGTGATGCTCGACTACTATGCCGACTGGTGCGTGTCGTGCAAAGTCATGGAAAAACAGGTGTTCGCCCGCAGCGACGTGCAGACCGGCCTGGCCGGCGTGCACCTGCTGCGCCTGGACGTGACCGCCGACAGCCCCGCCAGCAAAGCCCTGCTGCAGCGCTACCAAGTACCCGGCCCGCCCAGCATCATCTGGATCGGCCCGGAAGGCGAAGAACGCCGCGCGCGGCGCATCACCGGTGAGGTGGACGCAGCAGCGTTCCAGCAACACTGGATCCAGACCAGGAGCCAAGGCTGATGCTGACCGTAACACTCGGGCCACTGACCATGGCCCTCAACCACCTGCTGATGCTCACCGCCCTGGTGATCGCCAGCGTGGTCGGCTGGTGGGTCGCCCGACGTGGTGGCGAGAGCCCGGAATCGGCGCTGTTCAACCTGTTCCTGATCGGCCTGCTGTGTGCCCGCGCCGGCTTCGTACTGGCCTACTGGCCGATGTACCGGGACGACCCCCTGCAAATCATCGACATCCGTGACGGCGGCTTCCTGTTCTGGTCGGGCCTTGCCGGCATCGTGCTCGGAGCCCTGTGGCAAAGCTGGCGCCACCCCGGCCTGCGCCGCCCGCTAGGCTGGGCGCTGTTCAGCGGCGCACTGTTCTGGGGCCTGGCCAGTCTGGGTGGCCACCTGTACAGCAAAGGCACCGAGCTGCCCGAACTGAGCCTGCGCAACGCTGGCGGCCAGGCCGTGGCATTGCACAGCTACCGCGGCAAGCCGCTGGTCATCAACATCTGGGCCACCTGGTGCCCACCGTGTCGGCGTGAGATGCCAGTGCTGCAACAGGCACAAAGCGCTTACCCGCACGTGACCTTCCTGTTCGTCAACCAGGGCGAGACCCCGGAAAACGTCAGCACCTTCCTCGCCACCACCGGCCTGAGCCTGACCCACGTGCTGTTCGACGGCACCGGCCTGCTGGCCCAGCGTGTCGGCTCCATGGCCTTGCCCACCACCCTGTTCTACGACGCCAACGGGCGGCTGGTCGGCAGCCACCTGGGCGAACTGTCCCGGGCCAGCCTGCGCCACGCCCTGGAACCTTTCGACCGGGCCATTGCGCCCGCCCCTGCCGCACAAGGAAACTGACATGCGATTGACTGCACTGCTGCCCCTGTCCCTGGCCCTGCTGGCCGCCCCTGCCCTGCAGGCCGAAGAACTGCCCAAGGCGGTTCAGCAGCTGCAAGCTAAGGGCGCCGTGATCAAGGGCAGCTTCGATGCGCCCAACGGCCTGCGCGGTTATGCCGCCGAGTACCAGAACAACGCCCTGGCCCTGTACCTGACCCCTGACGGCAAGCATGTACTGGTCGGCAGCCTGTTCGACGAACAGGGCAAAGACCTGAGCGCCGAGCCGCTGCAAAAGCTGGTATACGCGCCGATGAGCCAGGAAATCTGGGCGAAAATGGAAAAAACCGCGTGGATCGCCGACGGCAAGGCCGATGCGCCGCGCAAGGTGTACCTGTTCAGCGACCCGAACTGCCCGTACTGCAACATGTTCTGGGAACAGGCGCGGCCATGGGTGGAGTCGGGCAAGGTGCAGTTGCGCCATATCATGGTCGGCATCATCCGCGAAGACAGCCCGGGCAAGTCGGCGGCGCTGCTGGCAGCGAAAGACCCGGCCAAGGCACTGCAACAGCATGAGAAGGCCGGCAAGGCCAGCACCCTGAAGGCGCTGGAACAGGTGCCAGAGGCTGTGCAACAGAAGCTGGCGGCGAACATGGCGTTGATGGAAGAGATGGGGTTGCAGGCGACTCCGGCCATTTTCTATCAGGATGAGCAAGGCAACCTGCAAAGCCAGCAAGGGGCACCACGGCCGGAGATGCTGGGGAAGATTCTTGGCAAGCGCTAGTGCATGTGGTGGGGCACAGATCGAGCGCCGCGAAGCAGGTGACGCGGGGCATGGCTCCGGCTACGCCGGTGTTCGCGGGTGAACCCGCTCCTACGGGGCTCGCGCTAACGGCTGGGTTTTGCGCCAGGCCCGTGATCGCAAGGCCTGCGCGGTCGGGTGTAGGAGCGGGTTTACCCGCGAAAGGGCCGGACCTGCTGGCCAATTTCCACCAGCCGTTCACCGTTGCCGCCGCCATTGTATTCGCGGGTAAACCCGCTCCTACGCTGATCGGGAGTGGAGACACATTGGTGATTGGGCGCAGGCCGTTCTTACGCAAGCATTAAGTCTCCCAGCCGGGCAAATCTACCTCGCGCAGATTTAAATCTGCCACTCAACATATCTAGAAACAATTATTCGGCACACCCTGTCGTTAAACATCGTTTGCTTGCTTCCCTTATTCAAATCCTACACACACGCACAACAAAGAACTCTCGGACGCTCACAACAGAGCGTTCGAGCATCAAAAACAGAAACTTCTTACACAATTAGAAGAAAAAATAAACCCCAAAAAAAACACTATCAGGTTTAAGCAAGACCATTCTGAAGAATTTTCCCACAAAAATAGCTTTAAACCGAACATTCCAATATCACGTCCAGCCACGCCATCCCCACCGAAAGATTGACTTGAAACCGCCGAACGCCTAAACCTCCATACCCATACATTTCAGACCACACCAACAACCAGGAGACACTCATGGAAAATCAATATGGCATTACCCTCATGGCATTGGCTTCTACACTCACTGCGAAATCAAATAACACCGCAACCATGACACCAAAATGGTCTACTCATGAATCCAAACCACTGTATCCGCAGCGCACAAAAAATCACGAGCATCACAAAAATCTTGACCACTGAGCACTTGAGGGAGCCCACATCGCTTCTTTGGTCAGCACTGGCCCCCTGCATACTCTTCATCGTTACCCAGCCAACGCATGCAGCCTCGACCTATACCGCTTCAGCCGCCTGGTTCTACTCATACATCTCTGCCACCCTCGCGTTCTTTGGATTCAGCTTCTACCTTATCGGCAGAAGGGAAAGTGGCTTCACGCGGTCCTTCATCTACCAACACGGCGCAATCAAGCTATTCCTGACGGCCCATACACTCAGCTATTTCTTATTGAGCTCACTGTACGCCACGCTATTCTACCTCTTGACCAAACCCTTACGAGGTCACTACTCACTTCCTGAATTCCTCTATCTGATGGCATGCTTCTACACCAGCTACCTCATGTTCACCTGTATCGGCCTGGGGATCGCTGCGCTGCCGATAAAATTCAGCACAGCCAGCACACTTTTCTCACTCATGTCATTTCTCATGCTGGTCTCCGGATACACCGGCGCCACGCTGGGGCACGATGCTTCGCAGGCGCTAACGCTGATCAACCCGCTCTTTCTAAGCGCGCAGATCTTCCATGGCGAAATGCCCCTTCTCAGCAGTTTCCTGATTGCACTTTCGGCCTCTGCAGCCTCGACATACCTGACCGGAAGGTATTTCAGAATCCAACCCATATGGAGCCGATACTGATGGACATTTTAACTATAAACAACCTTCACTTCGGATACAGCGGAAACCCGCTGCTGAACGACATTGAACTCACTATAAAAGCGGGGGAACTGGTCGGCATTCTGGGCAACAACGGGGCCGGAAAGACAACCCTTTTCGACCTCATCTGTAAAATAAAGAAACCGGCAAAAGGTGCCATTTCCAATTTATCCAAGCGTCAGGCCTATTTGACGCAAATCCTTACACTGCCCCCATTACTACGTATGAACGAAGCGGGCAAGCTTATCACCAGCCTGACCCCCAACGCTTCCCCAGATCACACAGAGATTCTCTCGAAACTAGCCAAATGGTCCCCGTCACTGTCCAAGCGATATGCAGAAATCGCCAAGAAAAAAGCCGCCAATTGCAGCTACGGTGAAATTCGTAGCTACTTCACGCTGACCTTGTTGCTTTTAAACAGTGACTTGATCATTCTTGACGAGCCAACGGCTGGCGTAGACCCTGAATTTCGACATTATATATGGCTCGGTATAAAAAGCGCGTGCGCGGAAGGTGCGAGCGTGCTGATATCTTCTCATTACACAGAGGAAATCACGAGAAACTGCCAGCGCTTTTATATGCTCGCAAACAAACGACTGGAAGCGTTTGACAGTGGTGGACAGTTCATGGAACGCCACCGTGCCAAATCGCTGGATGAAGCCTTTATCAATGCTTCGGTCTAAGTACCGTGGCCATCGAGAGGGGGCGCCAGGCGCCCCTGCCCATCACAGCCCCTCCAGCTCCGCCATCAGGTCACTGAGCCGGTCGACCTTGTCATCATCCAGCGCACTGCCCTGCAGCCCCTGAACATACTCGGCCAACGCCTCCACCGTGCTGCACTCGAACATCGCCCGCAGCGGCACGTTCAGCTGTAGCTGCTTCTGCACCCGCGAAGCGATCTGCGTGGCCAGCAGCGAATGCCCGCCCAGCTCGAAGAAGTTGTCGTGCACCCCCACCCGCTCGGCTTTGAGCACATCGGCCCAAATACCCGCCAACACGTCCTCCAATTCATTGCGTGGCGCCTGATAGGCCTGACTGTACTGGACGCCGATGTCGATGGCTGGCAAGGCCTTGCGGTCGAGCTTGCCGTTGGCGTTGTGCGGCAAGCTGTCGAACCAGCCCCAATGCAACGGCACCATGTACTCCGGCAACTCGGCACGCAGTCGTTGCTTGACCTGCTCCAGCAACGCGGCATCGGCACTGACGCCCTGGTGCGCTACCAGGTAGCCAACCAGATGCTTGCCGTTCACGCCCTCCTGCACCGCCACGGCGGCATCGCGAATTTCCGCCTGCTCATGCAGCCGGGCCTCGATCTCGCCCAGCTCGATGCGATAGCCGCGAATCTTCACCTGATGGTCGATGCGCCCGACGTACTCCAGCACACCGTCCAGGCGCTGCCGTGCGAGGTCACCGGTACGGTACAGGCGCTCTCCCGGTGCCCCGTAAGGGTGAGGAATGAACGCCAGCGCCGTGCGCACCGGGTCACTGACGTAGCCACGGCCTACACCCGTACCAGCCACGCACAGCTCGCCCACCGCTCCCAGCGGCACCAGCGCCTGGTCCTCGCCGAACAGGTACAGCCGGTTGTTATCGGTGGGCGTGCCGATTGGCAGGTAGCTGCCTTGGGTCGAGGCGGCATCGACGCGGAAGAACGCCACGTCATCCGAGCACTCCGCCGGCCCATAGGCATTGACCAGGCCGATCTGCGGGTAGCGCTGCAGCCACTGCGCCGCCAGCTCCGGTGGCATGGCCTCGCCGGTCGGCAGCATCCAGCGCAGGCCGTCGAGGGCCTGGTGGTCGCTGGCCAGCATGCCCTGGATCAGGGACGGCACGCTCTCCAGCACGGTGATGCCGGTGGCCTGCACGTGCGCCAGCAGGCCCTGCGGGTCGTGGGCGATGGCGTTAGGCACGATCTCTACCTTGGCGCCGAACAGCGGCGCAGCCAGGAACTGCCAGACCGAGATGTCGAAGCTTTGCGAGGCGGTCTGGGCGATCACGTCCTGCTCGCTCAGCGCCAGGTAAGGCACCTTGCTCAGCTGGTTGTTGAGCATGCCGCGCTGCTCGACCATCACCCCTTTCGGCAGGCCGGTCGAGCCTGAGGTGTAGATCACATAGGCGAGGTTGTCCGGGCCACTGTGGATGCCCGGGTTGTGGCTTGCGATCGGGTTGGCCTGGACGTCTTCCCAGACCAGCAGTTGCGGCCGCAGCGCAGCCTCCAGCTCACCGAGCAACTGCCGCCCCTGCTCGGCGCAGGCCGCGCTGCACACCAACACTGGCGTGCGGCTGAGCTGGATGATGCTTTGCAGGCGCGCCGCCGGCAGGCCCGGGTCCAGCGGCAGGTAGCCGGCGCCGGCCTTGAAGCTGCCGACAATCATGCCCAGCAGCGGCAACCCACGCTCGGCAAGCAGTGCCACTGGCTGGTCCACGCAGACCCCGGCAGCCACCAGCGCATGGCCCAGGCGGTTGGCCGCCAGGTTCAGCCCGGCGTAATCGTAGGACGCCTCCAGGCAGCGGGCCACGGTACGCTGTGGATGCGCCACGACCTGCGCTTCGAACTGCGCGATGTAGCTCTGTTCCAGCGGATAAACCCGCTCGGTCCGGTTGCAATCCTCCAGCAGGAAGCCTTGCTCCTGGGCGCTCAGCAACGGTAGCTCGCTCACCTCCCCTTCAAAGCCTTGTACCAGCGCCAGCAGCAGGCGCTTGAATTCGGCCAGCAGGCGCTCGACGGTCGGGTAGTCAAAGTAGCGCTGGTCGAACGACAGGTGCAGGCCCAGGTCATCACCCGGGTAGCACACCGCCGTCAGCGGGAAGTTGGTGTGGGTACGGCCCGAGTCGGAGCTGGCGTTCAGGTGCTGGGCGTGATCGAGCACGGCGGTTTCAACCGGCGCATTCTCGAACACGAACAGGCTGTCGAACAGCGGCTGGCCCTTGGGCAGCTCGCTGCACGCCTGGATCGCCACCAGCGGCAGGTATTCGTACTCGCGCAGTTCCATGTTGCTTTGCAGCAGGCCCTGCAGCCACTGGCGTACGCTGCAGCGCTCACCAGCGATGGGCAACTGCACGCGCAGGGCCACGCTGTTGATGAACAGGCCAACGGTGCGCTGCATCTGCGGCATGCTCACCGGGCGCCCGGCCACGGTCACGCCAAAGGCCACATCGCGGTCGCCGCTGTAACGCGCCAACACCAAGGCCCAGGCCGCCTGGGCGAAGGTGTTGACGGTGAGCTGATGAGCCTGGGCCAGTTCACGCAGACGCACACCATCACTCATCTCCAGGCGGGTGTAGCAGTCGCCGACGACCATGCCGCTACCGGCGTGGTCATGGCGCAGCGGGCGGTCGCTCGGGATGGCTGTGGCACGTTCGAAGCCAGCCAGGTTGGCCTGCCACCAGGCGCGTGCATCGTCCAGGCCCTGGCGCTGCAGCCAACCGATGTAATCGCGGTAACGCGGTGGCACCGGCAGTTGGGCCTGACGGCCTTCGCCAAGGGCCTGGTAGACCTCGAAGAAATCGTTCATCAACAGCGAGCGGCACCAGGCATCGATAAGGATGTGGTGGTTGCTCATCATGAACCAGTAGCGTTCATCGGCCACGCGCACCAGGCGCAGGTGGAACGGTGCTTCGCTGAGCAAGGCAAAGCCGGCCTCGCGCTCCTGCTTGTGCAGGGCCTGCAGGCGCTGCTCCTGGGCATCCTCAGCAAGGCCGCGCCAGTCCTGGTAGTCCACCGCCAGGTTGCCCGGCTTGTGGATGATCTGCAGCATCGCCTCGCCGCTGTTCCAGCTGAACGAGGCGCGCAACGCTTCGTGGCGCGCCACCACGGCCTGCCAGGCCTGGGCGAAACGCTCGGGGTCGAGGGCGCTGTTGATGCGGTAGCGGTCCTGCATGTAGTACAGGCCAGTGCCCGGCTCCAGCAGGGTGTGCAGCAGCATGCCTTCCTGCATCGGCGTCAGCGGGTAAACGTCCTCGATCTGCGCGGCCGGTACCGGCAATGCGTCGATCTGCTCCTGAGTCAGGTGCGCCAGCGGGAAGTCCGATGGGGTGAAGCTGCCATTGCCATCGGCCAGGCAATGCGCGACCAGCGCCAGCAGCTCCTGACGATAGGCCTCGGCCAGACCCGCGATGGTCTGCTGATCGTAGCGCTCGGCGCTGAAGGTCCAGCGCAGTTGCAGAGCACCGCCATACACCTGGCCATCGACGCTCAACCAGTTGGGCAACGGCGCATCGAGGTCATGGGCCAACCCGGCCGGGGCCTCCAGGGGCTGGAACAAGGCCGCACTGTCGAACTGCTGGTCGAACTGGCCCAGGTAGTTGAAGGTGATGCGCGCCTGCGGCAAGGCCGCCATCTGCTCGCGCCCGGCGGCATCCGCCAGGTAGCGCAGTACGCCGTAGCCCAGGCCCTTGTGCGGCACCTGGCGCAGTTGTTCCTTGATGCGCTTGATCGAACCGGCCCGCGCCGCGTCGTCTTCACCTGGCAGCGGACGCAGGCTCAGTGGGTAGGCATTGGTGAACCAGCCGACGCTGCGGGTCAGGTCCATGTCTTCGAACAGCCCATCACGGCCATGGCCTTCAAGCTGCACCAGCACTTCTTCATCGCCGCTCCAGCGGCACAAGGCCCGCGCCAGTGCAGTCAACAGCAGGTCGTTGACCTGGGTGTGGTAAGCCGCCGGGGCCAGTTGCAACAGCTGTCGGGTTTGCTCCACGTCCAGGCCGATGGCCAGGGTTTGAGCATGGCGATGCAAATTGCCGCCCTGCGGATGGTCGCACGGCAATTCGCGACGCACACCGCCCAGCTGGCCTTGCCACCAAGCCAGTTCGTCACGTAGCGAATCGCTGCCGGCGTAGCTGGCCAGGCGCGCGGCCCAGTCGCCGACGGCGTGGGTCTTGGCCGGCAGAGGCTGGCCACGATACAGCGCCTGCAGGTCTTCCAGCAGCACCCGCCAGGACACACCATCGACCACCAGGTGATGGATCGCCAGCAACAACCGCTGGGTGCCCTGCCCGTCACGCACCAGCAAGGCGCGCAGCAGCGGCCCCTGTTGCAGGTCCAGGCTGCGCTGCACGTCAGTGTAGAGTGCCTGGCAATCATTGAAATCGGCGACAGTGGCGCTCCACAGCAGTTGCTCGGCACCAGGCTGCGCGTACTGCGCCTGCCAGCGGCCCTGGGCGTCGCTGAAGCGCAGACGCAGGCTGTCATGGTGCTGCACCAGCGCAGCCAACGCCTGTTCAAGGGTGGCCTCAACCAAGGGGTGGCGCACCTCCAGCAGCACGGCCTGGTTCCAGTGTTGCGGCTGTGGCACGTCACTGTCGAAGAACCAGTGCTGGATCGGCGTCAACCCGGCCTGGCCCTGGCGCAGTCCCTGCTCCACCGTGCTCACGGCTTCGCTGAGCTGAACCACAGCTGCCAGGGTCTGGATGGTCTGATGCTGGAACAGGTCGCGCGGCGTGAATTGCAAGCCGGCCTGCCGGGCGCGGCTGACCACCTGAATCGACAGGATCGAGTCGCCCCCCAGCTCGAAGAAGTTGTCCTGCACGCCGACCCGGGCAACGTTGAGCACCTCGCGCCAGATCTGCGCCAGCTGTGCTTCCACCTCATTGCCAGGGGACTGGTATTGCTGCCGCGCCTGCTCAAGGTCCGGCAGCGGCAGCGCACGGCGGTCGAGCTTGCCGTTGCCCATCAGCGACAGGCTATCGAGCAGCACCAGGTGCGCAGGCACCATGTAGTCGGGCAGGTGCTGGCGGGCATCGGCTTTCACCGCTTCGCGCAGCAGTTGTTGCGCGTCGCTACTGGCGGTGGCCTGCCTGCACACCAGATAGCCCACCAACTGCTTGCCGCCCGGCAAGTCCAGCGCCAGCACAACGGCCTCGTCGACATCGTGGTGCGCCTGCAAGCGGCTCTCGATTTCGCCCAGTTCGATGCGGAAGCCGCGGATCTTCACCTGCTGGTCGGCACGGCCGACATACTCCACCAGGCCATCGGTACCCAGGCGTACCAGGTCTCCGGTACGGTACAGGCGCCCGCCTTTGGCACTGAACGGGTCGGCGACAAAGCGCTCGGCAGTGAGGCCTGGCCGGTCGTGATAACCCTGGGCCAGGCCGGCGCCGCCGACATACAGTTCGCCAATGCCGCCTTGCGGCAACAAGGCCAGATCCTCGTCGAGGATATAGGCCGTACGGCTACCGATGACGCGGCCGATTGGTACGCTGCCAAGGTCTGCTGGCAACGCGTCTGGCGCCAGGCACGCCAGCGGCATGACCACGGTTTCGGTCGGGCCGTAGGCATTGAAGCACTGCTGCGGTGCAAAGGCCTGGCGGATGCGTTGCAGGTGCTCGCCGGTCAGCGCTTCGCCCCCGGTAATCACCAGGCGTACCGGCAATTGTTCGCCCCGCCCGCCCAGGTACTGCGCCAGCTGGCTGCCGTAGCTGGGGGTAAAGCCCAGAATGCTTACCTGCTGCTCGCGCACCAACTGGCAGATGTCCTCGGCGCCCCACTGCCCCTGGGCGCGCAGCACCACACGCGCACCACACAACAGCGGCACCCACAGTCGCTCGCTGGCAGCGTCGAAGTTGATCGAATAGAAATGCAGCTCGCAGTCATCGCTGCGCATGCCGAATGCAGCGATCACCGCCTGGCAGTGCATGGCGAACTCGCCATGGCTGACCACCACGCCCTTGGGTTTGCCGGTGGAGCCTGAGGTGTAGATCAGGTAAGCCTGGTGCTGCGGCAGGCTGAGGTTGTCCAGCGGCGCATCGCTGTAGGCCGCCAGGCTGGCGGCATCGTCTTCCAGGCTCCAGCTGGCCACGCCTTCAGGCAGCTCGCCCAGGGTGTGCAGCAGCGCACGCTGGCTGAGCAGCAAGCCGATGCGGCTGTCTTCGATCATGTAGCGCAGGCGGTCGAGCGGGTACTCGGGGTCGAGCGGTACATAGGCGCCGCCGGCCTTGAGGATGGCCAGCAGGCCGACGACCATTTCCAGCGAGCGCTCCAGCGCCAGGCCCACGCGCACCTGCGGGCCGACACCCCGTTCGCGCAGGGCACGCGCCAGACGGTTGGCCTGCTGGTCGAGCTCGGCGTAGGTCAAGTGCTGGCCGGCGAAGGTCAACGCGCCAGCCTGTGGCGTGCGCGCGGCCTGGGCGGCGAACAGACCGTGGAGGGTCTGGCCAAGGTCGAAATCGTGTTCGCCCTGCAACTGGCCTGTAAGCACTTGTCGCTCGGCACTGCTCAGCATTGGCAGTTCGCACAGGCGGTGTTGCGGGTTGTCGAGCAAACCGACCAGCAGTTGTTGCCAGTGCTCGGCCATGCGCGCGATACGCGGCGCGTCGAACAGGTCGCGGCTGTAGGTCAGGCAGCAGCCCAGCCGGCCGTCCAGGTCGGTCACCTCCAGGTAAAGGTCGAACTTGGTGGCGCTGGCATCGTTGACCAGGTAATCCACCTGCATGCCGGCCAGCGTGCGGCTTTGCTGGAAGGCCCAGCGCTGCACGTTGCACATCACCTGGAACAGCGGGTTGTAGGCACTGCTGCGTGGGGGCTGCAGGGCCTCTACCAGTTGGTCGAACGGCAGGTCCTGGTGCGACTGGCCTTCGATGGCAGCCTGGCGAATCTGCTCCAGCAGCGCGCTGGCGGTCATCTGGCCGTCCAGCTGGCAGCGCAGCACCTGGGTGTTGAGGAAAGCGCCGATCAGGCCTTCGCTTTCCGGGCGGATGCGGTTGGCCACCGGCGCGCCGATACGCAGGTCGCGCTGGCCGCTGTAGCGGTGCAGCAAGGCGGCCAGGGTGGCGGTCATGGTCATGAACAGGGTCAGGCCGCGCTGGCTATTGAAAGCATGCACGCGGGCCACCAGTGCCGGATCGAGTTCGAAGCGGTACAGCTCGCCACGGTGGCTCTGGACTGCCGGACGCGGGCGGTCGGCAGGCAACGCCAGCACCGGGTGCTCGTCGCCCAGGCGGTGCTTCCAGTAGGCCAGTTGACGAGCGCCCTCGCCGCTTTCCAGCCATTGCCGCTGCCACACGCTATAGTCCAGGTACTGCACCGGCAGCGGCGCCAGTGGCGACTCGCGGTCATCGACAAAGGCTTCGTACAGCTCGCCCAGCTCGCGGGCGAAGATGTCCATGGCCCAGCCTTCGGTGACGATGTGGTGCAGCGTCAGCACAAAGAAGTGCTCGCGCTCGTTGGCCTTGACCAGGCACGCGCGCAGCAGCGGCCCCCGCTCCAGGTCGAAGGGCTGGTGCGCCTGGTCGTCGGCCAGTTGTTGCAAACGTTGCTGGCAGGCATCGTCTGACAAAGCGCTGAAGTCTTGCCAGTCCAGATGCAGGCCGCTGTCTTCGGCCACGCACTGGTACGGCACGCCGTCGATGCTGGGGAATGTGGTGCGCAAGGTTTCGTGACGCACGATCAGCGCCTGCAGTGCACGCTCGAAGGCGTCCACGTGCAGGGTGCCGCGCAGGCGTGCCATGCCGCCGACGTTGTACGCCGGGCTGTCCGGCTCCATCTGCCAGAGGAACCACATTCGCTGCTGCGAGTACGACAATGGCACCGCCTGACGGCGGTCGACACGGGTGATTGCACCTTGCAGGTTGCGCTCGCCGGCCGCGCGAAGGCGGGCGATCTCGGCACAGAAGGCGCCCAGCTCGCTGGCTTCGAACAGGGCCTTGAGCGGCAGCTCGACATCGCAGGCCTGGCGGGTGCGTGAAACGATCTGGGTAGCCAGCAACGAGTGGCCACCAAGGGCGAAGAAGTCGTCCTGCAGGCCAATGCGCGGCAGATTCAACACGTCGCGCCAGATGGCCGCGACCTGTTGTTGCAGCTCGGTTCGTGGCTCGACATGCTCACGCTGCTGCCACACTGGGGCAGGCAGTGCCTTGCGGTCGACCTTGCCGCTGGGGCCCAGTGGCATCTGTGCCAAGGGGATGAGTTGCGCCGGCACCATGTAGGCTGGCAATTGCTCAGCCAGCACGGCCAGCACCTCGGCAGGCTGGGCGCTGCCACTGTAATAGCCGACCAGTTGCGCGCCAACGGCGTCCTTGTGTATCAACACCAGCGCCTGTTCCACACCCGCCTGTGCCAGCAGGCAGGCCTGCACTTCCTCGGGCTCGACGCGGAAACCGCGCACCTTGACCTGCTGGTCGAGGCGACCAAGGTATTCCAGGGCCTCCAGCTGAACCTGCCAGCGGGCGCGATCGCCACTGCGGTACAGACGCTGACCATTGCCGTCGGCCTGGGGTACGAAGCGCTCGGCAGTGAGGCCGGGGCGGCCCAGGTAACCACGGGCCAGGCCCGCGCCACCGAGGTACAGCTCGCCCGGCACACCGGGGGCGCTCAGTTCCAGCTCATCGTCCAGCACGCGGCACAGCACATTGCCCAGCGGGCGGCCGATGGGCGAGCGCTCGCCGTCCGCCACCTGGCAGTGCCAGTGGGTGACGTTGATGGCGGTTTCGGTCGGGCCGTACCGGTTGTGCAGCTGCACCTGCGGCAGCACCTGCAGCAAGCGGTCACGCAGCGTGGCGGACAACGCTTCGCCACCCGAAAACACCCGGCGCAAGCTGCTGCAGGCACCTGCCTGCGGCTCCTGGACGAACACCTGCAACAGCGGCGGTACAAAGTGCAGCGTAGTCACCCCATAAGCCTGCACCAGGGCAGCGATACGCTGCGGGTCGCGATGTTCACCAGGGCCGGCGAGCACCAGCTTGCAGCCGGTGACCAACGGCCAGAAGCATTCCCACACCGAGACGTCGAAACTGATCGGCGCCTTCTGCATCAGCACGTCGCTGTCATTCAGCGCATAGGTCGTCTGCATCCACTGCAGGCGCTCGGCCAACGCCGCATGGGTATTGCCTACGCCCTTGGGCTGCCCGGTGGAGCCGGAGGTATAGATAACGTAGGCCAGGTTGTCGCCGTGCAGGTGCAGGCCGGGGGCATGGCTGGGCCAGCTGTCCAGGTGCAACTGGTCGAGGGCAATGGCGCTGACACCGTCGACCTGCGGCAGCTTGCCCAGCAGGCTGCTGTGGCTCAGTAGCAACCGGGCGTCGCAGTCGGCCAGCATGTAGGCCAGGCGTTCGGCAGGGTAATCGACATCCAGCGGCACGTAGGCACCGCCAGCCTTGAGAATGGCTAGCAGGCCGACCAGCAATTGCGGTGAGCGCTCGATGGCAATGGCCACACAGGTATCGGGGCCGACGCCTTTGTCACGCAGGTAGTGGGCCAGGCGGTTGGCTTGCTGGTGCAGCCCGGCGTAATCCAGGCTGCCCCCGTCCCAAACCAGGGCGGTGCGCTGCGGCGTCAGGCGTGCCTGCTCATTGAGTTGTTCGACCAACAGGTGCTGCGCTGCGGCGGCCGGTGCCTGGCCCCAACCCAGCAGCTGCGCACGGCCGGGCTCATCCAGCAATTGCACGTCGCCCAGCGCCTGCTGCGGCGCGGCACACACCTGTTCCAGCAGCGCCAGCAGGTGATGGGCCAGACGTTCGACGGTGCTGGCTTCGAACAGCTCCGTGGCGTAGTCGAAGGCCAGGCTCAGGCGGCCCAGATGGTCCTCCTCACTGTGCAACTGCAAGTCGAACTTGGCTTCGCGGCTGTGCCACGCCAGTTCTTCGGCCAACAGCCCTGGCAGGCGCCGCAGGGCTGACAGGTCGCGTTGCTGGTGGTTGAACATGACCTGGAACAGGCCCTGCTCGCGCGCATCGGGCAGGGCTTCGACAAGCTGTTCGAAGGGCAGGTCCTGATTAGCCTGGGCTTGCAAGGTGGCCTGACGTACCTGGGTCAGCAACTGGGTAAACGAGTGACGGCCATCGAATTGCGCGCGCAGCACCTGCGTATTGATGAAGAAACCGACCATGCCTTGGGTTTCCAGGCGCGGGCGGTTGGCGTTGGGCACGCCGACGCGGATATCGGCCTGGCCGCTGTAGCGCAGCAGCAGCGCCTGCCAACCTGCCAGCAGGACCATGAACAGGCTGGCCTGCTGCTGGTGGGCAAGGCCCTTGAGCGCTTCGCCAAGCCTGGCCGGCACCTTGAGGTTGAAGCGCGCAGCGCTGTGCTCGCGCTGGCTGGCGCGCGGGTGGTCAGTGCACAGGTCAAGCGCCGGCAGCTCACCACCAAGGTGTGCCTTCCAGTACTGCAACTGGCGTTCGGCTTCACCGTCAGCCAGCCATTGCCGCTGCCAGCTGCCGTAGTCGGCGTACCCCAGGGGCAGCGGCGCCAGGTTGGCCTCCAGGCCTTGGCAGCGAGCGGCGTACAGCTTGGCGAATTCTTCGAGCAGGATGTTCAGCGACCAGCCGTCGGCAACGATGTGGTGCAGGGTCACCCACAGCTGATGCTCTTCGTCGCCCAGGCGCACCAGGGTTACCCGCAGCAGCGGGCCCTGGGTGAGGTCGAAGGGCTGGCGGGCCTCGGTTTCACGCTGTGCGGCAACCTGCTCGGGCGAGTGCCCTTCAAGGTCCAGGCGGTGCAGGCTGAACGGCTGTTGAGGCAGGATACGCTGCAGCGCCTGGCCATTCTCTTCGCTGAACACGGTACGCAGCGATTCATGGCGCGCCACCAGTGCCTGGAAGGCCACTTGCAGAGCATTGACATCCAGCTCGCCACGCAGGTGCAAGCCGGCGGGAATGTTGTAGGCCGCTGATTGCGGTTCCAGCAGCCACAGCAGCCACAAGCGGTTTTGCGCCAGCGACTGGGGCAACGCCTGGGCGCGCTCCAGCGTGGTGATGGCTGCGGTGCCAGCGGCGCCATCGGCGATGATCTGTGCCACGGCCTTGCTGTAGTCGGCCAGTACCGGCGCCTCGAACAGGGTACGCAGGCTCAGGTCGATACCCAACTCATCGGCCAGGCGCGCTGTGGCCTGGGTGGCGGCGATGGAGTTACCGCCCAGCAGCAGGAAGTGGTCGTCCGCGGCCACCGCCTCTACCTTGAGGATGTCGCGCCACACAGCGGCGATGCGTGCTTGCAGCTCGTCGCCAGCGGATGCACGGGTACCGGCTTCGCTCACCTCAGGGAAACGGGCATAGCAGTCCAGGCTGCCATCGTCCATGCGCAGCCGGCAGGCAGAGCGCTGCAACTTGCCGCTGGAGGTCTTCGGCAGCGCGCCGGGGTTCAGCAGCAGGACCACGGCCGGGGCCTGTCGGCAGGTGTCGGCGACGACCTGGCGCAGGGTCTTGATCAGGTCCTGGGGCTTGAGTGCCTTTCGCACGTTGCGGCTGATCTCCACCGCGACACCGATGCCCTCCTCGCCTTGGTGCTCGACGGCGAACACCGCCACCCGGCCTTTGCGCAGCACCTGAACTTCGCGCTCGAGGGTTTTCTCCAGGTCTTGTGGGTACAGGTTTTGCCCACGCACGATCAGCATGTCCTTCAGACGCCCGGTGACGAATACCTCGCCGTCACGCATGAAGCCCAGGTCGCCGGTACGCAGCCAGGTCTGGCCGTCCATTTCGACGAAGGTTCGAGCGCTGGCTTCTGGGTTGCGCCAGTAGCCCCGGGCGATGCTCGGGCCGCCTGCCCAGATTTCCCCCACCTGGTTGTCGCCCAGCACTTGCAACTGTTGCGGCTCGACGATGCGTACCGCGTGCCCCGGCTGCGGGAAGCCGCAACTCATCAGCACGCTGCCAGTGCCGGGTTCGGCGCGGTTGGCGGCGAAGGCTTTGGCATCCAGCTCAAGCGCGGCGATACCCTGGCCACGACGGCTGCCGCTAACGAACAGGGTGGCTTCGGCCAGGCCATAACTGGCGAAGAAGCTCTGCGGGTCGAAGCCACAGGCCTGGAACTTGTCGGCGAAGGTGGCCAGGCTGTCCTGGCGGATCGGCTCGGAGCCGGAATAGGCCACGCGCCAGCGGCTCAGGTCGAGCCCGGCCAGCGAAGCCTCGCTGACCCGCTCGCTGCACAGGCGATAAGCGAAGTCGGGCCCGCCGCTGATGGTGCCACCGTATTCGCTGATGGCCTGCAACCAGCGCAACGGCCGGGCCAGGAAGTACCCCGGCGACATCAGCACGCAAGGCACGCCACTGAAGATCGGCTGCAGCAGGCCGCCGATCAGGCCCATGTCATGGTACAGCGGTAGCCAGCTGACGATCACATCGTCGGGGTTGAGGTCGATGCCAAAGCCTTGGCGGATCAGTTGCTCGTTGGCCACCAGGTTGCCATGGCTGACCTGCACGCCCTTGGGCAGCGCGGTGGAGCCGGAGGTGTACTGCAGGAAGGCGATGTCATCGCCCTTGAGCACGGGTTCACGCCAGTTCGCAGCCAGGGCCGGGTCCAAGCCATCCACTGCCAGCAGTTGGGGGACATTGTCCGCCGCCAGGGCTTCCAGGCCCTGCAGGCTGTCGTGCAGCGCCGCCACGGTCAGCAGCAGGCGCGGCTCGGCGTCATCGATGATCGACAGCAAACGCTCCTGGTGCTGCTGGCGCGCGGACTCCGGCGGGTAGGCCGGCACCGCGATCACGCCCGCATACAGGCAGCCGAAGAACGCCGCCACGTAATCTGGCCCGCTGGGGAACAACAGCACGGCACGGTCACCGAAGCTGGCGCGCGCCTGCAAGGCGGCGGCGATGGTGCGTGCACGCTGGTCGAGGTCCCGGTAGCTGAGCACGGCCTGCTCACCGGGCGTGTCGGCGAGAAAGCGCAGGGCAATCCTGTCCGGGGTCTGCGCGGCGCGTTGCGCCAGGGCCTGGACCAGCGAGAGCGGGAGTTCGAAGGCGTCCGTCATTGGGTGTTCCTGCCAGTGTCTGGTTAGGTCTGACAGCTGCTCCGCTAACGTGGGCGGGCAACGTATGCGACCGGGGATGTACACAGGGGAACGGATGGGCAGGGAGAGAAATTAGCGGGCAGGTCAGGCTTTAAGGGTTGATAAGGCATACCCCCAAAGCCAACCGCGCTTTAGAACTGAAACCCACAGATACTAATTACATTTCGCATTTGACAATTATTATCATCTTGCATAGTTTGTCGCACGTCGTAGGAAGCTTCCCAACCTTGGGCGCCTCCTCTCCCCTCTGTGACAAGGTGATTTCCATGGCGGAACAACTATCCACAAGTAAGTGCGATTCACCATTACTGCAGGCCTTCGTCGACAACCGCAGCATCCTGGTCAAGATCGCCGCCCGCATCACAGGCTGCCGCTCGCGGGCTGAGGACGTGGTACAGGATGCCTTTTTCCGGCTCAGCACCGCCCCGCAGATCACCTCATCGTTCAAGGCCCAGCTGAGCTACCTGTTCCAGATCGTGCGCAACCTGGCGATCGACCACTATCGCAAGCAGGCGATGGAGCTGAAGTACTCCGGTAGTGAAGAGGAAGGCATGAACGTGGTGGTGCAGAACGCCTCGCCCGAAGCCACCCACATCAACCGCGCCGCGCTGAATGACATCGCGGAGGCCTTGAACGAACTGCCGCCACGCACCCGCTATGCTTTCGAGATGTACCGCCTTAATGGCGTGCCGCAGAAGGACATTGCCAAGGAACTGGGCGTATCGCCGACCTTGGTCAACTTCATGATCCGCGATGCACTGGTGCATTGCCGCAAGACGGCCAGTCGGCAGGCCTGAAGATAGCTTCAAGCAAACGCGAGAGCGAACCTGGATCGCTCTCGCTTTTGCTTGCAGCGCTAGTGTGGTGTTTTGCAAATACGACCAATAACTCGCGAGCGATTTTTGCGTTCAGGCAAGGCGTCGCGACGAGTCGTAGCCCAGCTACGGCGAGGAGCGACAACGCCGCATGAGTGCAAAAAGCGCCGCGAGTTATGGTCGTTATTTGTGAAACACCACACTAGCCCCTACGTCAGCTTGCAACGATCGAAAAACCTCTCCCGCCCCAGAATCATCAACGCCGCCCGCTTGTGTGGAAAGTCGAACTCCTTGTCGCAATGGAAACATTGGTCGTGCATGTAGCCAATCATCTTGCCATTGTCGGCGCGCGGCTCGGCCACCACCCGCTGGGTGCGCGGGTCATCCAGGAAAAGGTAGTGCACCAACGCCGATAGCCAGCTGGCCACCTTGTGCGGCCCCCGGTGGCTCTCCTCTCCCACCAGCATATGGATACCACGGTCGTAGTCATCGGCCGGGTAGAAGGGGGCAATGCGGTCCTCCTTGGCCCAGTACGCCTCGAAGTAGGCAAACGGCTCGTCATCGAAACAACCGATCAACGTCAACGTATGCGGGTCGGCTTCGAGCTTGGCCAAGTATTCGCGGTGCTGCGCCAGCGTGCCACCCTCCTGCCAGAACGCCTCCACGCGAGGGTTGTTCTGCCAGCGGTTGAAACGCTCCAGGTCATGCTCGATCTCCAGGGTACGCAGCGATACCCAACTGCCCAAGCGCGCATCGAAGCGCCGGTACACTTCGCCCCGCGGCTTGGGCGCCCGGCGCGGGTGGCGCTTACCGTTGCTGATCTGCATCTGCTGCGGATATACCCCGGCAACCGACTCGCCCAGCCACGGCTGCGGCAGTTGCCAGAACAGTGCGCGCTCGCACAGGTACTGGCCAGGCTGTTCACCGGCCAGCAGCAGGCCACTGGCCAACGCCTGCGGCAACACTTCGGGCAGGTGCCAGGTCAGGCGCTGGCAGGCCGTATCGCGCGACAGCAACCAATAACAGGCGGCCCACAAGGCTTGGTAGGGGCGCTCGGGGCAAAAGCGCTCAAGGTGAACGTGCAGAGAAGCGCCAGCCTCCAGTCGCAACTGGATCAGGGGGCGGCCTTCAAGGGCCAGGCTTAGCCAGCTGTCGCCCTCCTCGGCACTGAGGCTGCGCCAGCGTGGCGGTGACTGTGGCTGCGAAGCGGCATCGAACGGCATGGGCTTGACTCACGAAAATGAAGAAAAGGCACACTGCAGGGAACGTTGCCGCAACACGGGAATTTAGTCTTGCGGTGCAGCCACCGTGATGCGGTACGGCTCGAAGATGCGCGCCAGTTCACCGCTGTCACGCAGGCCACGCAGCAGGGCAGCGAACGACTGCTCGCCAATAGGCGACCCCGGGCGCAGCAAAGCGTAGTGGTGATAGACCTGGTCAATGCGTTGCGAAGGCACCAGCTGCGCCCTGCTCGCCGGGTTGCGTGCCAGGAAGTCGCTGAGGTAGGAACGCGTGACCAGGGCAATATCGGCGCGGCCGGCCAGCACCATCAGCAGGTTGCTGTCATGGGAATAGGTCAGGGTCGCGTTGTATGTCTTGCGCAGGTAGTCCGGGTCAGTGTTGAAGCTGGCGAACGCGTAGTGGTAGCCGTTGAACAAGGCAAGGCGTTTGCCGCGCAGGTCATCGAAATAATGCGGATCATTGCCGTTTGCCTTGCGGGCGACGAACACTTCGGCATCTTCCAGGCCCATGTCCACGGTCTGATGAGCAATCTGCTCCCAGCCCCATTGTGGGTTCTCGAAAATAGCCATGTCGGTGCGGCCCTGCTGGAAGTCACCGAAGCGCCGCTGGATAGACGTAGGCACCAGAACGAAGTGATAGTGCTGCTGCGCCCGGTTGAGTGCATCGACCAACTGCGGCAGCAAACCGGTATCGGCACCTTGCTCGGGGCGCACTGTGTAAGGCGGGAAATGGGCTGCGCCAATCTTCACTTCAACCGCCTCGCCAGCCCATACCGGTGCCGCCAACCAGAACACGGCCAGCAGCATCAGGGTGGACAAGGCCTTGAGGCCGGGCGCTGGAGTCAAGACGGACACTCATCACGGTTTATGCCTGTATGCGCTTAAGCTAGGCGTTTTCCAGGGGCGACACAACTACTGACGCCTGCTCTTTGTGCCAAAGCAGGCGGCAAAATGCCATAGGATGCCGTATGCCCGGACATTGGCTACGCTCTAGCAGGATCTGCAGGGGAGCCTGGTATGGGCCATTGGTTGGTGATCGACCTGGAAGCCACCACCGACGATGGTGGGTGGCCGGTCACAGAGATGGAAGTCATTGAAATCGGCGCAAGCCTGGTTACCCGCGAAGGCCGCGAGGTCGACCATTTCCAGCGTTTTGTAAAGCCACGGCGGCGGCCGCAGCTGACCCCGTTCTGCCGTGAGCTGACCCACATCAGCCAGGCCGACGTGGACAGCGCCGCGCCGTTTCGCGAGGTGTGGGCAAGCTTCGAGCGCTGGCTGGGGCACCACCGCGGGCAGCTTCAGGCCTGGGTCAGCTGGGGCGACTACGACCGCCAGCAACTGCACCAGGAGTGGCAACAGCACAGCCTCGATAGCCTGCTGCGCACATTGCCGCACATCAACCTCAAGCAACGCTTTGCCAAGGCCCGCCACCTGCAGCGCCCCACCGGCCTGAACGGCGCCCTGCAACTGGCCGGCATGCACTTTTGCGGGCAGCAGCACAGGGCCCTGGAAGATGCGCGCAACACGGCGCGGCTATTACCGTTGACCCTGCCCGCCAACAGCCCCTGAAAGCAGATGACGACGCCTGTGGGCTTGGGCATACTGGCCAGCCCTTTTTCAGCACCTCTTTTCAGGAGTCGCCCATGTTCCAGGTCAACGAGTACTTCAACGGCACCGTCAAGTCGATCGCATTTTCGGGCGAAGAAGGCCCGGCCACTGTCGGCGTCATGGCTCCGGGCGAATACGAATTCGGCACTGCCAAGCGCGAGATCATGCATGTGGTATCGGGTGCACTGACCGTGAAACTGCCAGGTAGCGACAACTGGGAAACCTTCAACGCCGGTGACAAGTTCAACGTGCCGGCTGACAGCAAGTTTCAGCTGCAGGTGAAGGTGGATACCGCTTACCTGTGCGAATACCGCGACTAAGCGCCGGCCTGTTCCGGCCTCTTCGCGGGTAAACCCGCTCCTACAGGGTGCTGAGCCGACCTTCGATGTTGTGCGGTCCTTGTAGGTGCGGGTTTACCCGCGAAGAATCCAGCACTAGTTCTTCAGAAAATCAGCAACGCGTTCAGCCGCCGCCTGCAAATGCTGCTCATGGCTGAACCCCGAAGCCTTCAACGGCTTCAGGTCATGGTCCCCCGCCACTAGCCAGCTCACCTCGATCGCCGGCGACAACGCATACCCCGCCACCGCCTCGCGGTTACCCAGCGCATCCCGCTCGCCCTGCACGATCAACGTCGGTGTCTTCAACTCGGCCAGGTGCTCTACCCGTGGCTTCTCGGGTTTACCCACCGCGTAGAACGGATAGCCCAGGCACACCAGCGCATCCGCGCCCAGTTCGTCGGCCAGCAGGCTCGCCATGCGCCCGCCCATGGACTTGCCCCCCACGGCCAGCTTGCCCGCGACCAAAGGTCGCACTTGCCGGTACACCTCGCGCCAGCATTCAAGCAACACCTTCTGCGGGTTCGGCGGCCGCTTGCCACCGGTAACCCTGCGCTCGGCCATGTACGGGAACTCGAAGCGCACTACCGCTACCCCAAGCGCCGCAAGCCTTTGCGCCATTTCGTCCATGAACTCGCTGTCCATCGGCGCGCCCGCGCCATGGGCCAGAATCAGGCACCCCTTGTAGTCATCTTTACCTGCAACCCGCGGAGGATCGCAGCGCAAGCCTGGGACATTTGCGACCTTCGCCCATTGATCCCCGTCAATACCGGCACTTTGCCCATTAATCATGCTTGCCTCGCTGTAAAGCCTGCCAAATAACCGTGGATGGGAACCCATACATGAACACAACCAGCAGTACCGCCTATAACTACAAGGTGGTCCGCCAATTCGCCATCATGACGGTGGTGTGGGGAATCGTCGGGATGGGGCTCGGCGTCTTCATCGCCGCCCAGCTCGCCTGGCCGTCCCTCAACTTCGACCTCCCCTGGACCAGTTTCGGCCGCCTGCGCCCCCTGCATACCAATGCGGTGATCTTCGCGTTCGGCGGCTGCGCACTGTTCGCCACCTCCTATTATTCGGTGCAACGCACCTGCCAGACCACCCTGTTCGCACCGGGCCTGGCCGCGTTCACGTTCTGGGGCTGGCAACTGGTTATCCTGCTGGCGGCCATCAGCCTGCCGCTGGGCTACACCAGCTCCAAGGAATACGCCGAACTGGAATGGCCGATCGACATTCTGATCACCATCGTCTGGGTGGGCTACGCCATCGTGTTCTTTGGCACGCTGATGAAGCGCAACACCAAACACATCTACGTCGGTAACTGGTTCTTCGGCGCCTTCATCCTGACCGTGGCACTGCTGCACATCGTCAACAACCTGGAACTGCCGGTCAGCCTGACCAAATCCTACTCGGTCTACGCTGGCGCCACCGATGCCATGGTGCAGTGGTGGTACGGCCATAACGCGGTGGGCTTCTTCCTGACCGCAGGCTTCCTGGGGATGATGTACTACTACGTGCCCAAGCAGGCCGAACGGCCGGTGTATTCGTATCGCTTGTCGATCGTGCACTTCTGGGCGCTGATCACCCTGTACATCTGGGCCGGCCCGCACCACCTGCACTACACCGCCCTGCCCGATTGGGCGCAGTCGCTGGGCATGGTGATGTCGCTGATCCTGCTGGCACCCAGCTGGGGCGGCATGATCAACGGCATGATGACCCTGTCGGGCGCCTGGCACAAACTGCGCAGCGACCCGATCCTGCGCTTCCTGGTGGTGTCGCTGGCGTTCTACGGCATGTCCACCTTCGAAGGCCCGATGATGGCCATCAAGACGGTCAACGCCCTGTCTCACTACACCGACTGGACCATCGGCCACGTCCACGCCGGCGCCCTCGGCTGGGTAGCGATGATCTCGATCGGCGCGCTGTACCACACCATCCCCAAAGTGTTCGGCAAAGAACGCATGTACAGCCTCGGCCTGATCAATGCGCACTTCTGGCTGGCCACCATTGGTACCGTGCTGTACATCGCCTCGATGTGGGTCAACGGCATCGCCCAGGGCCTGATGTGGCGCGCGGTCAACAGCGACGGCACGCTCACCTACTCGTTCGTGGAAACCCTGGTGGCCAGCCACCCAGGCTTCGTCGTGCGCTTCGTCGGCGGCGCGATCTTCCTCAGCGGCATGTTCCTGATGGCCTGGAACACCTGGCGCACCGTGCGTTCGCCAGCGCTTGACGTCGCCCCTGCGAACGCCCGGTTGGCTTGAGGAGAAACGCCTGATGAAACATGAAGTCATCGAGAAAAACGTCGGCCTGATGGCGCTGCTGATGGTATTTGCCGTCAGCATCGGCGGCCTGACCCAGATCGTCCCGCTGTTCTTCCAGGACGTCACCAACAAACCGGTCGAAGGCATGAAGCCCTATACCGCGCTGCAGCTGGAAGGCCGCGATGTCTACATCCGCGAGGGTTGCGTGGGCTGCCACTCGCAGATGATCCGCCCGTTCCGGGCCGAAACCGAGCGTTACGGCCACTACTCGGTAGCCGGTGAAAGTGTGTGGGACCACCCGTTCCTGTGGGGCTCCAAGCGTACCGGGCCGGACCTGGCCCGGGTCGGCGGCCGCTACTCGGACGACTGGCACCGTGCGCACCTGTACAACCCGCGCAACGTGGTGCCGGAGTCGAAGATGCCGTCCTACCCGTGGCTGGTTGCCCAGCCGGTCGACAACAGCCACACCGACGTCAAGATGCGTACCCTGCGCACCCTGGGCGTGCCGTACACCGACGACGACATTGCCGGCGCCCGTGAAGCGGTCAAGGGCAAGACCGAGATGGATGCACTGGTCGCCTACCTGCAGGTGCTCGGCACCGCGATCAAGAACAAGAGGTGAGTGCGATGGAAATGGACATCGGCATGATCCGCGGGCTGGGCACCCTCGTGGTGATGATTGCCTTCATCGGCCTCACCCTGTGGGTCTTCAACCGCCGCCGCGACCGTGATTTCGCCGAAGCGCGCCTGCTGCCCTTCGTCGACGACCGCCTGCCCACTGCCGGGCAGGAGCCTGCTGCAAAAAGGAGTAACGGGCAATGACCACCTTCTGGAGTACGTACATCAGCGTACTGACCATCGGTAGCCTGATTGGCCTGACCTGGCTACTGCTCGCCACGCGCAAGGGCCAGAGCAACAACACCACCGACGAGACCATGGGCCACAGCTTCGACGGCATCGAGGAGTACGACAACCCGCTGCCCAAGTGGTGGTTCTGGCTGTTCGTTGGCACCTTGGCGTTCTCGGTCGGCTACCTGATCCTCTACCCGGGCCTGGGCAACTGGAAAGGCATCCTGCCGGGCTATGAAAATGGCTGGACCGGCGCCAACGAATGGCAGAAGGAAATGGATAAGGCCGATGCCAGGTTCGGTCCGATCTTCGCCAAATACGCCGCCATGCCCGTAGAAGAAGTGGCGAAGGACCCGCAGGCGCTGAAAATGGGCAGCCGCCTGTTTGCCTCCAACTGCTCGGTGTGCCACGGTTCCGACGCCAAGGGTGCCTTTGGCTTCCCCAACCTCACCGACAATGACTGGCGCTGGGGCGGCGAGCCGGAAACCATCAAGACCACCATCATGAGCGGTCGCCATGGCGTGATGCCGGCCTGGGCCGAAGTGATCGGTGACCAGGGCGTGGCCGATGTGGCTGCATTCGTGGTCAGCAAACTCGATGGTCGCACTCTGCCTGAGGGCGCGAAGGCCGATGTGGAGAACGGGCAGAAGATCTTCGCAGCCAACTGCGTGGCCTGCCACGGGCCGGAAGGCAAAGGTACGCCCGCCATGGGCGCTCCGAACCTGACCCATCCGCAGGCGTTCATCTACGGCTCGAGCTTTGCCCAGCTGCAGCAGACCATTCGTTATGGTCGCCAGGGGCAAATGCCGGCGCAGGCCGAGATCCAAGGGAATGACAAGGTGCACCTGCTGGCGGCTTACGTGTACAGCCTGTCGCAGGATGGTTCGGCTGAGGCTGTGACGGCCAAGTGAGTTCGCCGAAAGGGATTTGCCGCCTGTGAGATCGAGCGCCGCCCGCGCGGCGCTTCGCGGGTAAACCCGCTCCTACGTTTGTTTCGGGCCAATTATTCCTGTGGGATTTGCGCGCGACCGCCTTGGCGCATGTCTCGATATCGCGTCGTACAAACAAGGCGGTCGCGCGCGACTGGTGCAGGAGGGACTGGCCCGAAACAAACGTAGGAGCGGGTTTACCCGCGAAGCGCCGCTCGGGCGGCGCTCGATCTCTGCCCCACCACAACACCCAAACCTTACACCCCTGCCCCACCACAACACCCAAACCTTACACCCCTGCCCCACCACAACCCCCAAACCTTACCCCCCCCCCGCCCACCACAACCCCAAACCTTACACCCCCACCCCCCATAACCCTCAAGCCTTACACTCCCCCGCCCACTACCAGCCTCAACCCCCTTCCCTTGCACCCCCACCGAACACAACTAAGCTTGTTGCCTCAGTGGGCTTCGCTCCGAAAGGACCGGAGCAGACGCGGCGCATGGCCTGTCGCCGCCCCAGAAAAAGCTTGACCGATCGATCAGAAAAAGATGAAAAACGGTACACATTACAAATATTTATTTGTGTACAATCGCCCAGACCCGATCCCTGCGGGACATCAGTGAACGGGTCTGGACACGGGTCGGCGTACCAAAGTTGCGTTGCGGTAACCTTGCTGGTTATCAATACTGGCGCCGATTTTTCGACCAACAAGAACATCAAAACCGTGGAACCTTAGAATGAGCACAGCAATCAGTCCGACTGCTTATAACTATAAGGTCGTCCGCCAGTTCGCCATCATGACGGTGGTCTGGGGGATCCTTGGCATGGGCCTCGGCGTCTTCATCGCCTCGCAGCTGGTGTGGCCGCAACTGAACCTGGACCTTCCCTGGACCAGCTTCGGCCGCCTGCGCCCGCTGCACACCAACCTGGTGATCTTCGCCTTCGGGGGCTGTGCGCTGTTCGGCACCAGCTACTACGTGGTGCAGCGCACCTGCCAGACCCGGCTGATCTCCGACAGCATGGCCGCCTTCACCTTCTGGGGTTGGCAAGCCGTGATCGTCGGCGCGCTGATCACCCTGCCGATGGGCTACACCACCACCAAGGAATACGCCGAGCTCGAGTGGCCGCTGGCGATCCTGCTGGCCATCGTCTGGGTAACCTACGGCCTGGTGTTCTTCGGCACCATCGTCAAGCGCAAGACCAAGCACATCTATGTCGGCAACTGGTTCTACGGTGCGTTCATCGTGGTCACCGCGATGCTGCACATCGTCAACCACATCTCGCTGCCGGTGAGCCTGTTCAAGTCGTACTCGGCCTACTCCGGCGCCACCGACGCGATGATCCAGTGGTGGTACGGCCACAACGCCGTGGGCTTCTTCCTCACCACCGGGTTCCTGGGGATGATGTACTACTTTGTGCCCAAGCAGGCCGAGCGGCCGATCTACTCGTATCGCTTGTCGATCGTGCACTTCTGGGCGCTGATCACCCTGTACATCTGGGCCGGCCCGCACCACCTGCACTACACCGCCCTGCCTGACTGGGCGCAGTCGCTGGGCATGGTAATGTCGATCATCCTGCTGGCGCCAAGCTGGGGCGGCATGATCAACGGCATGATGACCCTGTCGGGCGCCTGGCACAAACTGCGCACCGACCCGATCCTGCGCTTCCTGGTGGTGTCGCTGGCGTTCTACGGCATGTCCACCTTCGAAGGCCCGATGATGGCCATCAAGACCGTGAACTCACTGTCGCACTACACCGACTGGACCATCGGCCACGTCCACGCCGGCGCCCTTGGCTGGGTGGCAATGATTTCGATCGGCGCCGTGTACCACATGATCCCGAAACTCTACGGCCGCGAGCAGATGCACAGCATCGGCCTGATCAACGCGCACTTCTGGCTGGCCACCATCGGTACCGTACTGTACATCGCCTCGATGTGGGTCAACGGCATCACCCAGGGCCTGATGTGGCGCGCCATCAACGATGACGGCACCCTCACCTACTCCTTCGTCGAAGCCCTGCAGGCCAGCCACCCCGGCTACATCGTCCGCGCCCTGGGCGGTGCGTTCTTCGCCAGCGGCATGCTGCTGATGGCCTACAACGTGTTCCGTACCGTACGTGCCGCCAACCCGGCACAGGCTGAAGAGGCCGCCAAGATCGTCGTTGTGGGAGCGCACTGATGAAGCATGAAGCCGTCGAGAAGAACATAGGCCTGCTGGCCTTCTTCATGGTCATCGCCGTGAGTATCGGTGGCCTGACCCAGATCGTCCCGCTGTTTTTCCAGGACGTCACCAACAAGCCGGTCGAGGGCATGAAGCCACGCACTGCGCTCGAGGTGGAAGGCCGCGATATCTACATCCGCGAAGGCTGCGTGGGCTGCCACTCGCAGATGATCCGCCCGTTCCGTGCTGAAACCGAGCGTTACGGCCACTACTCGGTAGCCGGTGAAAGCGTATGGGACCACCCGTTCCTGTGGGGCTCCAAGCGTACCGGGCCGGACCTGGCCCGCGTCGGCGGCCGCTACTCCGATGACTGGCACCGTGCGCACCTGTACAACCCGCGCAACGTGGTACCGGAGTCGAAGATGCCTTCCTACCCGTGGCTGGTCGAGAACAAGCTCGACGGCAAGGACACCGCGAAGAAGATGGAAGTGCTGCGCACACTCGGCACCCCGTACACCGACGCCGACATTGCCGGCGCACGTGACGCGGTCAAGGGCAAGACCGAAATGGACGCCATCGTCGCGTACCTGCAGGGTCTTGGCACCATCATCAAGAGCAAACGGTGACGCTGATGGATATCGGGATGATTCGCGGCCTGGGCACCGTCGTGGTGATGGTGGCGTTCGTGGGCCTGGCGCTGTGGGTGTTCAACCCACGGCGTAAAAAGGACTTCGACGAAGCGACCCAACTACCCTTCGCGGATGACCCCGAGGCCACTCGGCACGTCGAGCAAGCAAAAGCTTCTGGGAGCAAACAACAATGACAACCTTCTGGAGTCTGTACGTTACCGTCCTGACCCTGGGCACCATCTTCTCGTTGACCTGGCTGCTGCTGTCCACCCGCAAGGGCCAGCGCGAAGAGGTTACCGACGAAACCGTCGGGCATGCCTTCGATGGCATCGAGGAATACGACAACCCGCTGCCGCAATGGTGGTTCTGGCTGTTCGTCGGCACCATCATCTTCGCCCTCGGCTACCTGGTGCTGTACCCGGGCCTGGGCAACTGGAAAGGCGTCCTGCCGGGCTATTCGTACCTGGATAACGACAAGCAGACCGAGTTTTCCAACGGCCAGCCGGGCTGGACCGGCGTGCATGAATGGGAAAAGGAAATGGCCAAGGCCGACGCCCGTTTCGGGCCGATCTTCGCCAAGTTCGCGGCCATGCCGATCGAAGAAGTGGCCAAGGACCCACAGGCATTGAAAATGGGTGCGAGGCTGTTCGCCTCCAACTGCTCGGTGTGCCACGGTTCCGACGCCAAGGGCGCCTTCGGCTTCCCTAACCTCACCGACAATGACTGGCGCTGGGGCGGCGAGCCGGAAACCATCAAGACCACCATCATGGCCGGTCGCCATGGCGTGATGCCGGCCTGGGCCGAAGTGATCGGTGACCAGGGCGTGGCCGATGTGGCTGCATTCGTGGTCAGCAAACTCGATGGCCGCACTCTGCCTGAGGGCGCGAAGGCCGATGTGGAGAACGGACAGAAGATCTTCGCAGCCAACTGCGTGGCCTGCCACGGGCCGGAAGGCAAAGGTACGCCCGCCATGGGCGCTCCGAACCTGACCCACCCGCAGGCGTTCATCTATGGCTCGAGCTTTGCCCAGTTGCAGCAAACCATTCGTTATGGCCGCCAGGGGCAGATGCCAGCCCAGGAACAACTGCAGGGCAACGACAAGGTGCACTTGCTGGCGGCTTACGTCTATAGCCTGTCGCACCAGGCTGAGCCAGCCAAGGCTGAGTAAGGCAGGCCTGGCTTCTTCGCGGGTAAACCCGCTCCTACACAGGATCCTTGTAGGAGCGGGTTTACCCGCGAAGAGGCCGGTACTGGCACAGCATTTCTCGCAGGCAAGTGACCTGGATCAATTGACACCCGCCATAACACGTTTCATACCACGAACCCAACGCGACTAAAGGTCGCAGTGCGATCCCATACCGCCATCAGCGGCGTATCATGGACCGCAGAGCGCTAGCAGATTGCGCGAGACTGCGGCCCGCACGCACAGGCCGCGGCGTTTCTCCACTGCCGTGGGACTTGATGATGAGCAAGCAAATTCCGGTACATGATGTCACCCCGCCTGCCAACAAAGGGAAGGATTCCGTCGACCTCTACGCTTCCCGGGAAAAGATCTACACCCGCGCCTTCACCGGCCTGTTCCGCCGCTTGCGCATGGTCGGGGGTGCCGCACTGTTCCTGCTGTACTTCGGCACCGTGTGGCTGAACTGGGGTGGTCACCAGGCCGTGTGGTGGAACTTGCCCGAGCGCAAGTTCTACATCTTCGGCGCCACCATCTGGCCGCAAGACTTCATCCTGCTCTCGGGGATTCTCATCGTCGCCGCCTTCGGCCTGTTCTTCATCACTGTGTTCGCCGGCCGGGTGTGGTGCGGCTACACCTGCCCGCAAAGCGTGTGGACCTGGATTTTCATGTGGTGCGAAAAGGTCACCGAGGGTGACCGCAACCAGCGCATGAAGCTCGACAAAGCCCCCATGAGCGGCAACAAGTTCCTGCGCAAATTCGCCAAGCACAGCCTGTGGCTGCTGATCGGCTTTGTCACCGGCATGACCTTTGTCGGCTACTTCTCGCCGATCCGTGAACTGGCGATCGAATTCTTCACTGGCCAGGCCGATGGCTGGGCTTACTTCTGGGTCGGTTTCTTCACCCTCGCCACCTACGGCAACGCCGGCTGGTTGCGCGAACAGGTGTGTGTGTACATGTGCCCCTATGCCCGCTTCCAGAGCGTGATGTTCGACAAGGACACGCTGATCGTGTCCTACGACCCACGCCGTGGCGAAACCCGCGGCCCGCGCAAGAAAGATACCGACTACAAGGCCCAGGGCCTGGGTGACTGCATCGACTGCACCATGTGCGTGCAGGTCTGCCCGACCGGCATCGACATCCGTGACGGCCTGCAGATCGAGTGCATCGGCTGCGCCGCCTGTATCGATGCCTGCGACAGCATCATGGACAAGATGAACTACCCCAAAGGGCTGATCAGCTACACCACCGAGCACAACCTGTCCGGGCAGAAAACCCACATGCTGCGCCCGCGCCTGATCGGCTATGCCGTGGTACTGCTGGTGATGATGATCGGGCTGGCGACAGCCTTCGCCACCCGTTCGCTGGTCGGTTTCGACGTCAGCAAAGACCGCGTGTTGTACCGCGAAAACGCCCAGGGCCGGATCGAGAACGTGTACAGCCTGAAGGTAATGAACAAGGATCAGCGCGATCACCTCTACGTGCTGGACGCCGCCGGCCTGCCGGACCTCAAGCTCGAAGGCCAGCGCGAGATCCGCGTGGCCGCCGGTGACATCGTCAGCCTTCCCGTGCAGCTGTCGGTTGCCCCCGAGAAGCTGCCATCGACCACCAACGAAATCACCTTCATCCTCAAGAGCGCCGACGACAGCGACGCCCAGGTTGAAGCCAAGAGCCGTTTCATCGGCCCACAGATCCGCTAAGAGAGATAACGCACAATGCCTGCCGCCACCGCCGCCAGCCCCTGGTACAAGCACCTCTGGCCCTGGATCATCATCGGCATCCTCACCACCTCGGTGTGCCTGAGCCTGACCATGGTCAGCATCGCTGTGCACAACCCGGACAACCTGGTGAACGACAACTACTACGAGGCCGGCAAGGGCATCAACCGCTCGCTGGACCGCGAGCTGCTGGCGCAGCAGCTGGGTCTGAAAGCCAGCGTGCATCTGGACGAACTGACCGGCGAAGCAGACCTGCGCCTGACCGGTAACAGCGACCCGCAAAGCCTGGAGCTGAACCTGATTTCGCCAACCCAGCCAGAGAAGGACCGCAAGGTGCTGCTGAGCCGGGTCGAAGCAGGGCGCTATGTGGGGCAGCTGGAAGACAAGGTCGACGGGCGCCGTTTTGTCGAACTGCTGGGTAGCGAAGGGGCCCAGGTGTGGCGCCTGTTCGAAGAGGAAAAAGTGGCGCATGGTGTGACCTTGCAGTTGGGTGACGAAGCCCTGCAAGGCGCCGAACACCAACAGTAGCAACACCGCAAATCCCTGTGGGAGCGGGCACGCCCGCGAATGCGATAGCTCAGGCAAAGGTATTTCCAGGTCTGACGCATTCGCGGGCGCGCCCGCTCCCACAGGGTTTCCTATCTGCCTGAGCAGTGTCTGCCCTATGACCCAACCGACCCCCTGCTACCACTGCGCCCTGCCCGTCCCGGCCGGCAGCCGCTTCACCGCCGTGGTCCTCGGCCAACCGCGGCAGTTCTGCTGCCCCGGCTGTCAGGCAGTGGCCGAGTCGATCGTCGCTGGAGGCCTGGAACATTACTACCAGCACCGCAGCGACAACAGCGCCAACCCCGAAGCCCTGCCCAAGCAACTGCAAGACGAACTGGCCCTGTACGACCGCAGCGACGTGCAGCAAACCTTCGTCCGCCACCAGGGTGAGCTGGCCGAAACCACCTTGCTTGTCGAGGGCATCAGCTGCGCCGCCTGCGGCTGGCTGATCGAAAAGCACCTGCGCAACCTGCCCGGTGTCGCCGAAGCTCGCCTGAACCTGTCCAACCACCGCCTGGCACTGAACTGGGACGACAAGCAGCTGCCGCTGTCGCGCCTGCTCGCCGAACTTCGCCAGATCGGCTACGCCGCCCACCCCTACCAGCCTGACCAGGCCGCCGAGCAATTGGCCCGGGAAAACCGCAGCGCCCTACGCCGCCTGGGCGTGGCCGGGCTGCTGTGGTTCCAGGCGATGATGGCGACCATGGCCACTTGGCCCGAATTCAACATCGACCTGACACCCGAGTTACACACCATCCTGCGCTGGGTGGCGCTGTTTCTGACCATTCCCATCGTGTTCTACAGCTGCGCGCCCTTCTTCAAGGGCGCGGCGCGCGACCTGCGAACGCGCCACCTGACCATGGACGTTTCGGTGTCGCTGGCCATTGGCCTGGCGTTCGGCGCCGGCATCTGGACAGCCATCACTGGCAGCGGCGAGCTTTATTTCGACACGGTGGGCATGTTCGCCCTGTTCCTGCTGACCGGCCGCTACCTGGAGCGCCGCGCCCGCGAGCGCACAGCGGCGGCCACTGCGCAGCTGGTCAACCTGCTGCCAGCCTCATGCCTGCGCCTGGACGCCATCGGGCGCAGCGAACGCATCCTGCTCAGCGAGTTAAAGTGCGGCGACACCGTGCAGGTGCTGCCCGGTGCGGTCATCCCTGCCGACGGGCGCATCGTCGAGGGCCGCTCCAGTGTCGACGAATCGCTGCTGACCGGCGAGTATCTGCCACAACCTCGTCGGGTGGGTGAGCGGGTCACTGGCGGTACGCTGAACGTTGAAAGCGCGCTGAATGTGGAAGTGCAAGCCCTCGGCCATGACTCACGCTTGTCGGCCATTGTCCGCTTGCTGGAACGCGCCCAGACCGAAAAACCGCGCCTGGCGGAAATCGCCGATCGGGCCTCGCAGTGGTTCCTGCTGTTCTCGCTGCTGGCCGCCGTTGCCATCGGCCTGTGGTGGTGGCACCTGGACCCGACACGGGCGTTCTGGATCGTGCTGGCCATGCTCGTGGCCACCTGCCCTTGTGCCCTGTCTTTGGCTACGCCAACCGCACTGACCGCCGCTACCGGAACCCTGCACAAGCTTGGCCTGCTGGTGACCCGCGGCCATGTGCTGGAAGGCCTGAACCAGATCGACACGGTGATCTTCGACAAGACCGGCACACTGACCGAGGGCCGCCTGACCTTGCGCAGCATCCGCCCGCTCGGCAGCCAGGCCGCCGACCGCTGCCTGGCCCTGGCCGCGGCGCTGGAAAACCGCTCTGAACACCCCATCGCTCGCGCGTTTGGTCGTACCGCCACACCTGCCGATGACGTACAGAGCGTACCCGGCCTGGGCCTGGAGGGGGTGGTCGACGGCCAGCGCCTGCGCATTGGTCAGGCTACCTTCGTCTGCGCCTTGAGTGGTGCGGAAATCCCCGCTGTACCCGAGCCGCGCGGCCAGTGGCTGCTGCTGGGCGACCGCCAGGGGCCACTGGCCTGGTTCGGCCTGGATGACCGCCTGCGCGACGATGCCCCGGCCCTGCTCGCTGCCTGCAAGGCGCGCGGCTGGCACACCCTGCTGTTGTCGGGCGACAGCTCACCGATGGTTGCCGAAGTGGCCGCGCAGCTGGGTATCGACCAGGCCATTGGCGGCCTGCGCCCGGATGACAAACTGGACCGCCTGAAAGCCCTGCAGGCTGACGGGCGCAAGGTGCTGATGCTTGGCGACGGGGTCAACGATGTACCGGTACTGGCCGCCGCCGATATCAGCATCGCCATGGGCAGCGCCACCGACCTGGCCAAGACCAGTGCCGACGCCGTCTTGCTGTCCAACCGCCTGCAAGCGCTGGTGCAGGCGTTCGAGCTGGCCCGCCGCACCCGCCGCAACATCCTCGAGAACCTGCTGTGGGCGACCCTGTATAATGGCCTGATGTTGCCGTTCGCCGCGCTCGGCTGGATCACGCCGGTGTGGGCCGCCATCGGCATGTCGGTCAGCTCGCTGATCGTGGTGCTCAATGCCCTGCGCCTGACCCGGATGCCCGTGGCCTCGGGCCCGCTGCCCCACGAAGCCCCTTTACCCGGGAGGAAGTCGCCATGCCCGCCCTCTATGTCATGATCCCGGCAGCCCTGCTGCTGGTCGGCGTGGCCGTGTACATCTTCTTCTGGGCGGTAGACAGCGGTCAGTACGATGACCTTGAAGGCCCCGCCCATAGCATCCTGTTCGACGACCAGGACCCGCGCCACCAGGCGGCAGTGAAACCTGACGATGCCGCAGCCGACACCGACAAGGAACCACCACCCCGTGCCTGACCTGCTTGCGCTGCTGGGCTCGGCACTGGTCCTTGGCCTGCTAGGGGGCGGTCACTGCCTGGGCATGTGCGGCGGCCTGATGGGCGCACTGACCTTGGCCATCCCCCCCGAACAACGCGGCAAGCGCCTGCGCCTGTTACTGGCGTACAACCTGGGGCGCATTTTCAGCTATGCGTGCGCCGGCCTGTTGCTGGGCCTGGCCGGCTGGGCCGTGGCCAGCAGCCCGGCAGCGCTGGCGCTGCGGGTGGTTGCGGCGCTGCTGCTGATTGCCATGGGCCTGTACCTGGCCGGCTGGTGGAGCGGGCTGACCCGTATCGAGGCACTGGGCCGCGGGCTGTGGCGGCATATCCAGCCGGTGGCGTCGCGATTGCTGCCAGTGTCCAGCCTCCCTCGGGCATTGCTGCTGGGCGCCCTTTGGGGCTGGCTGCCCTGCGGGCTGGTGTACAGCACCCTGTTGTGGGCGGCCAGCCAGGGCAATGCCGGCTACAGCGCCGCGTTGATGCTGGCGTTCGGGGTGGGCACCTGGCCGGTGTTGCTGGCAACCGGGCTGGCTGCCGAACGGGTAAACGCCCTGTTGCGGCGACGCAGCGTGCGCGTGGCGGGCGGTGTGCTGGTGATGCTATTCGGTGTCTGGACCCTGCCGGGCCCACACCAGCACTGGCTGATGGGGCATTGACGAGGGCTGCAAAGCAGCCCCAATGCCCTTGATACAAATCAACACAGTTTCCTACAGACGGCCATAGACTCCGGTGCACTGCTGCTCTTTCCGGGGACTACCCTCATGCTCGACGACCTCCGTTGGGATACCGACCTGATCCGCCGCTACGATCTCGCCGGGCCACGCTACACCTCATACCCAACCGCCGTGCAACTGCACAGCGAGGTGGGTTCGTTCGACCTGCTCAACGCCCTGCGCGAGAGCCGACGGGCCGTGCGCCCGCTGTCGCTGTACGTGCATGTGCCGTTCTGCGCCAACATCTGCTACTACTGCGCCTGCAACAAGGTCATCACCAAAGACCGCGCCCGCGCTGCGCCCTACCTGCAGCGCCTGGAGCAGGAAATCCAGCTGGTCGCCTGCCACCTGGCCCCTAAACAGCGTGTTGAACAGTTGCATTTTGGCGGCGGCACGCCGACCTTCCTCAGCCATGTGGAACTGCGCCAACTGATGGCTACCCTGCGCCAGCACTTCCACCTGCTGGACGACGATTCCGGCGACTACGGCATCGAGATCGATCCTCGCGAAGCCGACTGGTCGACCATGGGCCTGCTTCGCGAACTGGGCTTCAACCGCGTCAGCCTGGGTGTACAGGACCTCGACCCGGCCGTGCAGCGCGCGATCAACCGCCTGCAGAGCCTGGAACAGACCCGCACCCTGATCGAGGCTGCGCGCACGCTGCAGTTTCGCTCGGTCAACCTCGACCTGATCTACGGCCTGCCCAAGCAAACCCCGGAAGGCTTTGCCCGCACCGTGGAAGAAGTGATCCGCCTGCAGCCCGACCGCCTGTCGGTGTTCAACTATGCCCACCTTCCCGAGCGCTTCATGCCGCAACGGCGCATCGACAGCAACGACCTGCCCAGCGCCGCCGCCAAGCTGGAGATGCTGCACGCCACCATCGACCAACTGACCGCCGCCGGTTACCGCTACATCGGCATGGACCACTTCGCCCTGCCCGACGACGAACTGGCCATTGCCCAGGAAGAAGGCACCTTGCAGCGCAACTTCCAGGGCTATACCACCCACGGGCACTGCGACCTGATTGGCCTGGGCGTGTCGGCGATCAGCCAGATCGGCGACCTGTACTGCCAGAACAGCAGTGACCTCAACACCTACCAGGACAGCCTGTCCAACGCCCAACTGGCCACCCAGCGCGGCTTGCTGTGCAACCACGACGACCGCATACGCCGGGCGGTGATCCAGCAACTGATCTGCCATTTCGAGCTGGATTTCGAACCCATCGAACAGGCTTTCACCCTGGATTTTCGCGGTTACTTCAACGACCTCTGGCCCGAGCTGCTGACCTTGCAGCGCGACGGCCTGATCAGCCTGGACGACAAGGGCATTCGCATCCTGCCCGCCGGCCGGCTGCTGGCGCGCTCGGTATGCATGGTGTTCGACGCCTATCTGGCGATGCACAATCGCCAGCGCTTCTCGCGAGTGATCTGAAAAACAAGGCGTTCAACCGCATGGACAAGCTTCCTTGTCAGGCACACTATGAGCACACATGGACTCCCGGCAGGCCTCCTGCCGGGGTTTCGCCAGCGCGCACCATCACCGCGCACACTGGCCTACACCCTGTGTCGTGAGTTACCCTTACGACTTATGTGTGCTTTCCCACAAGGATCGATTCAAATGTCCGAGCCAGTCAAACTGCGCCCACACAACCAGGCCCATTGCAAGGATTGCAGCCTGGCCCCCCTGTGCCTGCCTCTTTCGCTGAACCTGGAAGACATGGACGCGCTGGATGAAATCGTCAAACGCGGGCGGCCGCTCAAGAAAGGCGAGTTCCTGTTCCGCCAGGGTGACAGTTTTGGCTCGGTCTACGCAGTACGGTCCGGGGCCCTGAAAACCTTCAGCCTCAGCGACAGCGGCGAAGAGCAGATCACGGGCTTCCACCTGCCCAGCGAACTGGTCGGCCTGTCGGGCATGGATACCGAGGCCTACCCGGTATCGGCCCAGGCTCAGGAAACCACTTCGGTGTGTGAAATCCCCTTCGAGCGGCTGGACGAGCTGTCGGTGCAACTGCCGCAGCTACGTCGCCAGCTGATGCGGGTAATGAGCCGCGAAATCCGCGACGACCAGCAAATGATGCTGCTGCTGTCGAAAAAGACCGCCGACGAGCGCATTGCCACCTTCCTGGTCAACCTGTCGGCGCGCTTCCGCGCCCGCGGCTATTCGGCCAATCAGTTCCGCCTGAGCATGTCGCGCAACGAAATCGGCAATTACCTTGGCCTGGCGGTAGAAACCGTGTCGCGGGTGTTCACCCGCTTCCAGCAGAACGGCCTGCTGCGCGCCGAGGGCAAGGAAGTGCACATCCTCGATCCGATCCAGCTGTGCGCGCTTGCCGGTGGCGCAATCGAGGCCTGAGGTTGGTCTTTAGCGGGTATACTTGGGCATTCGTTTTCCCAGGATACCCGCAACAATGCACAGCGACGCCTTCGACCTCAAAGCCCTGATCCGCCCGGTAGTGGACTTCCCCAAACCGGGTGTGATCTTCCGCGACATTACCCCGTTATTCCAGTCACCACGCGGGCTGCGCTATGTGGCCGACCAGTTCATCGAGCGCTATGTCGAGGCGGAATTCAGCCACATCGGCGCCATGGACGCGCGGGGCTTCCTGATCGGCTCGATCATCGCCCACCAGCTGAACAAGCCGCTGATCCTGTTCCGCAAGCAGGGCAAGCTGCCGGCTGACGTGTTGAGCGAGGGTTACCAGACCGAGTACGGCGAAGCCTTCCTGGAAGTGCATGCCGACAGCCTGTGTGAAGGCGACTCGGTGCTGATCTTCGATGACCTGATTGCCACTGGCGGTACGCTGCTGGCGGCGGCCAACCTGGTGCGTCGTACCGGGGCGCAGGTGTTCGAGGCGGCAGCGATCATCGACCTGCCGGAACTGGACGGGTCGCGTCGATTGCAAGCGGCGGGGGTGCCTACCTTCTGCCTGACCGAGTTTTCCCTAAGCGAGTACTGAGTGGGCTTTGGGGCTGCTTTGCAGCCCATTCGCGGGTAAACCCGCTCCTACAAAGGCCGCGCATTTTTTGTAGGGTTTACCCGCGAATGGGCCGCCAAGCGGCCCCAATGAATCAGAGCGAAATGGGCCGGCGCCCTGCAAAGGCATGGGCCAGGGTACCGCCGTCCACCATCTCCAGCTCGCCGCCCAGTGGCACACCATGGGCAATGCGAGACGCCACCAAGCCTTTCTCGCTCAGCAACTGGGCAATGTAATGCGCCGTCGCCTCCCCCTCCACTGTCGGGTTGGTCGCCAGGATCACCTCGGTAAAGGTGCCCTGCTCTTCGATCCGCGCCATCAGCTGCGGAATACCGATCGCCTCAGGCCCCAGGCCATCCAGCGGCGACAGGTGCCCCTTGAGCACGAAGTAACGGCCACGGTAGCCCGTCTGCTCCACCGCATACACATCGGTCGGCCCCTCGACCACGCACAGCTGGGTGTCGTCACGGCGCGGGTCGGCGCACTGCGGGCACAGTTCCTGCTCGGTGAGGGTGCGACACTGGCGGCAATGCCCTACCCCTTCCATGGCCTGGGTCAAGGCCTGAGCCAGGCGCAGCCCGCCACTGCGGTCGCGCTCGAGCAGTTGCAGGGCCATGCGCTGGGCGGTTTTCTGGCCAACGCCTGGCAAGATGCGCAGGCCGTCGATCAGTTGGCGGATGAGAGGGCTGAAGCTCATGGGAAAGGCCTGACAATTCAATAAGAGGCGGTTTATACCCAGCGGGGGCGGTGGCGTCAAATCAGGTCACCCCAAGTCTACGCGGCCTGCAGTTTTATGAGAGCAACTGCCTTGCACAAAACTGAAAAGCTAGTGTGATCACTGTGGGAGCGGGCATGCCCGCGAAGCAGGCTGCACAGTGGATGGCACGGGCTTCGCCCGTGTTCGCGGGCATGCCCGTTCCCACAGTGATCGTGCAAAATTTCAAAGTTCGAGCAAAACAGTTGTCCCGACATAAAAAAGCAGACCGCGTCTGGGTTGAAATCTACGCAAAAAAAACGCCGCTGATATCAGCGGCGTTCTTGAGTACCTCAATGCCTTAGAACGGCATCTTGAAGCCTGGCGGCAGCTGCATGCCGGCGGTCATGCCGCCCATCTTTTCCTGGCTGCTTTGCTCAACCTTGCGCACGGCGTCGTTCAGCGCAGCGGCAATGAGGTCTTCCAGTACTTCCTTGTCATCTTCATCAGTCGACATCAGGCTCTGGTCGATGCTGACGCGCTTGACGTCATGACGACCGGTCATCACCACGCTCACCAGCCCGCCACCGGACTGGCCGGTGACTTCGGCGTTGGCCAGTTCTTCCTGCATCTTCTGCATTTTTTCCTGCATCTGCTGGGCCTGCTTCATCAGGCCGGCCATGCCACCTTTCATCATGGGGTATACCTCGATTGGGTCATGTGATGCGGCCCGGCACCGGGCCGGCCGCATGGTTATCGGTTACTGGCCCTGACTGACCAGGGCTTCTACAGGCTCAATAGTATCCTGCCGCACCTTGGCGCCGAACAACTTGATCATCTGCTGGATCAACGGATCCTGCTCGATCGACGCGACGGCGTCCTGCTGGCGCTCGGCTCGCTTGCGTGCTGCCGCCTGAGCCGGGGTTTCCTGCTCGGGCAGGATCAGCTCGATGCGCAGGTTCAGCGTGCGCCCCAAGTGCTGGTTGAGCGCTTCGTTCAGGCGCCGCTGCTGGGCGGCGTTGAACAGCGCCCCCTGGCCCGGGTCCAGGTGCAGCAACCAGTCGTCGCCATCGGCGGCAATCAGCGTACAGTTTGCCGCGATGTTGCCTGTCATCCCGGACACAGGCAACTGTGGGAATAATTCCAGCCATTGCAAGGCCAGGCCGGTGGCCGGTTTGGCTGCCGGCAACGGTTCGGCAGCCGGTTTGTCTTCCTGAACATGTTCGGCCAATTCGTCCAGGTAGCTGAAACCTGCCGGATCGCTCTCGCCGCCGTAATAGTCTTCGTCAAGCGGCGGCTCATCGTCGCGCTCCATCCCCACGGCAGCGTAGGCAGACGGGTCGAAAGGCGGCTCGTCGTGTGCCGGGGCGGCCTGTGTGGGCGCCACCGGGGCAACAGGCTCGGGCGCAGGTGCCGGTTCAGGCGCAGGTTCAGCCGCTAACGGCGCGGGTGCAACGGCAGGCTCTTCCCACGGCAGGTCGACCACTTCGGCGACCGGCTCAGGCACGGAGATGGCCTCGGCTTCGGCCTTCAGCTCAACATCTGCCTCGGCCTCCGGCTCATGATCAGCCGTCGCGGGTGCAGGCACCTCCAGCTGCGGGGCTTGCGCAACAGGCTGCGCCGGCACAGCCGCGACAGGCGATGAAAGCGCGACCGGCGCCGCGGCTGCCACCTGCCCTGCAGGATCAGCTGTGGCCTGGCTGATCCCCGTTGGCTTTAGCACCGGCTTCGGTGCGTCGTCCGTGTCTGCCGGGCGGAACGCCAGCATACGCAGCAGCACCATCTCGAAGCCACCGCGCGGGTCCGGTGCGAGGGGCAGGTCACGGCGGCCAATCAGGCCCATCTGATAATAGAACTGCACATCCTCGGCCGGCAGCGCCGAAGCCAGCGCCAATACCCGCTCGCGATCACCCTGGCCGTTATCGACCGCTTCGGGCAGCGCCTGGGCAATGGCTACACGGTGCAGCACATTGAGCATTTCGGCCAGAACGCCCGACCAGTCCGGCCCTTGCTCGGCCAGGTTACGCACGGCCTCCAGCAAAGCCCTGGCATCGCCTTCGAGCAGTGCCTGCAAGACCCCATACACCTGGCCATGGTCGAGGCTACCCAACATGGCACGTACATCGGCGGCCAGTACCTTGCCTTCACCGAAGGCGATGGCCTGGTCGGTCAGGCTCATGGCATCACGCATGGAGCCGTCGGCCGCACGCCCCAGCAGCCACAGGGCATCTTCCTCGAACGGCACGTTCTCGGCGGCCAGTACGTGGCTGAGGTGCTCCACCACCCGCTCCGGGCTCATGTTCTTCAACGAGAACTGCAGGCAGCGCGACAGGATGGTGGCCGGCAGCTTCTGCGGGTCGGTGGTGGCGAGGATGAACTTGACGTAGGGCGGCGGCTCTTCCAGCGTCTTGAGCAAGGCGTTGAACGAGTGGGTCGAGAGCATGTGCACTTCGTCGATCAGGTAGACCTTGAAGCGCCCACGGCTAGGGGCGTACTGCACGTTATCGAGCAGTTCGCGGGTGTCCTCGACCTTGGTACGGCTGGCGGCGTCGATCTCGATCAGGTCGACGAAACGGCCTTCGTCGATTTCCCGGCACACCGAACAGGTGCCACAGGGCGTGGAGGTGATGCCGGTTTCACAGTTCAGGCACTTGGCGATAATACGGGCGATGGTCGTCTTGCCCACCCCGCGGGTACCGGTGAACAGGTAGGCATGGTGCAGGCGCTGGTTGTCCAAGGCATTGATCAAGGCCTTGAGCACATGGGTCTGGCCGACCATTTCGCGGAACGAGCGCGGACGCCATTTTCGTGCAAGAACCTGATAACTCATCGAAAAACCATCGTAGCCTGATCGAGCGGAAGATCGCTAATGCTAGCGGAGCGGGGGCAAAATTGCACCCTGCGCAACTCGTCTAAGCTTGGAATGGCGCATTGTCCAGAGAGGATTGCCTTTGCGAAGACTGCTGGCCCTGTTACTGCTGTGGTCTACAAACAGCCTGGCTGACCAGCCGGTGCTGCGCTTCTCCGTAACCGAGAGCTGGAGCATGCCCCTGGTACGCATCGAAGGCGATCAGCCAGTGGAGGGATTGCTGTACGACCTGATGCAAGCCGTTGCCAGGCAAGTGGGCGCTCGCCCCGAGTTCCACGTCATGGCCCGCCTGCGTCTGGAGGAGGCCATGAGCAGCGGCGACATTGATGTGCGTTGCTACGTCAGTACCCAGTGGCTCAACGACCGCCCAAGGGATTTTGTGTGGAGTATCCCGCTGATTCATCAGCGCGACGTACTGGTTGGCCGCGCCGACGACAGCACCCCGATACCCCCGGAGCAACTGCCACCCCAGGCGATCGGCACGGTGCTGGGCTACACCTATTCAACCCTGCAACCACTGCTGGACCACGGCCAGCTGCACCGTGAGGACAGCCGCAATCAGTTGCTGGTGCTGCAAAAGCTGCAGGCAGGCCGGTATCGCCATGCGGTGAGCAACCAGTTGTCGTTGCAGTGGTTCAACCAAGGGTTGCCAGCGGAGCAGCAATTGCAAGCGCTGGCAGTGCTGGACGAACAGGATTTGGGGTGCATGGTGCGCAACGATCCGGCGATACCGACACAAGGGTTGTTGCGGGCGTTGGTAAGAATGAAGCAGTCGGGGGAGATCGAGCGGATTTTGCAGCGGTATGGAGGAACGGGCGACCCGGACAGTATGTCTGTGGCCCGGCCCGAAATACCCAGCAAAATGCCGGCACACAGCCAGCGCAACTAACGCCCTGCTCATTTCGCGAACGCTTGCGCAAACACTGTGGGAGCGGGCTTGCCCGCGAACACCGGCATAGCCGGTGCCATCCACCGCGTTATATTCTTCGCGGGCATGCCCGCTCCCACAGCGGCACACTCACAAACTCAACATCAGCGGCCTTTACGTTCAAACGCCAAGCTGACAGCATCCGCCTGCCCCCAGGCAATCTGCATGGCCCGCAAACCATGCTCCAATAACTGCCTGGTTTCTTCGTCCTGAATACGCTCAAGCGCCCGGCGGCTATCGCTGTAGGCGAACATCAGGTAGTGGGAAACATTCATCAACGCGAACTCCATCGGGACGATGCCTTCGCTCATGGCGCGGGAAAGGGATTTGCCTTGGGGAAGATCGAAGACGTGGGGTGGATCGGGGACCAGTTTTTTCATGAGTTCACCATGCCGGGCTGAGAGCACCCTTTCGCTTCCACACTTAGGGTGACAGTTGTACGCGGGGTGGAAGACCAGGGGTATGGCAAACCCGGCAGGCCCGAAGGCCTCCCACGCACAACCGTCATATCGACAGCCGCCAAACCACCCAGGCTTCCACACCCGATCGCTGAACTGACAGCGACCGCGAAAGCCTAGTGGGCGAGGTTGACCGGAACAATCAGACGTGAGACGACGGAGATCGTAGGATAATTCGCCGCACTCATCTGATCGGTAGGAGTTTTCTCAGGCTCATGTCAGATCGTTCTAAAAACACGCCGAGCCCGCGACTGCCAAGTTCATCGCATTTATCATGCCCCTAGGCAACTTGACCTGAGCCTTCATTCATCTAACAAAAGGAATCGAAAATGCGCTGTACCACTCAAGCGTTCAATGGACACATGCAGAGTGAAGACGAGATACTCGATGGGGGAATTGCGCAAGCTCCGATAATTTTCACCATGGACGGGCGTGCTCCTGTGCTACTTCGGCGCAGTTTCTCCAGGGGTAATGCTTATTGCCTGGTGGGAGCGAAGCCGCAAAATGCAAAAGCCGACTTTTTGAACTGGATCTGAGTAAAAATCACTCAGCTGTGGATGGTTACCATAGCGATTACACATTGAAGATTCAGGGAGTTGGGATGTTGTCACAGGAGAAGGCTTTTGATGACAGGGACGAGTGGCGTTTGCTTACTGACAAGCTTTCCCTGGTACCGGGGATTACCGATACGGGGCGTCTGGGATTTGTCCTCCAACTAAAATTCCGACAGGTTCCAGGCCATTATCCCGACTCTGCACACGACTTGGATCGTCTTGTACGAAATGCTATGGATGTCAGGAAAACAGTGGAACAACTGACCGCGTCTGGTATCAGAGCTCACTGCGTGGCGCAGGGCGGCGTAAATCTGACCAGTCCGGCGGGAAAAATGACCATGCAGGTGATCTCGACGGTCGCTGAGCTTGAGAAGGATCTGCTACTTAGAACGACTTCTCACGGGGATCACGGTTAGTGCTGTGGCTCGTGAATTCAGCACTACCCGACAAACCATTCTCAAATTAAAAGCAGCGCACCAGGACTAAACACTGCAGAATCATAAATAAAGCAAGGTATAGACATGAAAGCAGACAACTCCCTCGACTGTAATAAAGTCAATATACGAAAATCTACCACTGCCGAATTATCGGCACTCGCCGAACTACGCTGGGCTTTATGCAGCGATGATGAGGAAACTGAGCCACCTGTAGATAAGGCCCGATTTACAGAGCAATTCCTGAAAAGAGAGGAAGAATTAGAAGCTACGGGAAATTTAATAAACTACGTCGCTGAAAAAGATGCAGAGTTGATAGGTGTTGCTTCTCTGATTTTAGTGAGCAAAATACCTTCTCCATGCGAAATCAATGGTTACTGGGGATATGTCACGAATGTCTACGTAAGACCTGCCTATCGGAATAATGGGGTCGGTGAGCAATTGCTGCGCTTTGTCAAGGACCAGGCAATCGTAGATAAGTGCGAGCTGTTAGTTGTATGGCCAAGTGACAGGAGTTATCCATTTTATAAACGAGCAGGATTCAAATCTGAAAGGAGGGAACAAGACCCTTTGGTTCTGGTGCTTTAACCCCGGATTCAGATCACATGATTTGGACTCCGTCTCATAGAGAATATCGTCCGTTCGCCAGGGAGAATCCCGTATCAGCGAAACGGTAACGTCACAGGCATAATTCACGCTTGGCGCCCAAGACCGGTCGCCACAATTATTGGGATTCATCTTCGCAAATATCGCATTTTGCAGCTTCGTGCCCACTAGGCCTATTTGCAGGAATATTGACTGTACGCAGCCTCTGACCGAACTCCCCGCCCTCACACCGAAGCCAGCAAAACCGCACTCAAGAACAACCCCACACCAAACACAAAATGCGTGGCCAGACTCTTCAGGCAGTTCCGCGCAGGTGTCGGCGTCCTGGACGCAAAGAACCCTGCCCCCATCGCTGGCTGCATGAAGCACAACGGCGCCACAACTGTACCCACACCCACAACGACTGCAGGTAAAAGAGTAGGCGATCGCAACCAGCCCTCCCCGACGATCACAACCAGCAGCATCGCGAAAAGCACACCGATGGCATAATGAATCACCCATCCCCACGCCAACTCATTTCGCACCGGTTCCGCTTTGGCAATCGCTTGGTGCAACACTCGCCCGCCCAGCAGATGCCCCGCCCAACGCCCGACCATGGCGAAGTTCAGTGTGGCAACACCCAGCCGCCTCAGCAGCAGCCCCCACAGGTCCATAACTACAGTGGCACCGATGCCAATCGGCAATGCAGCTAAAAACATCGCAGTAAACGTCATTGAACAAGCCCTCGATGATTGACGGTCATTACCCATGCCGCGCAGCATAGAAGTTGAAGTCAACTTCAAGTCAAGGGCCCGAAATGGACATTGCCGACGTCGCCAAACGCACAGGCGTACCCGCTTCGACACTGCGTTATTACGAGAAGAAAGGCTTGCTCAAGTCACTCGCCGGGCACGGCCAGCGTCGGCAATTTTCAGCCGATGTGGCAGACCGGTTGGCGCTGATCGCCTTGGGGCAGGCTGCGGGGTTTTCGCTGGATGAAGTGGGGGTAATGCTGGTGGACCTACAGGTTGATCGGCAAATGCTGATAGCCAAAGCAGACGAAATCGATGCACGTATCAAGCGCTTGCAAGCAATGAGCAAGGGGCTGCGGCATGCAGCACAGTGCCCGGAGGACGATCACCTGGCCTGCCCGAAATTTCAGCGCTTGATGAAGCTGTCAGCCGCAGGGGCGTTGGGGGAAACGCACCTACACCAGCGCGGGCCTGGAAAAACGCGAAGCCAGCCATCTCGCCGTACTTAGCCCTACAACCAACAGCGTAACGCCTTCAATGCTTAACATCATCGCGTTGATGCCTAGCTGCGTGATCAATTGGCTGGCTACGTAGGGGAACCCGAACACACCAATGAAATACGACAGGCTGAACAGCAGCAGCGCTTGCGCGGTAAGGCCCACCGGCGCCTCGTTGGCAGCCAACCCGTTAATCACGGAGTAGTTCAAGCCATAACCGACGCCCAGCAGCATGGCCATCGCCAGATAGCGCTCGGCGCTGTGCACCCATTGATCAAACCCCAGTACGGCGGTGGCCATGATCAAGGTTAGAACCCACGAGGTCGCAAGCGGCGGTTGCTTCACAACCCAGCCGGCCAGCAAGAGCCTGCAGGCAATCGCAGCACCCATGAAGCCAATGAAGAAGATCGAGTAATCAAGCCCAAGGCGCTCGGCATAGCTGGTCTGGAAACTGCCCATGGTGCCGAAAATCGCCCCACCCAGCCCCACCATCAGGATCGACAAGCCTGATCGCGAACGCATCACTTTGAGTGCGGACGCCAAACCAATCTGCACCTTCTCAGTCGGTCGCTGCCCCCGCGAAGTCGAACCGAGCCAAGCAAAGTACGCCCCCGCCAACCCTGCAGCACACGCCGCCACCCAAAAAGCGAGCTGGGTAGGCAGACCCACAAAGGCCGCGAACTTGCCCAGTAACGGCCCAGTACCTATGCCAGTCAACATGCTGCCGGAGAGCAATGCAAAACAATGCGTGCGGCGTGATGGCTCGACCATTTGAGCAACCATGATCGGCCCTACCGTGTAGAAGAGCCCCCAGCCGACTCCGAGCATCAAGCCACACGCCAACAACGCGCCGCCCAGACCGGGCACGACGGCAAAACCTACTGACGCCACGACCAGGCAGAACGCCCCGGTAGCGATAGCGCGAGCAGCACCAACGCGCTGCAACAGATGCCCCGAGCTCACCACAGACAGCAGCGTACTCAGCATCGCGACTGCAAATACCTGCCCAGCATCGCTCGCAGTTCCACCCAGCATCTGCACCCACATCGAGAGCAAAAACGTCGTGCCGTAGCTGATGGACAGTAGGAAACAGGCAATGCAGAACACGGTAAACTGCTGAAACCGTGGCGGGGATGCAGAAGACTTCATGTAAGCAGTCCTTGCTGAAAGGGACTGCTTTCTATCATGGCAAGGCACTGGCGAAGGCATGCATTTGCTGACGTTTAGATCGTCACTTCAGTACCTAAACGACCGCCGCCCTTTGACGCCACTCATCGCGGCTCAACTCCCAGATCTCTTTGAGCACAGCGCCACAGACGAAATGCCCCGCTTCAGTCCCGACCAGGCGCATGCCTTCATGCACGGAAACACTGCGCGATCTGTCATTGCTCGCTGCCTTGGGCACCTGCATGACGCAGCGCCCAAGCGTCTCGAACCAGTACTCGTTGATGACCACACAGGCCTCGCGGATGTAGCCGTTTCTCTGCCATTCAGTGGCAAGCCAGAAGCCCCGGTTGTTACCCGGCTGATCATAGAGGCTGATGCTGCCGATGAGTCGCTGAATAGCGGGTGCGTCACCCAGCTGCAGCGGCGTGAGTATCAGGCGCGAGGTTTCGAGGGTAGGAAGGCTGTCCATGGCACAGCGTCCGTTCTGGAGGCGGTATGGCCTTCTGGCATTCTCGCAGAGCAGAAGTTGGAACGTCGACACGTCATGCGCTTTGGCACATTGACTAAGGTATTTTTTGAGCGAGGGATCCTTGAGCGTTCAAGGATTTACAGAAATGGAGGCGGCCCCACCAGCCACACCCCGGCACTCGATGTTCCCGCTATGGCTGCTCCCTTCCGGGCCTGACCAGGTTAACGGGTAATCAATGCGGGGGGACCGATGGGGCCACCACTACATGCCTCGCTGAGCAGCGAGTGGCGCCATTGTACCGGTCTTTGGAGCAGATACAACCACTGCGGCAGAAAAAGTCATCATTTCTCAATGACTTGTCAGGGTCGAGACGGCCTGGACGGGCCTCTTCGCGGGTAAACCCGCTCCTACGGGCGACCGCGCAGGCTTTTCGAGTTTTGAGCAAGACAGTTGCCCCCCACAGGGGGGGGCACGGATGCCTAGACCGCTATGCCCTGTTCGGCCAGGAATGTGACGAAGGCATCTTCGTCCAGCACCTTCACACCCAGCTCAGCAGCCTTGGCCAGCTTGGAACCTGCCCCCGGCCCTGCCACCACACAGTGGGTCTTGCCGGAAACGGAACCGGCAACCTTGGCCCCCAGGCTTTCCAGCTTGTCCTTGGCAATGTCGCGGCTCATGCGCTCCAGCGTACCGGTCAGCACCCAAGTCTGGCCGGCCAGCGGCAAGCCTTCGGCCACCTTCTTCTCGCTGCTCCAGTGCATGCCGAACGCCAGCAGCTGCGCTTCGATGTCCCGAGCCAGTTTCTGGTTGGCTTCATCCTTGAAGAACTCACGCACTGCGTCGGCCTGCTTGGCCGCCAGGGCCTGGCGCAGGTCAATGCCGTCGGCGGCGATGATCTTGTCCAGGCTGTCGAGCTTGGCCACCAACTTCTCGGCACCGGTCGGGCCGACGGAGGCAATGTCGAGCTTGGCGATCATCCCGGCCAAGGTGGTGCTGGCGGCAAATTCGGCAGCCAGCTCGCCTTCGTCCTGCAACTGCATACCGCTGTCGAGCAGCTGCTGGATAACCTTCTGGTTGTGCTCGTCTTCAAAGAAATTGTGGATCTCGTAGGCCACTTCGAGACCGATGTCCGGCAAATAGGTCAGCACCTGCGGCAATGCCTGCTGCACGCGCGCCAGGCTGCCCAACGAGCGGGCCAGCACCTTGGCAGTCTCCTCGCCGACATCCGGGATGCCCAGCGCGTAGATGAAGCGCGCCAGGCTCGGGCGCTTGCTGGCTTCGATGGCATCCAGCAGCTTCTGGGTCGACACCTCGGCAAAGCCTTCAAGGCCGACGACCTGCTCGAACTGCAGCTTGTACAAATCAGCCGGCGAGCCGATCAGGCCCTCGTCCACCAACTGCTCGACGCTCTTTTCACCCAGGCCGTCGATGTCCATGGCACGGCGCGACACATAATGAATGATCGCCTGCTTGAGCTGCGCGCCACAGGCCAGGCGGCCGACGCAGCGGTACACCGCCCCTTCGCTGGTGGTTTCCTTGCCTTTGCTGCGTTTGACCAGTTGGGTGCGCTCGACCTGCGAACCACACACCGGGCACTCGCTTGGCACTTCTACCGGGCGGGCGTCTTGCGGACGACGCTCCAGCACCACCTGCATCACCTGCGGGATCACGTCGCCGGCCCTGCGAATGATCACCGTGTCGCCGATGCGCAGGCCCAGGCGGGCGATTTCGTCCATGTTGTGCAAGGTGGCGTTGGACACGGTCACACCGGCCACCTTGACCGGCTTCAGTCGAGCCACAGGCGTTACGGCACCCGTACGGCCAACCTGGAACTCAACGTCCAGCACCTCGGTCAGCTCTTCCATGGCCGGGAACTTGTGGGCAATCGCCCAGCGCGGCTCTCGGGCGCGAAAGCCCAGTTCGCGCTGGGCGGCCAGGCTGTTGACCTTGAACACTACCCCGTCGATCTCATACGGCAGGCTGTTACGCCGCTCGCCAATGTCACGGTAGTAGGCCAGGCATTCTTCGATGCCCGCCGCATGCTTGAGCTCGCGGCTGATCGGCAGCCCCCAGGCCTTGAGTTGTTCAAGGATGCCGATGTGGCTGTCGCCGATGCTTTCGGACAGCTGGCCGACGCCATAGCAGCAGAACTCCAGCGGGCGGCTGGCGGTAATTTTCGAATCCAGCTGGCGCAGGCTGCCAGCGGCAGCGTTGCGCGGGTTGGCGAAGGTCTTGCCACCGGCCTCGGCCTGGGCGGCATTGAGCCGGTCGAAACCGGCCTTGCTCATGTACACCTCGCCGCGCACCTCCAGCACTGCCGGCCAGCCCTTACCCTGCAACTTGAGCGGGATGTTGCGCACGGTGCGTACGTTGGCACTGATGTCTTCGCCAGTGGTGCCGTCGCCACGGGTGGCGCCCTGCACCAGCTGGCCGTCGCGGTACAGCAGGCTCACGGCCAGACCATCGAGCTTGGGTTCGCAGCTGTAGTCGACCGCGCCAGGCTGATCGAGGCCTTCTACCACGCGACGGCCGAACTCACGCAGGTCGGCTTCTTCGAAGGCGTTGCCCAGGCTGAGCATCGGCACTTCGTGGCGCACCTGGCTGAACGCCGCCATGGCAGCTCCACCCACACGCTGGGTGGGCGAGTCAGGGGTTAACAGGTGCGGGTGTTCGGCTTCCAGCGCCTTGAGCTCGTTGAACAGGCGGTCGTATTCGGCATCGGGCACGCTGGGCTCGTCGAGCACGTAGTAGCGATAATTGTGCTGATCGAGCTCGGCACGCAGTTCGAGGATACGGGTTTCGGCGGTCATGGGATTTGTCTTCTCTTGCAAAGCAAAAGAGCAGCTTGGGGTGTGCGTGGGGTTCCAGGTGCCTATTGACTGTGCCGGCCTCTTCGCGGGTAAACCCGCTCCTACAAGGGCATCACATGCTTCCAGGGCTGTGATGTACCTGTAGGAGCGGGTTTAACCGCGAAGAGGCCGGCACAGGCAACGACGATACCCGAACCGGCCAGCACGCCCTCAGGCTGCTCTTTCGTCTGGATCTGTCAGCGCTTCTGGGTCAGCGCACGGCGCTCGAACTCGACAATACGCTGGCGGTAGTGCTCGATGGTCTGGGCGGTCAGCACGCTGCGCTGGTCATCCTTGAGCTCACCGTTCAGTTCGTGGGCCAGCTTGCGTGCCGCGGCAACCATCACGTCGAAAGCCTGCTTCGGATGACGCGGGCCCGGCAAGCCGAGGAAGAAGCTCACCGCGCGGGTGCTGAAGTGATCGATGTCGTCCAGGTCGAACACGCCAGGCTTGACTGCGTTGGCCATCGAGAACAGCACCTCGCCGTGACCGGCCATGCTCTCGTGGCGGTGGAAGATGTCCATTTCGCCGAAGCGCAAGCCGCTTTCCAGGATGTTCTGCAGCAGCGCCGGGCCCTTGAAGCCACCCTCGTCGCGGGAGATCACGCTGATGACCAGCACCTCTTCGGCAGGTGGCAACTCCTTGACGCTGTTGCTGGCAGGCGCTGCGCTGCTACGGTTGTTGTCGGCGGCAAACTCGTCATCGCTGTCGGCAAACAGGTCGGGCTCGCGCGGCTCGGCGCTCAGGTTCAGGTCACCCTGCTGCACATCGGCAGCCGCACTGGCACGCTTGCCGCGCTTGCTGGCCTTGACCGGCTTGGGCTCACGCTCGCGATCACGCGCAGACGCGCTGAGCGACGGCAGGTCGCTTTCGTCCAGCTCAGGCTCCTTGTGGGTATCGAGCACTCGCGACGGGCCGAGCACTTCGGCACTGCCACCCTCTTCGTCCGGCAGGTTGGAATAACTGCGATCCAGACGGAATTTCAACTTGCCTTTCCCGCCGCGCATGCGGCGCCAGCCGTCGAAAAGAATCCCGGCGATAACAATGATGCCGATGAGGATCAGCCACTCGCGCAGACCGATTTCCATGTAATCCCGTGCCTCTATAAAAATATGCTTGAAAACAAAGGGTTCAAAGCCCTTTAACACGTGGCGCCAACTCTATGTTCTGACAGGCGTTTTACCCACGCAAAAAACGAGTGACATTAAGCTAGCACGACCAAAGACAACTTTACACCGTCTGTCGCACACGGCGGGGGCATTTCGCTGCAGAATGTGCCCCTATTGTCGTGCATCACGCGTCGACCATGGCCATGGCCGCCTCCACATCAACCGCAACAAGGCGTGAACAACCTGGTTCATGCATGGTCACCCCCATCAATTGGTCCGCCATCTCCATCGCAATCTTGTTATGGGTGATGTAGATGAACTGCACGCTTTCACTCATTTCCTTGACCAGACGCGCGTAGCGCCCGACGTTGGCATCGTCCAGCGGTGCATCGACCTCGTCGAGCATGCAGAACGGTGCGGGGTTCAACTTGAAGATGGCAAACACCAGCGCCAAGGCGGTCAGTGCCTTCTCGCCGCCGGACAGCAAATGGATGGTGCTGTTCTTCTTGCCCGGTGGGCGCGCCATGATCGTCACCCCTGTATCGAGTAAATCTTCGCCCGTCAGTTCCAGATAAGCGCTGCCTCCCCCGAAAACTTTTGGGAAAAGTGCCTGTAATCCGGCATTTATCTGATCAAAGGTATCCTTGAAGCGGTTGCGGGTTTCCTTGTCGATCTTGCGGATGACGTTTTCGAGGGTCTCCAGCGCTTCGACCAGATCGGCGTCCTGGGCGTCCAGGTAACGTTTGCGCTCGGACTGCTGCTCGTATTCTTCGATGGCCGCCAGGTTGATCGCCCCCAGGCGCTGGATGCGCGCTTCAAGCTGTTCCAGCTCCTGCTCGGTGCCCTGCTCGCTGGCCTCGGCTTCCAGGGTGGCGAGCACGCCTTGCAGGTCATAGCCATCGGCCAGCAACTGTTCCTGCAAGGTTTTGCGCCGCACATCCAGGCCCTGGCACTCCAGGCGCAGCTGCTCCAGTTGACCACGCAGCAGCTGGGCCTGCTGCTCGGCCTGGGTGCGGCGTTTTTCGGCATCGCGCAGTTCGCGGTCAGCTTCGTCCATGTGCAGGCGAGCCAGGCGCATTTCCTCGTCGACGCTCATGCGCCGCTCCAGCAGCTCCTCCAGCTTCAGGCGCAGTTCTTCCTGCGGAGCTTCACCCTCCTCCAGGTTCAGGCTCAGTTGTTCCTGGCGCTCGGTCAGGCGTGCAGCTTGCTGCTCCAGACGCTCCAGCGCCTGGCGGGTGGAGTCGTGCTGGGCACGCAACGAACCCAGGCGCACCGCCAGCTGGTGAGCGTGGTCCTTGTGCTGGCGGGCTTCCTGACGCACCCGGTCAAGGCTTTCGCGCAGGGTGTCGCGGCGGGCCATCAACTGTTCGCGCTGCTCGGTGTCCTGGGCCATGAGCTCCAAAGCCTCTTGCAGCAGCAGGCGCGCTTCGCCCAGTTGCTCGTGTTCCAGGGCGCGCTGTTCTTCCAGCTCGCTCAGCTCTTCGTGCAAGCGGCGGCGGCGCAGTTCGACCTGCTCGGCGCGCGCGCGGCTGGCCGAAAGACTGGCCTTCAGCTCGCCGTGCAGGCGGTTTTCATCCTGGGTGCGGCGGCGCAACTGTTCGCGCTGCTCCTCCAGGTCCAGTTGCTGCTCGCGCAGGGCCTGCAACTGTTGATCGAGTTGCTCCAGCGCCGCTTCCTGTTCCAGTTGTTCCTGGCCCAGGCGTTCGATTTCCTGGCCGCGCGCCAACACGCCGCCTTCGGCCTCGCCACTCCGGCGTACCCGCAGGAAGTGCCGGCCGACCCAGTAGCCATCGCGACTGACCAGGCTCTGCCCTTCGCCGAGCGCCCCGCGCTGCTCCAGCGCCTGGGCCAGGTCTTCCACAGGCCTTACCTGGCCCAGCCAGGGCGCCAGGTCGATACGGCCCTCGACCTTCTCCAGCAAGCTGCCGGGCAACGTCGCCCCCGCGCCGACGGCCAGCAGCAAGCGCAGCTCACCCTGTTCCAGGCCCGCAAAATCGAGGTCGTTGAAATCGTCCACCAGCACAGCCTGCAGATCGGCGCCAAGCACCGTCTCTACCGCCAGCTCCCAACCCGGCTCCACCCGCAGGCCTTCGGCCAGCCGCGGCTGTTGCTCCAGCCCTTGGCCGTGCAGCCATTGCGCAGCACCTGCGCCCGGCTCCAGGGCGGCCTGCTGCAAGGCTTCAAGCGAGGCCAGGCGCCCGCCCAGGCGCTGCAGGTCGCCCTGTGCCTGCTGTTGCGCCTGGGTGGCCTGCTGCAGTTGCTCGCGCGCGCTTTCCAGGCGCTCGATCACCTGCTCTTCGCAGAGCTGCAGTTCTTCCAGCAGCATTTCGCTGCTGGCCAGTTGCTCGGCCAGTTCGAGCATGGCGGCATCCTGCGGGTCGCTGCCCAGTTGCTCGCGCTCCTCGACCAACTTGCGCTGGCGCTCGGCCTGGCGCTCAAGACTGGTTTCCAGCTGCTGCAGGCGCGCCTGCTGCACTTCGGCCTGGCGGCGCGGTTCGGCGGAGCGGCTGTTGAAGCTGTCCCACTGTTCCTGCCAGCCGTGCATCCCCAGCTCGGCCTCTTCCAGCGCGGCAGCGGCTTCCTCGGCAGCAGCCAGGGTCATTTCCTGCTCGGGTTCGAGCATGGCCAGCTCTTCGCCCAAAGTCGCCAGCAAAGTACGGTCGTGCCCCAGGTGCGATTCGGTTTCCAGGCGTGTGCGCTCGGCTTCCTTGAAGTCGTCCTGCAACTGCCGCAGGCGCTGCTGGCCATGCTGGATACTCTGCTCGACCCGGGCGATGTCACCGGCTACCGAGTAGAAACGGCCCTGCACCTGGTTGAAGCGTTCGGACAGTTCGTGATGACCGTCGCGCAGGCGTTCGATACTGGCATCGGCATTGCGCTGCTCGGCCACCAGTGCCTCGTGAGAAACGCCCTGATCGCCGATCACCGATTCGCGCTGGCGTACTTGTTCGTCCAGGTCTCGCCAGCGCAAGGCAGACAGGCGCGCTTTCATCTGCCGCTCCTGAGCCTTGTACTCACGGTACTTCTCGGCTGCCTGGGCCTGGCGATGCAGACGCTCCAGCTGGCGCTCGAGCTCTTCGCGCAGGTCGGTCAGGCGCGCCAGGTTTTCCTGGGTGCGGCGGATGCGGTTCTCGGTTTCGCGGCGGCGCTCCTTGTATTTGGAAATGCCAGCCGCTTCCTCGATGAAGTTGCGCAGCTCCTCGGGCTTGGCCTCGATCAGCTTGGAGATCATGCCCTGCTCGATGATCGAGTAGCTGCGCGGCCCCAGACCCGTCCCGAGGAAAATATCCGTGATGTCACGCCGTCGGCACTTGGTGCCGTTGAGGTAATAGCTGTTCTGCCCGTCGCGGGTAACCTTGCGGCGGATCGAAATCTCGGCGTAGGCGGCATACTCGCCGACCAGGGTGGTTTCGCTGTTGTCGAACACCAGTTCGATACTGGCCTGGCTGACCGGCTTGCGGCCACTGGAGCCGTTGAAGATGACGTCGGTCATCGACTCGCCGCGCAGGTTCTTCGCCGAACTCTCGCCCATCACCCAACGCACCGCGTCGATGATATTGGACTTGCCGCAGCCGTTTGGGCCGACCACGGCCGCCATGTTGCTGGGGAAGTTGACCGTGGTCGGGTCGACAAACGACTTGAACCCGGCCAGGCGAATGCACTTCAGGCGCATCGGTCAGCCTCTGGCCAGTGCCGCCAGCACCAGTTCGCAGCTGCGCTGGCCATAGGCGGTGAGCACCTCGCGAATGCGCGGCAGGTCACGCGAGACCACGGCTTCGAGCAGCCGGGCGAACAGGTCGAGATAGTCGATCATGTTGGCCTGGCGCTGGTCCAGCGACAGGTAATAGGCACGGCTCATGGCCGGCTGCAGGTTTTCCACGGTTTCCTGCAGGAACGGGTTGTCGGCGAAGGGATAGGCCGCACGCATGACCGCAAAACTGTCGGCGACGAAGGTCTTGATGTCGAGCTGGTCATGGGCACGCTGGAGCCGCTGCTGGATTTCCAGAAACGGGCGCAGGTCGGCTTCGGTGCGCCATTTTTGCGCAACTGCATTGCCCAGCAGGATGTAGAACTCGCCCATCAGCGAGCACAGGCTGCGAACGCTGCGCTCATCCAGCTGGGTCACATGGGCGCCCCGGCGCGGCAGGATCGCCACCAGATGACGGCGTTCGAGGATCAGCAGTGCTTCGCGCACCGAGCCGCGGCTGACGTTGAGCGCCTGGGTAACTTTCTGCTCCTGGATACGTTCGCCTGGCGCCAGCTCGCCGCGGATGATGCGTTCGGCCAGGTAATCGGCAATCTGCTCGGAGAGGCTGTCCGGGGCCTTGAACGTCATGGTTTTCCTTCAAAATCATTGAACTGGGCACAAGGGGCGAATTGTAGCGTACTTGGGCGGTAATCGCGCAGAGGGGCCAGGTGGTTTATTTGACCTTTCAGACAGCCACGCGCCCGGCGCGATCTATGCTTGGAATAGAGGCAGTGTGTGCGGCTGGGCATGGACATGTGCATTTTCTTGACCCTTGAGTCAGAAAAATATTGACCTGCTAGACAGGTCTTGCTTAGAGTCCGCCCAACAACAATAAAACCATTGCGAGGCCATCCCCGTGATCCAGTTTCTCGTCAACCAGGAGCTGCGTAGTGAGCACGCCCTGGACCCTAACATGACGGTGCTGCAGTACCTGCGCGAGCACCTGGGCAAAACCGGCACCAAGGAGGGCTGCGCCAGTGGAGACTGCGGCGCTTGCACCGTGGTGGTCGGCGAGCTGATCCAGGACGACCTGGGTAACGACAGCCTGCGCTACCGCAGCCTGAACGCGTGCCTGACCTTCGTCTCGTCGCTGCATGGCAAGCAACTGATCAGTGTCGAGGGCCTCAAACAACAGGGTCAACTGCACAGCGTTCAACAAGCGATGGCGGACTGCCATGGTTCGCAATGCGGCTTCTGCACGCCCGGCTTCGTCATGTCACTGTTTGCCCTGCAAAAGAACAGCAGCGGCCCTGACCTGCACCAGGCCCAGGAAGCCCTGGCTGGCAACCTGTGCCGCTGCACCGGTTACCGGCCGATCCTCGACGCCGCCGAGCAGAGCTGCCGCCAGCCCTGCCGCGACCAGTTCGATACCCAGCAGGCGCAAACCATCAGCCGCCTCAAGGCGATTGCCCCGACCCAGACCGGCGAGCTGAACAGCGGCGACAAGCGCTGCCTGGTGCCGCTGACCGTGGCGGATCTGGCTGACCTGTACAGTTCGCACCCCGAAGCGCGACTGCTGGCCGGTGGTACCGACCTGGCGCTGGAAGTCACCCAGTTCCACAAGACCTTGCCGGTGATGATCTACGTCGGCCACGTGGCAGAACTCAAGCGCATCGAGAAAACCGCCAGCCATCTGGAGATCGGCGCCGCCACGCCGCTGACTGACTGCTACGCCGCGCTGAATGAGGAGTACCCTGACTTCGGGGCACTGCTTCACCGCTTCGCCTCGCTGCAGATCCGCAACCAGGGCACCCTCGGTGGCAACATCGGCAACGCCTCGCCAATCGGCGACTCGCCCCCCCTGCTGATCGCCCTGGACGCGCAGGTGGTGCTGCGCCAGGGTGAACGCCAACGGGTTATGCCGCTGGAAGACTACTTCATCGACTACCGCATCACGGCTCGCCAGGACAGCGAGTTCATCGAGAAGATCATCGTACCGCGCGTCTCCAGTGACTGGGCGTTCCGCGCCTATAAAGTGTCCAAGCGACTGGACGACGACATCTCCGCCGTGTGCGCAGCCTTCAACCTCAGCATCGAAGACGGAGTGGTCAGCGGTGTGCGTATCGCCTTCGGCGGCATGGCGGCGATTCCCAAGCGCGCACGCGCCTGCGAGGCAGCGTTGCGCGGCAAGCCGTGGAACCAGGCCGCCATCGAGCGCGCCTGCCAGGCCCTGGCCGAGGACTTCACCCCGCTCAGCGACTTCCGTGCCAGCAAGGAATACCGCCTGCTGACCGCGCAGAACCTGCTGCGCAAGTACTTCATCGAACAGCAAACGCCGCACATCGAAACCCGGGTGACCGCTTATGTCTAACCATCACATAGCCAAGAACCAGGCCGAGATGGCCGAACTGTTCAGCCAGGACCTGACCACCGGTGTCGGCCGCAGCGTCAAGCACGACAGCGCCGACAAGCATGTATCGGGGGAGGCGCTGTACATTGACGATCGCCTGGAATTCCCTAACCAGTTGCATGTGTATGCACGTACCGCCGACCGCGCCCATGCGCGCATCCTGCGCATCGACACCACGCCGTGCTATGCCTTCGAGGGTGTGCGTATCGCCATCACCCACGAAGACATCCCCGGGCTGAAGGACATCGGCCCGGTGGTGGCCGGCGACCCGCTGCTGGCCATCGACAAGGTCGAGTTCTTCGGCCAGCCGGTGCTCGCTGTCGCTGCCCGCGATCTTGAAACCGCACGCAAGGCGGCCATGGCCGCCATCGTCGAGTACGAAGACCTGGAACCGGTGCTGGACGTGGTCGAGGCGCTGCGCAAGAAGCACTTCGTGCTCGATAGCCACACCCATCAGCGCGGCGATTCGGCTGCTGCTCTGGCCAGCGCCCCCCATCGCATTCAGGGCACCTTGCACATCGGCGGCCAGGAGCACTTCTACCTGGAAACGCAGATTTCCTCGGTCATGCCTACCGAAGACGGCGGCATGATCGTCTACTGCTCCACGCAGAACCCCACCGAAGTGCAGAAACTGGTCGCCGAAGTGCTCGACGTGCCGATGAACAAGGTGGTACTGGACATGCGTCGCATGGGCGGCGGTTTTGGCGGCAAGGAAACCCAGGCCGCCAGCCCGGCATGCTTGTGCGCGGTAATCGCGCGCCTGACCGGCCAACCAACCAAGATGCGCCTGCCGCGGGTCGAAGACATGACCATGACCGGCAAGCGCCACCCGTTCTACGTCGAGTATGACGTGGGCTTCGACGACAACGGCCGGCTGCACGGTATCAATTTCGACCTGGCCGGCAACTGTGGCTATTCGCCCGACCTGTCCGGTTCGATCGTCGACCGTGCCATGTTCCACTCCGACAACGCTTACTACCTGGGCGATGCCACCGTCCACGGCCACCGCTGCAAGACCAACACCGCCTCCAACACCGCCTACCGCGGCTTTGGCGGCCCACAGGGTATGGTCGCCATCGAGCAGGTCATGGACCATATCGCCCGTCATCTGGGCCGCGACCCGCTGGCCGTGCGCAAGGCCAACTATTACGGCAAGACCGAACGCAACGTCACCCACTACTACCAGACCGTCGAGCACAACATGCTCGAAGAGATGACCGCCGAGCTGGAGGCCAGCAGCGACTACGCCGAGCGACGCGAGTCGATCCGCCGCTTCAACGCCAACAGCCCGATCCTGAAGAAAGGCCTGGCACTGACACCGGTCAAGTTCGGCATTTCGTTCACCGCCACCTTCCTCAACCAGGCCGGTGCACTGATCCATATCTACACCGACGGCAGCATTCACCTGAACCACGGCGGCACCGAAATGGGCCAGGGCCTGAACACCAAGGTGGCCCAGGTGGTGGCGCAGATCTTCCAGGTGGATTTCAGCCGCATCCAGATCACCGCCACCAACACCGACAAGGTACCCAACACCTCGCCTACGGCTGCTTCCAGCGGCGCCGACCTGAACGGCAAGGCGGCGCAGAACGCGGCTGAAATCCTCAAGCGCCGCCTGACCGAGTTTGCCGCACGGCACTATCAAGTGACCGAGGAAGACGTCGAGTTCCGCAACGGCCATGTGCGGGTGCGCGACCAGATCGTCAGCTTCGAGCAACTGGTGCAGCAGGCTTACTTCGCTCAGGTGTCGCTGTCCAGCACCGGGTTCTACCGCACGCCGAAGATCTTCTACGATCGCAGCCAGGCCCGCGGCCGGCCGTTCTACTACTTCGCCTTTGGCGCTGCCTGCGTGGAAGTGATCGTCGACACGCTGACCGGCGAATACAAGATGTTGCGCGCCGACATCCTGCACGACGTGGGCGATTCGCTGAACCCTGCGATCGACATCGGCCAGGTGGAGGGCGGTTTCATCCAGGGCATGGGCTGGCTGACTACCGAAGAGCTGGTGTGGAACGCCAAAGGCAAGCTGATGACCAACGGCCCGGCCAGCTACAAGATCCCGGCCGTGGCTGACATGCCACTGGACCTGCGGGTGAAGCTGGTGGAGAACCGCAAGAACCCGGAAGACACCGTATTCCATTCCAAGGCCGTGGGCGAGCCCCCGTTCATGCTCGGCATTGCAGCCTGGTGTGCAATCAAGGATGCCGTGGCCAGCCTGGCCGATTACCGCGTGCAGCCGCAGGTGGATGCGCCAGCTACGCCGGAGCGGGTGCTGTGGGGCTGCGAGCAGATGCGCAAGGCGGTGGCTGAAACACAGTCGAACGAACTGGAACTGGAAACCATTATCCACTGACAACGCAAGGCCCTCGTAGGAGCGGGTTTACCCGCGAATGCGATAGTGGCTTCACCGCCGCATTCGCGGGTAAACCCGCTCCTACAAGGGTCGGCAGCATGGCTTAGAGAGGTTGCATCATGCACCAATGGATCAACGCCCTCGCCGACCACCAGTCCCGTGGCGAAGCCTGCGTGCTGGTGACCATCATCGAGGAGCGCGGCTCTACCCCGCGCAACGCAGGCTCGAAGATGGTGGTCAGCGCCAGCGGCCTGTTCGACACCATCGGCGGCGGCCACCTGGAATACAAGGCGCTGCACATCGCCCGGCAGATGCTCGAAGAGCAGCGCACCACCCCGCACCTGGAGCGCTTCAGCCTCGGTGCCAGCCTGGGCCAGTGTTGCGGCGGCGCCACCGTGCTGCTGTTCGAGCCGATGGCCGCGGTACAGGCGCAGATCGCCGTGTTCGGCGCGGGCCATGTCGGCAGGGCTCTGGTACCCTTGCTCGCCGCGCTCCCCTGCCGGGTGCGCTGGATCGACTCGCGTGAACAGGAATTCCCTGAACTCATCCCCAAAGGGGTGACCAAGGTCGTCAGTGAGGAACCGGTCGACGAAGTCGCGGACCTGCCACCCGGCAGCTACTGCATCGTCATGACCCACAACCACCAGCTCGACCTGGAACTGACCGCCGCCATTCTCAAGCGCAACGATTTCACCTGGTTCGGCCTGATCGGCTCGAAGACCAAACGGGTCAAGTTCGAGCACCGCCTGCGCGAGCGAGGCTTCGAGGAGGCCGTGATGGCACGCATGCGCTGCCCGATGGGCCTGGCCGAGGTCAAGGGCAAGCTGCCCATCGAGATCGCCGTGTCTATCGCCGGTGAAATCATTGCCACTTACAACGCCTGCTTCGGCCAGCACGACGCTGCCGCCAATGCCGGCCCCATTGCCCAGTTGCTGCCGCCCTCCCGGCGCAGCCAAGCCATTTGACGAGTGTGTTATGACCGTTACCCGCAAAGCCTACCGTGCCGCCATCCTGCACAGCATTGCCGACCCGGCCGAGGTGGGCCTGGAGGCTTCCCATGAATACTACGAAGACGGCCTGCTGGTGGTCGACGATGGCCGCATCAGCGCCGTTGGGCACGCAAGTGAACTGCTGCCGACGCTGGATGCCGGCATCCCGGTCGAGCACTACCAGGACGCGCTGATCACCCCAGGCTTCATCGATACCCACATCCACTTCCCGCAGACCGGCATGATCGGCTCGTACGGCGAGCAGTTGCTGGACTGGCTGAACACCTACACCTTCCCTTGCGAAAAGCAGTTCGCCGATAAAGGCCATGCCGACCAGGTGGCGAAGATCTTCCTCAAGGAACTGTTGCGCAACGGCACCACCACTGCGCTGGTATTCGGCAGCGTGCACCCGGAGTCGGTGAATGCCCTGTTCGAAGAGGCTGAACGCCTGGACCTGCGCCTGATCGCCGGCAAGGTAATGATGGATCGCAACGCGCCGGACTACCTGACCGACACCGCCGAATCGGGCTATGCCGAAAGCAAGGCACTGATCGAGCGCTGGCATGGCAAGGGCCGCCTGCATTATGCCGTTACCCCGCGGTTCGCCCCAACCAGCACGCCGGAACAATTGACCCTGGCTGGCCAATTGCTCAAGGAGCACCCGGGCGTATACATGCACACGCACCTGTCGGAAAACCTCAAGGAAATCGACTGGGTCAAGTCGCTGTTCCCCGAGCAGAAAGGTTATCTGGACGTCTACGATCACTTCGAGCTGCTGGGCGAGCGCTCGGTGTTTGCCCACGGCGTGCACCTGTGCGACGAAGAGTGCCAACGCCTGGCCGAAACCGGCTCGGCCGTGGCCTTCTGCCCCACCTCCAACCTGTTCCTCGGCAGTGGCCTGTTCAACCTGCCCCAGGCCGAGCGATTCAAGGTCAACGTGGGCCTGGGTACCGACGTTGGCGCCGGCACCAGCTTCTCTCTGCTGAACACCCTGAACGAGGCATACAAGGTGATGCAGCTGCAAGGCGCGCGCCTGCATCCGTACAAATCGCTGTACCTGGCCACCCTCGGCGGCGCCCGCGCACTGCGCCTGGACGACCGTATCGGTAGCCTGCGCCCGGGCAACGATGCGGACTTCGTGGTGCTGGACTACAAGGCCACACCACTGTTGGACTACCGTATCCAGCAGTCCAACAGCATTGAAGAAACCTTGTTCGTGCTCACCACCCTGGGCGATGACCGTACCGTACGTGAAACCTACGCCGCCGGGCGGTGCGTGCACCAGCGCTAAGGTTCTTTCGCCAGGCCCCGATACAGCGCGCCGCCGATTGCAGCACCGATCAGCGGCGCCACCCAGAACAGCCACAGCTGCTGCAGGGCCCAGCCACCGACGAACAAGGCCGGCCCCGTGCTACGCGCGGGGTTGACCGAGGTATTGGTCACCGGGATCGAGATCAGGTGGATCAGGGTCAAGGCCAGGCCAATGGCGATGGGTGCAAAACCTGCCGGTGCGCGGGCGTCGGTCGCCCCCATGATGACCACCAGGAACATCGCCGTCATTACCACTTCACTGACAAAACCCGCACCCAGCGTATAGCCACCAGGCGAGTGGTCGGCGTAGCCGTTTGAAGCCAACCCCGCAGACAGCTCGAAACCGGCCTTGCCGCTGGCGATGAGGTAGATCACACCGGCCGCCAGAATGGCACCGATTACCTGGGCGATCACATAAGGCAGCAGCTCTTTGGCCGGGAAGCGCCCGCCTACCACCAGCCCGAACGACACAGCAGGGTTTAGATGGCAACCAGAGATATGGCCGATGGCAAAGGCCATGGTCAGTACGGTGAGGCCGAAGGCGAAGGCGACACCGAGCACACCGATGCCGAGAGGGGAACTGGCTGCGAGTACCGCACTGCCACAGCCACCAAGGACCAGCCAGAAGGTGCCGATCAGTTCGGCCCCCATGCGTTTACCCAGGGACATGCTCATGAATCCATTCCTCAAGAAGTTGAACGCAACGAATGCGCAAGCCCAACTGCTTGATGAAGGTTTGCTCACAAGAATTTAGCAGACCTTTGGGTTATGGCCAGTAGTGGCTGGAAGGGCTGCCTTGCAGCCCCTCGATCACGCAGGCAAACGATCAACCCTTGACGGAAACCTTGGGTTTTTTCAACAGATGCGAGAACACGGCATGCAAATCGTCCGAGGCGCTCTCCTCGTCCAGGTTCAGCTTGCTGTCGATGTGGTCCATGTGATGCATCATCAGGCTCACGGCCTGCTCGGCATCGCGCGCCTCGATGGCATCGATGAGCTGCATGTGTTCATCGTATGAGCAGTGCGAGCGGTTACCGCTTTCGTACTGGGCAATGATCAGCGAAGTCTGCGAGACCAGGCTGCGCTGGAAACTCACCAGCGGTGCATTGCCCGCCGCTTCGGCCAGCTTGAGGTGGAACTCACCGGAAAGGCGGATGCCGGCACCCCGGTCACCGCGCGAGAAGCTGTCGCGCTCTTCGCGCACCATCTGCCGCAGCTCGTTGAGCTGCTCGGGGGTGGCATGCTGCACCGCCAACTCGGTGATGGCGCGTTCGACCATGCGCCGTGAGAAGAACACCTGGCGCGCCTCTTCGACGGTCGGGCTGGCCACCACCGCACCGCGGTTCGGCCGCAGCAGCACCACGCTTTCGTGGGCCAGGCGCGACAAGGCGCGGCGGATGATGGTGCGGCTGACGCCAAAGATCTCGCCCAGCGCTTCCTCGCTCAACTTGGTGCCCGGAGCCAGACGCTGCTCGAGGATCGCCTCGAAAATATGCGCGTAGACGATGTCGTCCTGGGTACCGCTGCGGCCGGCCTTGCCGACTCGTGCAGGTTTCTTCAGAGGTTGCAGCTGTTCGTTCATGGGCTCTCGAGGCACGAAGAGAAAGTATGGCGCCATTGTACACAGGCTGAGGCGATTCCGCAGGGGGCGTTTTACCTATATAGCCGTTGTACGACACATTGCGCATACAAAACATAAAACATTATTTGCTTTATTTGTACACAAAAGCATAATCCACCGAGCAACTTCTTGACCCATAAGTCAACAAAACGGTCAGACGTCTGCCTTCCCCGCGGAGCCGCCAAGTGCATCGCTCAGGAAACTGGCTCCATAACAACAAGAACGACTTGAGGAGTACTCGCTGTGGAAAGCCGCAAATCCGAAGCCCCTACGCTGGATCTTGCCCCACCGCTCGAAACGAGCTGGCTGGAGCGGATTTTCAAACTCAAGCAACACGGCAGCACTGTCAAAACCGAAATGATCGCTGGGGTGACCACCTTCATCACCATGGCCTACATCATCTTCGTCAACCCCAACATCATGGCCGACGCCGGCATCGACCATGGTGCCGCTTTTGTCGCCACCTGCATCGCCGCCGCGCTGGGCTGCCTGCTGATGGGCCTGTACGCCAACTGGCCGGTGGGCCTGGCGCCGGGCATGGGGCTCAATGCCTTCTTTACCTACACCGTGGTTGGCACCATGGGCTACAACTGGGAAACGGCGCTGGGGGCGGTATTCGTCTCGGGCGTGCTGTTCATGTTCCTGACCTTGTCGAAAGTGCGCGAATGGCTGCTCAACAGCATCCCGGTCAGCCTGCGCCATGCCATGGGGGCCGGCGTCGGATTGTTTCTCGGGCTGATCGGCCTGAAGACTGCAGGCATCGTCGTCGACAGCCCCGCCACCCTGATCAAGCTGGGCTCGCTGCATGAGCCGGGGCCGCTGCTGGCGGCCGTGTGCTTCCTGCTGATCGCCATCCTCAGCTACAAGCGGGTATTCGGCGCGATCCTGATCAGCATCATTGGCGTCACCCTGGCCGGCTGGGGCCTGGGCCTGGTCAAGTTTGGCGGGGTGGTGTCTATGCCGCCGAGCCTGGCGCCGACCTGGATGGCCATGGACGTGGCTGGCGTGTTCAACGTCAGCATGATCAGCGTGGTGCTGGCGTTCCTCTTCGTGCACATGTTCGACACTGCCGGCACCCTGATGGGCGTCGCGCAACGGGCCAACCTGGTGGCGCCGGACGGGCGTATCGAGAACCTGTCGAAAGCGTTGAAGGCTGACAGTGCCTCGAGTGTGTTCGGCGCGGTGGTCGGTGTACCGCCAGTGACCAGCTATGTGGAGAGTGCTGCGGGGGTTGCCGCAGGTGGCCGAACTGGCCTGACGGCTGTGGTGGTAGGCCTGCTGTTCATCGCCGCGATGTTCTTCGCACCGCTGGCCGGGATGATTCCGGCCTATGCGACAGCAGGTGCGCTGATCTACGTTGCAATGTTGATGATGGGCAGCATGGCGCACATCCATTGGGATGAGGCCACAGACAGCATTCCGGCGATCGTCACGGTGATCATGATGCCGCTGACGTTCTCGGTCGCCGATGGTATTGCCCTGGGCTTCATCAGCTATGTGGCATTGAAGGCGGGTACCGGCAAGTACAAGGAAATCTCGGCCAGCCTGTGGGTGCTGTGCGCGATCTTCATTGCCAAGTTCGTGTTCCTCTGACCGAGGGCGCTTGGCTTTAGATTTCCAGTGTTCTCGAAATCGAGCGCCGCCCGCGCGGCGCATCGCGAACAAGGTCGTTCCTACGCTTGTTTCGGGCCATTAATGCGAGGGACGCGCCCCCCCGTGCTGGTACGCCGCGATATGGCTCCATGCGCCAAGGCATTCACGCGCAAATCCCACTGCGTCAAATGGCCCGAAACAGACGTAGGAGCCACTATCTTGCTTAACATTGGAAAGGCCTGCGCGGTCCCCCCGTAGGAGCGGGTTTACCCGCGAAGAGGCCGGCCCTGCTGGCCAATCTCCACCCGCCGTTCACCGTTGCTGCCGCCACCGTATTCGCGGGTAAACCCGCTCCTACACCTGATCGGTGGTGGACACACATGTCGGGGGTTGGGCACAGGCCGTCGTGTAGGAGCGGGTTTACCCGCGAAGAGGCCGGCACAGGCAATGCAAAAAACAGCAGACGAAAAAAAGCCCGCCAGTGTGAGAGCGGGCCAAAGGACCTACGAAGATTCTTCTAGCGACCAACTAGCTTCCACGATAGGTCGAATAGCTGTACGGCGAAATCAGCAGCGGCACGTGGTAGTGCTCCTGCGACTCGTCGATGCCAAAGCGCAGCACGACAACATCCAGAAACGCCTGGGCCGGCAATTGCACGCCACGGGCGCGGTAGTAATCCCCAGCGCTGAACTGCAACTGGTAAACGCCAGTGCGGTAATCGTCCCCCTGCAGCAGCGGCGCGTCGACGCGGCCATCGCTGTTGGTCAGGGCAGTGTTCACCAGCTCCAGTTGCTGGCCTTCAACGCGGTACAGCTCGACCTTGATCGAGCTACCCGGGCAGCCATGCGCGGCATCCAGTACGTGTGTGGTCAAACGTCCCATTGCGTGTCGCCTCTTTGTTCAATCTGTGGGCAAAAAATACTCAGCCATCGCACCAGCTTAGCGCCTGCGGCAGGCGGGAATGACGTTATTAAGACATTCTACCCAAGGATTGTACACAATTTTTTGATCCCCTCTGTCACACCCTCCATTTGCTGCCCATAAACCACCCATCGGTCGCAAATACACGCACCATAACGATGCCAACCTCATTAGCTGACCAATCAGGCAGGTTTCTTGCACTGTATTTCCAGGTCGCTGTCAGGCGACAAAAGGGAAGAAATGCGGAAAAACAGGCTTACAAAAGATTTCAGAAGTTGTATACAATCAGCCCATCCGGTGGTGCGACATACCGACGCGGCCCGCCCACCCCCCGCACTAACGCACAAGAAGGAAGACTGCAGTGAGCGCTGATTACCCTCGCGACCTGATCGGTTACGGCAACAACCCTCCTCACCCGCAATGGCCGGGTAACGCCCGCATCGCGCTGTCTTTCGTCCTCAATTACGAGGAAGGTGGCGAACGCAACATCCTGCACGGTGACAAGGAATCCGAAGCCTTCCTGTCCGAGATGGTCGCTGCCCAACCCCTGCAGGGCCAGCGCAACATGAGCATGGAGTCGCTGTATGAATACGGCAGCCGTGCCGGTGTATGGCGCCTGCTGAAGCTGTTCAAGGACAGCGGCGTGCCACTCACCGTCTTCGCCGTGGCCATGGCCGCCCAGCGCCACCCCGACGTGATCCGCGCCATGGTCGAAGCCGGCCATGAGATCTGCAGCCACGGCTACCGCTGGATCGACTACCAGAACATGGACGAGGCCCAGGAGCGCGAGCACATGCTCGAAGCCATCCGTATCCTCACCGAACTCACCGGCGAGCGCCCGCTGGGCTGGTACACCGGCCGTACCGGCCCGAACACCCGCCGCCTGGTGATGGAAGAAGGTGGCTTCCTCTATGACAGCGACACCTACGACGACGACCTGCCCTACTGGGAGCCGAACAACCCCACCGGCAAGCCGCACCTGGTGATCCCCTACACCCTGGACACCAACGACATGCGCTTCACCCAGGTACAGGGCTTCAACTGCGGCGAGCAGTTCTTCCAGTACCTGAAAGACGCCTTTGATGTGCTGTACGCCGAAGGCGCCGACGCACCGAAAATGCTTTCCATCGGCCTGCACTGCCGCTTGGTCGGCCGGCCGGCACGCCTGGCTGCGCTCAAGCGCTTCGTCGATTACGCAAAAAGTCATGACCAGGTCTGGTTCGCCCGTCGCGTGGATATCGCCCGCCACTGGCACGCCACCCACCCGTACAAGAATGAGAACGCCTGATGACCGCCTTCAATACCCTCAAACCATCCACCCTGGACCGTGACGCCTTCGTCAAGGCCTTCGCCGACATCTACGAGCACTCGCCGTGGGTTGCGGAAAAAGCCTATGACCTGGGCCAACTGGGCGAGCTGGACGAGATCGAGGCGCTGCACCAGCGCATGAGCGACATCCTGCTCAGCGCCAACCACGCCGACCAGCTGGCGCTGATCAACGCTCACCCGGACCTGGCCGGCAAGGCCGCCATCCAGGGCGAGCTGACCGAATCGAGCACCAACGAACAGGCTGGCGCCGGCATTCACCAGTGCACCGCCGAGGAGTTCGCCCGTTTCACCGAGCTGAACGATGCCTATAAAGCCAAGTTTCAGTTCCCGTTCATCATGGCGGTGAAGGGCAGCAACCGGCACCAGATTCTCGCCGCCTTTGAAAAGCGCATCCACAACGATGCCGATGCCGAATTCAAGGAAGCCCTGGCGCAGATCAACCTGATCGCCCTGTTCCGCCTGCTGCAGCTGTAAGCAACAGCCGAACCTTATTCAGAAAACGAACAATAGAAGAGATAACCGCATGCGCACCCTGATGATCGAGCCCTTGACCAAAGAAGCCTTCGCCCAGTTCGGAGACGTGATCGAAACCGACGGCAGCGACCACTTCATGATCAACAACGGCTCGACCATGCGCTTTCACAAGCTCGCCACGGTCGAAACCGCCGAGCCTGAAGACAAGGCGATCATCAGCATCTTCCGCGCCGACGCGCAGGACATGCCGCTGACCGTGCGCATGCTGGAACGCCATCCGCTGGGCAGCCAGGCTTTCATCCCGCTGCTCGGCAACCCCTTTCTGATCGTGGTCGCGCCCGTTGGCGATGCACCTGTATCAGGCTTGGTCCGAGCCTTCCGCAGTAATGGCAGGCAGGGCGTTAATTACCATCGCGGCGTCTGGCACCACCCGGTGCTGACGATCGAAAAGCGGGATGATTTCCTGGTGGTTGATCGCAGTGGTTCTGGCAACAACTGCGATGAGCATTACTTCACCGAGGAACAGATGCTGATCCTCAATCCCCACCAATAAGAAAAGGTCAGTCATCTTCTCGGTGACTGGCAGAGGTACATACTGTGGAAGCACACCTTCACGAATGGCTGAACCTGAGCATTCGCTGGGTTCACATGATCACCGGCGTCGCCTGGATCGGTGCATCGTTCTACTTCGTCTGGCTGGAGAACCACCTGAACCGAAGCAACCCGCGCGATGGGTTGTCGGGTGATCTCTGGGCGATTCACGGCGGTGGTATCTACCACCTGGAGAAATACAAGCTCGCCCCCCCGAAAATGCCCGAGAACCTGCACTGGTTCAAATGGGAAGCCTATTTCACCTGGATGTCCGGTATCGCCCTGCTGTGCGTGGTGTTCTACTGGAACCCGACCCTGTACCTGCTGGCACCTGGCAGCACCCTGAGCGGTGCCGAAGGCGTGGCCATCGGTATCGGTTCGCTGATCGCGGGCTGGTTCATCTACGACTTCCTGTGCGACTCGCCCCTGGGCAAGAAGCCAGCGCTACTCGGTGGTGTGCTGTTCGTGCTGATCATCGCTGCCTGCTGGGGCTTCAGCCTGGTGTTCAGCGGCCGCGGTGCCTACCTGCACACCGGCGCGATCATCGGCACCATCATGGTCGGTAACGTGTTCCGCATCATCATGCCGGCCCAACGCCAGCTGGTGGCGGCGATCGAGAACAACCAGACGCCCGACCCGGTACTGCCGGCCAAGGGCCTGCTGCGCTCGCGTCACAACAACTACTTCACCCTGCCGGTGCTGTTCATCATGATCAGCAACCATTTCCCGAGCACCTACGGTAGCCAGTACAACTGGCTGATCCTGGCCGGTATCGCAGTAGCCGCGGTTCTGATCCGCCACTACTTCAACACCCGCCACGACAGCAACAAGTACGCCTGGACCCTGCCCGTCGGCGCTCTGGCGATGATCTGCCTGGCCTACGTTACCGGCCCGAAACCGATGGCCGTAAGCCCTGAGCAAGCAGCAGCGAAGATCGAGTACCAACCGCTGCCGGCAACTGCGGTAGGTGGCAAGACTGCTGCCGAGCAGCGTGCCGAGGACGCCGCCAAGGCTGCCGAAGCACCCGCCGCACCTGCGCAAGCACCGGCCCAGGCCGCTGCCCAGGCCGGTGGCGGCGACTTCGACAAGATCCACAATGTCATCCAGGAACGCTGCACCGTGTGCCACTCGTCCAAGCCGACCAGCCCACTGTTCAGCACCGCCCCTGCCGGCGTGATGTTCGACACTCCGCAGCAGATCCAGGCCCAGGCCGCGCGCATTCAGGCGCAAGCGGTTGCCAGCCAGATCATGCCGCTGGGCAACATCACCCAGATGACCACCGAAGAGCGCAAGCTCGTCGGCGACTGGATCGCCAAAGGCGCCCAGGTCAACTGACAGCACCTCGCCAGGCAACCCGCCCCCAAGGGAATCACCTTTCCCTGTAGGAGCGGGCTTGCCCGCGAAGAGGCCGGTAGCCCCGGCCTCAAGCTTCATGTGTAACGCAACAAGCAAGCATCGAGCGCGCAGGCATGAGGCCTGCCGCTTGGATCCGAGAATAAAAACAAAACTCGAGGTGCTGCATGTCCGAGTCACGCAAGGCGTATATCCCCATTGCGCCGCCGCGAGAACCCTTGCCTTTGTTCCAACTGATCCTGGTTGGCCTGCAACACGTTCTGCTGATGTACGGTGGCGCGATCGCCGTGCCGTTGATCATCGGCCAGGCCGCCGGGTTGTCCCGTGAAGAAGTCGCTTTCCTGATCAACGCCGACCTGCTGGTCGCTGGCGTCGCTACCATCATCCAGTCGTTCGGTATCGGCCCGGTGGGCATCCGCATGCCGGTGATGATGGGTGCCAGTTTCGCTGCCGTCGGCAGCATGGTGGCCATGGCCGGCATGCCCGGCGTGGGCCTGCAGGGGATCTTCGGCGCGACCATCGCTGCCGGGTTCTTCGGCATGCTGATCGCGCCGTTCATGTCCAAGGTTGTCCGCTTCTTCCCACCGCTGGTTACCGGTACGGTGATCACCTCGATTGGCCTGTCGCTGTTCCCGGTGGCTGTCAACTGGGCCGGTGGCGGCCATGAAGCAGAAACGTTCGGCTCGCCGATCTACCTGCTGGTGGCCGGCCTGGTACTGGCTGTGATCCTGCTGATCAACCGCTTCATGCGCGGTTTCTGGGTCAACGTGTCGGTACTGGTGGGCATGGGCCTTGGCTATATCCTGGCCGGCTCCATCGGCATGGTCGACCTGTCGGGCCTGAACGACGCACCGTGGCTGCAGGTGGTCACCCCCCTGCACTTCGGCATGCCGACCTTCAGCCTGGCGCCGATCCTGTCCATGTGCCTGGTAGTGGTGATCATCTTCGTCGAGTCCACCGGCATGTTCCTGGCCCTGGGCAAGGTGACCGATCGCGAAGTCACCCCTGGCATGCTGCGTCGCGGCCTGCTGTGCGATGCCGGTGCGTCGTTCATTGCGGGCTTCTTCAACACCTTCACCCACTCCTCGTTCGCCCAGAACATCGGCCTGGTGCAGATGACCGGGGTGCGCTGCCGCTATGTCACCATCGTGGCCGGTGCACTGCTGATCCTGCTCAGCCTGCTGCCCAAGGCGGCCTTCCTGATTGCCTCGATCCCGCCTGCGGTACTGGGCGGCGCGTCCATCGCCATGTTCGGCATGGTCACCGCCACCGGGATCAAGATTCTTCAGGAGGCGGACATCGGCGACCGCCGCAACCAGCTGTTGGTTGCCGTGAGCGTCGGCTTCGGGTTGATCCCCGTGGTGCGTCCGGAGTTCTTTGCCCAGATGCCACAGTGGATGGAACCCATCACCCACAGCGGTATCGCCATGGCCACGGTCTGTGCCCTGGTGTTGAACGTACTGTTCAACATCCTTGGCGGTGCCGACCGCGCAATGCACAACGACGTCTGTCACCAGCATTGAGCCAAAGGGGGCGGTGCATGGCCGCCCCTCGTCCACCTCTGCAGTAACTGCTACGCCGTCGACCCGCCGGAATGGGTCGCCCGGGGCGCCTGCGCGCCAAAAAAACGCCAACAAAAACAATAAGTCCGGGAATCACAACATGAAGCGCATCACCACGTCCCTGTTGTTGGGCAGCAGCCTGCTGGTCACCCTCCCCTCGCACGCAGGCGAATGGCTGCAATGGCACGGCGAAAGCCTGACCTACCTGTACGGCAAGGACTTCAAGGTCAACCCTGATATCCAGCAGACCATCACCTTCGAGCACGCCAACAAATGGAAGTACGGCGACACCTTCATGTTCGTCGACAAGATCTTCTACAACGGCAAGGCCGACCCCGGCAAAGGTGTGACCACCTACTACGGCGAGTTCAGCCCACGCCTGTCATTGGGCAAGATCTTCGACCGCAAGCTTGCCTTCGGCCCGATCAAGGACGTGCTGCTTGCCATGACCTACGAGCGCGGTGAAGGCGACAACGAGGCCTACCTGATCGGCCCAGGCTTTGACTTGAACATCCCCGGCTTCAACTATTTCACCCTCAATTTCTACGTGCGTAACACCGAAGGCAGCCGCCCCGGTGACAACGTATGGCAGATTACCCCCGGCTGGTCGTACACCATCCCTGTAGGCCGGTCAGACATTCTGATCGACGGTTACCTGGACTGGGTTACCGACAACGACCAGACCCGTCGTGGCACCTATCACGCCAACCTGCACTTCAACCCGCAGGTCAAATACGACCTGGGCAAGGCGCTGAACCTGGGCGCCAAACAGCTCTACGTCGGCTTTGAATACAGCTACTGGAAAGACAAGTACGGCATTGACAGCCGCGGCAACCTGGACAGCAACCAGAGCGTCGCCAGTGCGCTGATCAAGGTACACTTCTAGGAAGTTGACCAAACGCACAAGTTTGAATCACCCCGCTCCAGGACGGAGCACTTGAGGCCCGGCGCGCAAGCCAGTAATCTGCGCGCCCCCTCGATCAGGGCAGAACGGATTCTGCCTGCGTTTACTGACCGCTCAGTCAATGAATTCGGGCGGTTGGCCAACGTGTTGCCAGCCTGAAATACCCTTTTCATCCGTTCAGAACGAAGTCGAGCAGGAAGGTTTTGCCAACCCGGAAAAGTTGGCCCAACCCTTGCCAAACAGCTGTGGCCTATCGAAAAAAGCTGACTCAAAAGACAAAAAAAGCGCCGACACCGAGCGCTGACAACAGATCAATCAAGGGAGCGACACTCGCAATGCGTACTATCAACAGCCTGATCCTCGCCGGCGGCCTGCTGGCCTGCGGCACCACCTTCGGCGGCGACCTGCTGCAATGGCAGAACAACAGCCTGACCTACCTGTGGGGCAAGAACTTCAAGGTCAACCCCGCGATTCAGCAAACCGTCACCTTCGAGCACGCCGATGGCTGGAAGTACGGCGACAACTTCATTTTCGTCGACAAGATCTTCTACCAGGGCCAGAAAGACGCCGGCAACGGCCCGAACACCTACTACGGTGAGATCAGCCCACGCCTGTCGTTCGGCAAGATTTTCGACCAGAAGATCGAGTTTGGCCCGGTCAAGGACGTGCTGCTGGCAATGACCTACGAGTTTGGCGAGGGTGACACCGAGTCCTACCTGATCGGCCCGGGCTTCGACCTGGCCATCCCGGGCTTCGACTACTTCCAGCTGAACTTCTACAACCGCACCACCGACGGCAGCCGTGCCGGCGACAACGTGTGGCAGATCACCCCGGTGTGGTCGTACACCATTCCGGTCGGCGATTCCGACGTGCTGATCGACGGCTTCATGGACTGGGTGGTGGACAACGACGAGAACCGCCGCGGCACCTACCAGGCCAACCTGCACTTCAACCCGCAGATCAAGTATGACCTGGGCAAGGCATTGCACCTGGGTGAGAAACAGCTGTACGTGGGTGTGGAGTATGACTACTGGAAGAACAAGTACGGTATCAAGGACAGCGACGCCTTCACTACCGACCAGAACACCATGAGCTTCTTGGTCAAGGTGCACTTCTGACCTGAGTTACCGGGGCCGCTTTGCGGCCCATTCGCGGGTAAACCCGCTCCTACAGGGGCCGCGCCGGGTTCAAGGCAAATGCGGTACCTGGTAGGAGCGGGTTCACCCGCGAACCGGGGCAAAGCCCCGGCCAGGCGCCTCAATTGGCAGGTCTGATCGCCCGCCACAACTTCCCCGCAGCACTGACCACCGCCAGCACCATGGCACCGGCCACAACACCGACCCCAGCGTTGAGCAACGCCCCGGTCAGCGCCCCGCCACGCCCTTCGCTGAACGCCTCGATGGCATGATGCAGCGGCTCGATGCCATGCACCAGGATCCCACCGCCCACCAGGAACATCGCCGCAGTACCAATCACCGACAGGCTTTTCATCATGTACGGCGCCGCCCGCAGGATGCCGTTACCCACTGCCTGAGTCAGCCTGGAGGTTTTGCGGGCCATCCACAGCCCAAGGTCGTCAAGCTTGACGATCCCGCCTACCAACCCATACACACCAATGGTCATCACCACCGCAATGCCCGACAGCACGATGATCTGCTGGGTCAGCGGCGAGTCAGCCACGATACCCAAGGTAATGGCGATGATTTCCGCCGACAGGATGAAGTCGGTACGCACAGCCCCCTTGATCTTGGCTTTTTCAAAAGCCACCAGGTCAACACTGGCATCGGCAACGGCCTCCTTGCGCGCCTCGTGCTGTGCCTCATCCTCTTCCTTGCTGTGCAAGAACTTGTGCGCCAGCTTCTCGAAACCCTCGAAGCACAGGAACGCGCCACCCAGCATCAACAACGGCGTAACCGCCCAGGGTATGAACGCACTGATCAGCAGCGCGGCCGGTACCAGGATCGCCTTGTTGACGAACGACCCCTTGGCCACCGCCCAGACAACCGGAAGTTCGCGATCGGCGCGCACGCCGGTGACCTGCTGAGCATTCAGCGCCAGGTCATCACCCAGCACGCCTGCGGTTTTTTTTGCCGCCACCTTGGTCATCAGAGAGACGTCATCCAGCAGCGTGGCGATATCGTCGATCAGTACCAGTAGACTGCTTCCTGCCATGTTTGCTTGTATCCAAATAAGTCAATGTGCCGGATTCTAGCCCAAAGCCGCTGCCTTGAGCGCCCGTCGAGGCCGGTGCTACCATGCCCGATCCCCCTTAGAGGTGGCCAGACACGAGGAAGATCCCTGACCATGAGCACCATTCGCGAGCGCAACAAGGAATTGATCCTGCGCGCGGCCAGCGAGGAATTCGCCGACAAGGGCTTCGCCGCCACCAAGACCAGCGATATCGCGGCCAAGGCCGGCCTGCCCAAGCCGAACGTGTATTACTACTTCAAGTCCAAGGACAACCTTTACCGTGAGGTCCTGGAAAGCATCATCGCGCCGATCATGCAGGCATCCACGCCGTTCAATGCAGACGGCGACCCGAAAGAAGTGCTGAGTGCGTACATTCGTTCGAAGATTCGCATTTCGCGTGATCTGCCCCATGCGTCCAAGGTGTTCGCCAGCGAGATCATGCATGGCGCACCGCACCTGTCACCGAACCAAGTAGAGCAGTTGAACGAGCAGGCCCGACACAACATCGAGTGCATCCAGCGCTGGATCGACCGCGGGCAGATCGCCCATGTGGACGCGCATCACCTGATGTTCAGCATCTGGGCGGCGACCCAGACCTATGCGGACTTCGACTGGCAGATTTCTGCGGTGACCGGCAAGGCCAAGCTGGCCGACAGTGATTATGACGCGGCGGCCGAAACCATTATCCGCATGGTGCTCAAGGGATGTGAGCCAGAGGTGGCCTGAGATGGACAATGGGGACCGCATTCCACTGGGGTCGCACGCCCCTGTGGGAGCGGCCTTGTGTCGCGAATGGGCCGCAAAGCGGCCCCTGCTAACTTGAGCCTTACGCCGCTACCCCGGCATCTGCCCGCAACCCCACCTCCTCGATCGCACTGATCGCACACTGCTCGTCAATATCCGACGTATCGCCGCTGATCCCCACGGCACCCAGCACCTTGCCGTCCTGATCACGAATCAGCACCCCACCCGGCGCCGGCACCACCGGCCGCTCACCCATCCCGTTCAAGGCGGCAAAAAAAGCTGGCCGCTGCTGTGCATCCAGCGCCAGCAAGCGCGACCCCTTGCCCAGGGCAATCGCACCCCAGGCTTTGCCAGTGGCCACTTCAGGCCGAATCAGGCTCGCGCCATCTTCGCGCTGCAGCGCCAACAGGTGCCCGCCGGCATCCAGCACCGCCACGGTCAGCGGCGCGGCATTGATCTTGCGGCCCGCCACCAGCGCGGCATTCACCAGGCTGACGGCGACTTTCAGGTTAAGAACGTTCATGGAAAGGTCCTCTTCTTGTTGTGAGAAGCCCTAAGGGCAGTTGAAAACCGATCGAACAAATAGAACACAACGAGAGATTTTTTTGTATACAATATTTTGAAACGATCGTATGCGATGGCGCAAACCCCCGTTTTCACGGGCGCTCTGACGAAAGCCAGCTTAGCCGATGAAAACCCATTGACCTAAGCCGTCAGGCGTGAATACACTCTGTCGCAAAGCAAGTTGTATACAATTACAAAATTGATGAGGCACAAACCATGAGCAAAATGAGAGCAATCGATGCAGCCGTTCTGGTCATGCGCCGTGAAGGTGTAGATACCGCGTTCGGCATCCCGGGGGCTGCCATCAACCCGTTGTATTCGGCCCTGAAGAAAGTCGGTGGCATCGATCACGTCCTCGCTCGTCACGTCGAAGGTGCCTCGCACATGGCCGAGGGCTACACCCGCGCCAACCCGGGCAACATCGGTGTGTGCATCGGCACTTCCGGCCCTGCCGGCACCGACATGGTCACCGGCCTGTACAGTGCCTCGGCCGACTCCATCCCGATTCTGTGCATCACTGGCCAGGCGCCCCGTGCGCGCCTGCACAAGGAAGACTTCCAGGCCGTCGACATCACCAACATCGTCAAGCCAGTGACCAAGTGGGCGACCACCGTTCTGGAGCCAGGCCAGGTGCCTTACGCCTTCCAGAAGGCCTTCTATGAAATGCGTACCGGCCGCCCAGGCCCGGTGCTGATCGACCTGCCTTTCGACGTGCAGATGGCCGAAATCGAATTCGACATCGACGCCTACGAACCGCTGCCCGTGCACAAACCGTCCGCCACACGCGTACAGGCCGAAAAAGCCCTGGCCCTGCTCAATGACGCCGAGCGCCCACTGCTGGTAGCCGGTGGCGGCATCATCAACGCCGACGCCAGCGACAAGCTGGTCGAATTCGCCGAACTGACCGGCGTACCCGTGATCCCGACCCTGATGGGCTGGGGCACCATCCCGGACGACCACGCACAGATGGTCGGCATGGTCGGCCTGCAGACCTCGCACCGCTATGGCAACGCAACCCTGCTGAAATCCGACCTGGTATTCGGTATCGGTAACCGCTGGGCCAACCGCCACACCGGTTCCGTCGATGTCTACACCGAAGGCCGCAAGTTCGTACACGTCGACATCGAACCGACCCAGATCGGCCGCGTGTTCACCCCGGACCTGGGCATCGTTTCCGATGCCGGCAAGGCACTGGACGTGTTCCTGGAAGTGGCCCGCGAGTGGAAAGCCGCCGGCAAGCTCAAGTGCCGCAAGGCCTGGCTGGAAGAGTGCCAGGAGCGCAAGTCGAGCCTGCAGCGCAAGACCCACTTCGACAACGTGCCGGTCAAGCCGCAGCGCGTCTACGAAGAAATGAACCAGGTATTCGGCAAAGACACCTGCTACGTCAGCACCATCGGCCTGTCGCAGATTGCCGGCGCGCAGTTCCTGCATGTGTACAAGCCTCGCCACTGGATCAACTGCGGCCAGGCCGGCCCGCTGGGCTGGACCATCCCTGCTGCGCTGGGCGTGGTGAAAGCCGATCCGAAGCGCAAGGTTGTGGCGCTGTCAGGTGACTACGACTTCCAGTTCATGATCGAAGAGCTGGCGGTAGGCGCACAGTTCAACCTGCCGTACGTCCACGTACTGGTGAACAACGCCTACCTGGGCCTGATCCGCCAGGCGCAGCGTGGCTTCGACATGGATTACTGTGTACAACTGGCGTTCGAGAACATCAACTCGACCGACGCTGCCACCTACGGTGTCGATCACGTCGCTGTGGTCGAAGGCCTGGGCTGCAAGGCCATCCGCGTGTTCGAACCGGCTGAGATCGCCCCTGCCCTGCTCAAGGCACAGAAGATGGCCGAAGAGTTCCGCGTGCCGGTGGTGGTTGAAGTGATTCTCGAGCGTGTGACCAACATTTCCATGGGCACCGAGATCAACGCCGTCAACGAGTTCGAAGACCTGGCCCTGGTCGGCAACGACGCGCCAACCGCCATCTCGCTGCTGGACTGATCGCCTGACGCCCCCAGGCACGCCCTGGGGGCCTTCATCGCAAGGAGACAACTCATGCCTCGCTTCGCTGCCAACCTGTCCATGCTGTTCACCGAACAGGACTTCCTGGCCCGCTTCAAGGCTGCCGCCGATGCTGGTTTCAGCGGCGTCGAATACCTGTTCCCATACGACTTCAGCGCTGCCGACATCAAGCAGCAGCTGGAAGCCAACGGCCTGACCCAGGTGCTGTTCAACCTGCCTGCCGGCGACTGGGCCAAAGGTGAGCGCGGTATCACCTGCCACCCTGACCGCATCGAAGAGTTCCGTGCCGGTGTCGACAAGGCCATCGAGTACGCCAAGGTGCTGGGCAATACCCAGGTCAACGCCCTGGCCGGCATCCGCCCACAAGGCCCGGACTGCGCTACCGTGCGCAAGACCTTCGTCGAGAACCTGCGCTACGCCGCTGACAAGCTCAAGGGCGCCGGGATCCGCCTGGTCATGGAAATGATCAACACCCGCGACATCCCGGGCTTCTACCTGAACACCACCCAACAGGCCCTGGAAATCCAGGCCGAAGTGGGCAGCGACAACCTGTTCCTGCAGTACGACATCTACCACATGCAGATCATGGAAGGTGACCTGGCTCGCACCATGGAAGCCAACCTGAAGCTGATCAACCACATCCAGCTGGCCGACAACCCCGGCCGCAACGAACCAGGCACCGGCGAGATCAACTACCGCTTCCTGTTCGAACACCTGGACCGCATTGGCTACCAGGGCTGGGTGGGCGCGGAGTACAAGCCCAAGACCACTACCGAAGCGGGCCTGGGCTGGCTGAAAACCCACAACGCAATCTGAGTAACAACTCGGGACCCTGTGGGAGCGGGCTCGCCCGCGAACACCGGCAAAGCCGGTGCCATCCACCGAGTTGTCTGCTTCGCGGGCGAGCCCGCTCCCACAGGGGGCCAAAGCTTGCTTGAGATATCACAATTACAAAGAGGTAATTTCTCATGGCTAAAATCGGTTTCATCGGCACCGGCATCATGGGCAAGCCCATGGCCCAGAACCTGCAAAAGGCAGGTCACAGCATCTTCGTTTCCACCCACCACGACGCCGCGCCAGCCGACCTGATCGCCGCCGGTGCCGTGGCCCTGGCCAACCCGAAAGAAGTTGCCCAGGAAGCCGAATTCATCATCGTCATGGTTCCCGACACTCCGCAGGTCGAAAGCGTCCTGTTCGGTGAAAACGGCGTGGCCGAAGGCGTTGGCCCGAACAAGGTGGTGATCGACATGAGCTCGATCTCCCCTACCGCTACCAAAGCCTTCGCCGAGAAGATCAAGGCCACCGGCGCCGCCTACCTGGACGCCCCGGTGTCCGGTGGTGAAGTCGGTGCCAAGGCGGCGACCCTGAGCATCATGGTCGGTGGCTGCCCGAACGCCTTCGAGCGCACCCTGCCGCTGTTCGAAGCCATGGGCAAGAACATCACCCGCGTCGGTGGCAACGGTGACGGCCAGACCGCCAAGGTCGCCAACCAGATCATTGTCGCCCTGAATATCCAGGCCGTGGCCGAAGCCCTGCTGTTCGCCGCCAAGAACGGCGCCGACCCTGCCAAGGTGCGTGAAGCACTGATGGGCGGCTTTGCTTCGTCGAAAATCCTCGAAGTGCACGCCGAGCGCATGATCAAGGGCACCTTCGACCCAGGCTTCCGCATCAACCTGCACCAGAAGGACCTGAACCTGGCCCTGCAAGGCGCCAAGGAACTGGGCATCAACCTGCCCAACACCTCCAATGCCCAGCAAGTGTTCAACACCTGCCAGGCTCTGGGCGGCGGCAACTGGGACCACTCGGCGCTGATCAAAGGCCTGGAGCACATGGCCAACTTCTCGATCCGCGACGACAAATAAATCGTTTTTAGCCTCACTGGCCTCTTCGCGGGTAAACCCGCTCCTACAAAGACCGCACAATCGCTCAAAGCTGTGCATGTAGGAGCGTGCTTGCCCACGAAGAAGCCAACGCCGTTGAACCTGCGACCACAGGCCCAATGGTGGCATCGAGCAACACCCGCCCCTGGTTCGGCCTGCACGGAGGCAGTTCCAGGGGCGTTTTTGATTCTGCAGAACAACAATAATTGGGAGCCTGCCATGTCGGTCGATCCGCAAAAACTTCTCCGCGAGCTGTTCGACACAGCCATCGCCGCCGCCCACCCCCGTCAAGTCCTCGAACCCTACCTGCCCGCCGATCGCAGCGGTCGGGTTATCGTCATCGGCGCCGGCAAGGCCGCAGCCGCCATGGCCGAAGTGGTCGAGAAAAGCTGGCAGGGCGAAGTCTCCGGCCTGGTCGTGACCCGTTACGGCCACGGCGCCAACTGCCAGAAGATCGAGGTGGTCGAAGCCGCCCACCCGGTCCCGGACGCTGCCGGCCTGGCGGTGGCCAAGCGCGTGCTGGAACTGGTCAGCAACCTCAACGAAGAAGACCGCGTCATCTTCCTGCTGTCTGGCGGTGGCTCGGCGCTGCTGGCCCTGCCTGCCGAAGGCCTGACCCTGGCCGACAAGCAGCAGATCAACAAGGCACTGCTGAAATCCGGCGCCACCATCGGCGAGATGAACTGCGTGCGCAAGCACCTCTCGGCGATCAAGGGCGGGCGCCTGGCCAAGGCCTGCTGGCCGGCCACGGTCTACACCTATGCCATTTCCGATGTACCGGGCGACCTCGCCACGGTAATTGCCTCCGGCCCCACCGTGGCCGACCCGAGCACCTCGGCCGACGCCCTGGCCATCCTCAAACGCTACAACATCGAAGCGCCCAAAGCGGTCATCGATTGGCTGAACAACCCGGCCTCGGAAACCGTCAAGGCCGATGACCCGGCCTTGGCCCGCAGCCACTTCCAGTTGATCGCCAAACCCCAGCAGTCGCTCGAGGCCGCCGCGGTCAAAGCCCGTCAGGCCGGTTTCAGCCCGCTGATCCTCGGCGACCTGGAAGGTGAATCACGTGAAGTGGCCAAGGTGCATGCCGGTATCGCCCGGCAAATCGTTCAGCACGGCCAGCCGCTCAAAGCGCCCTGCGTGATCCTGTCGGGTGGCGAAACCACTGTGACCGTGCGCGGCAATGGCCGTGGCGGGCGCAACGCCGAGTTCCTGCTCAGCCTCACCGAAAGCCTCAAAGGCCTGCCGGGCGTGTACGCCCTGGCCGGTGACACCGACGGCATCGATGGCTCGGAAGAAAACGCCGGTGCCTTCATGACTCCAGCCAGCTACACCCGCGCCGAAGCGTTGGGCCTGTCGGCCAGCGACGAGCTGGACAACAACAACGGCTACGGCTACTTCGTCGCGCTGGATGCGCTGATCGTCACCGAACCGACCCGCACCAACGTCAACGACTTCCGCGCCATCCTGATCCTCGAGACTGCCCAATCATGACGCCTGATAAAAAAGTTAAGATCCTCGCCACCCTTGGCCCTGCGATCAACGGCATCGACGATATCCGCCAGCTGGTCGAAGCCGGGGTGAACATCTTCCGCCTCAACTTCAGCCATGGCGAGCATGCCGACCACGCCCTGCGCTACCAGTGGATCCGCGAAGTCGAACAACAACTGAACTACCCGCTGGGCATCCTCATGGACCTGCAAGGGCCGAAGCTGCGCGTTGGCCGCTTTGCCGAAGGCAGGGTGCAGTTGCAACGCGGGCAGGCCCTGCGCCTGGACCTGGACAAAACCCCGGGCGACAGCCGCCGGGTCAACCTGCCGCACCCCGAAATCATCGCCGCCCTCGAACCCGGCATGGACCTGCTGCTGGACGACGGCAAGCTGCGCCTGCGCGTGACCGCCAAGCACAGCGACGCCATCGACACCGAGGTGTTGAACGGTGGCGAGCTTTCCGACCGCAAGGGCGTCAACGTACCGCAAGCGGTGCTAGACCTCTCCCCGCTCACCGAAAAAGACCGCCGCGACCTGGCCTTTGGCCTGGAGCTGGGTGTGGACTGGGTCGCCCTGTCGTTCGTGCAGCGCCCGGAAGACATCGTCGAAGCGCGCCAGCTGATTGGCGACCGCGCCTACCTGATGGCCAAGATCGAGAAGCCATCGGCAGTAGAACAACTGCAAGCCATCGCCGAGCTGGCAGACGCGATCATGGTGGCCCGTGGTGACCTGGGCGTGGAAGTACCGGCCGAAAGCGTGCCGCAGATCCAGAAGCGCATCATCGGCACCTGCCGCCAGCTGGGCAAACCCGTGGTGGTGGCCACGCAGATGCTCGAGTCGATGCGTTTCTCGCCAGCGCCAACCCGTGCCGAAGTCACCGACGTGGCCAACGCGGTGGCCGAAGGTGCCGATGCTGTGATGCTGTCGGCCGAGACGGCGTCGGGCGACTACCCGCTGGAAGCCGTGCAGATGATGAGCAAGATCATCCGCCAGGTTGAAAACGGCCCGGACTACCAGGCCCAGCTCGACGTCAGCCGGCCAAAGGCCGAAGCGACCGTGTCGGATGCCATCAGCTGCGCCATCCGCCGAATCAGCGGCATTCTGCCGGTGGCGGTGCTGGTCAACTACAGCGAGTCGGGCGCCTCGACCCTGCGCGCGGCGCGCGAGCGGCCACGGGCACCGATCCTCAATCTGACGCCCAACCTGAACACCGCGCGGCGCCTGAGCGTGGCCTGGGGTGTGCATTCGGTGGTCAACGACCGCCTGCGTCAGGTGGATGAGGTTGTGTCTACTGCGCTGGAAATTGCCCAGGCGCAAGGCATGGCCAGCCGTGGCGACACGCTGCTGATCACCGCTGGCGTGCCTTTCGGCAAGCCGGGTACGACTAACACGCTGCGGATCGAGACTTTGATCTGAGATTGCCGGGGCGCGTTGCGCCCCTTTCGCGACACAAGGCCGCTCTACCCGACCGCGGAAAACCGAGGCCCAAAGAGGCCCACCGCTCCCCCATCAACCTCACTGACTGCCCCATGTACACCAAAAATTTCGTCAACCCGTGCCCCGACTGGGCCACGGCGTTACTCAACGGCTTCAGCCAGGTGCTGCTGCTGCGCAACCCCCTGTGCGGCCTGTGCTGCCTGCTGGCCATCCTGCTGACGGCGCCCAACCTGGTCGGCGGTGCGCTGCTTGGCGCCCTGGCCGGCCTGCTCACCGCCCAGGCACGCGGCTATGACCGTGCCGACCGCCAGGCCGGGCTGTACTGCTACAACGGCGTGCTGATCGGCACCCTGATCAGCGCCGTGCTGCCCTGGTCGGCCATATTGCCCCCCCTGATCATCGCCGCCGGCGGCCTGTCCAGCATCATCACGCACCAGTGGCGCAAGCGCGGCGGCAAGTTGCTGGTCGCCTACACCGCCCCCTTCGTCATGCTCGGCTGGGCCACACTGCTAATCGCCAGCCCCTCGCCCAGCGGCTTCGTCGAAGCTGACCCGCTGTACGCGTTGGCCCGCGGCATAGGCCAGATCTTCCTGCTCGACCAGCCCTTGGCCGGGTTGCTGATCATCGTCGGTATGTTCATCGCCAACCCCTATGCGGCGATGTGGGCTGTAATCGGTTCGGCCATTGGTGGCGGCGTGGCGTTGCTCGCCGATCAGGCACAGGCGGCGTGGCTGGGGCTGCATGGTTTCAATGCGGCATTGGCGGCATTGGCATTCAGCCGTCAACAGGAGAAAACCTGGGTCACACTAACTGCAATCGCGCTAGCGCTGCTACTGCAGCCAGTTTTCTCACTTATGCCTATCGCGGGACTTACCGCGCCATTTGTCGTTGCCTGCTGGCTCATGCACTTGGGTAGGGGTGCATTGACCATGATGTTCGATAGCGCCCGTAATGAGACCGTGAAGCAACGGATAGGGCAAAGATAAACCAGAGATGGGGCCCAACCGGGCCCTGCTTGCACCTTACCCTCCCCAACCACGAGTACGAACTGGACGGATAAAATGAAATCTCCCTTCGTCGTATTGGTAATTGCCGTACGGGCCTGCAAACATTCGCCGCACGTCGCCCCTGAACAAACTTGCATCGATACCTGAAGCATCAACTACCACACCTTGCCCGGCAAACCCTTGATAAATACCCCCGGGTTCCGAACGAACCGAAACCCTCTGGTGTCCCATTCCAATAGTGTCGTACGTGACAACATTCACTTCGTCCCCAGCACCCGGCCCGTAAATGTACACAGGGACTCGCTGCCTGAACCCCTGCTGAACTACGGGCTCCAGCGAAGCTGGAAGATTATGTAGCCTGAGACTTGCTGGTACATCTATCACCGCAAGGGGTGGAACGGCTTGAGGTGGCCGAATATTTTGAGCGGGTGACGGGTAGAACGTGGGCGCAGCCGCAACTGCGCGCCTTGGCAGCCAGTTCAAAACGGTACGCACCACTCTTCCGAGCAGGCCTGACCAGGACTGCCCCGTTGGATCCACATGATTGATGGGGTCACCGCCGCAGTATGCATAGGCATTCATGCCGCCTTCATCAAATGGGCTCTTCTGGTCAGCGCGATTGAAACGCCGAAGTGATGGCATGTAGAACCGGTGCCCGTTACCCAATGGGTATGCCTTACCGATCGGATCCCGCCATTGACCATTGAAGCCAGCCAGAGAGGCCGCAGCGCCCGAGGATGAATAGCCATAAGGGGAGTACACCTCTCTCAAGAGCTGTTGATCACGCAAAACCCCATTCACCGAATTGGCACCGTCGGCCAACAATAAGGCAGATGACGCGCCCTGCTGGAACAGCACATGACCCGCAGCCTGTACCAGTCGCTCGCTGCCGTTATTCAATACACACACTAACTGACCAGATTGATAAAACAGTAGCGCCTGCGAACGACGCGGTTCTGAAGCCGACATGTGCTGCACCTTTACACTAAAACCCAAGTAGCCATATACATTTCAAGTCCCTGGCCGTAGCACTATTAGTTTCATACTGCATCGGATGCGGGATGTAGGAAACTGGCATTTTTATTAGGTCGGCTCCGAATTTTCGCGTTGCAAGCTCCGACAAAGACCCTCTACGCTTGCAGATCAAGGCTCAGGAATATCTCACATGTCCACCCCGCAATCTTTACGCGAACGCCTCTACATCATGGTCTTCCAGACCGACACCGTAGCCGGCCGCCGCTTCGACAAGATCCTGCTGCTGATCATCCTGGCCAGCCTGGTCACCGTCATTCTCGACAGCATCGACGAGGTCCACCAGGGCTACGCCGGCCTGCTGGCCGGCATCGAGTGGGGCTTTACCGCGATCTTCCTGGCCGAATACATCACCCGCCTGTACTGCTCGCCCAAGCCGCTGCGCTACGCCTTCAGTTTCTACGGCCTGGTCGATTTACTGGCGATCGTGCCGGGGATCCTCGCGCTGTACTACAGCGACGCCCAGTACCTGTTGATCATCCGCGTGATACGGATGCTGCGGATATTCCGCGTGCTCAAGCTCGGCCAGTACCTGAAGCAGGCCAACTACCTGCTGGAAGCGCTGCGCGGCAGCAAGCAGAAGATCATCGTGTTCCTGGTGACGGTATCGACGCTGGTGACGGTGTTCGGCACGCTGATGTACGTGATCGAAGGGCCTGAGCATGGCTTTACCAGCATCCCCAAAGGCATCTACTGGGCCATCGTCACCCTGACCACAGTGGGCTTTGGCGACATCGTGCCGAAGACCCCGCTGGGGCAGGTGCTGTCGTCGCTGGTGATGATCACCGGTTACTCGATCATCGCCGTGCCGACCGGCATCTTCACTGCCGAGCTAGCCAATGCCATGCGCGGGGAGCAGCTGCAGCATGATTGCCCGACCTGCCACAAGAAGACCCACGAGCCTGGGGCGGCGTTCTGCTCTCGCTGTGGGAATGGGTTGTTTCCCAAAGCGTGATAGCGCCTGCGCCGGGCTCTTCGCGGGTAAACGCGCCCCTACAGGATAACCACAGGCCCGGACCGTGCGCGGTCCCTGTAGGAGCGGGTTTACCCGCGAAGAGGCCGGCACGGGCAGAAGCATAACCAAAGCATTTTTTGTTCTTTAACCCGCATAAACCCACCCGCTATAGTCGCTGGCAATCTGCCCCAACAACCTTCAAGAACAAGGAAGCATCGTGAAAAAACTCTTCACCGCCTCGCTGCTCGCCGCAGGCCTGGCCCTGGGCAACCTCGCCCAGGCCGCCCCGACCCTGCTCAACGTTTCCTACGATGTGATGCGCGACTTCTACAAGGACTACAACCCGGCCTTCCAGAAGCACTGGGAAGCCGAGCACAACGAGAAGGTCAACGTGCAGATGTCCTTCGGCGGCTCGAGCAAGCAGGCCCGTGCGGTGATCGATGGCCTGCCGGCCGATGTCATCACCATGAACATGGCCACCGACATCAACGCCCTGGCCGACAATGGCAAGCTGGTGCCCGACAACTGGGTAACCCGCCTGCCGAACAACAGCGCGCCGTTCACCTCGGCCACTGTGTTCATCGTGCGCAAGGGCAACCCGAAAGCCCTGAAAGACTGGCCCGACCTGCTCAAGGACGGTGTGCAGGTGATCGTGCCCAACCCGAAAACCTCGGGTAATGGCCGCTATACCTACCTGTCGGCCTGGGGCTACGTACTCAAGCAAGGCGGCGATGAAAGCAAAGCCCGCGACTTCGTCGGCAAGCTGTTCAAGCAGGCACCCGTGCTGGACACCGGTGGCCGTGCGGCCACCACCACGTTCATGACCAACCAGATCGGTGACGTACTGGTCACCTTCGAAAACGAAGCCGAGATGATCGCCCGCGAGTTCGGCCGCGACCAGTTCGAAGTGGTCTACCCAAGCGTATCGGCCGAAGCCGAGCCACCGGTGACGGTGGTCGACAAGGTGGTGGCCAGGAAAGGCACCCAGGCCGTAGCCGAGGAATACCTGAAGTACCTGTGGTCACCCGCAGCCCAGGAGATCGCCGCCAACAACTACCTGCGCCCGCGTGATGCGACGGTACTGGCCAAGTACACCGACCGCTTCCCGAAAGTGGACTTCCTGTCGGTGGAGAAAACCTTCGGTGACTGGCGTACCGTGCAGAAGACCCACTTCAATGATGGTGGGGTGTTTGACCAGATCTATACCAACCAATAGCCGTAAGGGGGCATCTGGCCTAATGCCAGTCAGTTAAGACAGACTCATTGACCTTTAGCCTGTAGGCCGCAAAATCCGACGCTTGGAAACGAGCATCGGATTTTTTATGCGCCTGTCAAAAGCCCTCTCTCTGAAACACCACATTAGATGCTCCTGCGGTATCAGGACTTCGCCGACATAACGCTGTTCCAGATGCAAGGCCGCACGCTGATCATACAATTGCCCCAATAATAGGCGCATGCCACCTCTCCAAATTTAAAGCAGCACAAATCCAGACCCGAAACTATTCAACTGAACAATTCCGGGGCGAGCATTATTTGACTAAATTAAGAAGAAACTTGCTGTTCGGCAGAAACTGTCGAATACCTTCGAAAGTTCACAAACACCAACAGTGCGATGACCACGAGTACCCCCATGGTGGCCATCATTACCGAGGACACCGCTTGGTCGAACGCCAATCGCGCATTCACAGCGATTTCCTGCCCCAGCGGGGCGGGCATTTGCGCGGCAGCGGCTAGCGCGCTGTCGATCCCGTCCTGCAGGCGCGCCGCGTCGGCGGCCTGCTCGGGCACGACCAGCGAGCGGCTGTACACCACCGACATCAGGCTACCCATGAAGGCGATGCCCAACCCTCCTCCCAGCTCGTAGGAAATTTCCTCGGCCGAAGCGGCCATCCCCGCTCGCTCCGGCGGCGCGCTGGCCATGATGGTGGTGGACGCCCCGGTCATACTCGCCCCTACGCAAGCACCCATGACGAACAGCAGCAGCAGTTGCAGGGCGACCGACTGGCTGAAACTGTACATGAACAGGCCAATGGCACCGGCGTAGATCAACAGTGCGAGCACCAGGAACCGATCACAACGGACCTTGGGCAGCAACCAGCCGCTTAACGGACCGGCCACGATCGCTCCCACGGAAAGGGGCAGGAAATAAAGGCCGGTCTCGAGCGGGGATAGCCCGAAAACCAGTTGCAGGCGCTGGCTCAGTACCAGGTTGATGCCCATCAGGCAGCCGGCCGCGGCCAGGCTGGCGATGACCGCAGAGGAGAACGCGGGGCTGCGGAAAATCTGCAGGTCGATCAACGGAAAACCACGCTTGCGCTGCCCGCGCACGAACATCCAGCCGAAGCCCGCGCAGATGGCCAACGCCCCCAGCGCCGCCACCAGCGAGGGCTCGGGCTTGGCGAATTCCTTGATCAGGTACGCCAGGCTGATGAGCCCTACCATCGCCTGAAGGGAGCCAAGCAAGTCCCATGGCCCGGCGTTGGCCTGTTGCGTGTTCCTGATCAGCAGCAAGGACAACACCAGGGCCACCAGCACGATGGGCACGTTGATCAGAAACACGGAACCCCACCAGAAATGCTCGAGCAGCGTCCCCCCTATCAGCGGACCAATCGCTGCACCACCGGAAGCCACGGCCGTCCAGACGCCGATGGCAAAACCACGCTCACGCTCATCCTCGAAGGTCAGGCTGATGATCGCCAGCGTGGCCGGCATCATGGCCGCCGCACCGACGCCCAGCGCGCCCCTAGCCAGGATTAGCAGCGCAGAAGATGGCGCGAATGCAGCCAGAAGCGACGCCGCACCGAACAGCACAAGGCCGATCACGAACAATCGCTGGTGGCCGATGCGATCACCCAAGGTGCCAGCACCCAGCAACAAGCCGGCGACGACCAGGGGATACATGTTGATGATCCACAGCTTTTCGGAGGTAGATGCCCCGAGCGCATGGGTAAGTGTGGGCAAGGCGATGTAAAGGACCGTCATGTCGATCGCAACCAATAGCAAGGCGAAGGACAGGACGGCCAATACGAGCCATCGCTGGTAAGTGTTGAACATTGGCATTCTCCCTGCCTTGATCAAGCCGATCACTGATTGTCGGCGCCGCATCCAAATAGGAACTCGGATCCTAGTAGACGGCCAACTTCATTGCAAATATTAAAAATTGTAAAAACAATTAATCCTCACACAATTAATATAAATAAATTATACCCGTAAGATAAATCCTACATTAACGGATGAATAATGACGTATTTATAATAGAACTCCATCACCTTGAGTGCTCCTCCACGCCCGCATCCGAAAAAACCAGCGGATTCGCCAGCCGCTCGGCGAACGCCAGCGCCGGGGCATGCAAGGACAACTCTTCGATTAGGAACTGCAGCCCGATGCCTGGGTCGTTGGCACAGGCCAGTAAGGTGCCGAACAACTGGTAACCCGCCTGCCGGACAACAGCGTGCCGTTCACCTCGGCTCATACAAGGGATGCGCGGGTACGCCCCTGTAAGGAGCTGCTGCGCAGCCTCGCCCACGCGCTACTGCGCATCGACATGGCCGTTACCTTCATCGAGCTGCTGGGGCGCATCTGGGGCTTCTCGGTGGTCGATTTCGCCCTGAGCAACAGCCTGGGCCAGGCGATCAGCAACTCGCTGTCGAGCATTGCCTTGATCCTGCTGGTCACCTGGCTGCTGTGGGTGGTACTCGATACGGACATCCAGGAAGCACTCAAGCCCCCGTCGGCCGCCGCAGCGCGCGTCAGCCGAGCACCCGGGTGCGGACCATCCTGCCGATGCTGCACAATGCGATCAAAGTGGTCCTGATCGTCATCTACACCATCACCACCATGGCCAACCTGGGCACCAACGTCGCGCCGTTCCTGGCCGGTGCCGGGGTGATCGGCCTGGCCATCGGCTTCGGCTCGCAGCAGCTGGTGCACGATGTGATTACCGGGTTGTTCATCCTCATCGAGGATTCCATTTCCATCGGCGACTGGGTAGTGCTCGATTCCGGCCATACCGGTACAGTCGAAAGCCTGACGATCCGTAGCGGCTGCGCGATGGCAAAGGCTTCGTGCACTCGGTGCCGTTTGGTCAGATCAAGGCGGTTACCAACCAGTCGCGGCAGTTCGCCTATGCGTTCTTCTCGGTGCAGTTCACTTACGACAGTGATGTGGATGCGTCACTCGCGCTGATCCATGAGGTGGGCAAGTCGATCAGCGAAGACCCGCTGCTGCGCATCAACCTGCAAGGGCCGTTACAGGTATCCGGGGTGGACCGCTTTGCCCAGGTGTACCCGCTGCCGCTGCAGGCCCTGGGGGCTTGAATTCGCCTGCACCGGCCCTTTCGCGGGCTCGCCCGCGAAGCTTCCAGCAAGGGCAGCATCAAACCTGACGGAATACCAAGGCCTTCAGCCCGCCAGCCGGGTCCACATCCGGAAACTCCGGCGGGTTTTCCAACCGCTCGACAAACGCCAGCGAAGGCGCCTGCTCTGCCATTCCCTCGATCAGGAATTCCGGCCCGATGCCCGGGTCGTTGACACACGCCAGCACCGTCCCGCCTTCGCTCAACAACTCCGGCAAACGCCGCAGGATCTTCGCGTAATCCTGGGTCAGCACAAAGCTGCCGCGCTGGAAGGTCGGCGGGTCGATGATGATCAGGTCATAAGGCCCGTACTTGCGCACCTTGCCCCACGACTTGAACAGCTCATGCCCAAGGTACGCCACTCGCGAGGCATCATGGCCATTCAGGCGGTGGTTATCCCGGCCCCGCGACAACGCCGACTTGGCCATGTCCAGGTTCACCACCTGCTCGGCACCGCCGGCAATTGCTGCCACCGAAAAGCCACAGGTGTAAGCGAACAGGTTCAGCACGCGCTTGCCCGCCGCCTGCTCGCGCACCCAGCGGCGGCCATAGCGCATGTCGAGGAACAGACCATTGTTTTGCCGCACGCCCAGGTCCAGCAGGTAGGTCAGGCCGTCCTCGATCACTTCGCGTTGCTGGCACGGCTCACCCAGCAGCCACTGGCCCGGGCTGTCGGGCAGGTAGCGGTGCTGGATGATGACAGCCTGACCCGTCCACTGCGGGCGATCGGCCAAGCTGCACAGCATGGCTTCCAGTTCGGCGAGCTGGCCTTCGGGCGGCTCACGGAACAAGGCGACCGACAGCACGCCCTGCAGCCAGTCGACGGTGACCTGCTCCAGGCCCTGCCAGCAGCGGCCGCGGCCGTGAAACAGGCGGCGGGTTTCCCGTGGTGCAGGGTCGAGGGCGGCAAGCAGGTGTTGCTCAAGGGTGTCGATGGGCGAGGTCATGGCGGATCGCAGGCTGGCAAAAAGCGGCATTCTACCTTGCGGGCCTCTTCGCGGGTAAACCCGCGCCTACAGGATGCCGCGCCGAGCGGAACCACCACCCCTGCTGCATGCCCGCTGCCGCCAGCAGGATCAACCCCACGCCCAGCCACTGCAGCGGCACCAGGCGGTGCCCGAACGCCACCCAGTCCACCAGAATTGCCGCAATCGGGTAAATGAACGACAGCGCACCGGTCAACGCCGTGGGCAAACGCTGGATGGCGCTGTACAACAGCACATACATCAGGCCGGTGTGCACCATCCCCAGTGTCAACAAGCTGGCCAACGCCGGCACTTCGACCGGCAACCCGCCAAGCGTGACCCATGGCGCCAGCAGCAACACACCCGTGGTTACCTGAATCAGCGCAATCAGGTGCGGGGGCGTGCCACTCAGGCGCTTGATGATCAAGGCCGCGATTGCATACAGAAACGCCGCCCCCAGCGCCAGGGCAATCCCCAGCAGATAGTCCTCGCCATTACTTTGCCCAGCACCATGGGCACTGACGATGGCCAGCATGCCGAGGAACGCCACACTCAGCCAGGTCACCTTGGCCAAGGTGATCTTTTCGCCCAGAAACAGCGCCGCCAGCCCCACCAGAATGAATGGCTGCACGTTGTAAACCGCCGTGCCGATGGCAATCGACGCCCGTGCGTACGAAGCGAACAACAGCAGCCAGTTGCCGACAATGGCCACCCCGCTGGCAATCGCCAGCAAAAATGCCGTGCGGCTGATCACGCCTGGGCGCAGAAAGCCAAACGCGGCGCAAATCGCCAGCAAGGTCACGGCACCGAACACGCAGCGCCAGAACACCACATCCAGCACCGGCTGGCCGGACACCAGCACGAACCAGCCAATGGTCCCGGAAATCAGCATGGCGGCCACCATTTCCAGCGAGCCACGGCGCAATGAACTGTCCATCTCAAACCTCCCTTTGATAATGGCAACAGTATGCAAAGGCTGCAGGCTGGCCATCCAGCGGATAACCAAGGCATTTTCGCCAACCTACCTTTACTATCAAGGCAGATAACACGAATTACCTGATGAGGTGAGCATGACCGATGCCATTGACCAATTATTGATCAACGCACTGATGGAGGACTCGCGCCGCTCGCTCAAGGCTCTGGCGCAGGTCAGCGGGCTGTCCGCACCCAGCGTCAGCGAGCGCCTGCGCCGGCTGGAAGAGCGTGGTGTGCTGCGCGGCTATACCGTGGAGGTCGACCCACGCGCCTTTGGCTACCAGTTGCAGGCGATCGTGCGCATCCGTCCGCTACCGGGGAAGCTGCAAGAAGTGGAGCGCCAGATCATTGCCATCCCTGAGTTCACCGAATGCGACAAGGTCATTGGCGAAGACTGCTTCGTCGCCCGACTGCATGTGCGCTCGATGGAGCAGCTGGACACGCTGCTCGACCTCATGAATGTGCTGGCTGAGACCAATACCGCGATCATCAAGAAGACCCCGGTCAAGCGGCGGTTGCCGCCAATGGATTGATTGGCCTCTGTACTGGCCTCCTTGCAGGGGTGCCCGCGAAGAGGTCAACACAGAAAGTTGACTATTTTTTGTACACAAAAACGTAACCATAGGTGCCATTTTTGTGTGCACTTTCTTCAGTAGCGCCCCAATTCGTTACACACTTTCCACCCGTTATTTTGACCAAATGATCAACTAATCAATCTTTCAAAAATTTAAACTTGTTCGTTTGGTCAACTTATATTCTCTGTATTTCATCAACTTACCTTTCAAAAAGATAAGTTAGAAATGATCGCCTGTTGAAACCTGCTCTTCCTTTGGCATGGAACTCGCTTTTGTGTGTTCGTGTTTTGTATACAACTTAAACAAAACATAGGTACACAAGAATCCGCGACGCCGACCCAATGTCAGCCGCCGCGCCCACAACCCTGTGATGCCAACGCTGCACCGACGAGATGGCGAGCCCGTGCGCATGCCCGCTCATCGCAGTCCATGTGCATCAGGAGCCCGCCGGAATGAGTAGCAGCCTCGACCTTGCCCCTGAACAATCCGTCGCCAGCACACACCCCGCGTCCACGCTTGCCGGCCACCAGCCGGACCTTGTTCTCAGCCCGCGCCTGCATAACCGCGACCTGGCGCCCACGCTTATGGAAGGCCGTCGCTGGGGCGGCTACAGCATCTTCGCGTTGTGGACAAACGATGTGCACAATATCGCCAACTATTCGTTCGCCATGGGCTTGTTCGCCCTCGGCCTGGGCGGCTGGCAAATTCTGCTGTCGCTGGCCATCGGCGCGGCACTGGTGTACTTCTTCATGAACCTGTCGGGTTATATGGGGCAGAAAACCGGGGTACCGTTCCCGGTCATCAGCCGCATTGCTTTCGGCATCCACGGCGCGCAGATCCCGGCGCTGATCCGTGCCGTCATCGCCATCGCCTGGTTCGGCATCCAGACCTACCTGGCATCGGTGGTGCTGCGGGTGCTGCTCACCGCCGTGTGGCCGCAACTTGCAGCCTACGACCACGACAGCATCCTCGGCCTGTCGAGCCTGGGCTGGGTATGTTTCGTATCGATCTGGCTGGTACAGCTGGTGATCCTGGCCTACGGCATGGAGATGGTGCGCCGTTACGAGGCCTTTGCCGGGCCAGTGATCCTGCTGACCGTCGCCGCCCTGGCGGTGTTCATGTACTTCAAGGCCGACGCGCGCATTGCCTGGTCGGTGGCTACCCCGCTGACCGGCTACGAGATGTGGCGCAACATCTTCGCCGGCGGCGCACTGTGGCTGGCGATCTACGGCACCCTGGTGCTGAACTTCTGTGACTTCGCCCGCTCCTCGCCTTGCCGCAAGACCATCCGCGTCGGCAACTTCTGGGGCCTGCCGGTGAACATCCTGGTGTTCGCCGTGATCACCGTGGTGCTGTGCGGCGCGCAATTCCAGATCAACGGCCAGATCATCGACAGCCCGACGCAGATCGTTGCCGCCATACCCAGCACGCCATTCCTGGTGCTCGGCTGCCTGGCCTTCCTGATCGTCACCGTGGCGGTGAACATCATGGCCAACTTCGTCGCCCCGGCCTTCGTACTCAGCAACCTGGCGCCGCGCCATCTCAACTTCCGCCGTGCCGGGCTGATCAGCGCCACCCTGGCGGTGCTGATTTTGCCGTGGAACCTGTACAACAGTCCGCTGGTGATCGTGTACTTCCTGTCGGGCCTGGGCGCCCTGCTCGGCCCGCTGTACGGCGTGATCATGTCCGACTACTGGTTGCTGCGCAAAGGCTGCATCAACGTGCCAGAGCTGTATACCGAGCACCCGGCCGGCGCCTATCACTACAGCAAGGGCATCAACCTGCGTGCCGTGGCCGCCTTCGTGCCGGCCGCACTGCTGGCCATCGTGCTGGCACTGGTGCCCAACTTCCAGGGTATCGCGCCGTTCTCCTGGCTGATCGGTGCCGGCATCGCCGCCGCCCTCTATCTGTTGATCGCCCCACGCAACCGCCAATACCACGACATCAGCGGCGAGTGCATCGCCGTCGACCACAGCAGCCATTAGTCAGGGAGGACTGCCCATGCGCATTCTGATCGCCAACGTCAACACTACCGAAGCCATCACCCACGCCATTGCCGAACAGGCCCGTGCGGTGGCCGCACCCGGTACCGAAATCGTCGGCCTCACACCCTGGTTCGGCGCCGAATCGGTGGAGGGCAACTTCGAGAGCTACCTGGCGGCCATCGCGGTGATGGACCGGGTCCTGGCCTTTGAAGGGCCCTACGATGCCGTGATCCAGGCCGGTTATGGCGAACATGGCCGCGAAGGCCTGCAGGAACTGCTCAACGTGCCTGTGGTGGACATTACCGACGCCGCCGCCAGCACGGCAATGTATTTGGGCCACGCCTATTCCGTAGTAACCACGCTCGACCGCACCGTGCCACTGATCGAGGACCGCCTGAAGCTCTCGGGCCTGTATGACCGCTGCGCCTCGGTGCGAGCCAGCGGGCTGGCGGTGCTGGAACTGGAAGCCGACCCGCTGCGGGCGGTGGAGGCGATTGTCGAGCAGGCCGAACGCGCCGTGCGTGACGACAAGGCCGAGGTGATTTGCCTGGGTTGTGGCGGCATGGCCGGGCTGGACGAGCAGATTCGCCAACGCACCGGCGTGCCGGTGGTGGATGGTGTGAGTGCAGCGGTGACCATTGCCGAATCGCTGGTGCGCATGGGTTTGAGCACGTCCAAAGTGCGCACCTATGCGACGCCACGGGCGAAGAAAGTGGTGGGCTGGCCGATGCGCTTTGGCCGCTAGATATTCTTCGCCTGTACCGGCCTCTTCGCGGCTAAAGCCGCTCCTACAGGACCACCCACACGCCTGAATACCGTTGGGGTCCTCGTAGGAGCGGCTTTAGCCGCGAAGAGGCCGGCCCGGTTAACGCATCATCCGGGCCAAACGCTGCGCACTGCCACAGGCCAAGGTGAACCCCAACGCCCCATGCCCCAGGTTCAGCCACAGGTTGCGATACACCGTCCCACCTATGATCGGCACCCCGGTCGGTGTCGCTGGTCGCATCCCCGCCCACTCCACCGCCTGGCCATAATCCGCCGCCCTCGGCAGCGTCTCCAGCGCCAGCCGCCGCATGCTCTGCAAACGGCGCATGTCCACCGACTCGTCGAACCCGACAATGTCCACCATCGCCGCTACCCGCAGCTGCTGCCCCAGGCGTGCATAGACGATCTTGCGCTCATAGTCGGTAAGGCTCACCTCCGGGGGCAGGTGCCCGGCGCTGATCGGTGCGGTCAGGCTGTAGCCCTTCAGCGGGTAAACCGGTATATGCACTCCCGGTAATGCCAAGCCTGGACCGCGATGCCCGGCACACAGCACCAACTGCTCCACGTCCAGTTGCTGATCGCCCAGTTGCAGTGCCACGACCTGGCCCTGGCGCTGAACCAATTGCGTCACCGGCCGGCCAAGCAGGAAGCGGCACTGGCCCGACGCGCGCAATAGCGCCTCCAGCCGCAAGCAAAACAGGTGACAATCGCCAACCTCTTCGCCCGCCGTGAACACGCCACCCACAAACGGTGCGCCATCCAGGGCAGGCTCCAACCCGCGCAGCTCGGCAGCCGCCAGCACCTGTTGACTGGACGGGTCCGTCAACTGTTCCCGGCCTTGGGCAAAGGCCCGTTCACTGCGAAAAGCCACCAGCTTGCCATTGCGCCGCCAGGCGAAATCCCCCAGGTTCTGGTGTTCGCGCCACTGCGCCAGAACGGCCTGGCTGTAAAGCGCGAGCTCAAGCAATTGCCCGGCATTACGGCGATTGACGCTACGCCTGCAAGCCAGGGTGAATGCCAGCAGCCAGCGCCACTGGGCCGGGTCCATGCGCAAGCGCAAGCGCAATGGCGACTCGTCCTGCAACAGCCAGCCCAGCGCCTGCCACGGCACCCCGGCATCAGCCAGCGGCGCCACATAGCGATAAGACAATTGCCCGCCATTGGCAAAACTGGTGGCCGACGCCAGGCTGTCGCGGGCCTCGATCAGATCAACCGACCGCCCTTCCCGAACCAGCGCGTAAGCCGTCGCCAGGCCCACCACTCCGCCACCGATCACCGTTACCCGCTGCTTCATCGCTCATCCCTGTTCCGGCTTCCTTGCCAAACAGTACCAGCGGATCAGGTCGGGCAGCTATGCGCACCGTCATTCAGGCCCTGACGCACATTGCGGCTCAGCAGGCTGGCCTTGCCATCGTGCCAGGTCAGGGTCAGTACGTAGAGGGTGTCGAAGTCTTCGCCGCTCCAGTCCTCGGTGATTACCCGCTCCTCCCCCAAGGCCTTGCCGGCCACCGTGTTGATCAGTTCCGGCAGGTAGCCGTGGGACCAGGCGGTATAGATGGTCGCATTGCGGTATTTGTTGCTCAGCAACTCATCGGCCAGTTCAGCAGTATCGTTGGCGCCGTAGTCGATATTCACCGGCAAGCCGAGGCGGATGGCACTGGGGGTGATGGTCATCAATGGGCGGATGTAGCTGTAGCTTTCATCCCTGCTGCCTTCCTCGACATGCCGCGTGGGGTTGGCGGCAAACACATAGTCGGCCTTGCCGAAGCGCTCGGGCAGTACAGTGGCCAGGTCCAGCGCACGGTTGAGGCCTTGGCAGTTCAACTGCCCGAGCCCCTCGCCCGGCTTCTCTCCATGACGCAGAAACACCAGGGTCTGGGTGCCATCCACCGGTTGTGCCCGGCTTTCGACAGCCTCCAGCGCCAGCGGCGCGGCGATGGCAGTGAGCACCAGGCTCAGCAGCAAGTGACGGCGACGGCGAAAGAATGTTGGCAACTTCATAAAGGCAGGCTCGTGTGGCAGAGAAAATCGGGTTTACCCGCCACATCGCCCATCCGTTAGAGGGCATCCTTGTAGTGAATGCCATCCTTGGCACGAGTGAGGGTCAGAGTGCCCTGAACCCGTTTGGTTCCTCCCTGGAGGTGAATGCCGTTCCCTGGGCAAGGCCTAGGTTAGGGGCTGGGTGTTGCGCAATTGTGTAAGGTGCAAGAACCTCGAGTTGCAACGCGAACACTCAATCATCCCGCGTGAGCACTTCCAGCAGTTCAATCTCGAAGGTCAGGTCCGAATTTGGCGGGATCGCCCCCACGCTGCGTTCGCCATACCCCAGGTGCGCCGGTACCAGCAGCTTGCGCTTACCGCCTACGCGCATGCCCATCAGGCCTTGGTCCCAGCCTTTGATTACCCTGCCGGTACCGATCACGCACTGGAACGGCTTACCGCGCGACCAGGACGAGTCGAACTCGCTGCCATCGGCCAGCCAGCCGGTGTACTGGGTGGTGATCAGGGCACCTTTGACGGCGGCTTTGCCGTCTCCCTCGACCAGGTCGATGATCTGCAGTTCTTGGCTCACGGGTACACTCCAAAACGCTGAAAAACAAGACCGCCCTTTTCTCAGGAATGCACCGGTTTGGCAAGTTCACGCAGAATTGTACGGAGGCATTCGCCGACGGAATGCCTCCGTACAGACATGACGTTGAATCAGCTGTTCTGCTCGAACACCTCTTGGCCGGACAGCTCTTTGGTCTGATTGGCGAAGCAGTACCACGCGGGTTTCTGTTCGACGAAGATCTGCAGGTCGAAATCCCAGGCGTGGTCGCCATCGAGCAGGCCGACCGGCACGGCATGGAAGTCGTTGGCCTTGAGCCGGTAGTACAGGTGGGTACCACAGCGGCCACAGAAAGCACGCTGGGCCCAGTCGGACGAATCATAGACGCTCGGCGCACGACCTTCGATCAGCGGAGGCTTGCTGCAGTGCACTACCAGCAGCGGGCCGCCGGTCCACTTGCGGCACATGCTGCAATGACAAGCGCTGATATGGGTATTGTCGACGGTGACCGTCAGCCGCGTGTCGCCGCACAGGCAGGTGCCTTGTTTTTCCAGGGCCATGGGTGGCTCCTTGAACGGAAAGATGGGCCTGCAATTATAGAAGCCCCCCAGGGCATCGCACGCCATACTAGATGTACACATTGCCCCGCAGGTACAACGCCGCCCGCCCACTGATGATCACGCGGCCATTGCCCGGCACTTCACACTGCAACTGCCCTTTGCGTGCCCCGCCCTGCTCGCAGCTCAGCACGTTCTTGCCCAGCCTTTGGGCCCATAACGGCGCCAGCGAGGTATGTGCCGAACCGGTTACCGGGTCCTCATTCACACCAACCCGCGGGCCGAACCAGCGGGTGACGAAGTCAAAGCCACGCCCTACCGCGGTCACGGCAATGCCACGGACGTCGAAGGCCGATAGCGCAACAAAGTCGGGTTTCAACGTTTCGAGCAGCATGGCGTCATCGATCACCACCACATAATCGTCGCTACGGTACACCGCATTCGCCTGGCTCAAGCCCAGCGCCTGCAAAAGACCCGCTGGCATGTCGACCGCTACGGGTTGCTTGGCGGGGAAGTCCATGGCCAGCAGGCCATCAGCGCCACGGCTGACGCGCAACTCGCCACTGCGGGTATTGAAGCGCAGCACTTGCGCCTGCTCACCCAGTTGCTCGAACAGCACGTAAGCCGAGGCCAAGGTAGCATGGCCGCACAGGTCGACTTCCACGGTGGGGGTGAACCAACGCAGGTCGATCGTTTCGCCTTTGCGCACGAAGTAGGCTGTTTCTGACAGGTTGTTTTCTTCAGCGATGCGCTGCAGCACATCGTCCGGCAGCCAGCTGTCCAGCGGGATCACTGCGGCCGGGTTGCCACCGAACGGTTCAGTGGAAAAGGCATCGACCTGGAAGATTTCGAGTTGCATGCACACACTCCTTGTTACCCGGGCGCTGCCAGGCAGATATCTGGAAAAAGGGTTAAGGGCGTACCGGGGTCAAAACTGGCTCACCGGCAAAGAACGCCTGCAGGTTGCGCAGCACCAAGGCCACCGTGTCGCGCGCGGCTTCTGGCGATTGGCCAGCCACGTGGGGTGTGAGCACGGTGTTGGGCAAGGCCTTGAGTGCATCGGGCACTGTCGGCTCGTCGTCGAATACGCAGTTGCGGCGAGGGGCACGGATCAGGTGGTAGCCGGCCTGCTCCAGCATGGGCAGGTAATCGTCGACGGTTTCCACCAGTACCAGGACTGCCTTGCTCATGCCACCTCCGGGTGAATTCGAGGCGTCATTATGCGGAGTCACCGGCCAGTACAGTCAATGGAAATAACAAGGCAAAACTGTACTGTGCTGTTGCTGCGTTGCTGTTGCTGTTGCTGTTGCTGTTGCTGTTGCTGTTGATCTTGATCTTGATCTTGATCTTGATCTTCGCGACTTCAGGAGGCCGAACGTAGGCCTTGCGGAGGGAGGTGACGGGCATGGATGCCCGTCAAGCGCTGGGCCCCAGGATGGGGCCTGCAGCGCGGTCCTCCCGGGAGCGAGGCCGGAGAGAGGGGACCCCGGAGCGCAGCGCAGGGGCCGGATGATGGGAGCGCAGCGTTTTTTGGTTACTTTTTGTCGCGTTTGA